>NZ_JBMIRT010000009.1:0-3777 GCF_049195285.1 Ruegeria sp. MALMAid1280 | reverse complement strand
CCTTGATGCCAGCTGTGTTGGCACCACTTTTGTCGATGACAATCTTGCGTGGCAATCCGTTCACCTTGAGAGCGCGGGCGAAGAACCTCGTCGCAGCGGCTTTATTCCGGCGCTCGGACAACATGAAATCCAGGGTCTTGCCGTGTTCGTCGATTGCTCGGTAAAGATAAACCCATTCGCCTTTCACTTTCACATAGGTTTCATCCATGCGCCACGAACGGTCTGCGGGACGCTTTCTATACCGCGCTGTTTCAGCAATGAGGCCGGCATATCGACTGACCCAGCGGTTTAGCGTTGCATGATCCAGATCAACGCCGCGTTCCGCCATGATTTCCTCCAGATCCCGGTAGGAAACAATGTAGCGCAGGTAGAAGAAAACCGCGCGCAAGATCACGTCTTTCGGAAAATGCGCGCCCTTAAATGAGATTGTCACGGCCTGCTCCTGTCATGTCCCAGCACGCGTTAACAGAACTGCGTTCAATCTGACAGGTGGGGCGGAGTTTGCGACAGAACCCACCGGGCTTCAAAAGTTCTTTCCCAGCATCTCTTTCAGCGTTGCCACATCAAGCATGTGCTCGGCCAACATCTTCTTGAGCCTGGCGTTCTCGACCTCCAGAGCCTTCAGCCTCTTGGCCTCGGACACTTCCAGGCCGCCATACTTCGAACGCCATTTGTAGAAAGTGCCATCGCTGATGCCGTGCTTCCGGCACAGTTCCTTCGCCGCAATTCCGGCTTGGTGCTCATTCAGGATGCCAGTGATCTCCTCTTCGCTGAAACGGCTTTTTCCGCATAGTCTGTCTCCTCGCTTGGGGAACAGGCTAGCTTCAAATCGCGGACTTTTCAGGGAGCCCGTCACGCCTCTTAAACCCGCTGCAACAGCGCGTTCTTTTCGACCAACCAAAACTTCGCAAGAGAACCCTGAGCACTTGCGTTCGCAATCAATGCGGCTTAATAGGCGTTGGAAACTAAAGACACCCGCGACTGAAATCCAATCATCGACCAAAACCGCAATACTACGAGGTCTACTTTGTCGATTACGCGTATTGAGCGTTTACTTTTCTGCCCACTCAAGTCACTCGAGTTGGGTGGTGACCTTGGGAGGCTTGAAACCGACGCAAATATGTTTGCTGATGGAACTGAGAGCGCCTCTTACGTTGGAACACCAGAAACCACTCGCAGTGCCGATAAAGTTTAATAGTTGGCTTGCAGCGATTGAGTCTGACAAGCGTCGGAGGCCAAATCACCCATTCACAAGGTTGGCACAATTTAAGAAGATTGGGTGACAGTCCAACCAGTCAGAAAATTGATGAGCTATCGAACAAAAAACGAAAAGGGCCTGAACGTGACAAAGCACTTGTTAAAAAAGGGAATTACATTTTTGGGGCTTGAAGTCAATCGCAAGAATCGAATCGATGCTGTTCGAAAAAAAATTATGACCCTTGAAAATGAATCTTCTACATCAAATTTAGCCGTACAGCAATTGCAACACGAAGTGGATTATCTCAATGGTAAGTTGACCGAGCAAACAGAAAAATATTTATCGACTAACCGTGAGATTTTTGATCTCATGGATATGGCTCTTGCTGCAAGTAATTGCCGGGAAATTTCCAGAGCACAATTAAAGCAAGATATATTCGTCTTGCTGAAGAAAAAATTTAAAAAGGGTGGTTTCTTCGTGGAATTTGGCGCCACAAATGGGTTAGATCTCAGCAATACCTTCTTGCTGGAGAAGTCTTTTGGCTGGAACGGTATTCTGGCCGAGCCAGCGCCAATGTGGCATGAAGCCCTGAAAAAAAACCGTGATGTATCCTTAGATTTTGACTGTGTCTGGCGTGAAACTGGAGAGATTTTGGAATTCAATATGGCGAACGAAGGTGAACTATCGACGCTAAACTCTTTCTCAGACTGCGATCACCATTCCGAAACAAGAAAATCCGGTCAGATTATACAAGTAAAGACAGTTTCCTTGAATGACCTGTTAGAACGTCATAACGCACCCCGAAACATCGACTATCTGTCAATTGACACCGAGGGAAGCGAATATGAGATACTAAAGCACTTCGATTTTTCCAAATATAATATTGATATTATCACTTGCGAACACAACTTTACGAAAATGGGTGACGATGTTTTTTCGTTGCTGTCCAAACATGGTTACAAGCGAGTATTTGAGGGTAGCTCCGAGTGGGATCACTGGTACGTTAAAGACTAACTGAAACTCTTGATTGTCTATCGGATTTGTATTGTAATGTGGAAATGAAAAATGGAAAAGTTTTTCTCAGAGATTGCCCTTCGCTTTGGCTACCGTTTGATAAAAGAAGCTGAACACGAAGTTTCACGTTCCGATGAAGAAACGCTTCGCGATGAGCTAACTGATATTCAAAAAGAAACTGACTGGTCCGAGTACGCCGACGGCGACATTCTAGAAAAAGGCATCTCATTCCAGGAACGCGCGCGAGATGTGATTTCCGACCCACTAAACCTGTTGATTGATAGAGTCCCCAATGCGGGCTACGTCAATAAGGAGGGCCACGTTGTTTTGCACAATGGAAATGCAGTTCCGATAAGCGGCGAGTATTCTTACTATGGAGAGTTTTCGAGTATTCTCGTTTCCAATAGGGGCGTTCATGAGCCACTCGAAGAACTATGCTTTCAATACGTGTTGACGAAACTACGCTCAACCAAGCCTTCGATGTTGGAACTGGGCGCATACTGGGCACACTATTCTATGTGGTTGAAGCGAGTTTACCCTGATGCTTATTGTACAATGGTGGAACCAGAAGAACAAAACTTGGAGGCAGGAAGAAAGAACTTTGCCTTGAACGGATACAAAGGTGACTTTGTCAAAGCCTTCGTGGCAAAAGCGGAGTTTTCCGTCGATAAATTTATGTTAGAAAAGGGCTTGGACAAACTGGATATCTTGCATTCAGATATTCAAGGCTACGAAGTTGAGATGCTGGATGGTGCAACAGTTACATTGTCAAACCACCGATGTGACTTCGTTTTTGTTTCCACGCATGACGACCGACTGCATGACGTCGTCATTGATCAGCTGAAAAGCTTTGGATATCGGATTGAGACCACTTCGTCGGTTGAGAAACATACAACCAGCTTCGATGGGTTTGTATTGGCCAGCAGTCCAAATGTACCGCCGTTATTTAAAGACTTCGATCCGTGGGGTCGCGAAGAGATAGCAAAAGCGAGCGGGACGGAGCTGTTGGAAAAACTCAATTATGACTTGCGCTCCATATGTGGTAGTTAAGTGTAGAACTTCAGACTTGATCTGACGGACACCTCAGCGAACAGCGCTGAGAATGGGTTGTTGGCCGAGCGATCGACAAACACGGCATGGACGTGTCGCGGTTTGATGCCGCTCCTTTGATAGCGTTTATTGCAGCAAAGGAGACGAAGTATGGGATTGAAACGAACGGACGAGTTCCGCGCTGATGCGGTGCGGATCGCGCTGACGAGCGGGCTTACAAGAAAGCAAGTGGCATCTGATTTGGGCGTTGGCCTGTCGACTTTGAATAAGTGGATTTTAGCGCATCGCGACACGGATGTTGTGTCCGACAAGGACCTTGATCTCGCCCGTGAGAATGAACGGCTTCGACGGGAGAACCGCATTCTCAAGGAGGAGGGTTGTGTCGCAAATTTTGAACTG
Source organism: Ruegeria sp. MALMAid1280 (assembly GCF_049195285.1). Classification (NCBI taxonomy): domain Bacteria; kingdom Pseudomonadati; phylum Pseudomonadota; class Alphaproteobacteria; order Rhodobacterales; family Roseobacteraceae; genus Ruegeria; species Ruegeria sp. MALMAid1280. The sequence goes on along the minus strand of NZ_JBMIRT010000009.1, from coordinate 116 downwards.
AGATTGACGAGCACTCAGGTTTCGCAGTCTCTTCCCGTCGAATAGTTTTCGAACAGGTATTAAGTATGATCTCTCTGAAAGGCTGCCACTTTCCCAAGGATGCAGTTCTTTACGCT
>NZ_JBMIRT010000043.1:0-136573 GCF_049195285.1 Ruegeria sp. MALMAid1280 | reverse complement strand
ACCAGCGGCACAAATTGCTTGGGATAGCTTTTGCGCGACAAGGGCCAAAGACGCGTTCCGGAACCACCACAAAGAAGAACAGGTGTGATCAACATAAAATGCTCAATATCTGATTTGCTTCAACCGGTCCTAGTCAATGACATTTGATGTGACAAGTGCCTGGACAACACCGCAAAGTTTTTTCGCTGAAATGCGGTATGCCTGCGCATATTGCGCCTAAGACACTTGCAAACGCCAAGCCTTAAATGTGGCGCTCATCACCGCCGCTTTTCATCATTGTTGGTCGGTGGTGGCTTGCGGCGCACCGCACTTCTCTTATCATCCTGCAAACTGCCTCCGGACAGCTGGCGGCATCACCTGAATTCACGCAATTCCTGTAACGGTAACGCAAAAAGAACGGAGAGATCATGTCGGGTCATGGCTATGAATCGGGTCGTCTGAACCTGCCCTTTGTCGGCATCGCGACCTTTGGCAAAAAGCCCTATGTCGGGGACTGGGACAATATTGATGCCGATGTCGCCATACTTGGCGCACCGTTCGATTTCGGATGTCAGTTCCGACCGGGTGCCCGGTTCGGACCGCGTGCGGTGCGCGAGGCCTCGACCCTGTTCAGCTTTGGCCATGCCGGCGCCTATGACCACGAGGACGACGCCACATATCTGGGCAGTGACGTGCGGATTGTCGATCTGGGCGACGCCGATATCATCCATACCAAGACAAAGGAAAGCCACGCCAATATCGAATACGGGGTGAAGAAGATACTGGATGCCAGTGCGTTGCCGGTGACCATCGGCGGCGATCACTCGGTCAACATCCCCTGTATCCGCGCCTTTGCCGAGGATTGCGACAAGAACGGCCCCATCCATGTGGTTCAGATCGACGCGCATCTGGATTTTGTCGATGAACGCCACGGCGTCACCGAAGGCCACGGCAACCCGATGCGGCGGGCGATCGAAAAGGACTACGTCTCGGGGATGACACAGCTGGGCATCCGCAACGTCTCCTCAACCGCCAGGGAAGGCTATGAGGATGCCCGCGCCCGCGGTTCGGATATCCTGTCGGTCAGGCAGGTACGCAAGCTGGGCACGGACGGTGTTCTGGACCGTATCCCCGAAGGCGCGCGCTATTATGTCACCATCGATATCGACGCGTTCTGCCCTTCCATCGCGCCGGGCACCGGAACGCCCAGCCATGGCGGATTTCTCTATTATGACGTGTTGGAAATCCTTCAGGGGCTGAGCAAGCGCGGTGATGTGGTCGGCATCGATTTGGTCGAGGTCGCCCCGGCCTATGATCAGACGGAAAGCACGCAGATTCTGGCGGCGCAGCTCCTGCTGAACTTCCTCGGCTTCATCTTCCACAACCGAAAATAGCGCCTATCCCAGATAGGCCCGCAGGCTGGGCGGCGGGTTGTCGAACAGCTGCGTCGTTGACGCGGGCGAATGCGCACGTCCGTCGGCCACAAGCACCGTCTGATCGGCGATGCGGCGGGCGTCCTGCGGGTCATGGCTGACCATCAGCAGAGTTGTTCCGGTCTCGGCCAGCAACCCTGCAACAAGGTCCAGCATTTCAGCCTTCAGCGCAGGCCCCAGCGCTGCAAAGGGTTCGTCCAGCAACAGCATGTCACGCCGTTGCACCAGGACCCGGGCCAGCGCGACTCGGCTTTGTTGGCCCCCCGACAGCTCGGCCGGTTTGCGCCTCTCGAAACCGGGCAGCGCCACGCGGGCCAGCGCGGTTTTGACCTGCGATTTTTCCTCGGCCGACAGACGCCCGTTCGGGCGCAGGCCCAGGGCAACGTTCTGTTCCACCGTCAGATGCGGGAACAGGTTGCCATCCTGAAACAGCATCGCCAGCGGGCGTTTTCCCGGGGCAAGGCCAGAGATCCGTTGACCCCGCCACAGGATTTGCCCCTGTTTGAGGCCGCGAAACCCGGCGATGGCCTCAAGCAGCGTCGACTTGCCCGCACCGGAGGGGCCGACGATGGCAACGCTTGCCCCGGCCTCGACTGTAAAATCGGCCTGCAGTGCGAAACCGCCATTTTCAATGACGCACCCGTCAAGTTTCAGCATGTAATCGCCCTCCGCGATCCAAAAGCCAGAAGGCCCCCATCGACAGCACCAAAAGCAACAACGCCGCCCCCGCCGCCGCCTGCATTTGGTAAGCCCCCATCAACCGGTAAATCTGCAGCGGCAAGGTGGCGATCTGCGGATCGGCGAACAACGCAATGACACCGAGATCGCCCATCGACAACGCGGCGGCAAGACCGGCGGCAAAGCGGATTTGCGGGCGCATTCGAGGTAACAGAACCCTTGCGAAAAAGGTTGTTTTGTCCATGTCCAGCAACAAGGCCAGCCGCCCGTGGCGCGTGACCACCTCCCGCGCGGCCGGAACCAGAATGCGCAGGGCGAACGGCAGCGCCATGACCGCATTCACCAACGCCGTGACCGGCAGCGCCAGTGTCGCCGGGTTGGCCACCGGGCGGATCAGGATGAACAGGCCGGTGCCGATCACCAGGGGCGACGCCGCCAGTCCCAGAATACCGCTGAGTTCGACGATCCCGTATCGCCCGGTCGCAACGGCCATGGCCATGGGCAGAGCCAGCATCAACAGAACAGCCGTGCTGGCCGCAGCCACCAGAACCGAGGTCAGCGCCGCGCGGAACACCAGCGACGGCATCTCGAACAGCCCCGAAAGCCCGGAAATCACCACCGCCGCCAAAGGCAGCAGCAGAAACGCCGCTGCTGCCAGAATCCAAAACGTATCAAGTATCGGCGCACCGCCATCCCAGCGGCGGATGGCCCGGTCCAGCCCGGCCCCGAACCCGTCGCCGCGCGAAAACTTCAGGGCGGCCAGCGCTGCCGCCGCGGTCAGGGCCAGTTGCAACGCCGACAGCAACGCCGCCCGGCCAAGATCGAAATCATAGGTAAAGGCCTGATAGATCGCGAGTTCAATCGTTGTTGCCCGCGGTCCTCCGCCAAGGGTCAGAGCAACGGCAAAACTGGTCAGACAGATGGCAAAGATCACCGCCAGCACGCCGGGCAGGATGCGCCTGAGCATTGGCAGCTCGATCAGGTGGAACATCGCCATTCCGTCACAGCCCAGCTGCGCGGCCAGACGAAAGCGTTCGGCGGGGATTTCCTGCCACGCCTGCAGGATAAGCCGCGTCGCAAGCGGCAGGTTGAAGAAGACATGCGCCAGCACAACGCCGTGCAACCCGTAGATCCGTATCGGCGGCAGGCCAAAGACACCCAGAATTTCCGAAATCCACCCCGCGCGGCCGAAGACCTGCAACAGCCCGAGGATCGCCACGATGACCGGCAGAATGAACGGCGCTCCCAGCAATGCAATCAACACACGCCGCCCCGGAAATCGCCGCCGGGCCAGTGCCCGCGCCACCGGCACCGCCAGCGCCGCACTGAACAGGGCAGACAAAACCGCCTGCACAAGCGTGAACCGCAGGGCGGCCCAATCCGCCGGGCCGAACCCGCCCGCCGCATCGGACCGCAGGGCAACAGCAGCAAGGGTCCCCAATATCAGCGCGGCCACCAAAGCCGCCGCGCCAACGCCCGGCCAGGGGCTTACTGGCTGAGCGCGCTCAGCCATTCCGCCAGCGCCTGATCCCGCACAACGGCGGCCTCATCCGGAGAATACAGCAGGGATTTTTCCGGCTGAATCAGCGTCTCGAACCCTTCGGGCAGACCGGCTGCCGGAGTCACCGCCGGGTACATCCAGTTGGTCGTCGGAATGATCTGCTGGAACGCGTCCGAGACCATGAAGTTCAGGAACTGATCCGCCAGTTCGGGCTGATCGGTCCCGGCCAGCTTGGCGGCGACCTCGACCTGCATGTAGTGACCTTCGTCAAAAGCAGCCGCCGCTTTGCTGGCGTCTTCTTCGGCGATCAGGTGATAGGCGGGCGAGGTGGTATAGCTGAGGACCATGTCGGCCTCACCTTCCAGAAACAGGCCATAGGCCTCGGACCAGCCCTTGGTCACGGTGACGATATTGTCAGCCAGCCCGGCCCAGATATCTGCCGCCTCATCGCCATAAGCCGCCTGAACCCACAAAAGCAGCCCCAGACCGGGGGTCGAAGAACGCGGGTCCTGAATGATGATTTTGGTGTCACCATCGGCCAGTTCGCGAAAATTTGCAGGCGCCGCAGCATCGGCATTATGGACAAAGGCGAAATAGCCCCAGTCGTAGGGCGCGAATACCTCGTCCGCCCATTCGATCGGCAGGGTGTATTCGGCGCTGACCGAGCTGGGCGCAAACAGGCCGGTTTCTTTGGCCGCATTGATCAGATTGGTATCCAGCCCCAGCACCACGTCAGCGTCCGAGGTCTCACCCTCCAGCCGGATGCGCGACAACAACGCCGCGCCATCCTCGACGCCGACAAGGTTCAGCTCGCAGTCACAGACCGCCTCAAACGCCTCTTTCACCTGCGGGCCGGGGCCCCAGTCCGAGACAAAGCTGTCATAGGTATACACGGTCAGCTGAGGTTTATCGGCCGCCATGGCCGTGGTTGCACTCAGAATTCCCGCAGCAATCATCAGATGTTTCATGTCATCCTCCATTGCGGCGAGAGGGCAAGGATGGATGAAACCGTCACCTTTCCCTCCGCCGGTTCTAGCCGGTTCAGGTTCAACGGGTTCGCCAAAGGCATCTCAGCGTGGCCGCGCCACGCACCCCGAGGTAAGGCTCTGACTAGGCGGGAACCGACCAAAAGACAACCCGCCTGTTGGTCGGGTTTCGCCTATTTCACCCGTCCTGTTCTTGTTCTGGCGTCACCGTGGTCAAACGGGCGGGATCAGGAATTCCGCTGTCAGGAAACGTTCAGGCCGGTTCGTGATGAACCGGCCTGACGGGTCTTAGAAATGCGCCGATTTGGTGTTTTCCGGCACCACGGGCGGGGCGAACTTGGTCAGGTCGATGCCTTCGACCGCCGCCTTGTACTCTTCGATCTTCGGCGTTCGGCCCAGGATGGCCGACAGCACGACAACCGGGGTCGAGGCCAGCAGGCTTTCGCCTTTCTTGTCCGGTGCATCTGCCACGACGCGGCCCTGGAACAGGCGGGTCGAGGTGGCCAGAACCGTATCGCCCTTGGCGGCTTTCTCCTGGTTGCCCATGCAGAGGTTACAGCCGGGGCGCTCGAGATAGAGAATGTTCTCATACTCGGTGCGCGCCTGCGTTTTCGGGAACAGGTCGTCGAACTCGAAACCCGAGTATTTCTCGAGCACTTCCCAGTCGCCCTCTGCCTTCAACTCGTCGATGATGTTGTAGGTCGGGGCCGCTACAACCAGCGGCGCCTTGAATTCGACCTTGCCGGTTTCCTTTTCCAGGTTCTTCAGCATCTGCGCGACGATCTTGATGTCCCCCTTGTGCACCATGCACGAGCCGACAAAGCCCAGATCCACTTGCTTTTCTGCATTGTAGTAAGAGATCGGGCGGATCGTGTCGTGGGTGTAGCGCTTGGAAACATCGGCGTTGTTGACGTCCGGGTCGGCGATCATCGGCTCGACGATCTGATCCAGATCGACGACAACCTCGGCGAAGTACTTCGCGTTGTCATCGGGGCGCAGAGCCGGATTTTCACCCGACTTGATCTCGGCGATGCGGGCATCCGCGATGTTGATCAGCTTTTGCAGCATGCCGTTTTCATGCTCCATGCCCTTGTCGATCATGATCCGGATGCGCGACTTGGCCAGTTCCAGCGAACCGATCAGCGTGTCGTCATTCGAGATACAGACCGAGGCCTTGGCCTTCATCTCGGCGGTCCAGTCGGTGAAGGTAAAGGCCTGGTCCGCCAGCAGCGTGCCGATATGCACTTCGATCACGCGGCCCTGGAAAACGTTGTCGCCATGCTGCTCCAGCATCTGCGCCTGGGTGGCGTGCACCACATCGCGGAAGTCCATGTGCTCGGCCATGTTGCCCTTGAAGGTCACCTTGACCGACTCCGGGATCGGCATCGAGGCTTCACCGGTCGCCAGCGCCAGTGCCACGGTGCCCGAGTCGGCGCCGAAGGCCACGCCTTTGGACATACGGGTGTGGCTGTCGCCGCCGATGATAACCGACCAGTCATCCACGGTGATGTCGTTCAGCACCTTGTGGATCACGTCGGTCATCGCGTGATAGACGCCTTTCGGGTCGCGACCGGTGACAAGGCCGAAATCGTTCATGAATTTCATCAGGCGCGGCGTGTTGGCCTGTGCCTTGGTATCCCAGACCGATGCGGTGTGGCAGCCCGACTGATAGGCGCCATCAACGCTGGGCGCCACGACGGTTGCCGCCATCGCTTCGAGTTCCTGCATGGTCATCAGGCCGGTGGTGTCCTGCGAGCCAACGATGTTAACCTTGACGCGCACATCCGAACCGGCGTGCAGGGTCTTGCCCGGAGTTGCGCCAACCGCGTTCTTGTTGAAGATCTTTTCGACCGCGGTCAGGCCCTGACCTTTGTGGCTGATCTCTTTCGACGGGGCAAAGACCAGGGGGGCTTCGATGCCCAGCGTCTCGGCCGAAAATGTCTGCAGCTTCTTGCCGAAAACAACGGCGTATGACCCGCCCGCCCTCATGAATTCCACCTTCTGCGGCGTGAAAGAGGCGGACACATCGGCGAGCTCTTCGCCATCTTCGCTCAGCAGCTTGTGGTCTTTGGTGTTGATCTTCAGAACCGTACCGGTTGCGACCGAATAGGCCTCCTCCAGGATCGGGTTGCCGTCATTGTTCAGGATCGCGTTGCCGTCTTCGTCGACCTTCTTGACCCAGTTCTTCAGGTCGATGCCGATACCACCGGTCACGCCCACGGTGGTCTGGAAGATCGGAGAGATACCATTGGTGCCCGCCACGACCGGCGCGATGTTGACGAAAGGTACGTAAGGGCTGGCCTGCTTACCGGTCCACAGCGCCACGTTGTTGATCCCTGACATGCGCGACGACCCCACACCCATGGTGCCTTTTTCCGAGATCATCATCACGCGGGCATCAGGATGTGCTTCACGCAATGCGCGAATCTCGGCCTGGGCTTCCGGGGTGCTGAAACACTGGCCGTGCAGCTCTCGGTCAGAACGCGAATGCGCCTCGGCACCCGGCGACATCAGGTCTGTCGAAATATCACCTTCACCGGCGATGTAGGTCACGACTTTTACTTCTTCGTCCAGATCAGGAAGCTTGGTGAAGAACTCGGCCTTGGCATAGCTTTCCAAAATGTCCTTCGCCACCGCATTGCCGGCTTCGAACGCGGCCTTCAACCGGTCGGTGTCGGCGTCATACAGGAAGACCTGCGATTTCAGCACCTCGGCGGCCTGACCGGCGATCGCGGCATCATCACCCAGCGCCAGATCCAGCAGAACCTCGACCGAGGGGCCGCCTTTCATGTGCGACAGCAGCTCGAACGCGAAAGGAACCGAGATCTCTTCGACCACGGCCTCGCCCAGAATGATCTCTTTCAGGAACTTGGCCTTTTCACCTGCGGCGCTGGTTGTGCCCGGCAGCGTGTTGTAGATGAAAAAGTTCAGCGACTCCGCCCGGTGAGCATTGCCGGTATCCTTGATCTGGCCGACAATCTCTTTGACAAGTGCACCATCATCGATGGGCTTGGGGTGCAACCCCTGTTCCTTGCGGGTTTCGATTTCGCTGAGGTAGTCTGTATAAAGGCTCATGGCTGATCCGGCTGTTTGCAATTGGTGACGCTTTTTTGCCGGATTCGCGGTGTTCTGACAGATCCGGCAATCATTTGTATGCGGCGGTATACCATTCTGCGGAGAATATCAAGGGACCATCTGCGCGGCTTGCACCAGCCGGGGTGACAATTCACCGGAACCAGTAATCCCAGCCGTCCAGATAGTACCCGGTCAGAACATGGGTCTGCAGCGTATTGGGTTCGGCTGCGACGCGATCCATATCCGAGCCGAACACCTGCGCCGCCTGCCACACGTCATCGGTCAGATAGCGCAGCCCCTCCGGCAGGTCCAATTCCCGGCCCGGCAGCGGTTCGGGCGAAGCCAACACAAACCCCCACTCGCCGAAACTGGGCACGTAGCTGTGATACGGCAACGTATGCAGCCCCTGCCCCGGCTGTTGCGGATTGCGGCTGCTGTTCAGGGTCTCGACCACCGACCAAAAGGCCTGACGTGCGAAAAACGGCGATCCGGCCTGCGTGACCAACAGCCCCTGCCCGCTCAGCCGTTCGACGGCCAGCCCATAGAATTGCCGGGTATATAGCCGCGACAATGCGATGGATTTCGGGTCGGGCAGGTCGATGAGGATCACGTCATAAACCCGGTCGTCCGCTTCAAGGAACTTCCACGCATCCTGATTGGTGATGGCGACGCGCGGATCGGCCAACGCCCCATCGTTCAGGGACGACAGGTCCGGATGGTCGCGGAACACCTGCGTGACACGCGGGTCCAGATCGACCAGCGTCACGCTTTCAACACCCTCATAGCGCAGCACCTCGCGCACGGCCATGCCGTCGCCACCACCCAGCACCAGAATATCCGCCCGCCGCGGTGCCAATGCCATGGCCGGGTGCACCAGCGGCTCGTGATAGCGGTGCTCGTCCAGCGTGTCGAACTGGATCGAGTGATCCAGAAACAGCCGCACCCGGTCGCGATAGCGCGTCACCGTGATCTGCTGATAGGGTGTCGCCTCGGACAGGATCACGTCATCCTCGAACAGTTCGGCCTCGGTGACCGAGACCAGTTTCTCGGAATGCCACAGCGCCACCATAGTCGCCGCAAAGGCCAGCGCCCAGACTGCAACCTGCAACCGGCTGGCCCATTGCCGGAACAGAAACAGGGACAGCCCCGCCACCGCCAGGTTCAAACCGCCAAAGGCCAGGCTGGCCGACATCAGCCCCAGATGCGGGATCACCAGCAGCGGAAAAGCCAGCGAGGCCACCAGCGCACCCACGTAATCGACGCTCAGGACATTTTCGAACCGGAACTTCAGCGCGCCGATCTGTTCCAGAACCCGCGCGATCAGGGGGATCTCCATCCCCGACAGCACCCCGATGAGGACCAGCGCAGCGTAAAGCGGCGTCGCCACATGCCCCATCCACGCATAGTTCAGAAACAGCACCGGTGCCATGAAGCCGCCGACGACCCCCAGCAGAATCTGCGCCCAGACAAAGCCGGAAAACGCGTGGGTCACAAAGCGCGACAACCACGCCCCCAGCCCCATCGCCGACAGGAATATCCCGATGACCAGCGAGAACTGCCGCACCGAATCCCCCAGCAGATAGCTGGAGAGCGTGGCCGCGATCAGCTCGTAGATCAGCCCGGCAATGGCAACCAGAAACGTCGCGGCCAGCAGCCACGCGGCGCGCGCCTCGACCGCGCGGGCCGCTGTCATGACAGGATGACGGCGGCGATGATGATGGCGACCGAGACGAACAGCAGCCCGATCAGGATCGACAGCGCCACGTTCTGGTCATGCTCGATCTCGCGCACGATGGAAAACGGGGTCAGCCAGTCGATGACCTTCCACACCACCCACATCAGCATGACGCCGAGGAAAGTATAAAAGATCGTGCTGATTACCTCTGCAATCTGAATGGCTGCAAAATAGTCCATGATGTCCCCGTTATTTCACGCGATTTGATCGATAATAGCCGCCGCCATCGCTGCCGACGCGGACGGATCTGTCCAGGTCACGGCTTTCGCCGCCGTAACCGTTGTAAGTTACATATCCCGTGGCCCCCACGGCCGCGGTTGAGATCAGTAGGAAGATGATCCGGAATGCAGTCACGTTAATCCTCGTCTACCCAGTCAGACCCGGACCAGCGCGCCCGTCGATGCAGCCATTTACGCCCGAACTGATACAGGAACAACGCCCCGAAGACCGCACCCAGAAACGCCATCCATTTGCCGGTGAACAAACCGGCCCGCACTTCCAGCCTTAAACGGGTGAACGGTTCACCCGACGGGTTTTGCCGACCGTTCCCGCCATGCCACAGCCCTTTCTCGGCTGCCGACAGGGCCAGGGTGTAGGTTCCGCTGATTTCGGGGCGAAAGCGCAACCGGGTCGCCGGTGATCCTTCGCTCCAATTGCCGTCGGCGTCACGGCCGGAATAGGATTCGATGGTGCGGCCGGTCTCGAACACCGGCTGGCCGTTCGGGTCCAGCATCTCCATCTCAAGATAGGCCCAGCTGTTCCGCATATCGCCGGTGACCCGGATCGAGGTCAGCCGGTTGTCGGCCTCCAGCGGAATGGCAATCTCAACCGGCAGGTCCCGCATAGCCACCTGGGTGTTGCGCAACACAGTCCGCCCGCTGTGCAGATTGAACCCCAAGGCCATCACCAGACAGATGGCCGCGAACACGAACGAGCTGATCAGCAGGAACCAAAAGTTCCGCCCCGCCACAAAGGGTTGCAACGGATGCACGCGATAGGGCTTGAGGTCCAGCGCGACGCCAAAGGCCGCTTCGGCCTCGGCCTTGGTCACATAGACCGAGCGGTAGGCCTCACGCTCGCCGCCCGTTTGCGAAAACCCAAGCATCGCCGAGTCGGACATGGCCGAGACGGTCACCGTCCTCTCACCAAACTTTGGCCGCCAGGTAAATTCGCCTTCGACATAGGTGATCTTGCTGGTTGTGGTCTCGTAGTAGCGGAACGGTTCCCCACTGATATGAACAGTTGGCCGGTGCTCAGCGCTTTCCACCACGCGCTCGGACAACCAGCCGGTTCCCCTGTATCGCCGCGAAAACACCAGATGGCTGTTTTCCAGCGTTAGCCAGGCATAGCCATGGGTTGGCGAATAAAGCTGATGGTCGATCCAGGTGAAGACGCGGCCGGCCCAGCGTTCGGTGTGTTGAACCAGGCCAATGATGACAAACTCGACATCATACAACGTAGCGCGCATCCCGACCGAAAACGGCGTCCGGGGTCTTTTCCGATCAGTGAACTTGCGAAGAATCTTATAATTGTCCTGCGCATTCAATTCTGATCCGCAAAATTCGCAGATTTTGACCACTACTCGCCCGCCGCCCAAAACGTCCAATCCGGCGCCGCAGGAAGTGCAGTTGATGGATGTAAGCTCGGGCGTCCGGGTCATGTCTGTTTCTGCACCTTCACGCCGAACGGATCGTGCCAGCGCCCTTCGAACCACGCTTCGCTTTCGCCCCAGAACTCACCGGACAGCAGCCGGTAACCATCGGCTGAGGCATTGACGAAGCAATAGGTCTCACCCACCCGCAGCGGCTCGTCGAACTGCCCGCGTAAGGCGATGCACTCGGCCTGTTCGATTTCGGTCACGGTATAGGTGGCGCCGTTGAAGTCCAGCGTCTCGCCAGGTTTGAACGGAGGTCTGGCCCTCGGTACGTTCTCTGCCGGGATGCGGGTCTGTTCGACCACGTCGCCTTCGTCGACCGATATCCACAAGGTCGCCCCCATTTGCGCGATCCCACAATATTCATCCCAGAACCCGCGGCCGTAAGAGTACCGCGCGTGGCCGATTATCTGCATGGTCTTGCGCCCCAGTTCGACGGTATCTCCAACTCCGAACAACAGCGGCGCGTCATGCATCACGCCTTGCTCTCCGGCCTGTTCAATGTGATCGCCCTTCAGAAACAGGGTCGTGCCGCATGAAGGGCAGGTCACGAGCTTGGCGGTTTTCAAGATGATCGGGCATAAAGACCCGCAATTGGGGCAATTGAAATCCTGCATGGTGTCAGGTCGCGCATAGAGGTGAAAATTTCAAGCTGTGATTGACCCCTACTCCGCCGTCTCCAACCGAACGCTGCGCACATCCGGGTCAACGCGGCTGTAGGCGGCCAGCAACCGTCCGGTCCATTTCTGGGCGATATAATCCGCCATGAATCGCGACGGCGCCATCAGGGTAACCATCCCCCCTGCCCTGTCGGCCTCGGTCAGATGCCGGAACCAGCTGGCCCAAAGCTCGGGATCGCGTCCATGCAGGATGGCCTGAACCTGCGTCCAGACATCGCCGTCCGACACCTCCGGGAGCGAAGGTTTGGCCGTGAACGGTACGACGTTGGTTTCCACTTCGGGTTCTTCCGTCATCCGCGCCTGGAAATCGGACCCGATTGTCGGCCACACTTCGGACGTGTCGATCATCAGCTGTTTCAAGTCCAATTCATAGACCGCCACCCGCCCGCGCGCGGCGGGGCGCTTGACAGCGATCCATCCCAATGTCCGCAGCTTGGCCATTTCCCGTTTGACCGTACGTTCATTCACTGACCAAAGACGCGCGATTTCCTCGCGGCCAATCGACAGCTCATTGTTGCGCCAGTTGTAGCGGGTGGTGATCAGGGCAATGATACGCAGAATGCTGCGCTGACGGTGCTTGTCGCCCGACAGGGCGTGCACGGTCAATGCGGACAGAATATCATATTTTATCGCGGGCGCATTTCGCCCGACCGGTTTTGCAACCTGCATTCCCGTTCTCACCGCTCTGTCTGCCTCGGACGGTTCATACCGCCAGTCTTGCGCTGTTTGCCAACGCTTTTCGTCTTGATGCCCTGATTAGCGTCCAATCCGACGATTCTGTCAAGCGGAGTCTGACTTAGAGCCGGATTGCCGCCAATCCCAATTCAAAATTCAAAAAGAAAATGGGTGAAGTATTGGTGATGGGGGACATCTTGGCTGTCCCCTTATTGGCTTGTTTTGTCCCCCCAAATGGGGTGGTTTAGACAGTTGCGACCCCCTAAATCCAGTCGCGGCGCCCGCGATCTTGCCCCCTGACGAATCATCGGGCCTCCGAATCGACCAGCGCCCGCGAAGCCCTTGATTTTTTACCCGTGGGTAAGATCACTGTCTCATCATATTTCCTTTTGCGTAAAGAGCAAATCAAGCGTAAATAGAAAACACATATAAAATAGCGTCCCAAACGATGAGACTTGAGGCATGTACACGCACGAAGACCTGAACGCATTGCGCAATCAGTCCCTCAAAATGCAGGGCTGGATTCGCCAGCAGACCTTCAGCCCCGAGATGGAGAAGACCCTCCGCCGGTTTTCAAGCTGGGAGGTGTCCGAACTGATCTTTCGCGTCAACCAATCCACCTTTCGCGGCAAGCTGGCCGCCGACCCCTCGCTGCCCGGCGGTGAGGTGGAACCGGAAGGCCGTCAGCGCTGGTTCAGTCTGGAAGAGGTGAATGAGCTGCGCCGGCGGCTCAAGGTGAACCGCAAATCCCTGATGCCGCCCCGCCCCGTGGGCAAGCGTGCCATGCGCGCGGCGGTGGCCAACTTCAAGGGCGGCGCCGGCAAGTCCACTGTCGCCCTGCATCTGGCGCATGCCGCCGCGCTGGATGGCTACCGCGTGCTGGTGGTGGATTTCGACCCGCAGGCGACACTGAGCCATTCGATGGGTCTGACCGATGTGGCCGAGGATTTCACCGTCTGGGGCATCATGGCCCGCGACCTGATCCGCGAGACCGAGCGGATGAACAACCGCCCCGCCGCGGCTGAATCCGGCACCGCCCTGCCCCGCCGTGAACTGCCGCCTTCGATTACGGGCATGGGTTTGGGCGATCTGCGTATCTCGGACTTCATCAAGCAAAGTTCGTGGTCGACCATCGACGTCATCCCCTCCTGTGCCAACGCGGCCTTCGTGGAGTTTGCCTCGGCTCAGTACCGGCACCTGAACCCCGAGTGGTCGTTCTTTGCCGCCGTGTCCCGGTATTTGGATCAGATCCCCGACGACGCCTATGACCTGATCCTGTTCGATTGCCCGCCCGCGATTGGCTATCAGTCGATGAACGCGGTGTTTGCCGCTGACATGCTCTATATTCCGTCTGGTCCCGGCTACTGGGAATATGACTCGACCACTTCGTTCATTGGCCAGCTGGCCGAGGCGCTGGAAGATCTTGCCTACGGCTTCGACAAAACCTTACCCACGGGTAAGATCGGCCTGCCCAAGACATTCTGTGAGATGCGTTTCCTGCTGACCCGATATGAACCGGGCAACGCGCTGCATCTGGCCATGTTCGATGCTTTCAAGAAGGTGTTCGGTGAACATGTCGCTGAACACCCGGTGGAAATGACCCGCGCCGTCGAACAATCAGGCCGCTTCCTGAGCTCGGTCTATGAGATGGACTACCGCGAGATGACGCGGGAAACATGGCGCCGCGCGCGCTCGACCTTTGACAATGTGTATGAAGAGTTCCGGGACGTGATGCTGTCGGCCTGGGACAAGCTGGAGGATGACGCATGAGCCGTAAACGCAGAATGTTTGACATCGACATGCCGTCCATGGAGGACATCCCGGTCGGCAAGGTTCCGGACAAGGTACTTGAAAAGCGGCGCGGCCCGATGGCTACGGCAATCTCGGAAAACGCCGACGCGTTGCGTGACCAGCAATCGACCGAGGATACCATTCGCGCCGAAAACGACCGACTGGCGCATGAGCTGGTTCGCCTGCGGTCCGAAGGATTGGTGACCGAACATGTGGCCCTGTCGGACGTGGTCACCGAAAAACTGACCCGCGACCGCAAACCCGGCCCCGACCCCGAGTTGGACGAATTGAAGGACTCGATTCGCGATATTGGCCTGTCGAACCCGATCCGGTTGGAGCGTCGTTCCGATGGCCGGTTTGATCTGATTCAGGGGATGCGGCGTCTTTCGGCCTATCGCGCGCTGCATGAGGAAACCGGTGACGATCTTTATGTTACGATCCCGGCGGGCATTTCCGAAGCGGCCGATCTGAGCGACAGTTACCGCCGCATGGTGGATGAGAACCTGATCCGCAAGGACATATCTTTTGCTGAGATGGGCGCGCTGGCCCGGGCCTATGCCGAGGACCCGGCGAATGACTGCCCCGACGTGGACAAGGCGGTTGCGATCCTGTTCAAATCCGCCAGCTACACCAAGCGTAGCTATATCCGATCCTTTGCCAGCCTGCTGATGATGCTGGACAAGGTGCTGATGCATCCCAACGATATTCCGCGAAATCTGGGAGTCGATCTGAAACGAAAGCTCGACGCCAACCCGGGCTTGATCCGCCAGGTGAGCGCGGCAGTGATGAACGAGCCGGACCGTGATGGGCCGCGTGAAGTTGCGATCCTGCGGACATTCGTCGAGGCCGAGGCAAGCACACCCAAGAAACCGGTGAGCGCTTCGGGTGGCAAAACGCGGCGTGCGAAAACCACGTTTCAGGTGTCTGGGCGGGCAGGGGTTGCGAAATGTTCGGCCTCAAGCGGTCGGATCGAGCTGCGCTATGATCTGGATTTCACCCGCGTGGACCGCGCCCGATTGGAGCAAGCCATCGCAACACTGATCGACGATTTGCAGGAAGAGGACGATCTTACCCACGGGTAAGATTTGATGCCATGTTTGGGTTGGGTAAAACGCCGGGTCAGCAGCCCGGCGTTTTCTTTTGTGCAAGGTTATCCCAGAAGATTGGCAGCCGGGTTTTCGTCATGGTCTGCATCGTCATAATACTTTTGACCGGCATCTTGGATCTGTGAGCAGACAAGCGCATTGCGGCTTGAACCGGACGCCGCCCAGTGGGATCTGGGTCAGGAACACCCAGCGCAACCCATGCGGTGTGGCAAGCCATCGGTTCGCCCGGTCAGCATTAGCCGGTGTTTCATGATCTGATAGGTCGTATCAGCGGACAGGTGGCGATTCAGCGCCCGGTCGGAACGGGGCGGCTGGGGTGATGTCTCCGATCTCGATCCAATGCATCAACGCCTAGTCGGCGCGGCCTTGCAGTACCAGCTGTGGAGTTTCACCTTTGGGGGTCGTTTTGGCTTGCGACAGTGAAACCTAAGTCAGGCCGGTCTTGTCGAACGTACTCAGGTTGATACCGTCGCGCATAAGCCCGGCAATCCCGGCGTGAAGGAATCCTGAACCGCTTGAGACAGGGCAGGGGAGGGCGCAGGGTGATTGGCAGAAATGGCTTTCATGGTCGCGAATGTGGGCATGGCTTTGGTGATCTAAACTTAACATGATAAGCAATGCCTGACGAGAGGAAGGGTGACATGGGCATGTGGAAAGGTTATGTGCAAAAACTACAAATAACGCGCATAAAGTACTCACAGTATAAGTTTTGCAGCGAACAATCAGGGCACGGGATCAATTGGTCCCGAGCCCAAAGCGGGTAGGTTTCGGCCGTCGCGACAGCGGCAGCGGGATGAAACGGTTCGACTTCTATGCCGGAGAATGCTCGGGGGCTTATTTCAGAACATTGGCTGCTATTCGACCGACGTCATTTTGAGAGCGTTGCGAGGGCAGGGCGTCACACCGCACGACCGAACTTGCCGAGAAGATGAAGCTGCCGGAAGACAGACAGCGGATGGTCATCTCGGCACATCGATGCGCGTCGCGTTCTGGCTCGCCCCCTCGTACCATCGCGTCGGGTCATGGAAAAAGTCGTCAAGGATGTCTTCGGACCGCGCGAGCACCTGGCAATCATCTCTGGTCCCCAGACTGGCATTTGTTGCGCCAACCCCATAGCCGGCAGCACCGCCGAGAACCAACCCGGAATCGCCAAAGGTCTCGTTCACCACGCCATCAAAAATCCAGGCATTTTCGGGTTCATGGTTTGCGGTGCACCGCGTGAAGGGCTGTGCGTCTCCAAAGCCCATCAGTGAAATGCCACCCCCCTAAGGTGGTATTCACCTTTCCCCTGAATTCAAAGGAACCCGGATGCCTGCCCGAAAAGACGGCAGAGTACCCCGTCAGTCCAGCCACCCCCCAAACGGTCCAGATCGTGTTCGGTGATCAGGTCGACGGCAATATTGGTGCTGTGGCAAAATCTGAGCAGGTGCAGGTCGACCGGTAAATTGTGCGGGCTACCGCAAAGCGGTTAAACATAATCTGCGCGAAGGGTCGCTTTTGGTTTCTAGTACGAACAGATTGAAACGCCGCTATGGTCGGGCAGGGGCATTCATCGCCCTCAACCGCACGTGACCCTGGCATCAGCCCCCAATCGGTCAAAAAGTTCCGGCGACAGCTTTACACCATATGTATGATCACCTCGTAGTCAGAGCTGTTTACGATGATGCTTCCGTTGCTGGGTGAGATCTCGGCCTTCACGAGTGAATAGCCGAGATCCTTTTTGTGCATTCAATTGTTTAACTGCCGTTGAGCCCGAAGTTATCCTTAGTTGCCCAGGATGCCCGGCAGGCGCAGGCCATTTTCGCGCGCGCAGTCTTTCGCGATGTCATAGCCCGCATCCGCGTGGCGCCAGACGCCAGACGCCGGATCGTTCCACAGAACGCGTTCAAGGCGCTTGGCGGCGTCATCGGTGCCATCGGCGCAGATCACCACGCCCGAGTGCTGCGAGAAGCCCATGCCGACACCGCCACCGTGGTGCAGCGAGACCCATGTCGCGCCCGAGGCGGTGTTGACCAGCGCGTTCAGCAGCGGCCAGTCCGATACGGCGTCCGAACCGTCCATCATCGCTTCGGTCTCGCGGTTGGGCGAGGCGACCGAGCCGCTGTCCAGATGGTCGCGACCGATCACGACAGGGGCTTTCAGTTCGCCGTTCCTGACCATTTCGTTAAACGCCAGCCCCAGACGGTGACGATCACCCAGACCAACCCAGCAAATCCGTGCGGGCAGGCCCTGGAATTCGATCCGTTCGCGCGCCATGTCCAGCCAGTTGTGCAGGTGCTTGTTGTCGGGCAGCAGTTCCTTGACCTTCTGGTCGGTTTTGTAGATGTCCTCGGGGTCGCCCGACAGGGCCGCCCAGCGGAACGGGCCGATGCCGCGGCAGAACAGCGGACGGATATAGGCGGGAACGAAACCGGGGAAGGCAAAGGCGTCTTCCAGACCTTCTTCCAGCGCCATCTGGCGGATGTTGTTGCCGTAATCGACGGTTGGCACACCCTCATTGTGGAAGGCGACCATCGCCTCGACCTGTACTTTCATCGAGGCACGAGCGGCTTTTTCCACCTCTTTCGGGGCGGTTTCGGCCTTGGCGCGCCATTCGGCAACGGTCCAGCCCTGCGGCAGGTAGCCGTTGACCGGATCATGGGCGCTGGTCTGGTCGGTGACGATGTCGGGCTTGATGCCGCGCTTGTAAATCTCGGGGTAGATATCGGCAGCGTTGCCGATCAGCGCCACGGATTTCGCCTCGCCCGCCTTGGTCCAGTGGTCGATCATCGCAAGCGCTTCGTCCAGGCTGTGGGTCTTTTCGTCGACATAGCGGGTGCGCAGGCGGAAATCGGCGGATTTCTCGTCACATTCCACCGCCAGGCAGCAGGCCCCGGCCATCACACCGGCCAGAGGCTGGGCGCCGCCCATGCCGCCCAGGCCACCGGTCAGGATCCAGCGCCCTTTCAGGTCGCCGCCATAGTGCTGACGCCCGGCCTCCATGAAGGTTTCATAGGTGCCCTGAACAATGCCCTGCGACCCGATATAGATCCACGACCCGGCGGTCATCTGGCCGTACATGGCCAGGCCCTTTTTATCCAACTCGTTGAAGTGATCCCAGTTGGCCCAATGGGGCACCAGGTTCGAGTTGGCGATCAGCACCCGCGGCGCGTCCTTGTGGGTCTTCACGATGGCGACCGGCTTGCCGGACTGCACCACCAGCGTTTCGTCCTCTTCCAGATCCTTCAGGCTGTCGACGATCAGGTCGAAGTCCTTCCAGGTCCGGGCGGCGCGACCGATGCCGCCATAGACGACCAACTCATGCGGGTTCTCGGCCACGTCCGGATGCAGGTTGTTCATCAGCATCCGCAGGGGCGCTTCGGTCAGCCAGCTTTTCGCGTTCAATTCGGTGCCGGTCGGTGGATACACGTCGCGGGTGTTCTTGCGAGGGTCGCTCATTCTTCACTCCCTTGATTAAGAATGGTGCCCGAGCGGGCAAGGTTGTCGAGCTTTTCAAGCATCTTCTGCAGATGCGGTCGGGCTATTGCGGCCCGGTTGTCATCCCAATCCCAAGGTGGGGTTTCGTGCATGTAGGCCCGTTGCGCCGTTTCCATCTGGATGGCGTGGATTCCGGTGCTGGGCTGACCATAGTGGCGCGTCGTCCAGCCGCCTTTGAAGCGGCCGTTCAGCACCGCACCCATGCCCGACGCCCGCGTAACGGCATCCACAGCCGCTTCGATCGCAGAGGAGCAGGTCGCGCCCAGATTGGTCCCGGTGTTCCAGATCGGCAACTCGCCTTCGAACAGGAACGGGATATTGGACCGGATTGAATGGCAATCAAACAGGATCGCCACCCCGTGCCTTGATCGCACCCGCTCCAACTCTGCCCGCAGGGCATCGTGATAGGGTGCGTGATAGGCCGCGCGGCGGGCTTCGATTTCATCTGTCGATGGCTCTTGCCCGTCTAACCAGATCTCTTTCCCGTCGAAATCGGTCAGCGGCACCAGCGTCGTGGTGTTCTGCCCCGGATAGAGCGATACTCCGGACGGATCGCGGTTGGCGTCGATCACATAGCGGTGCACATTGGATTTCACCACCGTCGCGCCGGGCAGCAACCCGTCATAGAGCCGGGAAATATGCCAATCCGTGTCCGCCAGACCGGCCCCGTTCGCGTTCAGCCGCGCCGCAATGGCATCCGGGACACGGGTCCCGCCATGTGGCTGGCCCAGCACGACAGGGCCGTCGCCGCGTATGACGTCGAAGACCTGCATCATGCAAGCTCCGGCATCTCGGTGTTCACCACATCAAGCAGGGCACCGGACGCAACCAGTTCCTTGGCTGCCTTCAGATCGGGCGCCATATAGCGGTCTTCCTGCAAGCTGGAGACATCCTTGCGCAGGCGGGCAATCGCTTTTTGCAGCAGCGGGCTGGTTTGCAGCGGGGCGCGGAATTCGACGCCGCGTGCTGAACACAGCAGTTCGACCCCGAGGATGCTGTTGAGGTTCTCGACCATGCGGGTCAGACGCCGCGCGCCATGGGCGGCCATGGAAACGTGATCCTCCTGATTGGCCGAAGTGGGCGTGCTGTCGGTGACGCAGGGGTTGGCCAGATGCTTGTTCTCGCTCATCAGCGCAGCCGTCGTCACCTCGGCGATCATCAGGCCCGAGTTCAGACCCGGCGCAGGCGTCAGGAACGGCGGCAGGTCGAAGCTGAGCGTCGGATCGACCATCAATGCAATGCGCCGCTGGCTGATCGCGCCGATTTCCGACAGGGCCAGCGCAATCATATCGGCGGCAAAGCCCACCGGTTCGGCGTGGAAGTTGCCGCCTGACACGATCAGATTTGAATCGGTCAGAACAAGCGGGTTATCCGTCGCGGCATTTGCTTCGGTCAGCAATGTCTGTGCGGCCTGGCGCAGCACGTCCATCGCGGCACCTGTCACCTGCGGCTGACAGCGGATGCAATAGGGATCCTGCACCCGCGAGTCGTCGTCCCGGTGACTTTCGCGGATCTCGGATTGCGCCAGAATCGCGCGCATGGCGCTTGCCGCTTCGATCTGCCCACGATGTCCGCGCAGGGTGTGAATTTCAGGCTGCAGCGGCGCGGTGGATCCCATGATGGCGTCTGTCGACAGGGCCGAGATCACCAGCGCGTTGCGCGCCGCGCGCCAGACTTCGAACAGACCGGCCAGAGCATAGGCGGTCGAGAATTGCGTCCCGTTGATGAAGGCCAGACCTTCTTTCGGACCCAACTCGATCGGCTTCAGACCTGCCTTTGCCAGCGCCTCGGCACCGGGCAGAATCTCGCCTTCGTATTCGGCCTCACCTTCGCCGATCACAACTGCGGTCATGTGCGACAGGGGGGCCAGGTCCCCAGACGCGCCAACCGATCCTTGCGCGGGCACAACGGGCGTGACGCCTTTTTCCAGCATGTCCTGCATCAGTTCGATCAGTTCCCAGCGCACGCCAGATGCGCCCCGGCCAAAACTGAGTAGCTTCAACGACATCATAAGCCGGACAATCCGGCGTGGCGTTGCGTCGCCCACACCGCAACAATGGCTCAGGATCAGGTTCCGTTGCAGGGTTGCGGTATCCTCGGCCTCGATCTTCAGGCTGGCCAGTTTGCCAAAGCCGGTATTCACGCCATAGACCGGCGCGTCGCCGGCAGCTGCGGCTGCGATGCGGCCCGCCGCCTGTTCAACCGCCGGGCGGCAGGACGCATCCAGCCTTGCCGACGCTTCGTTCCAGTAGATGTTTTCAAGCTGTGGCAGTTTGGTCTGCCCAGGAACCAGAGTGAGAATAGTCACGCGTGTCCTCCAAAGATACGTTTGTAGAGCGGATTGAACCCGATGCGATAAGAAAGCTCAGCTGGACGTTCGATGTCCCAGATCGCCAAATCCGCCCGCTGGCCCGCTGCGATCACGCCGCGATCAGTCAGGCCCAGGGCGCGGGCGGCATTGCGCGTGACGCCCGTCAGCGTTTCCTCGGGCGTCAGGCGGAAAAGGGTGCAGCCCATATTCATGGTCAAAAGCAAAGAGGTCAGAGGTGAGGATCCGGGGTTGCAATCGCTCGCAAGCGCCATCGCCACCCGGTGGGCGCGCAGCAGATCAACCGGCGGCTGCTGAGTTTCCCGCAGCGTGTAGAAGGCGCCGGGCAGGATGACACCTGTGGTGCCGGCCTGCGCCATGGCAACAACGCCATCCTCATCCAGATACTCGATGTGATCGGCCGATAACGCTCCGTACGAAGCCGCCAGCTTGGCCCCGCCCAGATTGGATAACTGTTCCGCATGAAGTTTGACCGGCAGGCCCAGTGCCTTGGCAACATCAAAGACCCGGGCAATCTGTCCAGGCTGAAAGGCAATGCCCTCGCAGAACCCGTCAACCACGTCAACCAGACCTTCTTCGTGGGCCGCGTGCAGCGTCGGGATGACGACCTCATCGATATAGGCGTCATCGCGGCCTTTGTATTCCGGCGGCGTTGCGTGGGCACCAAGATAGCTGGTGTGCACCGTAACAGGGCGGCGGTTGGCGATCTCGCGCGCGGCGCGCAGCATGTTCAACTCGGTATCCCGCTCAAGCCCATAGCCGGACTTGATCTCGATGGTGGTCAAACCTTCGGCGATCAGCGCATCGACACGGGGCAGGGCGCCTTCGATCAACTGCTCGAGACTGGCCTGCCGCGTGGCGCGCACCGTCGAGTTGATGCCCCCGCCAGCCCGCGCGATTTCTTCATAGCCAGCCCCGTTCAGGCGCATCTCGAATTCCTGGGCGCGATCGCCGCCAAAAACAACATGTGTGTGGCAGTCGATCAGACCGGGCGTCACCAGACGTCCGCCCAAATCCTCGGAATCGAGGCGCGTGTAGTCCTGCGGAAGATCACTTTCAGACCCGACCCATTCGATCTGTGCGTCGGACATCACAACGGCCCCTTCTTCGATCAGCCCATAGGGTGCCTGCTGGTTGGCGAGCGTTGCAATTTTTACGTTACGGAGAACCGATTTCACAGCCATGAGATTTTTTCCGAAGTTGCATTTGCAGATAGTTTGGTATAGTCGATATGCCAAAATGTCTACACAAAAGTTGAGAGCCAGAATGAAGATTCACGCTAGTCAGGTGCTTTCAGGGCAAAATTGGCTGAAGAACTGCTGCGTTACTTCGGTTGACGGGCGCATAGCCGCAATCGAAGAGGGGGCCTCGGCCGATCAGGCCGACTGTTCCGTTGATGTCCTGCTGCCGTCGCTTGCGAATCTGCACAGCCATACTTTCCAGCGGGCGATGGCGGGCATGACGGAGTTTCGCGCCGCCGGCAAAGAGAGTTTCTGGACCTGGCGCGAACTGATGTACCGCTTTCTGGATCACCTCACGCCCGCGCAGTTCGAGGCCATCGCCGCAATGGTTTTCATGGAAATGCAGGAAGCCGGTTATGCATCCGTCGGCGAGTTCCACTATGTCCACCAACAGCCCGGTGGTGAAACCTATGCCAATCTGTCGGAACTCAGCGATCGCATTTTTGCCGCCGCGCAGCAGACGGGCATCGGCCTGACCCATCTGCCTGTTCTCTACACTTATGGCGGCGTGAACCAGGAGCCGTTGACGGGTGGTCAGTTGCGGTTCTCCAACGATGTGGATCGGTTCCTGTCGCTGGTCGAGGCCTGCAATGGAAACCTGTCCGCGCTTCCCGCCGACGCGCAAGTGGGCATAGCCCCCCATTCGCTGCGCGCCACATCACCTGCGGATCTGGCGCGGGTGTTACAGGCGACGCCGCAAGGGCCAGTTCACATTCATATCTCGGAACAGCTCAAGGAGGTGGCCGACGTCGAGGCCAAGCTGGGCCAGCGTCCGGTGGCGTGGCTGCTGGACAATGTGGATGTCGATAACCGCTGGTGTC
Organism: Ruegeria sp. MALMAid1280; assembly: GCF_049195285.1. Classification (NCBI taxonomy): domain Bacteria; kingdom Pseudomonadati; phylum Pseudomonadota; class Alphaproteobacteria; order Rhodobacterales; family Roseobacteraceae; genus Ruegeria; species Ruegeria sp. MALMAid1280. The sequence continues at coordinate 113,412 of NZ_JBMIRT010000043.1, read as the reverse complement.
TGATCCATGCCACCCACATGACCGAGGCTGAAACCATCGCCATGGCCAAAAGCGGCGCCGTTGCCGGCCTGTGTCCGATCACCGAAGCCAATCTGGGCGACGGACCATTCAATGGCCCGACTTATCTAGAGCATAACGGGGTATTCGGGCTTGGATCGGATTCGAATGTCCGCATCTCGCTGACCGAGGAGCTGCGTACATTGGAGTATTCCCAGCGCCTGCGCGACATGGCCCGCAACGTCATGGTGGTTCGCGAGGGGTCGGTCGGGCAAACCCTCTATACCGGCGCGGCGCAAGGGGGCGCGCAGGCGGTTGGCCGGGACGCGGGAACCATCGAAGTCGGCAAACTGGCCGATCTTGTTGCCATCGACCGCACCCATCCCGCGCTTTGCGCACTCAACGACGATCAGATCCTTGATGGGCTTTGTTTCGTGGCCTCGGATGATGTTGTCACCGATACCTGGTCCGCCGGACGCCACGTCGTCAAGAACGGCCGCCACCGCGAACACGACGCAATTGTCGCCCGCTACAAAACAGCAATCTCCGACCTGCTAGACTCCGTATGAAGGTTGGGAGTGCGCCAGAGTGACAACGGCGCACCGTCCGCCCCCAACCGGTCTTAACCCTGGAATGAAGCGCTCGCAGACACCGGTATCCTGCGCCTCTAGCGCTGCGGCGTCATCGCACATGATCTGACCATCCAACACGTGCACGATCGTGGTACCGCCTGACGGACCTGCAATACGGGAGATTTCCGAGGCGTCCAGAATCCGGACCTCGGCCGTGATCAGATCGGGGTCGAAAATCAGATTGAAGTTTTCAACGGGCGTGCTGCGACACAGCCCAGTGATCTTTTCGCCACCGGGGAACCTTACGGGGACAAAAGGCTGTGCCTCATAGTCCCGCTCAACGCCAAGCAAACGCATCCCGTCGCCTCGGACCACGGTCAGGATACGCTCGAGCCCGTAAAAATTCGAGAACGGCCCGTCACTCTCGACCATGGCGAGACTCAGCCGCCATGCCAGCGTGCCCTGGACAGACTGGCTGGCGATTTCCCGCGTCGTGCCGCGCCCGTTCTTCCACGGTTTGAGGTCATAATCGCGCCACCGGATAATCTGCATATCGGACTTCACTCTTGCCACTTTATGTGTATATTTAACAGGAATAAATCCAATTTTAAAAGTTGGGAAGCACCATGGCAGGACCTCAAGACAACATGAGCTTTCGGGATATCAAGCAAGTGGTCCTGGAACGCATTCAAACCGGTGTCTGGAGCCCGGACTCTGTACTTCCCAGCGAAATGGATCTGGCAACCGAATTTTCAAGCACCAGAACCACTGTCAACAGAGCCTTACGCGAGCTTGCCGAAGAAGGCTATCTGGAACGCAAGCGCAAGGCCGGGACACGGGTTCTGAAATCGCCGATCAGAAAAGCCCAATTCTCGATCCCTCTGGTCCGCGATGAAATCACCGCTACCGGAGCGGCTTACCGGTACTCTCTGGTCGACAGGCAGGTTCAGACCGCACCGTCGTGGCTTGCCGCACGTCTGGACCTTAAGAGGGATCAGGACGTTCTGCATTTGCGCTGCATGCATTTCGCAGACAACGCCCCGTTTCAGTTCGAAGTCAGGTGGATTGTCATCGATGTTGTTCCTGACGTTCTGAACGAAACGTTCGAACTAGCCGGGCCCAATGACTGGCTGGTTCAACGCGTCCCATTTACCAACCTCGAACTCAGCTTCATTGCAACCAGAGCCGAGAGCGACGTCGCAGAATTTCTGGGCGCAACGACCGGAGACCCGATCTTTACCGCTGAACGGACAACATGGTTGCGCGGTGCACCCGTCACATACGCCAAACTGCATTTCACCCCCGGATACCGGATGACAACGCACCTCTGAGCAGACGTCGGAAACCTGGTCATGCAAGCCGACGGTTTTTGATCCGTTCGGTATCTGGAGAAAGGTATTATTTGCGCGACGACGCGAGCTGGCAGTCCGCGATTGCTTTGCCACGACAGATCAGGAAACTGTTGTGATCCTGATCTTGACCACAAGCAGCTAAGGCGCATTCTCAGGAATTCAGAAACCAGTGAAAACCATGTCGAGAGCGCGGCGTATTTCGTAGTCAAATTCGGTCAGGTCCGCCACTGGAGGGCCGTTCAGCATCCCCGAGGGAATGGCGGCCATCTCTGCTGTGTGCAGAACATGGGGGACACCAGCGATTGCAAACTCGGGTTCAATCCGACCAATCGGAGAGGGTCCACGTGATTTTGGAAACAGCGGTGCGACAACGCGGCTTCCTGTGTCTATGAGATCAGTTTGAAGATCGAGAACAAGCCGATCTTTGGCAAGCAGATAAACCTGGAACTGGGCCATCAGTTGGTCCGGAGAGCTTGAATATCGGCAAGAGGCGTTCCGTTTTCCTCAATCCATTTTTGTCTTTCAGCAATGGCCTTGGCATTTTCCTTGGCCCAAAGCTCGGCCTCGGCTTTTGCCACAGCGTCAGCCAAAGCCGCATCACTGATGGCCGAGACATTGAGCCCGAGTTGGCGTGCTTTTTCCAGATTGCCAGACGTCAGCGTGACATTGGTACGTTGTTTCTCTTGTGCATTTCGGGGCATGGGAAAGCTCCTGTTTCGTGTGTATATTTTTACACACTCTTTATGCGCGCAGCAAGCGCCGCGCTGGAACGACGTGGGCGGCTTCGGTCACCAAAGGATACCGGGAAATACCTTTAAAGGGTGGCAGGAGCGAACACAGGCAGGAATATCGCGGTACTGGCTATCAAGGCCACCGATCCGATTGCTCGCAATCGCCCATGTCTTAAGGCCATCCACCTCCACTGCGTCGGACACTCGTTGGTCAGGCTGCGTCAAGCCAGGTCTTTTGAGTCAGTTCGAGGCATCTTGTGCGGCGCGTCTCAGGCCTTCTATCACGGTCACTGTTTTTGGATCCTTCGACAAACTCTTTAACAGGCGCGACAAGTCTTTTTCATCAACAAGCTCTGCTGCTTTGCTGGGCGAAAACCAGCGGCGCGTTCTTTCGTTCCTTTCCTTCCAGCGCCTTTTCAGTTTTTGTACGGCCATGGGATATAGGGTGACGCGACAGGGAACGCTTTCTTTTCCTTCATAGCGCTTTTCATAGCAGTATTGGCCGATGGGATGTTTCGAAACAGTACCAACCGCGCCTGCTTCCTCCAATGCTTCGATTTCCGCCGCGCGCTGCTGCGTCTTGCCTTCCATCAACCACCCTTTTGGGACTACCCAACGCCCTGTATCACGCGACGTGACCAACAGAACGCGAAGCTTGCCGGCCTTGTCCCACTGCATTGGAAGTGCCGCAATCTGGTATGCTATTTCAGTAACGTACATGGTGCCTCATTATCGTTGCGGAGTCCTGCCAAGCTCCTGAACACGGTTTTCCCATGATCCGCTTTGCTGACTTGACCGGCGCAAAAAGTGCGCCGAGCGGTGTAAACCAACAGGTACCTTTGGAGTTTTGCCTCAACCTCCAGGGCCTGTTGTGAAGAATAATCCTCAAAAATGCGGAAAAATACAGACCAAAACAACATTAGTGTGGATTTTTGTGGGAATTGATGCGATTGCTACACCAACTAACCAAGTGTGGGAATATGTCAGAGCAGTATTCACTTTCTCCGCGCGAGTTGCAGGTCATGGAGGCTTTGCGACAGTTGGGCGGGTATGCTCGAAACATAGAAATGGCGGAAGTTCTGAGTGTTTCAGACGAGACGATCCGGCGCACGATCAAATCTCTGTCAAAGCTGGGAATAGTAGAACGCAACCACGGTGTTGTTCGTTTGTTGGATGCGCAGGCAGAGATAGGTTTTTTTCAACGTCTGGGTGAGTTCACAAAGGAAAAAAAGAAGATCGCGCAAACGGTTGCGACATTGGTGCAGGACGGGATGACACTGTTTCTGGATGTCGGAAGCACAACAGCTTTTGTCGCCGAAGCCCTGCGGGTCAAAAAGAACCTTACAGTCATTACCAACTCGACCAATGTGGCGCACAAGCTTCTGGAGCATAACGACAATCGCGTTTTCCTGCTGGGCGGCGAGGTGCGCAAAGATGAAATGGGGTCGTTTGGGTTCATTGCTGCGGAACAGGCAAGGCTGCACATTTACGACATGGTTATACTCAGCCCTGATGCGCTGGACCCGAAATTCGGGTTTTTGTTCCAAAGCTTGGTCGAGGCGGAATTGGCTTCCGTTGTGGTTGAGCGCGCACGGCAAACCACGGTTGCGATGGTGCATCAGAAATTCGAAACGTCCGGATCGCACCAGAGCTTTGAGCCGCACGTGGTCGACCAAATTGTCACAGACATCCCTCCCGGAAGAAAGCTGGCTGCCAAGCTTGCGCGTTGGCACATCAATACTTTGACGGTCTCTCAATGAGAAAGCGTTCTTAACATACACGTCCGGCTGCGACCGCTTTCCGCGATGATCGAGCCGAAATAAAGAGGCATGCTAAGTAATGGCAATTCTAGTATTTCTGACGCAACTGGCCGGTGCCACAATGCTCTTGCTATTTGCGGTCCGTATGGTCCGTACCGGCATCGAGCGCAGCTATGGTGCCTCGTTTCAGCGGGTGTTGACCCGCAACAACAGTATGGTGGGCTCAAGCCTGACGGGCATGCTGTTGGCGGTGGTGCTGCAAAGCTCGGCCGCGGTTGCGCTGCTGGCTTCGGGCTTTGCCGCCGGAGGGTATCTGGCCTTTTCCGCAGGGCTGGCGATTGTGTTGGGCGGGGATCTGGGCTCGGCGCTGGTGATCCAGATCCTGTCGTTCCGGCTGGACTGGCTGGTGCCGTTGCTGTTGGCGGTCGGCGGCTGGCTGTTCGTCAAGACCGAACGCAAAAAGCCCCGTCAGATCGGGCGAATCCTTATGGGTGTGGCCTTTATCCTGATCTCTCTGCGCTTCCTGCGCGAGGCGATGGACCCGATCCGCGACAGCGCGTTCCTGCCTGCCATTGCAGACTATCTGGTGCGCGATTACGTGACCGCCTTCCTTGTCGGCGGTGCGCTGGCCTTTGTCATGCACAGCTCGGTCGCGGCGATCCTGATGTGTGTGACGCTGGTGCAGATCGGGGCGCTGCCGTTCTCGGCGGGCCTTTCGCTGGTTCTGGGTGCCAATCTGGGCAGCGCGCTGATCCCGGTCTGGCTGACCCGCGGGATGGAAGTGCGCGCCCGGCGCATACCCTTCGCCAATCTGGCGCTGCGCGGGGTCTGGGCGGTGCTGTGCCTGTTTGCCGCCAATCTGGCCCTGCGCGCCGGGGTGATGAGCGGTAATTATCAGGGTCAGATGCTGGTCAACGCTCACCTCGCCTTCAATGCCTCTCTGCTGATCCTGTCGCTGCCTTTCTGCGGTATGCTTCAAGCCCCGTTCGAGCGCCTGTTCCCGGATGCCAAACCGGTGGCCGAGGCCGATCCGCTGGCCCGGCCGGTCAGCGCGCTGGATCCTGCGATGGCGGACACTCCGGCGCTCGCGGTTTCGGCGTTGAAGCGAGAGCTTCTGCGGATGGCAGACCTTGTGCAGATGATGTTCAGCCCTCTGCTGGGCCTTTACCGGTCCGGGGATGATGAGCAGATCAAGGCGGTTCAGGCCATTGATCTGGACGTCAACCAGTGCCTGACTGATATCCGGGCCTTTGTTGCGGCGCTGCCGGCCGAAAAAATGGATTCCAAAAGCTCGGACGAGGCTCGCGATGTGCTTGAATATGCGGTCAGGCTTGAAACTGCGGGCGATGTCGTGGCCAAGCGGTTGACCGTGCTGGCGATTGAGCTTCGCGAAACCGGCAAGCAGTTCTCGCCCGAGGGCTGGTCCGAAGTGCAGGAGATGCACGAGAAAATTCTGGCCAATCTGAAGCTGGCGGCCAATGTGATCATTTCAGAAGATTTGGAAAGCGCCCGTTTGCTGAACCTGGAAAAGACCGAGATCAAACGTGCCGAACGTGACAGTCGCAAACGCCATTTCCGCCGCTTGCAAAACGGCATGATCGACAGTTTCGAAACCAGCGATGTGCATCTTGAAACCTTGCGCGCTCTGCGCGAATTCAACAGCCACATCGCCGCCATTTCCACTCCGATCCTGTATTCGAACGGGCAACTGCTGGAAACGCGATTGATCGAAGACCTGCCACACCGCGAACGCGAAGCAGAGGCCTGATCGGGCCCGGCGTTTCGCCGGGTCGCCGACGGGCATATCGTTCTGGTGAGGGGCGCGCCGTGCCTGCAATTCCGCCCCAACGGAGCGGACGGCTTTGTGGTGTCAGCCTGTTGCAGTAAGGTATTTTCAATCAACCAGCGAATGCGGGATAGGCCGCTGCATAGGGCGTTTTCGGAATCGCTTTAAATCACAGTATTTTTTACGAATTTGCGAAGGATAAGTTTTTTTTATGATATAGTAGATATTATCGATTTTTCTTGGTTCAGCATTCTGTCAAATTACTGTCACCAAAAACCAATAACTGAAGCGCCGCACCAGAATGGCGTAATCGTCATAATCAACCCAACAGAGGAAATCATGAAAAAAACGACATCTAAGTTTGCTGCAATTGTGGTGGGGGCGCTGATTGCGTCGTCTGCTGCGGCCGAAACCGAGCTGACAGTTTACACTGCGGTTGAAGCCGAGGATCTGGCGCGTTACGCCGAACAGTTCAACGCGGTGCATCCGGATATCCAGATCAACTGGGTGCGGGATTCCACCGGCATCATCACTGCCAAGCTTCTGGCCGAGCGTGACAACCCGCAGGCTGACGTGGTCTGGGGTCTGGCTGCGACCTCGCTGCTGCTGCTGAAGTCGGAAGACATGCTGGAGCCCTACGCGCCGGTTGGCGTCGACAAGCTGGATGCGAAATTCGTCGACAGCGGCGATGTGCCCAGCTGGGTTGGCATGGACGCCTGGGTGGCGTCGGTCTGCTACAACACGGTCGAGGCCGAAAAGGCCGGTCTGACGCCGCCGACCTCGTGGCAGGACCTGACCGACGCGCAGTACAAGGGTCACGTGATCATGCCGAACCCGAACTCTTCGGGCACCGGTTTCCTGGACGTGTCAAGCTGGCTGCAGCTGTTTGGTGAAGATGGCGGTTGGGAATACATGGACGGCCTGCACGAGAACATCGCGCGTTACACCCATTCGGGGTCCAAGCCGTGCAAGCTGGCTGCGGCCGGCGAGATTCCGATCGGTATCTCGTTTGCCTTCCGCGGCGCCAAGTCCAAGGCGGCAGGTGCGCCTCTGGAAATCATCGTGCCGAGCGAAGGTGTTGGCTGGGACATGGAGGCAACCGCGATTGTAGCGGGCACCGACAAGCTGGAAGCCGCACAGAAGCTGGTTGATTTCTCGGTCACCAAGGAAGCCAACGAGATGTACAACAGCGGGTACGCGGTTGTTGCGATGCCGGGCGTTGCCAAGCCGGTTGAGTACTTCCCCGAAGGCCTGCTGGACGCGATGATCGACAATGATTTCGAGTTTGCCGCCAACAACCGCGCCGCCATCCTGAAGGAATGGCAGTCGCGCTATGACGGCAAGTCCGAACCCAAAGAGTAAACCACTCGAGCCGGAGGGGCTTAATGCTCCTCCGGTTTTTTTGGATAAACTCCCCTACACTTCATGTGAACGGCGCGGCGAATTTCTGGCCACTCTCTTGTCATGGCTGCTGTGCAAAGCTCAAGGACTCCTCCCAGTGCTTAAGAAAACCTCTCCCGGTGATCTCTATCTGAGTATCCAAGACCTCTGGAAAGCTTTTGGCGAATTTCTGGCCCTTCGGGATATCTCGCTGGACATCAACGAAGGTGAATTCATCTGCTTTCTGGGGCCTTCGGGCTGCGGCAAGACCACCCTGCTGCGCGCCATTGCGGGTCTGGACCTGCAAACCAAAGGCACGGTGATGCAGGATGGCAAGGATGTGTCGAACCTGCCCCCGTCCGAGCGCGACTTCGGCATCGTGTTCCAGTCTTATGCGCTGTTTCCGAACCTGACGATCGAAAAGAACATCGCCTTCGGGCTGGAAAACACCGGTCGCAGCAAATCCGAGATCGCGGTGCGCGTGGCCGAGTTGCTGAAACTGGTCGGCCTGCCGGATCAGGGCAGCAAATACCCGGCCCAGCTGTCGGGCGGCCAGCAACAGCGGATCGCGCTGGCGCGGGCGATTGCCACCAATCCCGGCCTGCTGCTGCTGGACGAACCGCTGTCGGCGCTGGATGCCAAGGTGCGCGTGCATTTGCGCCATGAGATCAAGGAATTGCAGCGCAAGCTGGGCGTGACCACGGTGATGGTGACCCATGATCAGGAAGAGGCGCTGGCCATGGCCGACCGGATCGTGGTCATGAACCATGGGGTGATCGAACAGGTCGGTACCCCGACCGAGATCTATCGCCACCCGGCCAACCTGTTCGTGGCCGATTTCATCGGTGAGATGAACCAGCTGCCTGCGGTCGCGGGTGATGCCGAAAGTCTGGAGCTTGGCGGTTCGGTTCTGAAATGTGAACCCCATGATCATCAGAAGGGCAGCCGTGTCGTTGCCGCCGTCCGCCCCGAGGATATCATCCCGCATGGCGAAGGGGCGCCGTCTCCGGATGCGCCGGACATCATCACCACGCCGGAAAACGCCTTCGAGGTGCGCATCAACGAGATGGAATTCCTGGGCTCGTTCTGGCGCTGCCGTCTTTCGCATGAGATTTTTGGCGCCGAAGAGCTGATCGCCGATTTCTCGATCAACGCGGTGCGCCGACTAGGCCTTGAAGAGGGCGGCAAGATGATGATCGAACTGCCCCGCAACCGCCTTATGGCCTTTACCCCGGCGGAGGAGGGCTGATGACCGACACCACCTCTCTGCCCGCTGGCCCGGTCATCAAGGGCAAGCTGAGCCGCGACGACCTTATTATGCGCGGCGGCATGATGGTCATCGCACTGTATCTGGTCGTGACGCTGGCGTTCCCGCTCTGGGCGATGCTGTCCAAGTCGTTTTCGACCTACCGGATGGAGCTGTCGCAATACGAATTTCAGGTCAGCGACGACAACGGCGTGTTCAGCGGAACCATCCTGAACGGTGCCCAGTTGAACGCTGAAACCGGCGCCTATACCAACCAGGAGCTTTCGACCGGGGCAGACGGGCGGTTGTCGGTGACACCGTTCTTCCCCGACTTCAGTTTCCGCAGCCCGGTGATGTATCAGATCCGCAACACCGTGCCCGATGGCCGGTTCCTGATCGGATCGAACCTGCAAAAAGGCACCGACTGGGTCGAGCTGGATTCCAACACTTTCCGCCGGGTGCAGCTGCGGCCGGTTCAATCGACCGGCGTTGATAACTTCATCAGCTATTTCTCGACCCCGGCGCTGTTCAACTCGATCAAGAACTCGCTGTGGATTGCGGTCGTCAGCACCATCATCACCGTCACGCTGGCCTTCTGGTTCGCCTATGCGCTGAACCGCAGCTGCATGCGCTTCAAGGGTGTGTTCCGGCTGGTCGCCATGGCCCCGATCCTGGTGCCGTCGCTGCTGCCCGGCATTGCGCTGGTCTATCTGTTCGGCAATCAGGGGATGCTGAAAGAGCTGCTGTTCGGCGCTAGTATCTACGGGCCCATAGGGATCGTGATCGGCTCGGTCTTCTTCACCTTTCCCCATGCGTTCCTGATCATCTCGACGGCGTTGGCAATCTCGGACGCGCGTCTTTACGAGGCCGCCTCCAGCCTGCGCTCGACCCCGTGGCGCACCTTCTGGACGGTGACCATCCCGGGCGCGCGTTATGGTCTGATCTCGGCCGCCTTCGTGGTGTTCAATCTGGTGATCACCGATTTCGGCCTGCCCAAGGTGATCGGCGGCCAGTTCAACGTTCTGGCGGTGGATATCTACAAGCAGGTGATCGGCCAGCAGAACTTTGAAATGGGCGCTGTGGTCTCGGTTGTTCTGGTGATTCCGGCGATCCTGGCCTTTGCCATCGACCGCCTGGTGCAGTCGAAACAGGTGGCGCTGCTGTCGGCACGCTCGGTGCCGTATCAGCCCAGCCCGAACCCGAAAACCGACCGTATCATGCTGATCTATTGCAGCCTGGTTGCGCTGTTCATCCTGGGTCTTCTGGCGGTTTGCCAGTTCGCCGCGCTGATCAAGTTCTGGCCCTATGACCTGAGCCTGAGCCTGAACAACTATCAGTTCGACAAGATGGATGGCGGCGGCTGGGGGTCCTATTTCAACTCGATCAAGATGGCGCTGCTGACGGCGGTGATCGGCACCTCGATCGTGTTCTTCGGGGCCTATCTGGTTGAAAAGTCGAACGGGTTCAAAACCGGCCGCGCATTGTTCCAGATGTTTGCCATGCTGCCCATGGCGATCCCCGGAATGGTGCTGGGCCTGGCCTATATCTTCTTCTTCAACAACCCCTCGAACCCGCTGAATGCGATCTATGGCACCATGGCCATTCTGGTGATCTGCTCGGTGACGCACTTCTATACCGTGTCGCACCTGACCGCGGTGACCGCGCTCAAGCAGATGGATACCGAGTTCGAATCGGTCTCGGCCTCGCTCAAGCAGCCGACCATGAAGCTGTTTGCGCGGGTGACGGTGCCGGTCTGCCTGCCGGCGGTGCTGGACATCTCGATCTACCTGTTCGTCAACGCAATGACGACGGTGTCAGCGGTGGTGTTCCTGTATTCGCCGAAAACAACACTGGCCTCGATCGCGGTGCTGAACATGGACGATGCAGGCGATATCGCACCGGCAGCGGCAATGGGGATGATGATCTTCTACACCAACGCCGCAGCCCGCATCCTGCACCTCATCGCCTCAAAGGGAATCCTCAAAAGAACTCAGGCCTGGAGAGCCAGATGACCGATTAAGTGGATTGGACCCCTGCCGCGATTATGCGGCGGGGGTTTCTTTGGACTCCAATACCTGCCGAGCAAAGTCCATGAAGGCCCGGATGATCTTCACTTCGCGGCGCTGAGACAGGGCGACAAGGCTTTCGTCCATATGCAAATGGATGTCCTTCAAGCGGATTTGCCTGAGGCGGTCATCATGGCTGTATTCCGCCTGCGAAACGAATCCGATGCCGGCGCCCGAGGCCACCAGTTCCCGAACCGCTTCCCGCCCTTCGGCAACAATTGCGGGCTTGAGAACAACGCCGCTTTTCTTGGCTTCTTCTTCCAGTTTCTGACGCGTTTTCGATCCTTGCTCTCTGAATATCAAAGGCAGGTCGGCCAGTTCCCGAAGTGAGAGGGTCGATTTGGACGCCAATAAGACGTCGTGGGCCGCAAAAGCGACGATCTCGGTCGATCCAAGATTCAGAACGCTCATATCCTTTCCGGGTGATAAACTGCCGACGACGCCGATTTCTGCGTTGTAGGATCTGAGCTCGTCAAGAATCTCTTCGGTATTGCCGGAACGCATCGAAATTTGGGCTCCTGGAAATTTTTTTCGAAACGGACCGAGGAACCTGGTCAGGTGATGGGCGGAATCGGCGATGATCCGCAACTCGCCATCGATCACTGCTTTTGTTTCGGACAGGTAGTCTTCGATCTGATCCTCGATTTCGAAATACTGTTTCGTGAAGCGGAAAAGCTGTTCCCCTTCCGGGGTAAGGTGCACGCGTTTGCGTTCGCGCACAAACAGCAGCAGATCATGATCCTGTTCCAGCTTGCGGACCTGTTCGGATATGGCGGGTTGGGTAAGGAAAAGTGCCTCGGCCGCGCGCGAGAATCCACCGTATTTGGCAACGTAGTGAAAGGCCTTTAACTGGCTGTGTCGCATTACGAGCCCCCCCAAATTCCATGCATAAGCTGCACCTATTATTAGATTGATTTTTACAATTTCACATATGGAATTCGATCCTGCAATTGTATTTTCGAAACGCTGTTCAGGAGCCTTTGTAATGACCCAACCCAACACTGCTTTAGAGCCTCCAAAACTGGGCGAGGCATATCTGCTGACGCCGGGGCCACTGACCACTTCTTATGCGGTGAAACAAGCGATGCTGCGGGACTGGGGCAGCTGGGACGATGATTTCCGGGCGATGACGCGTGAGATGCGCAGCCGGTTGCTGGCGCTTCTGGGCGAAGGCGCCGAGGTGTTTGACTGCGTTCCTATGCAAGGCTCGGGCAGTTTCGCGGTTGAGGCGATGCTGGCCTCGTTCATTCCCAAGGAAGGCAAGGCACTGGTACTGGCGAACGGGGCGTATGGGCAGCGCTCGGCGCAGACGCTGCAATATCTGGAGCGCGATCATCTGGTTCTGGACAAGGGCGATTATCTGCCGCCGCGCGGATCGGAAGTGGCCGAGATTCTGGCCAATGACCCTGCGATCACCCATGTTGTTGCGATCCATTGCGAGACCTCCTCGGGCATTCTGAACCCGGTCGAAGAGATTTCCGAAGCCGTCTACGGGGCAGGGCGCAAACTGCTGATCGACTCGATGTCGGCATTTGGCGCGATTGAACTGAAGCCCTCGGACATCCGGTACGAGGCGATGGTGTCCTCGGCCAACAAATGCATCGAGGGCGTGCCGGGCTTTGGTTTTATCATCGCCCGCAAGGATGAATTGGAAGCGGCCAAGGGCAACAGCCACTCGCTGTCGCTGGATGTGCATGCGCAATGGGCGCATATGGAAAAGACCGGCCAGTGGCGGTTCACGCCGCCGACCCACGTGGTTGCGGCCTTTCTTGAAGCGCTCAAGGCGCATGAGGCCGAGGGCGGTGTTGCGGGACGCGGCGCACGCTATACCCGCAACCGCGATGTGATGGTTGCAGGCATGCGCGAGCTTGGCTTCGAGACGTTGCTGCAGAACCGCTGGTTGAGCCCGATCATCGTGACGTTTTTCTGCCCTGCGGACGAAAAGTTTGTGTTTGACCGCTTTTACGATCTGATGAAGGACAAGGGCTTTATCATCTATCCCGGCAAGCTGACGGTTGTGGACAGTTTCCGCGTCGGCTGCATCGGGCAGATGGATGAGCATGTGATGCGGCAGGTTGTGGCCGCCGCAAAAGACAGCCTGGCCGAGATGGGGGTCGCCAGCGCGGCACCTCCGGCCCTCGCACTGGAAGAACGCGCCAAACTGGCCGCATAAAAGATAAAGGATACCCCCAATGACCATTCACACCCCCGTGACCGCGAACGAACGCGTCTATCCTGCCCCCAAAGTGCCGGCCATCGCCATCTGCCTGGACGGCTGCGAGCCGGAATATCTGGAAGTGGCCATCGCCAAGGGCCTGATGCCGACGCTCAAACGCATCCGCGAGACCGGCACCGACCGTCTGGCGCATTCGGTGATCCCGTCCTTCACCAACCCCAACAACCTGTCGATTGCCACCGGTCGTCCGCCGATCGTGCACGGCATCTGCGGCAACTTCCTCTATGACCCGGAAACCGGCGAAGAGGTGATGATGAACGATGTGCGCTTCCTGCGCGCGCCGACCATCTTCTCGCAATTCTACGATGCGGGCTATCGCGTCGCCATGGTCACCGCCAAGGACAAGCTGCGGGCGTTGCTGGGTGCGGGCCTTAAGTTCGACGATGACCGCGCGGTTGCCTTCTCGGCCGAGCGCTCGGGCGAGACCACCAAGGCCGAGCATGGCATCGACAATGCCAGCGCCTGGCTGGGGATGCCGGTTCCGGAAGTGTACTCTGCCGAGCTGTCGGAATTTGTCTTTGCCGCCGGTGTGAAGCTGCTGAAAGAGATGCGCCCGGATGTGATGTACCTGTCGACCACCGACTATGTGCAGCACAAGTTCGCCCCCGAAGAACAAGGCGCGCTGGATTTCTACGCCATGTTTGACAAATACCTGGCACAGCTGGACGAAATGGGCGCAGCCATAGTTGTGACCGCCGACCACGGCATGAAGGCCAAGCACGAGCCGACCTCGAAAGAGCCGTCGGTCATCTACATGCAGGACGTGTTTGATGAATGGCTGGGTGAGGGCAAGGCCCGGGTGATCCTGCCGATCACCGACCCGTATGTGGTCCACCACGGCGCGCTGGGGTCCTTCGCCACGGTCTACCTGCCCGAAGGCGCCGACCGCGATGAGGTCAAGGCCAAGGTTGCCGCGCTGCCCGAAATGCTGGAAGTGCTGACCAAGGAAGAGGCGGTTGCCAAATACGAGCTGCCCGCCGACCGCATCGGTGACCTGACCATGGTCTGCACCGGCGAGATGACCATCGGCACATCCGAGGATCGTCACGATCTGGCCGCCCTGGGCGAGCCGCTGCGCAGCCATGGTGGGCTGACAGAGCAGGAAGTGCCCTTTATCGTCAACCGCGTGATCGATCTGGGCAACGCGCCCGATCTGCGCAACTTTGATGCGTTTTTCTACGCCACTACAGCTGCGGCGCAGTAAGCTATGAAAGATCAGGCGATGACTGAGATCAGAAACGAGGGGATGCGCATCGGCGGCGAGATCGTCTTTACCGACGACACGGTGCCGGTTCTCTATCCCTACACCAACGAAGTGATCGGCCATGTCCCCGCGGGCAAGGCCGAGCACGCCCGCAAGGCTTTTGAAATCGCAGCGGCGTATAAGCCCAAGCTGACCCGGTACGAGCGCAGCCAGATTCTGCAACGTGCCGGAGAGCTGATCGGCGAGCGCCGCGAATACCTCGCCAAATGGCTGGTGCTGGAGCTGGGTATCTGCCACCAGCACGCGATCTACGAAACCAAGCGCGCGCAGGATGTGTATCAATTCGCCGCCGCTGAGGCGCTGAAGGATGATGGCGAGATCTTTTCCTGCGACCTGACCCACAACGGCAAGGATCGCAAGATTTTCACCATGCGCGAACCGGTTGGTGCGATCAGCGCGATCACGCCCTTCAACCACCCGCTGAACATGGTCAGCCACAAGATCGCGCCGTCGATTGCGTCAAACAACTGCATGGTGTGCAAGCCGACCGAGCTGACGCCGCTGACGGCGCTGACGCTGGCGGATATTCTCTATGAGGCTGGCCTGCCGCCCGAGATGTTCCAGGTGGTCACCGGCTGGCCGCAGGACATTGGTGAAGAGATGATCGTCAATGACAAGATCGACATCATCACGTTCACCGGCGGTGTGCCGGTGGGCAAGATGATTGCGGCCAAGGCGGTCTATAAACGTCAGGCGCTGGAACTGGGCGGCAACGACCCGCTGATCGTCCTGAACGACCTTTCCGATGCCGACCTGGACAAGGCCGCCACCATTGCCGTGGCGGGTGCCACCGGCAATTCGGGCCAGCGCTGCACTGCGATCAAGCGCATTCTGGTGCAGGACAGCGTGGCCGACAAGTTTGTGCCGCTGGTGCTGGAGAAGGCCAAGAAGATCAAGTTCGGCGACCCGCAGGACCCCGAGACCGAACTGGGCTGCGTGATCCACGACAAGGCCGCGGAAATCTTCGAGACCCGCGTCTATCAGGCCGAGAAGGAAGGGGCAGAAATCCTCTATCACCCCGGCCGTCAGGGCGCGCTGCTGCCGCCCATCGTGGTCGACAAGGTCCCCCATGACAGCGAATTGGTCATGGAAGAAACCTTCGGCCCCATCATCCCCATCGTCCGCGTGCCGGACAATGATGAAGAGGTCATGGCGATTTCGAACTCCACCGAGTTCGGCCTCAGCTCGGGTGTCTGCACCAACGACCTGAACCGCGCCATCGCCTATGTCAACGGGCTGAACGTGGGTACCTGCAACATCTGGGAACAACCCGGATACCGCATCGAAATGTCCCCCTTCGGCGGTATCAAGGACTCGGGCAATGGCGTCAAGGAAGGCGTCATCGAAGCCATCAAATTCTTCACCAACGTCAAGACATATTCACTGCCGTGGCCAAGGTGAGGACATAAGAGAACCTAAATTCCTCCCCAACTCGCGGGGCTCCAATAATGGAGCCTCGCGCTTTTGATTTCAGCGGATGCAAGCCAGAATCGAGGATCATATGTCCGTCAGCATTACCCACACCGAAGGCGAGTCCAACACTTCGGATGCGCGCAAATCGTGGTTGAAGTCTTCGATTGGTCCACGGTCAGCGCCGTTGCTGAAACGGGATTCAGACGCGTTTCTGCATCAAAGCCTGTCCAGCCCCTGCGTCAGTACGATCGCCAGGGCCGAGGGCATCTGGATCGAGGATATGGATGGCCGCCGCTACATGGATTTCCATGGCAACTCGGTCCACCATATCGGCTATGGCCACCCCCGGCTGGTCGAGGCGATCAAGGCCCAGCTGGATGATCTGCCCTTTGCGCCGCGTCGCTTTACCAATGATCCGGCGGTGGAACTTGCCGAAAAACTGGCCGAGATTGCGCCCGGCGATCTGGGCAAGACACTATTCACCACTGGCGGCTCGGACGCCAATGAAGTGGCGCTGAAAATTGCCCGCGCGGCGACGGGCCGGTTCAAGACCGTCAGTTTCTGGGATGCGTTTCACGGGGCCGGGTTCGGTGCGGCCTCGGTTGGCGGCGAGGCCACATTCCGCAGCCATATCGCCGGGCCTCTGATGCCGGGGGCCGAGCATGTCGCGCCCTTCGCCTGCTATCGCTGCCCCTATAACCACGCAAGCCCCGAGACCTGCGGCCTGGCCTGCGCCAAGATGGTCGAGTTTGCGCTGGAACGCGAGGGCGACGTGGCCGCGGTGATCGCGGAACCCATGCGGGCGGTGCCTTATGTTCCCCCGGCGGGGTTCTGGAAATCGGTGCGCGAGGCCTGCAACCGGCACGGCGCGCTGCTGATCATGGATGAGATTCCCACCGGTCTGGGCAAAACCGGCAAGATGTTCGCCTTCGAGCATGATGAGATCGTGCCCGACATCGTGACCCTGGGCAAAGCTTTGGGCGGCGGCATCCTGCCCATTGCCGCCTGCGTTGCGCGTCGCGATCTGGACGTGTGCGGAGACTTTGCCATCGGGCATTACACCCACGAAAAGAACCCGGTGACCGCGCGCGCCGCGCTGACCACGATCCAGATCATCGAGGACGAAGGCCTTGTCGACCGATCCGCTGAACTGGGTGCCCACGCCATGGGGCGACTGGAAAGCGAGCTGGCGCAGGTCGAAATCGTGGGGGATATCCGCGGGCGCGGATTGATGTTCGGGGTTGAAATCGTCAAAAGCCGCAGCACGCGCGAGGCGGATAACGCCCGTGCCGAGCGCATCTATTACGAATGCCTGAATGGCGGGGTGAGCTTCAAGATCAGTCAGGGTTGCGTTCTGACGCTGTCTCCTCCGCTGACCATTTCACGGGATGATCTGGATCGTGCGCTGGATATCGTCATTGCGGCGATCCGAGCTCAGATTTGACGCTTTCGATTGCGCTGATTGTTCTGGCGGCAGCATTGCTTCATGCCACCTGGAACGCGATTGTCAAAGGCGCACCCGACAAGGCCATCGTTCTGGGGCTGGTGGCGCTTGGCCATGCGGTACCGGCATTGTTTGCATTGCCTTTTCTGGGCTTGCCGGTTTGGGCGGCGTTTCCGTTCATCGTCGGCTCGACCCTGATCCATTGGGGGTATTACTGGTTTCTGAACGCCGCTTACAAACATGGCGACCTTTCGGTTGTATATCCGATCTCTCGTGGAATAACGCCAATCCTGGTCGCGCTCGGAGCTATGTACTTTGCACGAGAGTTCCTTTCCCCCGAGGCGTGGATCGGAATTATCTGCATCTCGTTAGGGATCGGGTTTCTGGCTCTTGCCGGGTTGGGTAAACACACCAACTGGATCGCAATCGCGGCGGCGTTCGGCACGGGCCTGATGATTGCGTCCTACTCGATTGTCGATGGAATTGGCATAAGGCTATCCGAGAACACGCTGGGATACATTGCGTCACTGTTTGTTGCCGAAATATTCGTCGCCATCTTTATCTTTACGACCCGCTGGGAACGCGTTGTGGCCTTGCCCAAACGCTATGTATGGGCTGGTCTGGCTGGCGGCGTTATTTCCGGCCTTGCTTATGGGCTTGTGCTTTATGCCAAAACGATTGCGCCTTTGGGTGTCGTGTCTGCGCTCCGCGAGAGTTCCGTTATCTTCGCGGCGCTAATCGGCGTGATGTGGTTTGGTGAAGGGCCAAAATCCAACAGGCTTGCCGCGGCGATTGCCGTGGCGGTTGGGATTGTGACCCTGGCGATGGCACGGTGAAGGCTATACAGAGCGCTGAATAGGGTGCTGGTCAGTCCACGCAGACGAGGTCAATTTCGTTCTTTGACAGCATCTCGGAAATTGCCGCATCCGGTTTGGCATCGGTGAACAGAACATTGATCTTACCAAGCGCATCTAGCGTCACGGGTGCGCGCTTGCCCAGTTTTTCACCGTCGGCCACCACCACGCGGATCTGGGCGTTGTCGATGGCAAGGCGCGCCAGATTGGCCTCTTGCAGGTCGTGCAACATGAACCCCATCTCGGCATTGACCGCGCCGACCGAGAGGATCGCAAAGCGGACGTTCAGGCGTTTGACAAGCTCTTGTGCTTCGATCCCGAACGCTCCGCCATCGTGCGGTCGCAGCTCACCTCCGGCCATGAACACTTTGTTGTTGTTCCGCGATGCCAGCGTATGCGCCACAAAGACCGAATTGGTAACAACAAACAGGTCTCTGTGATCCTTAAGGGCGGTGGCAACATAAGCGGTGGTCGAGCCGATATCGAGGAACAGTGAATCTCCGTCACTGATGATTTTGGCAACCGCGCGGGCCAGTTTGCCCTTCGAATCCGTCTGGGTATCCAGCCGGGTTTTCAGCGTTGGTTCAAGAACCTTTTCCAGCAGGTGAACGCCGCCATGAACCTTGCGCACAATCTCGCGTTCTTCAAGATTGCGGACGTTGCGCCGGATGGTTTCAAGTGTCACGCCCAACTGTTTGGCCAGCACGCTCACTCGGCAAGAACCGCCAGCGTCGACTAGCTCTCGCAGGATCTCTTCTTCGCGCTGATTGGTTGTATTGAGGTTCATTTGCCAGTGCCTGCTTCGCCGCGTTGTAGGTATATTCAAAGATACCACAATACCCACATAAAGCAACATAGCCTGCTTTATTAGCGGCTTAACTCGCCGAAACCGATAATAGATGTGGCTTAATGTGGTTTTACTTGACACAAAACACCACACCGTGCTCAGCTTTTCAAAAAACAAAACTGATTCACAAAACCTCGACAGGGAGAAGGTAATATGAACAACAAACAGAAACTTTTTGCGCTGGCATTCGCGACCCTGGGTTCCGCGTCTTCGGCGCTGGCTGCAGAATCGTCCGATCCGATCAAGCTGACGCTGCATGACTGGTCTGGCCAGTTGATCAACACCAAGATCATGGGTTCGATCCTGCAAGAGGCCGGGTATAACGTCGAATATGTTCAGGCCGACTATATCGCGCAGTTTGCGGGCCTGAAGACCGGTGACCTGCACCTGGCGATGGAGATCTGGGAAACCACCGGCCGCGAGGCGCTGGATGAGGCGACGGCCTCGGGCAATGTGGTCAATGTCGGTGAAACCGGCCTTATGGCGATCGAGGAATGGTGGTATCCGTCCTACATGAAGGAGCGCTGCCCGGGCCTGCCCAATTGGGAAGCTCTGAAGGATTGTGCCGAAGAATTTGCAACCGCCGAAACGTCGCCCAACGGGCGCTATGTGGGCGGCCCGGTGACCTGGGGCGGCTTTGACGAAGAGCGTGTCGAAGCGCTGGAGCTGGAGTTCGAGGTTGTCCATGCCGGCACCGACGCAGCCCTGTTCGCCGAGCTGGAATCAGCCTATCAGCGCGAAGACCCGATCATGCTGTGGGTCTATGTTCCGCATTGGGCGCCGGCAAAATATGACGGCGAGTTCGTGGAATTCCCGCCCTATTCGGCGGAATGCTACAATGATGCTTCGGTCGGTGTGAACCCGGACATGGCTTATGATTGCGGCAAGCCGCGCGGCCCGATCTGGAAAGCCGCCTGGTCCGGCCTGCAAGACAAATGGCCCGGTGCGTATGACATCATCGAAGCTTACAATATCAACAACGATGAAATGAGCGCCATGGTCGGTCAAGCCGATCTGGACGGCATTGAAATCGATACTGTTGTTGCGGATTGGATGGAAGCTAACAAGGACCGCTGGTCCGGCTGGATCTCCAAGTAATCTGCATATGGCCGGGGCGGTCTCCCGCTCTCAATCCCGCTCCGGCCTTTACACCCGCCTGACCGGACCTCACTTATGACACCCAAGACCAAACTGTCCTGCCGTAATGTATGGAAACTTTACGGCCAGAGCGCCGATGCGCTGCTGCAGCAGAATTCCAACCCATCCGGCGACGAAATCCGCGCTGCTGGCGCCATAGGCGCTGTGCGCAACGCCAATATCGACATCGCCGAGGGAGAGATCTTTATCATCATGGGGCTGTCCGGGTCGGGCAAGTCCACTCTGGTCCGCTGCCTGTCGCGCCTGATCGAGCCAACGGGCGGCGAAGTGCTGTTTGACGGCGTCGACCTGTCGAGCGCCAGCGAGAAAGAACTGATCGAGATTCGGCGCCACAAGATGGGCATGGTGTTCCAGCATTTTGCATTGCTGCCGCATCTGACCGTGTTGCAGAATGTCATGTTCCCGCTGACCATTCAGGCCACCCCAAAGGACGAGGCCACCGCCAAGGCGCGCGAGGTTGTGGAACTGGTCGGCCTCAAAGGGCGCGAGGACTACTACCCGCGCGAATTGTCCGGTGGTCAGCAACAGCGCGTCGGAATCGCGCGGTCGCTGGTGACCGAACCGGACCTGTGGTTCCTGGACGAACCGTTCTCGGCGCTGGACCCGTTGATCCGGCGCGAGATGCAGGACGAATTCCTGCGGTTGCAGGAACGGCTGCACAAGACCATCGTTTTCATCACCCATGATTTCGAAGAGGCCGTACGTCTGGCCGACCGGATTGCCATCATGAAAGATGGTGAGGTGATTCAGATCGCCACGCCGGAAGAGCTGGTGATGCACCCGGCCACAGACTATGTGGCCGAATTCACCCGCCATATTCCACGCTCGAAGGTGCTGACTGTTGGCGGCGTTATGAACGCAGGCGGAACCGGCGAGGGCGAACCCATCGCGCAATCCGCCCGCGTCTCGGACGTGGCGGAACGGATCATCGCCTCGGACGTGCCTCTACCGGTGGTGGACGCCAATGGTCAGAGCGTTGGCGCGATTGATCGCAAGGCCGTGGCGCATGTGTTGTTTGGCAAAGGAGGGGATGCGGAATGACGCGTCTGAGCCGCAGCCAGTTCACCATTCTGGCGCTTGTGCTGGTCACAATCGTTCTGGGCTATTATGGCCGCGACCTGGGCAAGGCGCTGGATGCGCGCTGGCTGACCAAGTTTCCCTCGGCCTGGGTGATCCCGTTCAAGACCTATATCTCCTCGGCGATGACATGGCTGATCGAGGATGCCGCCATTGGCCCGGTCTCTTTTACCGATGTGACCCGGACCATCGCCTGGCTGATCGAACAGCCCTATGATTTTGTTCTGGCGCTTTTGGCAGATGGGTTCGTCAAAGGGCAAGGCAACGAAGCGCAGGTTATCCTGCCGGCGATCAGCTGGATTGTGGTAACCACCGCGGTGATTGCGTTGGGTCAGTATTGCCGTGACTGGGCGCTGGCTGCGCTGGTGGGGGGATGTTTCATCTATCTGGCCGTCTTTGGCCAATGGGACAGTGCGATGGTCACGCTGGCCTCGGTCCTGATTGCCGTTCCGATCGGTGCCGGCGGCGGGTTGTTACTGGGCATTCTGGCCTATCGGCATCCCACTTTTGAAAAGGCAATTTCGCCAGTTCTGGACCTGATGCAGACGATCCCGATCTTTGCCTATCTGGTTCCGATCCTGTTTATGTTCGGCTTTGGTCCGATCTCGGCGCTGGTTGCGACGATCATCTATGCCACCCCGCCGATGGTGCGGATCACCACGCTGGCGTTGAAGGCGGTGGATTCGGAAATTCTGGATTTCGGACGCATGGCGGGCACAACACAACGGCAACTGATGTGGCGCGTTCTGGTGCCCTCGGCCAGCCACAGCCTGATGGTGGGGGTCAATCAGGTGATCATGCTGACCCTGAACATGGTGATCATCGCCTCGATGATCGGGGCAGGGGGGCTGGGCTTTGACGTGCTGGCGGCACTGCGGCGTCTGGACATTGGCGCCGGGTTCGAGGCCGGTATTGCCATCGTCGTTCTTGCCATCGCCGTCGACCGGCTGAGCCAGGCCTTTGCCGAGCGTATGGGGCAGGTGCATCATGAGGTCCCCGGCAGCTGGGTCACCCGTCATCGCCGCACGGTTCTGGTGCTGATCCTGCTGGTCGTAACCTGGGTGCTGGGGCAGTTTTCCCCGCTGTTGCTGGAATATCCCGAAAGCCAGACCATCACCACGGGCGCCTTCTGGGACAACACCGTCAAATATCTGAACGTCAACTATTTCGACTTTTTCGAAGCGATCAAGGTCTTCTTCCTGACCTGGTTCATGATCCCGATCAAAACCGTCCTGCTGGGCATTCCGTGGCCCTGGGCCATCGCGATGCTGACGCTTCTGGGGTGGTATGCCTCGGGCTGGCGGCTGGCGCTGCTATGTGGCGGTATGGCCTCGCTGATTCTGGTGTCGGGCCTGTGGTCCAAGGCGATGGTCACGGTCTATCTGTGCGGCGCGTCGGTGATCCTCGCCACACTGATCGGGGTCCCGCTGGGTGTGCTGGCGGCGCTGAACAAACGCGCCGGAACCGCCATCAACCTGCTGATCGACACGCTGCAGACCCTGCCCAGCTTTGTCTATCTGATCCCGGTTGTGATGCTGTTCCGCGTGGGTGACTTCACCGCTCTGATCGCCATCGTCATGTATGCGCTGGCCCCGGCGGTGCGCTATGCGGCGCATGGGGTGCGGTCGGTCAGCGAAGACCTGATCGAGGCCGGTCTGGTCTCGGGCTGTACCCGCACGCAGCTGTTGCGCCATATCCGCCTGCCGATGGCCCTGCCTGAAATTCTGCTGGGCATCAACCAGACCATCATGCTGGCGCTGTCGATGCTGGTGATCACCGCGCTGGTCGGCACCCGCGATCTGGGGCAGGAGGTCTATATCGCGCTGACCAAGGCGGATACGGGCCGGGGCCTTGTGGCCGGTCTGTCCATCGCCTTCATCGCCATCATTGCCGACCGGCTGATCAATGCCGGGGCGCGTCAGGCCCGCATTCGCTTTGGACTGGAGAGCTGACATGAGCCAACCCGATCTACTGGCCCGCATTCAGGACCTGCCCATCTGGGACGGCGCGATCTCGGCGCAGCCGCTGACCGGCGGCATCACCAACGTGAACTACAAGGTGACGGACGCCAAAGGCGCATATGTGGTGCGCGTCGGTGATGACATCCCGCTGCATCAGGTGATGCGGTTCAATGAGCTGGCCGCCAGCAAGGCCGCCCACGCTGCGGGCCTGTCCCCGGCGGTGATCCACACGGCGGGCGATCTGACGGTGCTGGAGTTTATCGAAAGCCGAACGCTCAGCGAAGAGGACGTGCGCAACCCCGAAATGCTACCGCGCGTGCTGCAACTGGTGAAAGACTGCCATACCGAGGTGCCCAAATACCTGCGTGGCCCGTCGCTGGTGTTCTGGGTGTTTCACGTCATCCGTGATTATGCTGCCACGCTCACGGAACGCGGCAGCGCGCATGAGGCGCTTATTCCCGATCTTGTCGCCGCAGGGGCCGAGCTGGAGCGCGAGGCCGGGCCTTATGACATGGTTTTCGGCCATAACGATCTGCTCTGCGGTAACTTTCTGGATGATGGCGACCGGCTCTGGCTGATCGATTTCGACTATGCGGGTTTCAATTCCCCGCTGTTTGATCTGGGCGGGCTGGCTTCGAACAACGGCCTGTCACCCCAGCAGGAAGACTGGGTTCTGGAGACCTATTTCGAAACCCCTGTCACCGACGATCTGCGCCACCGTTATACGGCAATGAAATGCGCCTCGCTCCTGCGCGAAACGATGTGGAGCATGGTGTCCGAGATCACCTCGGAGATCGAATTTGATTATGCGGCCTACTCGGCCGAGAACCTCGCGCGGTTCCGCGCAGCCCTGACAGAATTCAAAAACACCTGAGGACAGATATGACCGACCTTCCCAAAACAGCCAAAGCCGTCATTATCGGAGGCGGCATCATCGGGTGTTCGACCGCCTATCACCTGGCCAAACTGGGCTGGACCGATACGGTACTGCTGGAACGCAAAAAACTGACCTCTGGCACAACTTTCCACGCGGCAGGTCTTGTGGGCCAGCTGCGCTCGAACGCGAATATCACGCAGTTGCTGGGCTATTCGGTCGATCTGTATAACAAGATCGAGGAAGAAACCGGGCTTGGTACGGGCTGGAAGATGAATGGCGGTCTGCGTCTGGCCTGTAACGAGGAACGCTGGACCGAGGTAAAGCGGCAGGCCACCACCGCGCGTTCCTTTGGTCTGGACATGCAGTTGCTGACCCCGTCCGAGGCGCAGGAGCTGTGGCCGCTGATGGATGTCTCTGACGTGGTCGGGGCCGCCTATCTGCCGACCGATGGTCAGGCGAACCCGTCGGACATCACGCAGGCGCTGGCCAAGGGCGCGCGCATGGCCGGGGCGAAGATTTTCGAAGACACCAAGGTCACCGATATCGAGATCGAAGACGGCAAGATCCGCGCCGTGATCACGGAACATGGCCGGATCGAATGCGAAAAGGTGATCTGCTGTGCAGGCCAGTGGACCCGTACCTTTGCGGGCCGGTTCGGCGTCAACGTGCCGCTGGTGCCGATGGAGCACCAGTACATGGTCACCGAACCGTTCGATGTGCCGTCTAACCTGCCCACTCTGCGCGACCCTGATCGTCTGACCTACTATAAGGAAGAAGTCGGCGGTCTGGTCATGGGCGGGTATGAACCCAACCCGATCCCCTGGGCCACCAAAGGTATTCCGCAAGGCTTCCACTATACCTTGCTGGACAGCAATTTCGACCATTTCGAGCAGTTGATGGAACTGGCGTTGGGGCGGGTTCCGGCGTTGGAGAATGCGGGCGTCAAGACCCTGACCAACGGGCCGGAAAGCTTTACGCCCGACGGCAATTTCATCATCGGTGAGGCGCCGGAACTGAGCAACTTCTTTGTCGGCGCGGGCTTCAACGCCTTTGGGATCGCCGCCGGGGGCGGGGCAGGCATGGCGCTGGCCGAATGGGTCCACAAAGGCGAGCCGCCGTTTGACCTGTGGTCTGCCGATATCCGCCGCTTTGGCCGCCCGCATTTCGATACCGACTGGGTGCGCACCCGAACGGTCGAGGCCTATGGCAAACACTACACGATGGCCTGGCCGCATGAGGAACATGACAGTGGCCGCCCCTGCCGCAAGTCGCCGCTTTACGACACGCTCAAGGATCAGGGTGCCTGCTTTGGCGAGAAACTGGGCTGGGAGCGTCCGAACTGGTACGCGGATGCGTCACTGGGCGAGACCGCCAAGGATGAATACAGCTTTGGCCGCCAGAACTGGTTTGCCGCCGTGGGCCGCGAACACAAGGCCGCGCGCGAGGCGGCGGTTCTGTACGACCAGACCTCCTTTGCCAAATTTTCGCTGAAAGGGCCGGATGCGCTGGCAGCGATGAGCTGGATTTGCGCCAATGATGTGAACAAGCCGGCGGGCGCGCTGGTCTATACCCAGATGCTGAACGATAAGGGTGGCATCGAATGTGATTTGACCGTTGGCCGGGTGGCGCATGACGAGTTCTACATCGTCACCGGTACCGGCTTTGCCACCCATGATTTCGACTGGATCAACCGCAATATTCCTGACGGTATGAACTGTCAGCTGTTCGACATCACCTCGTCCAACGCGGTTCTGTCGCTGATGGGCCCGAAGGCGCGGGATATTCTGGCGGCGGTGACACGCGATGACGTGTCGAATGACGGGTTCAAATTCGGCACGATCCGCACCATCGGCATCGCCGGTTGCCCGGTCAAAGCGCTGCGCGTGACCTATGTGGGTGAACTGGGCTGGGAACTGCACCTGCCGGTGGAATATGCCCAAACCGTCTATGATGCGCTCAAAGTGGCAGGCGAACCGCACGGTCTGGTCAACGCGGGCTATCGCTCGATTGAATCGCTGCGGCTGGAAAAGGGCTATCGCGCCTGGGGGTCGGATATCGGACCCGACCACACCCCGTTCGAAAGCGGGCTGGGCTGGGCCGTGAAGCTGCGCAAGAACATCGACTTCAAGGGCCGCGCCGCCGCCGAGAAGCAAAAGGCCGAGGGCGTCGCCAAGATGCTGGCCTGCTTTACCGTTGACCCGGATATCGTGCTGCAAGGACGCGAGACCATTTATCGCGACGGCAAACGCGTGGGCTGGCTGACCTCGGGCGGTTTTGGCTATACTGTGAACAAATCAATCGGTTATGGTTACATTCGCGATGCGGACGGGGTTGATGCCGATTACGTGACCTCTGGCAGTTATGAGCTTGAGGTCGCGACCGAGCGGGTGCCCTGTGACGTGACGTTGCGGCCGCTCTACGACCCCAAGATGGAACGCATCAAGGCGTAAGGATCGATTGATGTTGGACATCGACATATTGGAAGACCACGCGAAGGCGGTTGCGAATGTGGCCTCGGACGCGGCGATGCGGTACTTCCGCGGACGGCTGGGGATCGAGTTCAAGCCCGACGAAAGCCCGGTTACACAGGCCGACAAACAGGTCGAAGCCGAGGTTCGTGCCTATCTGAAACTGCACTTCCCCGATCACGGTGTCTTCGGGGAGGAAGAAGGCAAGGATATGGGCGACGGGCGCCATATGTGGGTCATCGATCCCATTGATGGCACCCGGTCATTCCTGTCCGGGCACCCTCTGTTCGGCTTCCTTCTGGCGCATCTGAGCGAGGGCCGCGCCGAATTGGGTGTTGTCGGGATGCCCGCTCTGGACGAGACCTTTGTGGGTGTCGTCGGAAAGGGGGCAACGCTGAATGACCTGCCGATCCACGTTTCGGACCAGACGCGGCTGGATCAGGCGATCCTGTTCGTGAATGAAGGCGACAAGATCTATCGCGACCACCCGGATGTCTTCAGCCGCCTGATGCAGGCGGGGCAGACTCGGCGATTTGCCTATGATTGCTATCCCCATGCCCTGTTGGCCGCCGGCCATGTGGACGCGGTGGTGGATTACGATCTGCAACCCTATGATTTCCTGGCCCTGTCGCCGTTGATCGAAGCGGCCGGAGGGGTGATGACAGACTGGGACGGCAACGCCCTGACGCTCGAGTCGGACGGGGCTGTCGTTTCGGCGGCGACGCCCGCGCTTCATGCCGCGTTGCTGGATGTGCTGCACACAGGGCAGCCGGGCTAACGGGGGAGCACATGGAAACCAAGCCAGTTGAAATCATCAACCCCGGCGGCAAAGGGCGCGCCCTGCTGCTGTGCGAACATGCCAGCAACAGGATTCCGGCGGAGTATAACGGCCTCGGCCTGTCTGATGCCGATCGCGACAGTCATGCCGCCTGGGATCCCGGCGCGCTTGCATTGACGCGGGCCCTGTCGCAGGCTTTGGATGCCACGGCTGTGACCTCGACCGTGTCGCGACTTGTCTATGACTGCAACCGTCCGCCCGAAGCGGCCAGCGCCATGCCCGAAAAATCCGAGCTGATCGAGGTGCCGGGCAATGTTGGGCTGACGCAGTTGCAGCGCGACGCGCGCACGGATGCGGTCTACCGCCCGTTTTGCGCCGCCGTGGCCGCTGAACTGGACAAACGCGGACCTGACACGGTGGTGGTGACGGTGCATTCCTTCACGCCGGTCTTCTATGGCCAGCCGCGCAGCGTCGAGCTGGGCCTGCTGCATGACGACGATAGCCGTCTGGTCGATGCGATGCTCAGCCGCGCCGGAGACATCCCGCACCGGCGCGTGGAACGAAACGAGCCCTATGGGCCGGCGGACGGGGTGACCCATTCGTTGAAACTACATGCGCTCAGCCGCGGGCTGGCGAATGTGATGATCGAAGTGCGCAACGATCTGATGCGCACTGACTCGCAGATTGCCGATATGGCGCGGGACATCCTGACGCTGCTGGAACCGGCTTTGAAAGACATCCCGATCAAGGAGAGTGCAACGTGACCGCACCTTTAACATTCGAACATCTTGCGACCCAGGTTACTGCCGGAGAGATCGACACCGTTTTGGTCTGCATGGTCGATATGCAGGGTCGCCTGATGGGCAAGCGGTTCCATGCGGGTCATTTCGTGGCAGGCGCGTGGGAAGAGACCCATTGCTGCAACTACCTGCTGGCCACCGATCTTGAGATGGGCACGCCGGACGGCTATGCCTCGACCAGTTGGGAGCGGGGTTATGGCGATTACGTGATGAAGCCGGACCTGAGCACGTTGCGCCCGGTGCCGTGGCTGGAAGGTACGGCGATGGTGATGTGCGATGTGCTGGATCACCATACGCATGAAGAAGTGCCCCATGCGCCGCGTTCGATCCTGAAGAAACAGGTCAACCGCCTGAAGGCGATGGGCTATGACGCCATGTGCGCCACCGAGCTGGAGTTCTTCCTGTTCGAGAAGAGCTTCGATGCGATCCGCAAGGAAGGGTTCCGCGATCTCGAGCCGATCTCGGGTTATAACGAGGATTATCACATCCTGCAGACCACCAAGGAAGAACATGTGATGCGCCCGATCCGCAACCATTTGTGGGATGCGGGCATTCCGGTTGAGAACACGAAAGGCGAGGCAGAGACCGGGCAGGAAGAGCTGAACATCAAATACGCGCCTGCGATGGACACGGCCGAGTATCATTCGATCGCCAAGAACGCGGTGAAAGAGATCGCCTGGCAGCACGGGCACGCGGCGACCTTCCTGCCGAAATGGCATCATGAGAAGGTGGGCAGTTCGTCTCATGTCCATCAGTCGCTTTGGGCAGACGGGCAGCCGGCGTTTTATGACAAAGGTGATGAGCTGGGCATGTCGGCGCTGATGAAAAGCTATATGGCCGGACTGCTGAAATACGCCGCCGATTACACCTGTTTCATGGCGCCTTATATCAACAGCTACAAACGCTTCATGAAAGGGACCTTTGCGCCGACACGGATCATCTGGTCAGTGGACAACCGCACCGCAGGCTTCCGGCTGTGCGGTGACGGCACCAAGGCGGTGCGGGTCGAGTGCCGGATACCGGGCTCGGACATGAACCCCTATCTGGCGATGGCAGGGATGCTGGCTGCAGGGATTGCAGGGATTGAAGAGGGGTTGGACTTGCAGCCTCCGACCAGGGGGGATGTCTATCAGGGCGAGACGGGGATGATCCCGGGCAACCTGCGCGCTGCGCGGGATGCGCTGCATGGGTCAGCCATGCTGCGCGCGGCCATGGGGGATGATGTGGTTGATCACTATGCGCGAGCGGCAGAAGTCGAGATCGAGGAGTTCGAGCGCGTGGTAACGGATTGGGAAATTGCCCGCGGGTTCGAGCGGGCTTGAGATTGGGGCAGGCTGGGGGCTCTGCCCCCAGACCCCCGAGGTATTTAGGGCCAGATGAAGCAGGGGATCCTGCTGTCTTTCGAGATGGAGTGACTATGGGGCAGATGTTGAAATGTGTCTCGCCGATTGACGGGTCGGTTTTTGCGGAACGTGCGGTTCTGTCGCGCGATGGGGCGTTTGAGGCGGCGGCGCGGGCACGGGCGGCGCAGGCAGAGTGGGCTGCGCGGCCGTTGCAGGAGCGCGTTGATCTAGTGATGGCGGGCGTGGCAGCTGTTGGTGCGATGAATGACGAAATCGTTCCCGAACTGGCGCATATGATGGGGCGTCCCGTTCGTTATGGCGGGGAATTCGGCGGGTTCAACGAGCGCGCCAGTCATATGGCGCAGATTGCCGAGACGTCGCTTGCCGATATCGAAGTCGGCGAGGATGAGACCTTCAAACGTTACATTAAGCGCATTCCGCATGGGGTGGTGTTTGTGGTGGCGCCCTGGAACTATCCGTACATGACGGCGATCAACACGGTAGCACCGGCGCTGATTGCAGGGAATACCGTGATCCTGAAACACGCCACACAGACCCTGCTGGTGGGTGAGCGGATGGCACAGG
Source organism: Ruegeria sp. MALMAid1280 (assembly GCF_049195285.1). Lineage (NCBI taxonomy): Bacteria > Pseudomonadati > Pseudomonadota > Alphaproteobacteria > Rhodobacterales > Roseobacteraceae > Ruegeria > Ruegeria sp. MALMAid1280. Next base: position 83,417 of record NZ_JBMIRT010000043.1, on the reverse strand, counting down.
CGTTCCGTGCGGCGGGGGTGCCGGAGGACGTGTTCCAGAACGTGTTCTTAAGCCATAATGTGACCAATGACCTGATCGCGGGCAATGCGTTCGACTTCGTGAACTTCACCGGTTCGGTCGGTGGCGGGCAGGCGATGGAGAACGCGGCGGCAGGTACCTTTACAGGCGTCGGGACTGAGCTGGGCGGTAAGGACCCCGGCTATGTGATGGACGACGCTGATCTGGATGCCGCCGTGGAAACTCTGATCGACGGGGCTATGTTCAACGCGGGCCAGTGCTGCTGTGGGATCGAGCGGATTTACGTGCATGAAAGTCTCTATGATGATTTCGTCGCCAAGGCGGCGGAGATCGTGAAAGGCTATAAGCTGGGCAATCCATTAGACGCTGAGACGACGATTGGTCCGATGGCTAACGTGCGGTTCGCCGACGAGGTTCGCGCGCAGATTGCCGAGGCTGTCGCAGCCGGGGCCGTCGCCCATATCGACACATTCCCCGAAGATGACGGTGGTGCCTACCTGACCCCACAGATCCTGACCAGTGTCACCCACGATATGCGCGTGATGCGGGACGAAAGCTTTGGCCCGGTCGTGGGCATCATGAAAGTGTCCTCGGATGACGAGGCGATCGCGCTGATGAACGATAGTGAGTTCGGCCTGACCGCCAGCCTCTGGACCCGCGATCTGGATCGTGCGGCGCGGGTCGGCGACCAGGTTGAAACCGGCACCGTGTTCCTGAACCGGGCCGACTATCTGGACCCGGGCCTGTGCTGGACCGGCTGCAAAAACACCGGGCGTGGGGGTGGTTTGTCGGTGATCGGCTACCACAATCTGACGCGTCCCAAATCCTACCATCTGAAGAAGGTGACATCATGAGCCTTGTTGGAAACTGGTCCTACCCGACCGCAATCAAATTCGGCGCTGGCCGGATCACGGAACTGCCTGAGGCCTGCGCGGCGGCCGGCATGAAGCGCCCTCTGCTGGTGACCGACAAGGGGCTGGCCGATCTGCCGGTCACCTCGGCGACGCTGGATATCCTGGAAGCTGCAGGGATGGGTCGCGGATTGTTCAGCGACGTGGACCCGAACCCGAATGAAAAGAACCTCGATGCGGGTGTTGCGGCCTATAAGGCAGGCGGCCACGATGGGGTGATCGCCTTTGGTGGCGGCTCGGGCCTGGATCTGGGCAAGATGGTTGCCTTCATGGCCGGTCAGACGCGGCCTGTCTGGGATTTTGAGGATATCGGCGACTGGTGGACCCGAGCGGACGCCGATGGCATCGCTCCGATCATTGCGGTGCCGACGACGGCGGGGACGGGGTCCGAGGTGGGCCGCGCCAGCGTCATCACCAATTCCGAGACGCACGCCAAGAAGATCATCTTCCATCCCAAGGTGCTGCCGACCGTGGTGATCTGCGATCCGGAACTGACCGTGGGGATGCCCGGGTTCATCACTGCGGGCACGGGGCTGGATGCCTTCGCGCACTGCGTCGAGGCGTTCTCGAGCCCGCATTACCACCCGATGAGCCAGGGTATCGCACTGGAGGGGATGCGTCTGGTGATGGAATACCTGCCACGCGCCTATGCCGACGGTTCCGATATCGAGGCCCGCGCCCAGATGATGAGCGCGGCGGCGATGGGTGCGACGGCGTTCCAGAAAGGCCTTGGCGCGATCCACGCCATGAGCCATCCGGTAGGCGCGGTGTTCAATACCCACCATGGCACCACCAACGCGGTCTGTATGCCTGCGGTGCTGGAGTTCAACGCGCCTGCCATCGCAGACCGTTTCCAGTCCGCCGCCGCATATCTGAACGTCAATGGTGGCTTTGACGGCTTTCGCGCCTTTGTGCAGGAGTTCAACGACTCTCTGGGTATCCCTCGCAAACTGTCCGATCTGGGCGTGACCCAGGCGTCGATCCCCGAACTGGTCCGGGGCGCGGTCATCGACCCGTCCTGCGGCGGCAACCCGATCGAACTGACCGAAGCCAACCTGACCACATTGTTTAAGGCCGCGTTGTAACGAGCTTGCCACTTGAAGAGCAGGGCACAGATACCGGCATGAGAGTTTACAGTAGCGAGAGGGGATATATGGACGAATAACATCTCGGCTTTGGTTAGGGCCAGGACCCATTGGTTTCCGATCCGCCGCGTGCTTCATGGCCCGAAAACGAGCGGTTAACATGTCTGATATCTTCTGGCTGAGCGATGTTCAGATGACGCGTTTGGAGCCTTGCTTCCCGAAATCCCACGGTAAGCATCGGGTCGATGATCGACGCGTTCTGAGTGAGATTATCTTCATCAATCGCAATGGCTTAAGTTGGCAAGATGCACTACGGGCCGCGCAAGACCCTTTACAATCGCTGGAAACGGTGGAGTGACAAAGGCATCTTTGCCAGGATTATGGTTGGATTGGCCGCTGAGCACGACGAAGAGAGGACCGTCATCTATTGACTATGTATCCTGACCCTAGTCTGCGTCACAGATACCTGTTGGAATCACGCTCATGGCTCGACCTATAAGCCAGGTCGGGGCATCGCCTTCCGACCAGGGTGAGTACTTGTTCATCACCTGCGAAAAGGCTTCGCTTTCCAGAAAGCGATCCAGCCACGCTATTAAATACGGCCATTCCTGTGCATCAAACCACGCCCGATCTATATGGGCAAATTGGCGCACAAATGGCAGAAGCGCCAGATCGGCAAGGGTGGGGCGATCTCCGAAAAGCCAGGGTTGCCCGGCCAGCCGTTCGTCGAGGTTCAGCAAATGGATTGCCGCTTTGTTACGCTCTGTTTTGGCGTCCAGTTCCGGGTATCGCGTGGCGTATTTTGTGTGATCCAATGCAGCCTTGAATGGACCATCATTTGCCTCGATCAGGTCCCAGCCTTCGCGAGGCATGTCCAATAACCGCTGCGGGTCATTATGTTCGAGCGCCCAGATCATGATGTCCAGGCTTTCGTCAAAAACGTGGTCCGGCAGGCGAAGTGCCGGCACTGTTCCGGATGGCGATGTCTGCAGGAAAGCCTTTGGTTTGTCCCGCAAGAGAACTTCGCGCAATTCGACTTTGACACCCGAGCTCACCAATGCGAGGCGTGCCCTTATTGCATATGGGCAGCGGCGGAACGTCCATAAGATCGGGTGATGAGCCATAGGTGGAATTATCTGAAATCCGCCAATAGGGTCAAACCTTTCATTTCTTGATGACGTTTTGATCTACCCCCTGGATCGACGTTTATGTATCTGCGAAACGACTTTTGAGGTCCGGGTAAGGGCGGTCAATCTGACGGCAAAGTCGCGCCGTAGTTCAATTTGTGCTATTGTAGTTTCGATTTCAGCGGACGAATTTACCATGTTAGCGCGCCAACTGCTATTAGGCTTTTGTGGATCGTGGAAACACCTGAGTTTCGTTTTGGTGTTCGGATTGGGTGCGGCGCTTTCTGAAACGTCTCATGCAAAACGTGTGGCCCTTGTGATCGGAAACGCACAATATGAGCATGTATCGAATATTCCGAACTCGGCAAACGACGCCAACGACATTGCCGCCGCTCTTGCGCGGATCGGCTTTGAGGTCACCGCAAGAAACGATCTCGACTACCGCGAAATGCGGCTGACATTGAGGGATTTCTCTGAGGAAATGGCCGATGCCGAGATGGCCTTGGTCTATTTTGCGGGCCACGGAATCGAAATCGACAACACGAATTACCTGATACCGACTAATGCCGAACTCAGGAGTGACAAGGATGTAGAATTTGAGGCAATCCGGCTTGAAACGGTTCTGAATGCTGTTTCGACCGCGAAAGGTCTTAAGCTTGTGATTGTCGATGCCTGTCGGAACAATCCGTTTGTGTCGGATATGGTTCGAACCAACGCAACCCGGTCGATCGGACAAGGGCTGGGTCGTATCGATCCCAGCGGTGTTCTTGTGGGCTATTCGGCGCGTGGCGGGACGTTGGCGCTGGACGGGGTCGGTCGAAACAGCCCTTACGCACAAGCCTTTCTCGAGCATATTGAGGTTCCCGGCCTGGAACTTGGAAAAATGTTCCGCAAGGTACGAGACACGGTCTACGACCTGACAGACGGATACCAGGAACCCTTCACTTACGGCTCGTTGCCCGGGCATGATATTTTCCTTGTGCCTGCAGCAGTCAAAGCGCCCATAGAAGCAGAAAAAAAGTCAATTGATACTGCCGTGGCTGCTCCCATTGATGAGCGCGAACAGTCAGCGCAACGCGTTCTGAGCGAAGCCATGAAGCTGGAAGACGAATTCGCAAAGCAGAACGCTTTTAGGTTGATTGCGCAGCTTTATCCAGACACACGCGCAGGGGAGTATTCTCAGCGGATTACGGATGTGGTCAGCCAAACTGATCGAAAGGTTGCCACACTCGTCACACCGAAAACGACGATCTCAATTCCTCGAAACGAAAGCCGCAAGGAAGGGTCTGCACCACCGCCGGTCTCAAACGCGGGTGTCGAGGACGGTCTTAATCTGAGCCGGAACGATTATCGGAGCATTCAACGCGGCCTGAACGCGCTTGGGTTTTCGGTCGGGTCGGTGGATGGGATATTCGGACCTCGATCGCGTGCCGCGCTCAAAAAGTTTCAAGGCAATAACGGCGCCGACAGCACCGGCTACCTGACCGCCGAGAGTGTTGCGGTACTGAAAAACGTTGCCAAGCCTGAGCCGAGAAAGCAAATTGACCAGCAAACGAGGGGTCAGACATTGGCGGCAATGCCCACGCCGTCCCCAAGCATTGCGTCTCAGAACACTTTTTACGGCGACTACGTCATCGAAGTCACAAGACGAGCGGACCCACGCTACAAAGGTGGAGAACTTGCGAACGATAAACCCAAAACGGTGTTGCGATTGGTATACCGAAAATCAGCCGCAGGGTTCCAACTCGTCAGCGCTCAGGACTTTACCAAGGGAGGGGCGTCGCGGTCCAAAAAGTACCGTGCATCGCTGTCAGACAAAGGAAAACTGCGTATCTCGGGAAACACGGGATATTTGTTTGGGAAATCCAGAGTTGTGCCATTTTCAATCACTCAGAAATTTTCGCCGGGATTTGTGAAAGGAAAGTCCATACGTTCCTCTCATGGTCGTTTTGACGACGCTTTCTTCGTCGACGTGACAATAACAAGACGCTGAAATACAACAGAATACGCAGCCCTCCAAAAGCCTCGTGTTTTCACTCAAGATGAGAGGCTTCAACCACCGGGATTTCCGTTTCACCATCATCGTGGAACAGTCCCGAAAGTACCGGCCAATCCAGTTTGGCGTCGATCAGGCGCGCAGTGTCGATCGTCATGCAGATCGGTCGCAGTCCGTCGTCCTCGGGCGGCAGTGTTTTGATCCAGCTTTCCAGTCGCGCGACGATGTTTAGCGTATCGCCAACGACATTGTAGTGCATGGACCCCCTGACACCGAGAGTTCCGCCGATCGCTTCGCCACTGTTCAGTGCAATTCGCAACCCATATTTGGGTTGATTGTGCAGTACGCCGTTCAATTCGATTACCGCAGAGCGCATGGCGCGCGCGCATCGCAATCCCGATTGTGCATCCGTCTTTCTTTGATCCTGTGTTTCGCTCGGGATCGGTGCACCGAACACCACCAGGATTCCGTCGCCGGTGTATTTCTCGACAAAGCCGCCGTGGTCACGGGCCACTTCACCCAATCGGTCCAGAAGGCGTGCGACCCACGCCATGAAATCTTCCGCGCCCATTGAGTTTCCAATGCGGGTGGAACCTTCGATATCGGCAAGCAGCGCGGTAACAAACACCCTGCGGGATTTGGGTTTGTCGCCGGACAGCAGATTCTTGCGCTGTTGCCAGATCTCGGCGGATAGCTCTTCGGACAGATGGGATGAAAAAACCTGGGCGATGGCGCGTCGTTGGTTGCGCGAAAACCCTGAAATTATTGCGAACCCGGACAGAAACCCAAATGTCCAGGCCAGCAAGGATGGAACCACAGGCGCCAACAGCGCAAATTGTTGAAAAGCTGACAGGCCGAAGGTGATCAGAACGCCGCCAACGAATGCGACCAATACCGCGTTGCCGGCAACCCGAACAAAGACTGAAACGCACGCCCCGGCACAGGCACAGGCGAGTATAATCAGTGAAGAAAAAAGCCCGTTCATTGAATCCAGCGGGGGTAGCCGTCCGATGGAATAATCGATGAGTTGCTGAAGGATAACGGCGTGAATTTCGGCGCCAAAGGTAAAGCTGGCGCCGGTCGAACGATTGAGAGGCGTTGAAAAATAGTCTTTTACGGAATGGCTTGTGATGCCGATGATAACCGCTTTTCCCTTAAATTGATCAAGGCCGATCCCGGCCAGTACGTCTGCTGCCGGTACGCTTTGCACAATCGGCAGTCTGTTCTTGTATTCGATGATGATCTGATAGCCTGCGGTATCGACTTTGCGAAACAGGTTTGAACCCTTTGCCAAAGGCTTCACGACGGTGTTGCCCAACATCAGTAGGCGCGGATTTTCAGGATCGGTTTTCAGTGCGGATTGCCCGGTATGGGTTGCGGCCAGTTGCAACGGCAACGACAACGAAATCCCATCCTGCGTATTGACCAGCAACAAGGCGCGCCGACCAACGCCGTCCGGGTCAATCGGAATGTCAGAGAACCCTGTTCGAGCACCAGCCGGGGCCTCAATTCGTACGCCTCGGTGATCGGGCAATTTCGATATCACAACAACCCGTGGATCGTTGAGAACGTCAAGCAGATCTTCCAGCCCTTCACCTGCGGGGACGTCCCTGTAAATATCGACACCTACGGTCGTCGCACCGGCGGCCAGTAAATTTCGAATTATCTGCGACAAATGGCTGTCGGGAACGGGCCAGCCCCATTCACCCAGATCTCGGTCGGAAACGGGGACCAGGACAACGTCCGCTATCGGTTCAGGATCGGCGGCGACCGTTGTTGTCCAGTCGTATTGGACAAGCTCAAGGGGTTCCAGCACGCCTCTCTGCCGAAGCTCAATCAACGTGACGCCGGTGATCAATGTGATGGCACCAACCAATACCCACCTTTGCCAGATCGGCATGAGCGATGAAGCTCTCTTCCAGACCCGGTTTCGGTTGGTCTGGGTCAAGAACCTACACCGGCTGCGACCATGAGTTGCTCGAATTGATCCGGCTTCGTCGCAATTATTCGCCCGCTGAGGCTAATGTCCACAAGTTCGGAAAGCGCATCGAACCAAAACCCTTCCGCTGCGGGGTTGTTGGATCTGTAGGTTTCCGGGAGGCGCTCGATCAAACCGGTTGCTCTGTGGGCAACGGTACCCGTGTTTTCGTCCACCAGCGTGACGTGCCATAGGTAAACCAGATTTGTGTCCAGCAAAACGTTCTGTCGGCCCAGATCCAACCCGTAATCGCCAGCGGCGAAAGGACCCTTAATCCGAAACTGCGGGCCATCCGCGCCGGAAGGTTTCAATCCCACTACCAAGTCCCCTCTGTGGCCACGCGTCAGCCGCCAAACCAAGGGCGGAGATGGCAAAGTTGTAAGTCCGCCATCTTCGGGAACCAGCAATTGCAGGGTCTCAGATGTCGTTTGTGATGGCACATCCCTGGTTCCTGCGCCCATTCGATCCCTTGGGGCGCCGATTTCAGGAGGAACGAAAATCACGTCGTCAGGGGGGGCGGGGTTTTCCTGTTCGCCGGCGGCCAGTGCAATCCCGTCGGCAATCAGCGGGTAGACCATTGAAAGGAAAAATGCAGTTACTGAAACTCTGATCCACGACACATGAAGCCTCGCGAAGTAAACAATTAAGCCAAACATTGATGTCTCAGCGTAGGCTCGAATCCTATCGGAGTCCAGTTCGGCCCCGGCAAACCGTTACTCCTACCATCGGTACGGCGAGTGCAACTTTGGCATGCCGGGTCACAGCGCCGTTCGGTCGTCCGGTGCTTCTGGTGGGATGCGCAGGTATAGACGCAACAACCACTCGCGCACCGTGTCCGGCATTTTACCGCTGCCGATCAAAACGCCCTCGAACAGGCTTTCCGCGGAATGCACCCCCAGTCTCCGATAGGCTTCGAATTGATGCTCGTCAAAGAACTGATCAAGGGTGGATTGGTTTGGAAAGGCCGGGTTGGCGTCCTGATAAGTTTGAATAAGTGCGGGTTCGTTCCCTGTGACAGCGGTCTTGATGTAGAGCATGACGGCCTTGCATCCGTCGGGGTTGATGAGATCGGGATAGATCACATCACACATGATCCCATGATCCCATGAGCCGGAGCTAATCCGGTATCAGGATCAACGCGCAGGTCGTCAAGTTTGGGTTCGATGCGAATGCCAAAGTCAATTCTCGCGTGCCGCGCAAGGGTGAGCAACGTATCGAATTTGCCGTTTGGATCGGCACTTGCATCGATGGCGACGATAAATCGGCAGCGCCGCCGTAAGAGTCCGTAGACGCCCGAATTCTCCAGATGTGCGCCATCTGTCAGCATAACCCAGGGTTCGTCGGCATCCATCCGGTACGCGAACATTTCGCGCAGCAATTGCCAAGCACCGGGTACTTTACGTAAGCCTTTGTAGGTCAGATGTGGATTGAGCACCCAGAAGCCCAGCCGCACATTGAGAAAAGACAAAAGGGCCCGCGCGGCTGAGATGCTGAGAAGTCCCATTTGTGGTGCAACGGCAGCACCGGAAATCGCAACAGCTGTTGCCAGATCAAGCGTTTCGTTCCGCGAAACCCATTTAGGCGTCTCGGTGTACCGCGTGACAGGCGAGCCGCAAAAGCGCCGCGAGAACAAGAAGAAATCCCCTTTGCGTTCACGTAGTTTGGGCAGTTTGCTCGAGGGCAAGTTCACCACTGCATTCATAAGTAAATATGGGGCTTTGCCCTGTGGGTCGATCTCTGAGATGGGAATATTGTTCCTGTTTTTGCCGGACCGCGCGTGCATGAGTTGCGAAACACTTGCCTTCCACCTTGCGGCAACGGTCTTGATGCCTTTTGCGCCGGACTCGCGGGTCGCTGTCCGGTCATCCGGTTCCGGCAGTTGCACAAAGGTCCGGCGCAGCCCTTCGCGGTAAAGCCAATGGGGACCTGTCCAATTTATGTCCGCGCGGAACACTGCTGTGGCAACCAAAACAGAGGTCAGAACAAACGCGGCGCCGGTATGCGTAACGCCCGCCAGAATGGGATGGGTTGAGTTTGCAAACAGCGGACCGGTAGTGCCGCTGAAAGAATAGAGCCAAAACCCGAACAATATCGAGAGTAGCGGAATCGAAATAGCCGCTAGCGTCAACGCGATATTGTTTCCGACGCGACGAACCCAGACCGTTCCCTGACTGATCCCAGGACGCTGCGAGCGGAAATTCGGCGCATCACCGAGAATGATTTTTCTGCGGGTGACGAGGAGTTTATGGCGGGAATGACGGCCCTTGCTGTGCCCGTTCGAGATGGGCAGGGCAGGTTGGTGGGCACATTTTCTGTTCACGCCCCCACCCAACGTCATGACGTCAAAAGCCTGATGTCGTTTCTGGAGATACTGCAAAAAGGGGCGGATGAGCTTTCGGCAGTGTTTGCCGAGTGGCATTCCGAACCGCTGGTGCAGGTTTTCGACAGGGCTTAAAAAATACGAAAGGCCAAAGACAATTCGACGGCCTATCAATGAGTTTTTCTGCACGTCCCTTGCGTGAAAGCCGCCTTGCATGCAAAGCCTTTTACGTCAGTTTTTCCCAGTCACAGGAATGACCAGATGCAAATGCGCAAACTTGGACGACGTGGCCCTAGCGTCAGTGCTGTAGGGTGTGGGGGCATGTCATTCAGTGATTTCTACGGGCCTGCAACGGATGAGGGCTCGGCGGCGGTTCTGGATGCATGTTTGGAATTGGGTATCACCCATATCGACACCTCCAATGTCTATGGTATGGGCCGGTCGGAATCTGTGATCGGCGATTGGTTGAAACAGCGCGGTGGCGAAAACCCGTTCACCATCGCCACCAAGGGCGGCATCACCAGAAACCCCGATCAACTCTTCAACAACGATCCTGCGCATTTGCGTGAAGCACTTGAGGGCAGTCTGACCCGTCTGGGTGTCGAGGCAATCGATCTCTATTATGTCCACCGACGCGACACGCGCTTTGAAATTGAGGACGTGGCTGAAACCATGGCCAGCTTTGTCAAAGAGGGTAAAGTCAGGGCCGTGGGCTGGTCCGAGGTGGCACCATCCTCTGTCCGGCGTGCACATGCCGTATACCCTGTGTCGGCGGTGCAATCGGAAATTTCCTGTCAACCAGGGCACCGGATCTGGGGCTGATCCAGACGTGCAAAGATATCGGGGCCGCGCTGGTGGCGTTTTCACCGGTGGGCCGGTCATTGCTGACTGATCGGCCACATACGATCGACCGCGTGGCTGAGATGCCGTTTCTGAAGGCCACCCCGCGGTTCAACGAACCCAACCTGAGCGCCAATGTCGCCCAGACCGAAGCGTTCCGTAAGCTTGCCTCCGACTTGGGCGTGCCGGCTGCAACCTTGGCCATAGCCTGGGTATTGCAGCGCGCCGAGTATGTTCTGGCCATCCCGGGCACCCGCAAGACGGAACACCTGCGCGAACTGGCAAAGGGCGGGGAACTGGTTTTGTCGCAAGACGTGCTGGACAAGATCGACACGATCCTTCCGGTGGGATGGGCGCATGGCGACCGGTATTCCTATGCTCAGTGGGCCGGGCCTGAGCGCTATTGCTGAAGCCGCAAAAAGGGGGGCTTTTGCGCAGCGCGATTAAACCCGTTGGAACGTGGGGTTTGCAAAAACCGTCGGCTGCATCTGGCTAAGCAAGGGTAACATTGACGGTGGCTTCAAGCCCCTGGGGTCCGGTTTCATAGACCATGGATACGCTTTCGGCCTGAGGGATCGTCAAGCGCCGAAACAGGCCGTCGCGACTGTTTTCGGAATTTCCGGCCTCGTAAAACTGCGTGGTCAGCCTTTCGCGCCCGGTTTCATCAAACACTTTCACATGGATATGTGGCGTGCGTCCGGGGTATTTCCCCGGTTTGATCGTGCGGAAGGAATAGAACCCCTCAGCACTTGTGACATCGTGGCCAAATCCTTGAAACCCCTGGTCATATTCTACAGCCCGGTCATCCCCGGTATGCAGGTATTTTCCGTTCATGTCACATTGCCAGATTTCGATCCTGTGCCCGGCCAACGGATTGCCGGCGGCATCAATCATCCGTCCTTTGAGCGTAAAGATTTCGCCTCCGGCTTCACGCACCTGCCCCGAGATTTTCACGAGGTCATTGTCGACATCAGGAAACCGCATGTCCGTTTCGGGGTAAAACGGACCTTCGCTGGCCCGCGGGGTTTGCGCCGCCGCTTCGGAGGATTTGACCAGCGCAACACTCCCGCCCAGAGCCAGCAGCCCGGTCAACATTTTCCGACGTGTTCTGCCAGGCTGTCTCATGACCGCTCCTTTTGAAACGTTCAAAGGTGCTAGCCGGGTGCGGCTGACACCGATACCAACAATATAGCACGAAAGCCCCTGCAAAGCCGTTATCAGCAAACATTACCAAATTCGCGAAGAGGGTACGGGTTGTAGATAAACATATCGTTGCAGATGAAACGATATTGATTTATTCTATGCTAAGTATGCAACTCGATGAATTTTTTCCATACCGATTGGCTGTGGCGTCTGAAGCGTTCTCCAGAAACCTGACAGACGTCTATGAGCGCGAACTGGGTCTCTCGCGAGAGGAGTGGCGATTGCTGTTTCTGCTGGCAAACGCGGAAAGCATGACGTCTCTGGACTTGGCGCGGCGCACGACTCTGGACAAAGTGCAGGTCAGCCGGGCGGCCAAGCGCCTTGACCAAAAGGGGCTGATCCTTCGCGAGACCTCGGACGAGGACCGCAGAATCCGGGTCTATCGCTGTACCTCTGAAGGGTTCCGCCAGTTTCAGCATCTGGAGCCAAAGGTGCGGGAACAGGCCAACCGTATGCTTGACGCGCTGACGCCGGAGGATCGCGATGCGTTGGAGCGGGGCATATCGGCGCTGATGAAAGTGGCCAAAACCGACTGATCAAAAAAAGGACAGAGGTCGAAATGACCTCTGCCCGTTTCTGTCACTGCTGGTCGATGGCCGCAAGCAGCGTACCGGTACAGGGGCCAAACCCGATCCGATAATCGTTACCTTGCGCCGCACCGCGCAGGGTCAGGGTATCGCCGTCTTCCAGAAAGCTGCGCTCGTCTCCACTGTCCAGTGTCAGGGGCTCTTTGCCGCCCCAGCTGAGTTCCAGCAGGCTGCCGCGGTTTTCCTTTTCCGGGCCGGAAATCGTACCCGACCCAAGCAGATCGCCCACGCGCATCGGGCAGCCGCTGGTCGTGTGATGTGCCAGTTGCTGGGCCGCGGAATAATACATCTCGTCGTAGTTGGTGCGTGCGATGACCGTTTCTGCCGCACCGTCGGGTTGCAGGCCGACCTCAAGCGCGATGTCATACAGCATCGGGCCTGGTTCCTGCAGATAGGGCAGCAATTCCTTTTCGCGCTCGGGCGTGGAGGTGCGGAAGGGCTCCAGCGCCGCTTTGGTCACGATCCAAGGGCTGATCGTGGTTGCGGTGGCCTTGGCCTGAAACGGGCCGAGCGGCTGGTACTCCCACGCTTGAATATCCCGCGCGGACCAGTCGTTGAGCAGGACATAACCAAAGATCATGTCATCGGCCTGTTGAACCGAAACTGGCCCGTTCGAAGGTTGCCCAACGATCGCGCCCATTTCCAGTTCGAGATCAAATCGCCGCGACGGCGCAAAGATCGGCGCCTCCATATCGGGGCCCTTCAGTTGTCCCCACGGGCGGCGTATATCGGTGCCGCTGACCACGACCGAGGATGCACGACCGTTGTAACCGATCGGGATATGCAGCCAGTTGGGGGGCAGGGCGTTTTCAGGACCGCGGAACATGGTGCCGACATTGAACGCGTGATTGCGGCCGGCGTAGAAATCCGTGTATTCGGCAACGTCGAACGGCATTGCCATCGTGACCGAGCCCATCGGTACCAGATAGGCGGTCAGTTCCTCCTTACGGGCCGAGCCAGCAGCCAGTGCCTCGGTCAGCATGGCGCGGAATTCACCCCAGATATTGGCGCCTAGCGCCATGAAGCCATTCCAGGATCCGCTTGCAAAAACGGACGCCTTGGGCAGATCGAGTTTACCGTCCGCCTCCATCCGCGTGAGGTCGAGGATCATGTCTCCGATGGCCACGCCACAGTGCAGCGCGTCCGTTTCGGTTCTGAATACGCCATAGGGCAGGTTGTTGAGCGGAAAGTCGGTCGTGGCAGAGTTCGCGCTTTCGACCCATGAGGGCAGGAGGTTTGTCATGGTTACACCTTTAAGCCGCGTCGGGCTGGTTTTCGGGGCGCGCGTCGTTGAACGCCGCTATGGAAAGGGCGCGCTCCTCGATTTCGAGAAGGCGGGGGTAGGGAGATATGTCCACGCCCCAGCGATGGGCGTTGTAAAGCTGGGCAACAAGGCAGATATCGGCAAGGTCGGGTCTATCCCCAAAGCTGAATGCCGTGCCCTTTGGTAGCAAGGACTGATAGGCGGCAAAGCCTTCGGTCATCCAATGGCGGAACCAGTCAAGCTGGCCATCGGCCGTAAGACCCATATGTGTCTTGAGGTAGGTTAGAACCTTGAGGTTGTTCACCGGGTGGACATCCAGCGCAATGGTCTGTGCAGCGGCCTGCACGCGGGCGCGCTGCAGCGGATTTGTCGGCAACAGCGGCGGTTCGGGCACCGTGGCGTCCAGATATTCGATAATCGCGAGCGACTGGGTCAGAACGCTGCCATCCTCAAGAACAAGGGTCGGAACACCCTTGCCGGGATTGAGGGCGGTGTAGTCGGGGGCGCATTGCTCTCCGGCGATCAGATTAACCGGGCAGGTTTCATAGCTGAGACCTTTGAGGTTCAGCGCAATCCGGACCCGGTATGAGGTCGTCGAGCGCCAATAGGAGTAGAGTTTCATGACCTCACCCAGTCGTTCCTTATGTACTGCCAATATCCGTCGGCAATCATGTCCCGCGCCGGATCGGACACCCGGCGCGGGGCAGTGCATCAGGTGGTTTTGTTAAGTTCTTTGGCGTGAAGCCAGTCGGCGTGTTTCGGCGCTTTCTTGGTTTTCGACCAATCTTCGAGCATCAGCCATTTCACTTCGTCCATCCGCGCCAGCATCGCCTCTTCCTCTGGATCGGGGCAGGCCAGTTCGATCCGGTGACCGGAGGGATCGAAGAAATAGATCGAGTGGAAGATCGAATGGTCGGTAACCCCAAGAACCTCGACGCCGTTGGCCTCAAGATGCTCTTTGAACTCGATCAGGGTTGCGCGATCTTTGACCTTGAAGGCGATGTGCTGCACCCAGATCGGCGTATTCGGATCGCGGCCCATCTCGGGCTTGGTGGGCAGTTCGAAAAATGCCAGAACATTGCCGTTACCGGCATCCAGGAACAGATGCATGTAGGGGTCCGGTTCATGAGTCGAGGGCACGTGGTCCTCGGCAATGGCCAGAATGAAATCCATGTTCAGCATTTTGCCGTACCACTCGACGGTCTCCTTGGCGTCTTTACAGCGATAGGCGACGTGGTGAATTTTCTCGATTTTCATCGTGTCCTCCTTTCCGAAGGGGTTGGGTCAGCGCGGTTCACATCAGTCCCACAAGCCAGAGCGACAGTGAGGGGATAAGGATAAGCAGGGCCAGCCGCAGGATGTCGGCGATCCAGAAGGGCAGGACGCCCTTGAAGATGGTCGCCAGCGACACATCCTGAAGTACGCCTTTGAGCACAAAGACATTCATGCCGACCGGCGGTGTGATCAGGCTGATCTCGGTCGCGACAACAACCACGATGGCGAACCAGATCAGCGCGTTTTCGGGATCGAGCAGCAGTTCGTTGGCAAACTCCAGCTCGAACATCAACGGGTAGAAGACCGGGACTGTCAGCAGGATCATCGACAGGCTTTCCAGCACGCAACCAAGCACCATGTAGACCAGAATGATGAACACGATCACGGCCCAGACCGGCATTTCGTTGTCGATCACAAAGCTGGACAGCGCGTCAGGCAAACCGGCAAAGTTGATGAAATTGGTGAACAGCTCGGCCCCGATGATGACGGCAAAGATCATCGCCGTGGCGCGGATGGAATCCATCGTGGCGGCGAAGAACCCGCTCCAGGTCATCGACCGCAAGGCCACAGCGATCAGCACCGATGCGCCAGCGCCCATGCCTGCTGCTTCGGTTGGCGTGAAGAACCCGCCATAAATCCCGGTCATGATGAACAGGAACAGGCCCAGCACGCAAAAGACGCCAACCAGATCGGTGCGGCTCATCGGTTCGGTGTTCTCTTCCTCGGGCGCCAGCGCGGGGTTCACGCGAACCGCGACCATGACAGCGCCAAGATACAGCACCACGCCGATGATGCCCGGGATGATCCCAGCGATGAACAGCTTGGCGATGTTGGTTTCGGTCAGCAGACCATAGATGATCAGGATCACCGAGGGCGGGATCAGGATACCCAGCGTACCACCGGCTGCAATCGAGCCGGTGGCCAGTCTGTCATCATAACCGAACTTGCGCATCGACGGCATCGCCACCTTGGACATGGTCGCAGCCGTCGCCAGCGAAGACCCGCACACGGCAGAGAAGCCACCGCAGGAAAAGACCGACGCCATGGCAAGGCCGCCGCGCAGCTTGCCGAACAGCCGGTCAGCGCCGGCAAACAGGCCATGAGCCACGCCGGACCCGGCCAGCACGTTGCCCATGAAGATAAACAGGGGAATGACCGACAGGCTGTAGGACAGCGCAGTGTCGAACGCCACCTGGCCCGTCATCGCCCAGGCCGGTTCCCAGCCGCGCAAATAGGCAAAGCCGAACCCGCCAACCGCTGCCATGGCAAAGGCAATCGGCACCCGCAACAGGATCAGCCCCAGCAGGACGGCAAAGCCGATCAGCGATTCAATCATGGCAGAGCCTCCGGAGGGGTTTGATTGGTGTCACGCTCTTTCGGCGGTTGCAGGCCGCGCAGAAAGGCGATGAAGGCCGAGACCATACAGGACGCACCAGCCAGATAGCCGAAGGGGGCCAACGGGATTTCAAGCGCGTTGCTGACCGCGCCGTCATGGGCGGACTTGGCCGCATGGGTAAACAGCCGCCAGGCGAAGGTGGCCAGAAGGGCTGCGGAAAACAGTCCGGCAAAGGCCGAAAGCAGACGTTGAGTATGCTTGCCGAGAACCATGTTCAGCAAGTCGACCTCGATATGTTCGCGTCGCTCTGTCGTGAGGGGCAAGGCCAGAAAAACCAGAGCGGCAAGCAGAATTTCAGTAAGCTCGAATGCGCCAGCCAGCGGCGCATTCAGAAAGTAACGCCCGATCACATCCACACAGGTGATGAGAATGAGGCAAAACAGGATCATAGCGGCGCCCGCGCCAAGCGACCGGTCGAGCAGTAGCCCGATATCCAGCCCCTCTTCCGGGGGCTGGTCTGGGAAACGATGGCGAAGCCGCTCCATGGATCAGAAGTCCACGCCAGCTTGCTTGCGCAGCTCTTGCAGGGCTGCAGTGCCGTCATAACCATCAGCCGAGATCGCCTCGGACCACGCTGTTTCGGCATCTGCGGCCTGAGATTTGATCGCATCAACCACGGCGGCCGGGGCGTCATAGACTTCGATCCCCGCCTTTTCAGCGGCGGCGCTGCCTTTTTCATCGGCACCGACCCAGGCTTCGCCCACCAGCGCGGCAAAAGCCTCGCCCGAGATCGCTTCGATCGCGGCCTGATCCTCTGCCGAGATTCCGTTCCACTTGTCCTCGTTCATGACCATGAACCAGGTGGTGTTATAAAGGCCACCGGGCACTGTCATGGTGTATTTGACGTCTTCGGTCAGCTTGAAGGCGGCAAGAGCGTCATAGGGGAAGGTCACCCCGTCAATCACGCCACGCGACAGCTTTTCGTAGACCTCGCCCGAGGACATGAAGAGCGTCGTGGAGCCCATGCCCGACATCAGATCAGAGATATAGCCGCCGGGAACACGGATTTTCAGGCCGGCAAAATCATCGGTTGTTTCGATCTTGCGGACGTTGTTGTGCAGCATACCGGGGCCGTGCACGAACAGGCCCAGAAGCTTGGTGCCTTCATGCTCTTTCTGTGCTTCCAGCGGACCGGCGTAAACGTTCCAGAACGCCTTGGAACCCGCAACTGCGTCATCACCGATGAACGAAAACTGGCCGATGCGCGAGCGTGTGAAGCGGTCATCCGTGGTAAAGGAATGCAGGCCATAGGTGATGTCGGCAATACCGTCTGCGGCCATATCGTAATGCGCGGGCGGCGGGCCCAGCGGTTTGGCCAGAACACGGACGGTTACGCGCCCTTCCGTGACCTCTTCAACCTGTTTGGCCCAGGGTTTGATCGCGCCCGATACGATCGGATGGCGCGGCGGCAGCCAGCTGGACAGGGCCAGGGTGGTTTCGGCCATTGCGCTTGTCGCAAGCGACAGGGCGATGGTTGTTGCGCCAACGCAGGCGAGAGCACGGGTTTTCAGGGTCATTTTCATAGTCTCCTCCCTATGAAGTGTTAGGTTTCGGCGGCTTTGATTGCAGCGCTCAGAACCGAGCGCTCGCCGATGTGATTGGCCAGGATCAGGATCAGGCGGGCGCTTAGTGCGTCGCTCTGGTCTTTTTCCAGACCGTCATGGGCGGTCAGAAGCTCGGCATAGAAGTCATCGACGCCATCAATGTTTGGGGTCAGGATCAGGTCAGTCATGGGGCTTACTCCTTGCCGACCGCGCGTCGGATCGCGGCGCGGATTGCATTTTCGTCAAAGCCAGGGCGGCGGGCGGCCACATGCTGATCCGGGCGGATCAGGTAGACCGCGCTGTCGGCATCACCGAGATACCGCTTTTTCAGGGCGCCGGTTTTGTCATCCTTGACCGAAAGGGCCAGGCGGGTGACCTGCACACCGTCTTCCTCGATCATGTCGGGGGCATCGGCGTCGATGGTCAAAAGGATGAATGTGTCACCCAGTTTGGACAACAGGAAATCGTCCCCCAGCGGTGCGTCCGGGCACACCGATCCAGGGCGTGACCGCGCAGGGCCGTCCAGAGCATCTGCCGAGTTGAGCGGCGAGCCGTCATAGGTGCAGGGCACCGACAGGCGGCCCGAATTCACCATCGGGCGCGCAAATTCGTACTTATCGGACAGCGACAGCACGGCGTCGCGCAGAATGCGGCTGGTATCGGATTTCGGGGTGATGAAATCGGTCGAGCGGGTTGAGTTCAGAATGTTCTCATCTGCGCCGTGGATGCGCTCGATGTCATATGTATCCAGCAAGCTTTCGGGGGCTTCACCGCGCATGACCATGCCCAGTTTCCAGCCGAGGTTGTCGACATCCTGCATGCCCGAGTTTGCACCGCGCGCGCCAAAGGGCGACACTTGATGCGCCGCGTCGCCGGCAAAGAACACGCGACCGTGGCGGAAGCTGTCCATGCGCTTGCACTGGAAGGTATAGATCGAGGACCAGACCATATCATATTCGACACCTTCACCCAGGAACGCATCGAGGCGGCGGCGGATGTTTTCCTCTTTCATCTCTTCTTTGCGGTCGACATCCCAGCCGATCTGGAAATCCACGCGCCAGACGTCGTCGGGCTGCTTGTGCAGCAGGGTGGACGCGCCCGACCCGTGGGTTGGTTCGAACCAGAACCAGCGCTCGGTCGGGAAGCTGTCGTTCTTCATCTTGATGTCGGCAATCAGGAAGCTGTCCTGAAACACTTTGCCGGTGAAATCCAGGTCCAGCATCGTGCGCAGCGGCGATGAGGCACCGTCGCACCCGATCAGCCAGTCCGCCTCAAGCGTGTAGGGGCCGTCCGGGGTCATGATCGACAGGGTGACGTGATCGTCATGCACTTCGACCGCATCCACGCGGTTCTTGCCGCGGATTTCGATCGGTGCGCCCTGCGCCTGCAGCTCTTCAAACCGGTCAAGCTGGTAGCTTTCGTAATAGGGCTGCTGCATGTTGATGAAGGCGGGGTATTCATGGCCTTCTTCGGGCAGCAGGTTGAATTCGAAAACCTGATCCTCTTTGTGGAAGACCTTGCCAAGGTTCCAGACAACGCCTTTGTCGACCATCGGTTTGCCGCAGCCATAGCGGCCTGCGACCTCAAGGCAGCGTTTTGCGAAACAGATCGCGCGGGACCCCATGCCGACGCCTTCGTGGTCGTCGAGCACCAGTGTGGGAACGCCCTGACGCCCAAGATCAAGCGCGGTTGCCACGCCAATCGGCCCTCCGCCCATAACAACGACGGGGTGGCGGACTGGGGCCGCGGCGTCCTGGTCGGTCGATTTTTTGTAGGGATAACGCTTGTAGGCGAGCGTGTATCTGTCATCGAACATCGGTTTTGTCCTCTGGCTGCGCGCGTTTCGTTTTCAGGAAACCCGGCCAATCGGCCGGGCGGTTTGCCTTAGCCTTGCAGGGCCTCCCACATCTCCAGATCACGCTGCGCGGTCCAGATGCGGGGGGTATCGATACCGCGAGCCTCGTCATAGGCGCGGGCGACGTTGAAAGGCAGGCAGTGTTCGTAGATCGCGTAATCGGCGAATTTCGGATCGCATTCGGCCCGAACAGCATCCCAGGCCTCTTTCAGCGACCCTCCGCGCGCTGCCACCTTTGCGGCGGGGCGGTAGGTGCTTTCGACGAAGTCACGGGTGTTTTCGATGGCGGCGTTGACCATGTCCTTACCGATCAGCGCATCCCCGCGACCCGGCGCGATGGCATCGACGTCGAACCACTTGATTTCATCCAGCGTATCGCCCCAATCGCTGAAATGCCCGTCACCGCAATAGCAGGCCGAGTGGTATTCCACGATGTCGCCGGTGAACATCACGTTCTGATCGGGTACGTGGATGACGATATCACCCGCGGTATGGGCGCGGCCCAGGTGCATCAGATCGATCCGGCGGTTGCCCAGGTAAACGGTCATCGTGTCGCTGAAGGTTGTGGTGGGCCAGGTCAGACCGGGAATGCTCTCATGCCCTTCGAACAGGCGGGGGAAGCGCTGAAATTCGCTGTCCCAATCCTCTTTGCCGCGTTCCACGACCATTGCACGCGCCGTGTCGGACATGAGGATCTGTTGTGCGCCGAAGGCACTGGCGCCCAGCACGCGGACCGCGTGGTAGTGGGTCAGAGCCACATGGGTGATCGGTTTGTCGGTGACAGAGCGGACGCATTCGATCACCTTGTTGGCCAGACGCGGTGTGGCCTGGGCCTCGACGATCATCACACTGTCATCGCCGATGATCACGCCCGAGTTGGGATCGCCTTCGGCGGTGAAGGCATACAGGCCATCGCCGACCTCGGTGAACGAAATTTTCTTTTCCGACATGTCCCCCTGGGACGCGAATGCCTTGGCCATGTGTATCCTCCAAAGACGCGATGCAGCCGGATTTTGGTTCGTTTTTAACGGAATCGGCTATATCGTTACATTTGCAACAATCTTGTTTCATTTGAAACGAAAGTCAACGAAAAATCAGATTGCCCCGAAAAGAAGCCTGTCGACCATATCTTTTCAACAGATTGGAAAAGCTCTTCGGGCGCAAATCCGGGGAAGGTGCCACATACGGCCCAAGATCTCAGGCAGGATCCGATGGTGAGTGAGGGCCGTGCGGCATTCTACTCGCCAGGCGAGCACCACCACCACATTGCGGGCAATACCTAAAGCGGCCGGTCGCACGAGGTGCACAACCCCGTGATTCAACCGGACGACTGTCAAAGCTGCAATCGCCGGTTAAACCTCGCGACCAGTCTTGCGGAGGTAAAAAGCCTGTCACCCTCGGCTGACAATTCCAGTTTCGACCCATTCATCAAATCGGGCCAAAACGGCGTCGCAAAATGCTGCGTCGTTGATGTGCACATTCAGCTCGGTCATTGGCACCCGGCCCGGCATGACCTTGCGGGCCTCGTCAACCATGTCGGCAAGCGCTTTGGGGTCATGGGCCTCTTCGCCTTCCTTGTCCCATGCCTCGACGCCCTGCACGGGCAGGAAGAAATGAACCGGCCCGGCTGCAGCGTCCAGCCGGTTTGCCAGTTCCCGCATCCAGGCCCGGCGTTCCTCGCCATTGAAGACCGAACTTTTGATCAGGCGGTTATGCTCGTGAAAGGGGCGATCCGCATATTGGTCCGGGATCTCCTGCCAGCCCGCAAAGTCCAGCAGGTCGAGTGCGCCCGGGGCCACCATCTGTGGCGTGCCAATGCGCCCGGCATTGGTGACGCGATCCTCTCCGCTTGAGACCACAGAGCCTGCCAACAAGTTGCCGAATTCCTGCATGCAGAAATCCATCACGCAGGCAAACGCACCCTCGGCGGCCAGTTTCTCGAAGGCCATGCCGCCCATGCCGGTCGAGTGAAACACCGCGACCTCAAAGCCGCGTTCTTCCAATGCTGGTTTCAGGGTTTTCATGTAGCGCAGGCAGGACGACCCAAGGCTGGTCATGCCGATCAGAGGTTTGCTGCGATCCGGCGCGATGGCGGCTTTGGCCGCGCCGACCACGGCCCCTGCGGCCTGGGCCAGCGAGGATCGGCAGATCGAGTTCATACCGTATAACCCCCCGGCCCACAGGATCATCTGAATGTCCGGGGCCAGCCGATGCGGCGGGATCAGCGGCGAGAAACTGACGGTTGAAACGATATATTTCGGCACCCCCATCGGCAGCGCCTGTGCGCAATCCAGCGCAAGATCGGTGCCCATGGTGCCGCCGGTGGCCAGCATTCCGTCGAACCGTCCATCGGCATAGGCTTGTGCTACCACTTTGGCGGCACCGGCAGACATGACGCGGAACGCCTTGTTCTCGTCCCCCAGCGCGATCACCTCGTCGATGGTCATGCCTTCGGCGGCGGCGACATCGTGTTTCGAGATATCGGTCGGTTTCGCCGGATCGCCCAGAACGGACACGTCCATCGTCAGTACATCCCCACCCTGCGCCCGTACGGTGTCTTCGATGAACCGCATCTCGGGCTCTTTGGTATCGTATGTCCCGATCAGCAGGATCGTTTTGTTGGTCATTGGTTTCCTCCCGTCCATGCGTGTAATCCGAGGTAGCGCGTCAGCAGGCCCCGGGCGGTTTCAATGAACCGCATATTGCGTGTCTCTGATCCGTCTTCACCCATCCGGGACGATATCCAGCCCACATAAGTCGCCGCGCGCAGGGCCATGAACAAATCGAGATGTTCGACGTCGATCGCCCGTTCCGATCGGTATCCTTCAAGCAAAGCCTTTTGCAGAGCGTCATAGTCTGGCTCGTTCAGGTTTTTCAGCAGCGCCGTGGCGATGTCGAACAGGCGGAATCCGAAGCCGGCATCGTCGAAGTCGATCAGCCAGAGCTTGTCGTCCTGGACCATCACGTTTTCACGCACCAGATCGGCGTGGATCAGGCCGTAATCCAGATAGCCTTCGATCCGTTGCAAGTGACTGTTTGCCGCCTCGCGGAACGCGGTGAAAAGGGCGCGATCGTCTGCGGTTAACGAGGGGTTCTCCCAAAACCGATCCCACAGAGGAGTATCGCCCAGCAGCCCGGCACGGTCCCAGGACCAGCGCGAAAACCCATCGGGTCGGGTCCAGGCATCGCTGATCTTGTGCAGCTTTGCCATCTCACGCCCGAGGGCCCGAAAAACCCCGGCGCGGTCTTCGTGATCAATTCCCCCACCCGTCGAGCCCAGAGGGCGACCGGGCAGCCAGTCCAGCATATCGACCTGAACGCCGCCCAACAGATGCAGATAGCGGTCATCCGTAGCCGGTACGGGCGTGGGCACACCGACACCCTTCGCGCCAAGTTCGGCAATCCACCGAAGCTCGGACCGCAAGGCGGCATCCGAATGCAAGCCCCGACGGTGCAGGCGCAGGGCAAAGCTATTCTCACCGATCTGCACGCGGTAGACATGGTTTTCCCGCGCCGCGACCAGCGACCACTCGGCACCGTCCATACCCCAAAGGGTCAAAGCCTTTTCGACAATCGGAGTCATAGGGTCAGCGGGGTTTCGGCCAAAACCTCGTCCAGCGTGTCAAACAGCAGATCGGCATTTTCTTTCGAGAACGGCATCGGCGGCCGGATTTTGAGCGTGTTCTTGTGGCGGCCGAGTTTCGAATGGATGATCCCCCGGTGCCGCATCGCGTTGATTACCCGATCGGTGAACTCGCTGGCCGGTTCCCTGCTTTGACGATCCAGCACCATTTCGGCCCCGAATATCAGGCCCGAGCCGCGCACGTCGCCGATGACATCGTATTTCTGCTGCAAGGCCGTCATGCGCGCGCGGGCGTGATCGCCCACCGCCTTGGCATTGGCGACAAGGTTCTTTTCCTCGATCTCTTCCAGCACCGCCATCGCTGCGGCGCAGGACACGGGGTTGCCGCCAAACGTGTTGAAGTACCGATAGCCCTTGCGGAACGCGGTCAGGATTTCGCTGCGCGTCACCACGCCGCCCACCGGATGGCCATTGGCCATCGGTTTGCCCATGGTCATGATGTCCGGCACGACGCCCATTTTCTGATGCGCCCACATATGGGTGCCAGTGCGGCCAAAGCCGGATTGCACCTCATCACAGATCAGCAGGCCACCGGCCTTGCGCACCACTTCGGCCGCGGGTTTCAGCCAACCCTCGGGATGGTCTGGGAAACCTTCGTTCAGGAAATAGGGGCAAAGGACCAAAGCGGCAAAGCCGATGCCGGACTTTTCATGTTCGGCAATCTGTTCGGCCACGGAATCGGCGAACTTGCGGCCTTCGGGGTCCGGATTGCGATAGCTGTCGGATGCCTCGACAAACCGGAAATACTGATCCAGACCAAAGCCAACCGTCGGCACGTTCGACTTGCTCAACTGGCTGACCAGAGAGGTGTTGCCGTGATAGGTCGCATCCGTGGCAATGATGCCGCGCTTGCCGGTCATGCCTTCGGCCATGCGCAGGGCGATGTCGTTTGCCTCGGACCCGGTGCAGGTCAGGATGGCGGAGTCCAGCGAAGCATCCATCGTGCCGGTCAGTTTTTCGACATAGTCCAGAATGCCGTCATGCAGATAGCGCGTATGGGTGTTCAGCGTCGATGCCTGACGGCAGATCGCCTCGACCACGCGCGGGTTGCAGTGGCCGACATGCGGGACGTTGTTGTAGCAATCCAGATATTTGCGCCCGTCCGCATCCCATAGCCAGACACCGTCGCCCTTCACGATATGAAGCGGCTCGTCATAAAAGGTCGGGATATTTGGGCCCAGCAGCCGTGCCCGGCGGTCGACAAGCGCGGCGGATTTCGGGGAAAGCGTCATGCGGTCGGCCCTTGGTCAGAGTTTTATCCAGGCGGTTTTCAGGTCGAGATATTTTTCGAACGCATGCAGGGACTTGTCATGCCCGTTGCCCGACTGGCGCACCCCACCCAGCGGCACGGTCAGGTCAGACCCGCCATAGGTGTTCACGTGCACGACGCCTGCGCGGATGCCCGCGATCATGCGGTGCGCGCGGCTCAGGTTCGATGTCCACACGCCCGAAGACAGGCCGTAGACCGTCGAGTTGGCCAGCCGGATCGCTTCCTCCTCGTCCTTGAAGGGCGTCACCGACAGAACCGGGCCGAACACCTCGTTCTGGAACAGGTTGTCGGTGGGTTTCACTCCGGTCATCACGGTCGGCGCCATGTAATAGCCACCGGTTTCTTCAAGGATGCGCCCATCGCCAGTGCGGCGCTCGGCGCCTTCGGCCTCGGCCTTGGCGACGAAGTCCAGGTTGGACTCCAGTTCGGAGATCGAATGAACCGCGCCGATTTGCGTGTCCAGGTCCAGCGGGTTGCCTACGCGCATCGCCTCGGCATGTTTGACAAGTTCGGCAACAAACTCGTCGTGGATGTCCTCCTGCACAAGCAGGCGCGATCCGGCGATGCAGATCTGGCCGGCGTTGCGGAAAATACCGCCCGCCGACACTTTGGCGGCCTCGCTCAGATCCGGGGCGTCGTTGAAGACGATGTTGGGGGATTTGCCGCCCAGTTCCAGATAGCAGCGTTTCATGTTCGACCGTGCCGAATACTCCAGCAGCCGCCGACCTGTCGCGCCCGAGCCGGTGAACACCATGATGTCCACGTCCATCGACAGCGCCAGCTTTTCGCCTACCACCCGGCCCGAACCGGTGACGACGTTCAGCACCCCATCGGGCACTCCGGCCTCAGCGGCCAGTTCGGCCAGTTTCAACAGCGACAAGGAGGCGCTTTCCGCCGGTTTCAGCACCACCGAGTTGCCGGTGGCCAGCGCCGGAGCCAGCTTCCAGCTGCCGATCATCAGCGGCATGTTCCACGGTACAATTGCCCCGACAACGCCGACCGGCGCGTGATGGATCAGACCCAGCACGCTGTCCGCCGTGGGGGCGATCTGTCCATAGACCTTGTCGATCGCTTCAGCGTAATAGCGGAAGGTACCGGCCGCCGACATCGGCTCGGCCTTCATGGCCATGGTGATCTCGGTGCCATTGTCACGTACACCTAGAACCGCCAGTTCGAGGGCGTGTTTTTCGATCAGGTCGGCCAGTTTCAGCAGCACTTTCTTACGCTCAGCCGGGGCGCGGCGCGACCAGCGGCCATCTTCGAACGCTGCTCGTGCTGCGGCAATCGCGGCCTCCATATCCGCCGGTGTGCCTTCGGCAATCTGGGTCAGAACCGCGCCATCAATCGGTGACAACACGTCCCTTTGACCACCTTCCGAGGCAGCAACCCAGCGTCCCCCGATGAAGTGAGATCGGGGTGACAGAACCTGAGATCGGAGGGTGTCAATATCGGACTGGTTCATGGCAGGGTTACCCTTGCTGATTGGGGTGATCGGAATCGACCGGTTGCGCGGTCGGCTCGGGTTTCAGCTTGTTGCGGAACTCGTAGTACAGCGTGCGGAAATGAAGCAGCAGGATCAGCACGATCAGCGCCGTCAGGATCGCCGCGATCGGGCGGTCGACGAAATCGAGCGGGGATTTGACCCGTGCCATGGCGCTGCGCAGCTTGACCTCCATGATGCCGCCCAGAACCATGCCGAGGATGATCGGCACAATCGGCAGGTCCAGCCGTTTGAGGATCAGGCCGAACACACCAAACCCGGCGGCAATGGCGCAGTCGGTGATCGAGTTTCGCAGGCTGTAGACGCCGACAAAGGCCAGAATCAGGATCATGATGCCCAGGAACCGGGTCGGTATCTGGATGATCTTCAGCAGCAGGTTGGTCGAGAACAGCAGGAACACCAGAACGATGACGTTCAGCAGGATCAGCGCCATATACAGCGCCATAACAAAGTCCATCTGGTTTTCGAACAGCTGCGGGCCAGGGATGACGTTGTGCACGTAGAACACCGACAGCATCATCGCGGTGAGCGCCTCGCCCGGGATACCCAGCGCCAGCAGCGGGATCATGGCCGCGCCGGGTACGGCGTTGTTGGCGGCCTCGGACGCCACCAGCCCCTCGGGCGAGCCATCCCCGAATTTGTCGGGGTCTTTCGACGTCTTTTGCGCATAGGTGTAGGACAGGAATTGCGAGGTGAATTCACCCGTGCCAGGCACCATGCCCATGAACACGCCGATGCTTGAGGACACGGTAGCCACGCGTTTGATGCCCAGCAGTTCCTTGAGACCGGCAAAGATGTTGCCGCTGACATGCGCCTCGCCCGGTGCGTGGTTCCTTTCCAGCAACAACAGCAGCGCCTGACTGATTGCAAACAGGCCCAGCACGACCACGATCAGATCGACGCCAGATGCCAGCCAGCTTTGGTCAAAGGTAAAGCGGCGGGTGTATTTGACCGGCTCAAGCCCGACCGTATTCAGGAATATGCCGAAGGCTGCCAGCATACCGGCGGCGAAAATCTGCCCGCGATGGGCGAGGATCACCAGAATGATCCCCAGCAGGGCGGCCAGGAAAATCTCCCGGCTGCCGAAATGTGGTGCGATCAGCGCCAGAACCGGAGACAGGATCATCAGGCAGATGATGGCAAAGACACCACCAAAGAACGACGCGGAATAAGCCAGTGACAACGCACGATGCCCCTGTCCGCGTTTGGTCATCGGATAGCCGTCATAGGTGGTCAACGCGTTTACCGCCGTTCCCGGCGTGTTGATCAGAATGGCGGGGATCGCGCCGCCGTACATGGACGAGCCATAGATGCCCAGCAGCAGCGTCAGGCCGACAATGGGCTCAAACGCAAATGTAGCGGGCAACAGGATGGCAATCGCCACCGCCGCGCCGACACCGGGCAGTGCACCGATGATGACCCCACCGATCGAGCCGATCAGAAGGGCGACGATCACCTGCCATTGCGTCAGAATGGAAAGTCCGGACAGAAACGTTTCCATAGCGAACCTCAGAGATAAGTCAGCGCAAAGGCGCGTACGGTTTCCGGCAGGTATTCATAGACGGCACCTGCGGGGATTTTGACCTGCAGAAAGGCGCGGAAAATGACCGTCACCGCCACGCCGAACGCTGCCGCAAGGCCAATGGCCCCGGCACTCCGGAACCCGGTGCGGATTGCAAGAAAAACCGCGAACAGAACGGTGGATGGCAGGTATCCTAAAAGGGGGACAATCGCGACATAGACCAGAAAATAGGCGACGTATTCAAAGGACCGTAACCAAAACGCCACCTCGGGCCAGCGCCCCGGAATACGGTCTGACATGGCCGAGCTGAGCCAGTGCAGAAAGGCAAAGACGGCCATGGCCCAAAGCGAGACCATCGGCCAGAAGCCGGGCTGCGCAAACCACTTGGTCCGTTTGACGACCTGGGTCTGCTCACCCAGTTGGGTCAGGAGAAAAACGGCAAAAACCAGGAAGACCAAAGCAAAAACAACATCGCCGGGCCGACGATATCGTTTGAACATGTCCTGCAATGTCTTGGCTATCATAGTCCCCTCCCTGACCGATGAAAAAGCCGCGCGGGAAACGCCCGCGCGACCCCTGCGGCTTGTTTATTCACCCACGAGGGCCTGGATGGCACCGATCGTTTCGCTGTCGCTTGCGATCTGGGCGTTTGATGCATCGGCATCCAGCCAATAGATCAGAACGCCAGTTTCACCGATCAGGTTCTGAGCCTTCTCGGTCTGCAGCGCCTTTTGCGCAGCGGCCGCGATTTTCTCGCGTACTTCTGCCGGGGTGTCCTTGTGGACGAACAGACCGTTCCAAAGCGCCACGTTCAGATCGGGGTGCAGTTCGCTGACGGTTGGCGTGTCTGGTGTCAGGCTAATGCGCTCGTTGCCAATGCTGGCCAGAACGTTGACGTCGTCCAGGCAGGGCAGGATCAGCTGCAGCGTGGTGTTGATCACGTCTACATCACCAGAGGCCAGTGTATTGCAGTCCAGCGCATCAAATGCAGCCTCGCTTGCAAAGTCGAAGCCCGAGCTGATTGCGGCGGCAAATGTCACCTGGGTGGGCGGCAGGAACGACCCGAAGTGACCCAGCGCCACGTCGTTTTCCTTGCCATAGGCGACCAGTTCTTCCCAGTTGGTGAATGCCGCGTCTTTGCCGGATGCGATCACGAACGGATAGGTCATGAAAATGCCGATCGGCTCGAACGGGTTGGGGGACAGTTCGGGAATGCCGATCTGGGGACCGCCGATGGGAACATCCGTCACGAAGGACCCGATGGTATAGCCATCCGCCGGAGCGGTGGCCACTTCGACAGCGCCGGGGAACGGACCGCCGCCGCCACCGGGCTTGTTCACGACCGCAGCTGGAACGCCGTACATCGCCTGGAATTCGTCGGCGATAATCCGCGTCAGAACGTCTTCCAGATCACCCGGGGGCCACGGAACGACAAAAGAGACTGGCTTCTCTGGATACTCGGCCAGTGCGGCTGTTGCAGAAGCAACAAACGCTGCGGCTGTTAGAACTTTCTTCATTGACACCTCCCGTTAGTGGTTCATTATTTGATCCGCGTTAACAAGAATAATGTTGCTTTGTTAAGCTTGTTCTGTCAAGTATTACCTTAACGGAAGGATGTGAATCATATGGGTACCGCCCTGAACGCCTTGAAAATGCTTAACTACTTTTCAAACGCTCGGCCGGAGATTGGGCTGAGTCAGTTTGCGCGGTTGTCCGGATTGAACAAAGCCACCGCGCTGCGCCACCTTCGGGCGCTTGAGGAATACGGGCTGATCGAACAGAACCCCATGACCAAGTCCTACGCGGTTGGGCCCGCCGCGCTGCGTCTGGCGGCGTTGCGCCAGATCGCCCGTCCCGGGATCGAGAGTGCCCGTCAGAGAATGCAGACTGCCATGCAGGATGTCGGCGAAAGCCTGCATCTTTCGCTGCTTGAAAAGGATTCGCTTCAAACCGCGCTGGTGGTCGAAACGAACCGCCACAGCGTGCGTGTCAGCCTCGACCCCAGCGAGATCCTTCCGATCAATGCGACCGCATCAGGTCTTTGTATGCTTAGCTTTGGGCCATCCTTCTTGCTGGAGCGTCTCGGGCAGGAAGAACAAGTGCGATACACGGACACCACGCTTACTGACCCGGCCAAGATCAAAGCGCGCGTCACGGCAATTGGCCAAGCCGGTTGGGCCAACAGCAATGGAAGCTACGAAAATGGCGTCTATGGCTATGCGGCCCCCATATTCGGCATTGATCAGGTGGCGTTGGGAACCATTGCAATTGCCGTTCCCGAAGGCCGTGCCAACGACGAACGGCTGCCCGAAATCCTGACCGCCCTGCATGCCCTTTCGACTGACCTGACCGCAAGTTTTGGCGGTCAGCTGCCCGATACATTTCCAACCGAATTCCACCTTTGAGCGGGTGGACCAAAAAACCCGGAGACCCGAGACATGAAAGATTCGAACTTTCTGAAAGAAAACAACGCTCGCTACTTCTGGCACCCGATGGCGCACCCCGCTGACAGTCAGAAAAATCCGCCGACCATTCTGAACGGCGGTGAGGGTGTCAGTATTATCGATGTCGATGGTCACAAGGCGCTGGATGCGGTCGGGGGGCTTTGGAACGTCAATCTGGGCTATTCCTGCGAGCCGGTAAAGCAGGCCATTGCCGATCAGCTGAACGCGCTGCCCTATTATTCGACCTTCCGTGGCACCAGCAACGACAAGGTGATCGAGCTGTCTTATGAGCTGGCGCAGTTCTTTGAGCCTGACGGCCTGACACGTGCTTTCTTTACCTCGGGCGGGTCAGATTCGGTCGAGATCGCGCTGAAGCTGGCGCGGCAATACCATAAGGTCCGTGGTGAGGCCGGGCGCACCAAGTTCATCAGCCTGAAACAGGGCTATCACGGCACTCATTTTGCGGCGGCTTCGGTTAACGGCAATCAGAAGTTCCGCGCGGCTTACGAGCCGATGATGCCGGGCTGTTTTCATGTGCCCGCCCCGTGGACCTATCGCAACCCGTTCGACGAGACCGATCCGGAACGTCTGGCGCAGCTCTGCGTCAAGGCGCTTGAGGCCGAGATCGCGTTTCAGGGCGCGAACACTGTAGCCGCCTTTATCATGGAGCCGGTTCTTGGGGCAGGTGGCGTGATCCCACCGCACAAAAGCTTCATGCCGATGGTGCGCGAAGTGTGCTCGAAACACGGTATTCTTCTGATCTCGGATGAGATCATCACCGCTTTTGGTCGTACCGGCAGCGAAAGCGGCGCGCGGCATTGGGGCGTGCAGCCCGACATCATGACCACGGCCAAGGCCATCACCAACGGCTATTTCCCGTTTGGCGCGGCGATGATCTCAGGTGGCGTCGCCGAAGTGTTCGAAAGTGACAAAACGGGCAAGGCGTCGGTGGATCAGGGCTATACCTATTCCGGCCACCCGGTTGGTGCGGCGGCGGCCCTGGCCGCGCTGTCCGAGATCAAGCGCCTGCGCGTCTGGGAAAACGCCGCCGCGCGCGGGGAGGAACTGTTTGCCGGATTGCAAAAGCTGGCCGAGAAATACGATGTCATCGGAGATGTGCGCGGCGGCGAGGGTCTGATGTGCGCGCTGGAACTGGTCTCGGACCGCGCGACCAAGGCGCCGGTTGCCAAACACCTGCCGCTGCAGGTCCAGAAAGCGGCTTACGAAGACGGCGTGATGGTGCGTGTGTCCGGCAACAACATCATCCTGTCGCCGCCGCTGATCATCACCTCCGAGGACGTGGCCAAGATTCTGTCGGCGCTGGATACCGGTCTGGCCTCTCTGTAATTTTTCACATGGCCCTGTCCGGGACGGGCGGGGCCATGTCGGAGGCTCTTGGCCGATTCAGACTTTGACGGCCTGCAGCTCTTCCAGGAGGTCCAGCAATTGGTCCAGTTTCTCGCGGCCCATCTGGGCCTCGATATTGCTGGAAATCGCCAGCGACGTGGCAAGGTTGTTTTCCAGAACCGCGCAGCCCGCATCGGTGATGCGAACCATGGTGCGGCGCTTGTCTTCGTTGTCCTGGCGACGGGTGATCTGGCCCTCGGTCTCCATCGTACGAAGAATACGGGTGAGGCTGGGCAGCAGCAAGCAGGCCTCGTGGGCGATTGCGCTTTGTTCGATCTCGCCCAGCTCGTCCAAAACCCTCAGGATGCGCCACTTCTGTTCGGTGAGCTGGATGTCATGAAGCATATCCCGGATCGGCGCCATGACGGTTTCCCGCGCGCGCAACAGCGCAATCGGAAGGGATCGGGACGTGCTTTTTGTGTGGCTTTGCGTGGTCATGCGGCCTTCTAGAACGCCAATTTGGAAATTGCAAAGATTAACAAGGCAAGTTCTTGACAGCGGGATCGCAAAATAGTAAACATGTTAATCAATAAGGGAGGACACATGCCGCATTTTCACGTCGAGTATTCCGGAAACCTGGAGGACAAGGTCGACATGGGTGACCTGTGTGAATGCATCCGGGCCACGGCTGCCGAGATCGACACCTTTCCGATGCCGGGTATTCGTGTCCGTGCCGTTCGGGTTGATCACTGTGCCATTGCAGACGGCAATCCGGCGCATGGCTTTATCGACATCTCGATCCGCCTGCGCGCAGGTCGGCCCGACGACATAAAACAGGACGCCACGCAGCGCATATTTGAGGCCGTCAGCGCGTTTCTGGCCCCCGCCTTCTCGCACCATTCCATCGCGCTCTCGCTTGAGATGCGCGACATCGACGCCAAGCTTTCGCCCAAGACCGGTACGATCCGCAATCACCTTGGCGCGACCACGCAGGAGACCTGAATCATGAGCGCATTGGACACAAACATCGGAAAACTCGCAGGCTTTCTGGCGCGGTTCAAAGAGACAGGGATCAAGAACCGCATCGCGGGTGAAGACGTTGCCGGGTCTGCCGGCGTGTTTCAATCCACCTCACCGGTCGACAAGTCGGTGATCTGCGATGTTGCCCATGGCACCGCCGAGGACATCGACACTGCGGCCAAGGCAGCCCATGCGGCCTTTGCCGAATGGCGCGAGATGCCCGCCACCGAGCGCCGCCGCATTCTGCTGAACGTGGCAGACGCCATCGAAGCGCGCGCCGAGGAAATCGCGCTGTGTGAATGTTGGGATACGGGCCAGACGCTGCGGTTCATGTCAAAGGCGGCTTTGCGAGGGGCTGAGAATTTCCGCTATTTCGCGGATCAGGTGGTGCAGGCGCGGGACGGCCAGCATCTGAAATCACCGACCCTGATGAATGTCACCACCCGCGTGCCGATCGGGCCGGTTGGCGTGATCACCCCGTGGAACACGCCGTTCATGCTGTCGACCTGGAAGATCGCGCCCGCTCTGGCAGCAGGCTGCACCGTGGTTCACAAGCCCGCCGAAGATTCGCCCCTGTCAGCCCGCCTGCTGGTCGAGATTGCAGAAGAGGCCGGGCTGCCCAAGGGTGTGCTGAACACCGTGAACGGCTTTGGCCCCGATGCGGGCAAGGCGCTGACCGAGCATCCACTGATCAAGGCCATCGCCTTTGTCGGCGAAAGCCGCACCGGCAGCATTATCACCAAGCAGGGGGCAGATACGCTGAAGCGGATGCATTTGGAACTGGGCGGCAAGAACCCTGTCATCGTCTTCGATGACGCCGATCTGGATCGGGCGCTGGATGCGGTGATCTTTATGATCTACTCGATCAACGGTGAGCGCTGCACCTCGTCCTCGCGCCTGTTGGTGCAGGACAGCATCAAGGATGAATTCGAGGCCAGGCTGATCGAGCGCGTGAACAACATTAAGGTCGGCCATCCGCTGGACCCGGCAACCGAAATCGGCCCGCTGGTGACAGAAGAGCACTATAACAAGGTCACCAGCTATTTCGACATCGCCGAAGAAGATGGCGCAACCGTCGCGGCGGGGGGCGAGAAACTGGGCGACGAAGGCTATTTCATACGCCCGACCCTGTTCACCAACGCCACCAACCAGATGCGCATTGCGCGCGAGGAAATCTTTGGCCCGGTCCTGACCTCGATCCCGTTCTCGACCGAGGAAGAGGCGCTGCAGGTGGCCAATGATACGCCCTACGGTCTGACCGGCTATGTCTGGACCAACGACCTGACGCGGGCATTGCGCTTTACCGACAAGCTTGAGGCCGGAATGATCTGGGTGAACTCGGAAAACGTCCGTCACTTACCCACGCCCTTTGGTGGCGTCAAAGCGTCGGGCATCGGGCGCGACGGCGGCGACTGGTCGTTCGAGTTCTACATGGAGCAAAAGCACATCGGCTTTGCCACCGGCCAGCACAAGATCATGCAATTGGGCAAGCTGTAACGGCCTGCCCTTGCAGAAACCGGAAACGCGCGCACCGCAACCTGCAGGAGGAAGAAATGGGAGAAATCGTTCTCGCAGCCAAAATGACCCATGTGCCGACCATGCTGATGTCCGAGCAGGAAGGCCCGGTCAAAGGCGCGCGTCAGGCCGCGATTGACGGGCACCGGGAAATTGCACGACGGGCAAAAGAGCTGGGCGCAGATACCGTGGTGATCTGCGACACGCATTGGGTCGTCAATGCGGGTTTTCATATCAATGCAAACAAGCATTTCGAGGGGCTGTTCACCTCGAACGAATTCCCGCAATTCATCAAGGACCTGCCTTACGCATATGACGGCGACCCGGCGCTGGGGGATGCTATTGCGGACATTGCCACGAATAAGGGCGTGCACACTCTCAGCCATCAGGTCGACAGCCTGGAACTGGAATACGGAACCCTTGTCCCGATGCGCTTCATGAGCCGCGAGGCAGAGTTCAAAGTGGTCTCGATTGCGGCCTGGTGTACCGTTCACAGCCATGATGAAAGCCGCCTTGTCGGTGAGGCCATCCGCGAAGCGGTCGAGGCCAGCGACAGCAAGGTTCTGCTGGTTGCGTCAGGTTCACTGAGCCACAAGATCTGGCCGAACAAGGATTATGCCGCAAACAATGGTACATTCACCATCAGTTCGGAATTCAACCGCCAGGTCGATCTGCACGTTCTGGACATGTGGCAAGCCGGGGATCACGCTACATTCCTGAAAATGCTTGGCGAATATGCCAATTTCTGCTGTGGCGAAGGGTCGATGCATGACACCGCCATGCTCTATGGCGCGCTGGGGTGGGACACGTATGAAGCGAAATGCGAGGTTGTCACCGAGTATTTCCCGTCCTCCGGAACCGGGCAAACCAACGTAATCTTCCCGGTGACCTGAACAGGCGGGCAGACGCGCAACGCATTTTGGAGAGGAGACGAACATGGGAAAGATTGTACAGGCCGCGAAGATTACGCATGTGCCAAGTATCTGGATGTCCCACACGATGCCGAAATACAAAGGCATCCGCCAGCCTGCCATCGATGGCTATGCGCGCCTGCGTCAGGATGCGATCGACCGCATGGTCGATACATTCATCGTCTTCGACACCCACTGGATCACCAATCAGGGCTTTCACCTGAACACGAAAGAACACCACAAGGGCCGTTTCATCAGCCACGAATTGCCGCACATGCTGGCGGACATGGAGTTCGACTATCGCGGTGATCACGAACTTGGCGACACCATTCTTGATGTTCTGCGCGAGCGTGGCGAGAGGGCTTTGGGGCATTCGCACCCCGATATGGGCATGGAATACGGCACGTTGCTGCCGATGCACTTTATCAATGACGGCGTGAACGCGCGGGTTCTGCCCGTGGCGGTCAACCAGTTCTCGTCGATTGCTGAAAACCGGGTTTGGGGCGAGGCCATCGCCGAAGGCATCCGGCGGTCTGACCGGAACGTCTCGATCCTGGCCTCGGGGTCGCTCAGCCATGATTTCACGCCCAATGAACGCTCGGTCGATGGTCTGAATTCGGTGAACGGCGAATTCAACCGACAGATGGACATGCGCGTACTGGAACTGTGGGAGCAGGGCCGGTTCGAAGAGTTTCTGGAACTTCTGCCCGACTATGCCAAGAAATGCGCCGGCGAATGCGCCATGAACGATACCGCCTTGCTGTTCGGCGCTCTTGGATGGGGCAGCTACAAGGGCGAGATCGATATCTACACCCCGTATTTTGGTAGTTCCGGAACTGGGCAGGCCAATGTCAGCTTCTCGGTGTAAGGCCGGGAACACAGGGAAATTCGAATGACTGAACTGCGTCTCAACGATCCCGGCCTGCTTGCCGAAAAGGCGCGGGTCGGGTCCAGATGGGTGGATGTGTCCGAGGTTTCAAGCGCGATTGCCGCTACCAACCCGGCGACGGGTGAGGTGATCGGCCGAGTGCCCAATCTGGGCGCTGCAGAAACGTCCGAGGCAATTGCCGATGCGCAGCGTGCCCAGAAAGACTGGGCCAAACGGACCGCAAAAATGCGCAGCCAAGTCTTGCGTCGCTGGTACGACCTGATGATGGAAAACCAGGATGATCTGGGCGCTATCCTGACCGCCGAACAGGGTAAGCCGCTGGCCGAGGCCACGGGCGAGATCGCCTATGGCGCCAGTTTCATCGAGTGGTTCGCAGAAGAGGCGCGCCGTGCTTACGGGGATATCACGCCTGATCATGCGCCGGACAAGCGGATCATCACCGTCAAACAACCCATCGGCGTTGTGGCCGCGATCACGCCGTGGAACTTTCCCAACGCCATGATCACCCGAAAGGCCGGCCCGGCTTTTGCGGCCGGTTGCTCGATGGTGTTGAAGCCCGCCAGCCAGACACCGTTCTCGGCAATTGCACTGGCTATACTGGCCGAGCGCGCAGGGCTGCCCGCAGGCCTGTTCTCGGTTGTCACCGGTTCGGCCCGCGCCATTGGGGGCGAGATGACGTCGAGCCCGATCGGGCAAAAGCTGACCTTCACCGGATCGACCGAGATCGGCGCGATGCTTTATGCGCAATGCACCCCGACGATCAAAAAACTGGGGCTGGAGCTGGGCGGCAACGCGCCTTTCATCGTGTTCGACGATGCCGATCTGGATGCCGCCGTCGAAGGCGCCGTGATCGTCAAGTTCCGCAACAACAGCCAGACCTGCGTTTGCGCAAACCGCATCTATGTGAAGGCCGGGGTTTACGATACCTTCGCGGAAAAGCTGGCGTCCAAAGTGTCGCCCCTGCCGACCGGCAACGGGTTTGATGAGAGCATCATCTTTGGCCCGCTGATCGATCAGGCCGCCGTGGACAAGGTGGCCGAACATGTCGAAGACGCGACCTCGAAAGGGGCCAAGGTGGCGCTTGGGGGCAAACCCCATGCATTGGGCGGCACCTTCTTTGAGCCCATCATCCTGACCGGCGTGACCTCGGACATGGCGGTGGCGACCGAGGAAACCTTTGGCCCCGTCGCACCGTTGTTCAAGTTCGAGACCGAAACCGAAGTTGCGGCCGCCGCCAATGATACCGAGTTCGGGCTTGCCTCTTATTTCTATTCCCGCGATCTGCCCCGTGTCTGGCGTGTGTCCGAGGGGCTGGAATACGGCATGGTCGGCGTCAACACCGGCCTGATTTCGACCGCCGAAGCCCCGTTTGGTGGCGTCAAGATGTCGGGTCTGGGGCGCGAAAGATCCCGCTATGGGCTCGATGACTTCATGGAACTCAAATACATCTGCATGGGCGGCATTGAACCCGCCGAGGAGGCCTGATGCGCTTTGCGACTTTCTCTGCCAATGGTGAAACCTTTTTTGGCGCAATCACGGATACCGGCGCCATCGCGCTGAACGGCGAATTTCCCTATTACGGCACCCTTTACGAGGTGATTGCTGCCGGGGCGTTTGACGATCTGGTCAAAGCCGCAGAGGATAAAGCGGTGACCCATACCGACTTTACCTATGAAATGGTGATGCCGGATGTGCGTCGCATCCTGTGTGTCGGGGTGAATTTTCCGGATCGCAATGCGGAATACAAGGACGGCAGCGCGCAGCCGAAATACATGTCGCTGTTCCCACGCTTTGCCAGCGGCTTCACCGGTCATGACCGCCCTCTGATCCGCCCGCCGGAAAACCACACGCTGGATTACGAAGGTGAGGTTACCATCGTGATCGGCAAGGCCGGGCGCCGGATTTCGCAGGAGGATGCTTACGACCATATCGCAGCCCTGACCCTGTGCAACGAAGGCACGATCCGCGACTGGGTGCGCCACGCCAAGTTCAACGTCACCCAAGGTAAAAACTGGGACAACACCGGCGCCATCGGCCCATGGCTGGTACCCTTCACTGATGCAGCCCAACTGGATGATGCGCGTATTCAGACCCATGTGAATGGTGAGTTGCGTCAGGACGACACCCTGAACCGCATGATGTTCCCGATCCGGCGCGAGATCGAATATATCTCGACCTTCATGACCCTGCAGCCGGGCGACATCATCGTCACCGGCACACCGACGGGGGCAGGGGCGCGGTTTGATCCTCCGAAATATCTGGCCCCGGGCGATGTGGTCGAGGTGTCGGTCGAAGGCATCGGCACGCTGCGTAACACGGTTGAGGACGAACAGGTATGACCCCTGAGGATCACACAAGCGCCGCCGCTGATCTGCTGCAGGCAGAGCGTACGCGCCAGCAGATCGGCCTACTGACCCTGCGCCACCCCGAGATGGGGATGGACGACGCCTATGAGGTGCAAAACGCCATCTATCGCCAGAAGCTGGCCGAAGGGCGCAAGGTGATCGGCTGGAAGATCGGCCTGACCTCGAAAGCCATGCAATATGCGCTGAACATCGACATTCCCGACAGCGGCATCCTTTTCGATGACATGGCCTTTGAACACGGCGGAACCGTTCCCGCGGGTCGGTTCATCCAGCCGCGGATCGAAGCCGAGATCGCCTTTGTGATGAAATCCGCGGTTGGTGGTGAAAACGTCACCCGCAACGACATCATCGCCGCCACGGATTACGTCGCGCCCTCGATCGAAATCCTCGATACGCGTATTCAAAGGGTCGACCCCAAGTCGGGTAAAGCGCGCACGGTGTTCGACACGATCAGTGATAACGCGGCCAATGCAGGCATCGTGCTGGGCGTGGATCGGCACGCAGTGGATGCATTTGACCTGCGTTGGGTCGGTGCGCTGACCCTCCGTAATGGTGAGATCGAGGAAACCGGTCTGGGCGCGGGCGTGCTGGACGATCCGGTCGAAAGCGTTGTCTGGCTGGCCCGTCGCATGGCGCAATACGGCCAGAGTATTGAACCCGGTCAGATTATCCTGTCCGGCAGCTTTATCCGGCCGATCGAATGCCCGCCCGGTACTGAGATTCATGCTGATTTCGGGCCATTTGGTTCGGTCGATATCAATTTCGCCTGAAAGGAACACCGCACATGCCTGCGCCGAAGAACACGTTCAAAGCCGCTCTCAAGGCCGGGCGCCCGCAGATTGGCTGCTGGGTTGGGATGGCCAACGCTTATACCGCCGAAATCGCGGCGACCGCGCAGTTCGACTGGCTGCTGGTCGACGGTGAACACGCGCCGAACGATCTACGCTCGATCCTAGAGCAGGTGCAGGTGATCGAAGGATCGGGCAGTGCCCCGGTCGCGCGCTTGCCGATTGGCGAAACGTGGATGATCAAGCAATATCTGGACGCAGGCGTGCAGAACCTTCTGGTGCCCATGGTCGAAAGCGGCGATCAGGCGCGAGAACTTGTGCGCGCGGTGCAATACCCGCCGCATGGCATTCGGGGCGTGGGATCGGCATTGGCGCGGGCCTCGCGGTTTGCGGCCATCCCGGATTACCTGAAAACGGCGGATGAACAGGTTTGCCTGCTGGTGCAGGTGGAAAACCAAAAGGGTCTGGCGGCGCTGGACGATATTCTGGCAACTGATGTGGACGGGGTGTTTATCGGCCCATCCGATCTGGCCGCCGATATGGGCCATATCGGCAATGCCGGTCACCCTGACGTGGTTCAGGCCGTGCTGGACGCGCTGACCCGCATCGTGGCTGCGGGCAAGGCGGCGGGTATCCTGACCCTTGATTCGGCAATGCAACGCAAATGCCTGGATATCGGTGCCAGCTTTGTGGCCACCGAAATCGACGTGACCCTGTTTGCAGCAGCAATGCGAAACGCTGCCAAAGCCGGGCTGAGCCTGCTGCCGGACCAGACCGCCTCGGGCGTTGTGGAAACCGCGGCGGCCAGCAAATACCTGCAGCAGCTCTGCAAACACTGGTCGCACAAGGCCGAGGTTTTCTTTGACGAAACAAAGGGCAGCGTGACCTTCCCGGATGGCGACAGTTTGACCCTCAAAGCGAACGGCGACAGCCTGAGCCTTACCGCTGCAACCGGTCCGCGCGGCGATTTGGCGCGTTGGAAGGATGTGATCGAAGCTCACCTGGTGCGATTTGCCTTTCATGAAGAGCTCCGCATCGATTGGTCCGAATAGGAGCGCCAGAGAGATGCCAGACCCTATCTACGCCATCGGGGACATCCACGGTCAATTGCACATGTTGGAGGACACGCTGGCGCGCATCGAAAAGGACGGCGGGCCTGATGCGCACATCGTCTTTATCGGTCATTACACCGATCGCGGCGCTCACAGTCGGCAGGTTCTGGATCTTTTGGTGAACGGGCAGTCCGAAGGCAAAAACTGGACGTTCCTGCGCGGTAACCACGATCAGATGTGCGCAATGTTTCTTGAGGACTACCCACGTAATGATGCACGCCTGCTGGTTGGGTACCATTGGTTGCATCCCCGGATAGGCGGTGTTGAAACGCTGAACTCTTATGGCGTTGAGGTCAGCGAAGGGGACCGAACCTATCAGGTCCATGCCAGGGCCAAAGCCGCGGTGCCACAGGTCCATGTCGATTTTCTGGCAGGTCTGTTGCCCTACTATCTGCACAAAGACCTGCTGTTCGTCCATGCAGGCATACGGCCCGGCATTGCCTTGCATCGTCAGGATCCCGACGATCTGATCTGGATCCGAGAAGAGTTTCTGGACTGCCGGGACCCTCACCCATGGCTGGTTGTTCACGGCCATACCCACGTCGCCACCCCTGAACACCGTGGAAACCGTGTGAATATCGATACCGGAGCAGGATATGGCAACCCGCTGACCGCCGCGGTTTTCGAAGGGTCAGAATGTTGGGTGCTGGAGGACACGGGGCGAAAACCTCTGACCTGCGTTAAGCCCAGATAATGAGAGAAAACGTTCTCTGACTGGAAGAACCACAAGCCCGCGCTGATGGGGGCGTAAGCAAACGTCAGGTGGCATTCGTGAATACCGAATGGCGCTGCGGTGCGTTCCGCCTTCTGTTGCTGGGCTGGTTATTGCGTAAGCGCGGCGGGTCTTCATTTTCCACCCTATACATCCGGTTTCTGTCTCGGTATGGACTGTGCTTCGAATTTGATCCGTGTGTTGGACGCTCTGAGGGTGACAGCATCACCCAAGAGAGCCGAGCCATGAAACAGACACTCGCAGATGCGCTGAAGCGCAAAGGATATGACACCCTGACCCCTGTCCAGGAAGCCGTGACCGCGCCCGAGTTGCAGGGGCGGGACCTGTTGGTTTCGGCGCAGACGGGATCGGGGAAAACCATCGGGTTCGGCCTGGCCATCGCACCGACCATTCTGGGCGACGCGCAGGTTTTTGATACAGCAGATGCGCCTTTGGCTTTGGTCATCGCGCCAACGCGAGAGCTTGCGATGCAGGTCAAACGCGAATTGGGGTGGCTTTACGCCGATGCGGGGGCGTTCATTGCCTCATGCGTTGGTGGCATGGATATGCGTGATGAACGCCGGGCGTTGGCGCGTGGTGCGCATATCGTTGTCGCAACGCCGGGGCGCCTGCGCGACCATATCATGCGCGGCTCGATCGATCTGACGGCCGTGCGCGCCGTGGTTCTGGATGAGGCCGATGAAATGCTCGACCTCGGGTTCCGCGAGGATCTGGAGTTCATTCTTGAGCAAACCCCGACAGACCGCCAGACGCTGTTGTTCTCGGCCACGGTTCCCCGCGCCATTGTCAGCCTTGCCGCCCGGTACCAACGCGATGCCGAGCGTGTCAGCACCGTTAGTGAACGGACGCAGCACGCCGATATTGAGTACCGCGCGATGAATGTAGCCCCCCGTGATGGTGAAAACGCTATCATCAACGTGTTGCGGTATTACGAGGCACCGAATGCCATCGTGTTTTGCAACACGCGCGCCATGGTCAGCCGTTTGACCGCCCGCCTGTCCAATCGCGGGTTCTCGGTTGTGGCGCTGTCGGGCGAACTGACCCAAAGCGAACGGTCCAACGCCCTGCAGGCCATGCGCGATGGGCGCGCCCGTGTCTGTGTGGCAACCGATGTCGCCGCACGCGGAATTGACCTGCCGAACCTGGATCTGGTGATCCATGCCGAACTGCCCAATAGCCATGAAACCCTTCTGCACCGCTCGGGCCGGACCGGGCGGGCAGGGCGCAAAGGGGTCAGTGCCCTGATCGTCCCGCCGGCGTCGTTCAAAAAGGCACAGCGTCTGTTGAAATTCGCCAAGCTGACCGCCGAATGGGGGGCTGCCCCGTCCGCAGATGAAGTCAACGCACAAGATATGCAGCGGATGTTCGGCTCGGACGACTGGCTGTCGGATGTGACAGAGGCCGAACGCGTGTCCGTTGATGAACTGGTGGCAAAGTTCTCGCCGGAACAACTTGCCACGGCCTATGTCCGCCAATACCAGCGACAGCATTCCGCACCGGAAGAGTTGAGCGACGTCAAGGAAGCTGCACCAAAGCCGAACGTGCCCTTTGGCCCGAGCGTCTGGTTTTCGCTTTCGGAAGGGCGCAACGACAATGCGTCGCCGCGATATCTTCTTCCCATGATCTGCAAAGCCGGCAACATCACCAAATCCGATATCGGTGCGATCCGCATCGCCGATAGCGAGACCTTTATCGAAATTCGCGAAAGCAGCGTTTCTGGCTTCTTGGACGCGATCGGACCTGAGATGAAGATCGAGGGTACAAAAGACATCGTGCAGCTGGACACGGCCCCCGATATTCCGGGCCCTGCGAAAAAAGGCCCTAAGCAGGGTGTGAAAGGCAAAAAGGGCTGGGAAAAGACCGGGCAAAAACCGCAGCGCCTCGCCGAGCCGCAACCCGCCAAGGCCCGAAAAAAGACACCGCCCAAACCCGCGGACAAGGTGAAAGCGGACGCCAGGCCCAAACGTGATCATATTGGCAAAACTCCGGACCGTCCGAAAGGCCCACCGCCGCCCAAGGGTAAGCCAAACAGCAAGAAAAACCGTGCACGCGCTGCCGCAGCAAAGGGCGGCAATGCTGTACCGAGACGCTCGAAATAAGTAAATCGCCTGATCCCGCGCCTCCGTCAAAGCAAGGTGTCCGCGACCGATTGATCCGAGGGACACGAATTTGGTGCGACAATGAATCATTGGCGATAATTTCGGCTAAAACTGCCCGATTGCCGCTCTGCCAGATCCCGGTCAACCACCGGGCCAAGGCATCGGAAACACATTGTCTTCGGTGCCCTCCAGTGGCTGGGAAACTTTGCGCGTCGACCGATGAAGAAGCTCAACGCCCAATTGGTGCGAGAGTTTGGCAAGCCGTGCACGGGGCACGGCCGGAACCAGGATCTGTTGCGAAGTTTTGACTGGCGACAGCGATAGCGTTGTACCGGCAGGCTAAGCGGCCAGCTCTGCAAATTACCGAAACGGACAGACTCCGGGCGTGATTTGACCTTTGCGGATCATGTGTGCCACTTCGATTCCGTCAAGGGTCGCCGCCGCTGAAGCGAACGCCTTGAACCCTAGCATTGGCCGGATGCGTCTTTTGATGAAACGATGGTCCTGTTCCACGATGTTGTTCAGGTATGTCCGCCTCACCATCTCAATCGGGATCGGGCAACCAAAGCCTTTCAGCATTTTGTTGATCGCCTTGATACCAGCTGTGTTGGCACCACTTTTGTCGATGACGATCTTGCGTGGAAGGCCGTTGACCTCCAGCATTCGAGCAAAGAATTTAATGGCGGCAGGCTTGTTCCGACGGTGTGAAAGCATGAGATCGAGAGTTTTGCCGTGTTTGTCGACCGCTCGGTAGAGGTAAACCCATGATCCCTTTATTTAAATATACGTTTCGTCCATTCGCCAGGAGCGGTCGCATGGGCCTTTGCGGCGGCGTGCTGTTTCAGCGATTGCGCAAGAGTACCGTGTCACCCAGCGGTTCAGCGTCGTGTGATCGACGGAAACACCTCGCTTTGCCATGATCTCTTCCAGATCGCGGTAGGAAACACCGTATCGAACGTAGAAGAATACTGCGAATAGGATCACATCTTTCGGATACTGTGCACCTTTGAAGGAAATCATGAGTTGGCTTTCGACTAGTTGGGACCGAAAGCCATCCACGCGCGAAACCCCAGCGCGTCAACAGCTAAATCTTTGCAACAGAGCCGCCGCTGGGTTCCAATCCAATCGCAGACACCCAATCCCGCACAAGTCGGCCATATTGGCGGGTTGAGATATGTGGGCGGTCATGAAACCGGCTGGGAAAAATGAAACGGCAGCCAATCATTTCCGGCGGCTTGATCCATGCGGCAATGGTATCCCGTGTGTTTTCAGAGAGTTCGAACTGAACGGGTCGTCGGGTTTTGCTCTGGATCACAGACACCCTTTCGCGAACGCGATCATCTCTTACCAAATCGCTGACGAACAGTTTCAACAAATCGCATCCGCGAAGCTTGCTATCAATCGCCACGTTGAACAGCGTGGGATCACGCAGATTCCTGGCCAATTCGAGCCGCGCGCGGATTGCCCAGACTTGTTTCGGCAACAGCGGCCTTTTCTGGCCGACGATCCGGCCCTTGTTCCAGGCTATTCGTTTCGGGGTGATCGCGGGAAGTTGGACTCTTGGCATATTGGGCCCTCCAATCCTCCCGCCAAACCCAGACATCAGCACCGCGTTGACACCTGAATATTACTGTTAGTTTGAATGCCCGTTGTCCGATTGCTTGTTCTCCGGGAAACGCTGTGAGTGCATTGGGCTGGTCTGAGCCCAAGGCGGTCATCGCAATTTCACGCTGCGTGCGCTCGCAGCGCCGATTTTTCTGCGTGGGCACGAAACTCCATGATGCGGCGCAGCTACGACTTCGGCCGTTCGTGCACTGCGCGGCACATCTTGAAAAGCCAATTCACGGGTCGCGGACTTAGCCGTCGTTGTTGTTCAAGGTGTTTGCTGACGCATCATCCGTTCGCCGGCGCAGCACGCCCATCGCTGCGTTGCAGCCGATTTCGCCCGACCGGTCATTCAACTGTTCTAATCCCATTCCACCACACTTCTTGCGCCAGCGGAAATCGGTTTGTTCAAATAAGCCGATCCGTCTGTTTGCATCAAGACGGGACATCTCTTGCCCCATCAGGACTTCAACCTGATGTAACTTCGAGACAATCTCCTCGGGTTTCGGTCTCATGTTTGCCATTCTGGGTCCTCCGTATTCTAAACAATGCGGTGGACCAGTTCAGATGGGGAGGCTCAAAAGCATCACGGTATTTACTATTTCCGCCTCCGAGCTCAATCAACGATAGGCGAACGAAAATGCCCTTCACCTTACCATCGCCCGCAATTCAGAAGCAGGTCAGGTTCTATGCATTCAGATGCTGAAACGTTTTCG
Organism: Ruegeria sp. MALMAid1280; assembly: GCF_049195285.1. Taxonomy (NCBI): domain Bacteria; kingdom Pseudomonadati; phylum Pseudomonadota; class Alphaproteobacteria; order Rhodobacterales; family Roseobacteraceae; genus Ruegeria; species Ruegeria sp. MALMAid1280. The sequence continues at coordinate 38,537 of NZ_JBMIRT010000043.1, read as the reverse complement.
ATATTGAGCAGGAGTGATCCCTCTGGCCAACTTAAATGCGCGTTCAAACGCCGAGATTTCTGAATACCCAAGATGGTTGGCTATTACATTGAGGGGTTGGTCGGAGAATCGTAACACGCGCTCTGCATAATGGGTTCGGCAATCGGACAGTATCGATGAAAAGGACCGGTTCTCGGCCACGAGCCTGCGACGCAGCGTGCGGCGGGAATATCCAAGTGCGCCCGCAATTTCCGTCTGATCCAGACTCTCCCTGCCAAACCGGCGAATGACTTCGCGGCGCACGCGTATGGTAACCGGGGCTTCACGCTGCAGGTTGGTCGCTTCGTTCGTGAGCGCTGATGCCAGCGTCTGGAAATGGCTCGTCGCCTCCTTGTTCATCGGCAGATCCAGCAAACGCGCGGGAAAGGTGAGGCCGTTGCTCTGCGCATTGTATTCGACCGGGCAACGCGGGCCGTATCTGGCGTTTTTCCAGATCGCGCTGGTATCATGTTCCATCGTGATCCGGGTGGGACGCCAGTTTTCACCGGCAACGGATTTCACCATCGAATGAAGCAGCGATAAGGTCAGTTCCGCATCCTGCCGGCGCGGCCAGATATTCAGGTCAAGAATCGAATAACTCAGAACAGCCTCGTCATCGTTGACCGTCAACAGCAACTCGGAATCACTCTGAACGATGGCGAAGGCCCTGCGAAAGAGCGACAATGCCGCCCTCAATGTCGGCGCCTCAAGGATGAACTGCCCGAGATCCCCGATATTGCGCAGGTCGAAATTCGCGCCAACAACCCAACCGAATTCGGGAAAGTTCAGCTCGTCCGCTGCGAGGTCAATCAGATGCACGAATGCGCTGAGGCCAATCGTGTCATTGCCGATGTCGGGCTGAATTCCGGCAAGCGCGCTCAGTTTGCACACATCACCACCCCGTTCTTCGATCACACGAAACGGGTCGCTGAGTGCCGATGAGACGATTTTCGGACTATATTTATCAGGCATTTTAGTCACCGTTGGACAGCCGAAGTTAACATTTCAAGGCAAATCGACCAACAAAAATTGGGAAAGTCGGCCCCGTCGTGCAGGTTTGCGCGCGTATTTGTCCGAAAATGTCGTGTCGATGTCCGGCAATGTTGGGGATTCCACTTACCGGACGAGTCAGACTTTGCCGATGAGAGCCAGCCACAAAGCCAGTCTGTTTGACATCGCAATAGCCGGGGGCGGTCCTGCGGGCACCGTTGCCGCCATCCTTTTGGCGCGCGCGGGCCTGAAGGTTGCACTGGTGACGCTATGTCCCGGCACCGACCGCCGGGAAGGGCTGTCGCCCCGGGTTTTCGCGATCCTTCAAAATAACGGGCTTGCCACCGAAGGCGTTGCTCCGCCCAGTCAGCGCTACGCTGTCTGGGGCGCGTTTCAGGGCGGGCAAAATGTTGAGCATATCGTGTCGCGAACCGCGTTTGACGCGGGGCTTTTGGCGCAGGCGCGGGACGAGGGCGTCACGGTTGTCGATGGCGCGATCTCGGCGGTTCGACCGGGTAAAGGCGCGATCAGGATGACCGCGGGTCGCACGATCCGTGCGGGCCTGCTTTTTGAAGCGCGCGGGCGGCGGGCACCGCGCCTTGCAGCGGCTCATCACGGCAGCAGAGATTGGTCGGGCCCCGCAACGATCAGTGTCGCGGGGTTTGTCGACGCGTCGGTTGACGCCGGTAGTGGCTCGGAAATCAGCGCATGTGAAAATGGCTGGACCTGGCGCGCCTGCAGCGACGAAGCGCGGCAGTGGGTCCAAGTGGTCGGTGATGCCGATGCCTTTCGGGATGTGCAAGGATCTCGGCCCAGACTTACGCATCTTTGGGCCCATGTGCTGGGATCAACCGCCGAGGCCGGGTGTCTGCCCGCACATCCGGTGGTCAGCGCCTGTGCGCTGCGCCTCAACGCACCGCAGCTTGATCCGCGCTGCCCCAGATTGGGGGACGCCGCAGTCGCGCTTGACCCCCTTTCGGGCCATGGGATGTTCTGGGCTATTTCATCGGCTCTCATGGCCCCTCCCATGGCCCGTGCCATTTTCGACGGGCAGTGCGATCTTGCCCGGGACTTCTACAGCCACCGTGTCGTAGACACGTTCTGGCGGCAGGCCCGGATCGCCCGTGATTTCTATGCTACGGCGGGGCAGACCGGGGACTTTTGGCAAGCGCGACGCACCTGGCCCGACCAAGAGCCCGCGCATCCGGTCGTGACCGATAGTCGGTTTGAGCCGCGCGTGCTGCTGCGGGACGGCAGGCTGTGCCGCGGCGAAGTGCTGGTGACCACCGCCGATCCGGGTGGGGCCGCCTTTGTTTTGGGGCAGGAAATCGCTCCGCTGGTGCGCGCCTTGCGACATCAGCCACTGCCGCAGCCTGCGGTCTTTCACCAGAAATTCCTGCCACAGTGCCCGGCCTCTGTCGCCCGGAAGCTGCATGGCTGGCTCATTAGCCGCGGGATCGGACATACCGCCGCGGCGCATTCTTAGGTTTCGACGAGGAGAACGCATCATGCGAAAACTGACAGTCTGCGTAAGCGCGGCAATCCTGACAGCCATTGGCGGCGCCCACGTCGCGGGCGCCAGCGAGCAACTGGTGATCGACACTTGCGGCGCGTGCCACAGCCCGACCGACAATGGGCTGAGCCGTATCGACGGGCAGCGCAAGACGCCCGAAGGGTGGATGATGACCATCGTTCGGATGCAGCAATCTCATGGTCTCAATGTCTCGGCGGAAGACCGGCGCGCGATCGTGCAGTTCCTGTCCGACACGCAGGGGCTGGCCCCGGCCGAGGCCGCCCCCTTCCGCTATGCGCTGGAAAAAGACCCGCACGCGCAGGAGGCTCCGGAAGAGCCGATGGCCTCGATGTGCGCGCGGTGTCACACCGAGGCGCGGGTGGGATTGCAGCGCCGGACGCCCGAGGAATGGTCGATCCACATGGATTTCCATGTCGGCAATTATCCTACCATCGAATATCAGGCGCTGGGTCGCGACCGCGAATGGTTCAAGATCGCCAAGGACGAAATCGCGCCTTTCCTGGCTGAAACATATCCGCTGGACACGCCGGAATGGTCCGACTGGCAGGCGGCCGACAAGAATGCTGCCGGGGGCGACTGGATCATTCTGGCCGATCTGCCCCATGCGGGCGAAGCTTATGGCCGCCTGACGGTCAGCGGCAATGCCGCGCCCTACGATGTGTCCGGCGAAATGATCACCGCCGACGGGACCAGCCTGCCGGTTTCGGGGCAGATGAACCTTTACACCGGCTACGAGTGGCGCGCGACGCTGGATATTGGCGGCGAGATCTATCGCCAGGTGGTGGCCATGTCAGAGGATGGCAGCCGTCTGGACGGCCGGCAATTCCTGCGTGAGACCGACAGCCTGGGCGGGCGTCTGACCGGGGTGCGGGCCGATCAGGAGGGCGTCATTCTGGGCACGGTGCCCTCGGCAGTGCCGGCGGGGGCGGCAAAGGTTCAGGTTGTCGGCAGCGGTTTGGGCGCGCTGGATGCCAGCGCGGGCGACGCGTCGGCGAATCACTACGGCGCGGCGCTGGCGCTGACAACCGAAGGCAACGGGCAGGTGAGTTTTGCCAGCGGCGGATCAGAGGGAAGCATTGCGCACTATAGCTCGGTCGACAGCATCGTGGTCGAACCCGCCTTTTCCATTGCCCGCGTGGGCGGTGGCAGCGATGTCGGGCCGGAAGCAGTCCCCGTTCATTTTAATGCCATCGGCATGTGGAATGGCGCGGATGGTCAGCCCGGCACTGAGGATGATATCCGCATCGGCCAGGTCAACGCCGAATGGCGGGTGGACAACCTGCATGACCACGCCGCGCATATGAAAGATGCCAGCTATGCCGGCGACATCGGCGAGACCGGCATTTTTACCCCCGCGGTGGCCGGGCCGAATTCTGAACGTCCCTTCACCACCAACAACGCAGGCGAGCTGAAGATCGTGGCCGAGGCCATGGGACAGAGCGCCGATGCGACGCTGATCGTGACTGTCCAGCGTTTCATTGACCCACCGATCCGCTGAGAGGAGCCAAACCCATGAAGGACTTTCACTATCAACCAGCTAACGTGCACAGGGTTTCGGTGGATGACGACGCACTCCTGTTCCATGTGCCCACCACGTCGCTTTTCGCGCTGGACGAGATGGACGGGGCGGTGCTGGATTTCATTTCCGGCCGGGAAGAGGGGATCAGCTTCGATGACCTCGAAGCCCGGTTTCCCGGGGAGGCGACGACCGAGGCCGAGGCGCGGCTCGAAAACCTCTTGCGGCTCGACGTGGTCAATGACGGCCGGCCGCTCAAGCCCGAACGCCCGCCGATCGAGATCGAGAACTTTCCGCTGACGACGATCGTTCTGAACGTCAACACCGGCTGCAACCTGGCTTGCTCCTATTGCTACAAGGAAGATTTGGCGATTCCGTCGAAGGGGCAGAAAATGATCTTCGACACAGCAAAGCGCTCAGTCGAATTGCTACTGCAGGAAAACCCGGATCGCGACAGCTACAACATCGTGTTCTTCGGCGGCGAGCCACTGTCGAACCTGCCGCTGATCCGGCAGGTGGTGGATTGGTCCGAGCCGCATTTCGCGGAGCTGGGCAAGGAGGTCAATTTCAGCCTCACCACCAATGCCACGCTGCTGACCGAAGATATCATCGACTGGCTCGATGCGCATCGCTTTGGCCTGACGGTGTCGATGGACGGCCCCAAGGCGCTGCATGATCTCAACCGCAAGACCGTAGGCGGCAAGGGCACCTATGACGCGGTGGCGAAAAAAGCCCGCCTGCTTCTGTCGCGCTACAGATCGAAGCCCGTCGGCGTGCGCGTCACGCTGACCGCGGGGGTCACGCAAATCCACGAGATCTGGGATCACCTCAAAAACGATATCGGCTTTGCCGAGGTCGGTTTTTCGCCCGTCACCTCGGGCGACATGGACGCGTTCAACCTCAATGGCGACGAGCTGGCCGAGGTCTTCGCGGGCATGAAAGCCCTTGGGGAACGGTTTCTCGAAGAGGCGCTGGAGGGCGGCAACATCGGTTATTCGAACATGCACCAGCTCATGCAGGACCTTTGGGAAGGCCGGTCCAAGGCGCTGCCCTGCGGCGCGGGCGTGGGCATGCTGGCGGTCAATCATGATGGCGCGCTGAACCTCTGCCACCGCTTTGTCGGCTCGGAAATGGAGCAGTTTGGCTCGGTCGACACCGGCATTGCCCGCGAAGAACTGGCCAGCTTCATCAAGGCGCGATCGGACCGCACCGAAAAGGGATGCGCCACCTGCCGCATCCGCAATCTCTGCGCCGGGGGCTGCTATCACGAAAGCTATGCGCATTTCTCGGACCCGCTGAAACCGGCCTATCACTATTGCGACCTGATGCGCGACTGGGTCGATTTCGGGATCGGCATCTATGCGCGGCTGATCCGCGAAGCCCCCGAGTATTTCCACAATCATATCTCGCCAAGGAGGGCGTTTGGAAAATGAAACCACTGAACCAGAAAGCCGAACGCGTCCAGCAGGCGGCAGCCGAGGACAAGATGGACGAGGTCCGCGCGATGCAGACCGTGACCGCCGGATGCGCCACGACGTTTGACCCGGGCTGGGAGGTTGACCCTTTTGGCGGTGTTGCCGCCCTCTGCCAGCCGATGGAAGCCGACCTTTATGGTTGCTCGGACCCGTGCTGGTGGCCCGCGCAGGTGCCGGACATCATGGTCAATCACCAGGATTGGGGCGATGGCGCGGGCAACGCCGCGCGCGACTGGCGGTCACTGGGTGCCACCTATCCCAAAGACGCCGAAACCTAAGGAGGATTTCCCGATGAAAAAGATACTGACCGCGGCAGCCCTCGGCCTTGCAGGGTCGCTGCCCGCTTTTGCCGGAGACCTTCTTGTCACGGCAGCGCGCCCGTCAAACCTCTACGTGTTCGACGCCGAGAACCGAGAGTTGAAGAAAGACTGTGATCTCGGAGCCAACATGCTGCCCGGCGTGATCGTGATGTCGCCCGACAACAACATTGCCTACATTCTGACGAACAACTGGCAGGATGTCATCGGAGTAAACATCGCGACCTGCGAGACGGTGTTTCACGCCGCGCAATCCTCGATAGACATCATTCGCCGGTCGCTGGCGTCCCTGACCGTCTCGAAGGATGGCACACAGCTTTATACGGTGCGCAACCCGACCAGGATCCACCAGGATCGATACGAGGTCCTGCCGTCGGAATTCGCCGTTTATGACACCTCCGCCGGCCTGAATGCCGAACCGGTTGCCACGCATCCGGCGCCACGGCGTTCGACTCTGATGGCCACGGATGCCAATGGTGACGTCTATATTGCCGGGCGTGACATTTTCCGTGTCGATCCCGCGACCGGGGCGACGGAAACCGCCATCGCCAACGCCAATTGGGATCGCCCCACCTACAGCCCGCCCGACGTGCTGGCTTTCTGGCCCACAGGCAGCCAGAACGACGAGATGCTGCTGATGTACACGGCGGCGAAATTCACCGATGAAAAGCAGGAAGAGCTTGCAGATTTTGTCTGGGGGTATCAGTCGGTCGACCTGACAACCGGTGAAACCAAGATCGCGGATTTCGCCTCGTTCGAAGTGCTGATGTTCTCGGCCGCGCGGACACCGCATGCGCCCGAGCATCTCTTTGGTGTCTACACCCAGCTTTCCAAGCACAATCTGGAAACGCAGGAGCTGATCAAGCGCGTGGACCTGCCCCACACCTATTACGTGATCAACGTGTCGAGTGACGGCAAAGAGCTCTATGTCGGCGGTACCAATGACGATATCGGCATCTATGACAGCGAAACGCTGGAACGGGTCGGCGAAATTCGCATTCCGTCCGGCGGGGACATGTCTCTGTCGACGTTGCACGTCGTGCCGCAGGGATGACCGATCTGGCCGATATCAGGCCGGATCCCTCCGGGCACCCATCGGCGCGGGGTCTGGCCGCGCCGATGGGCGCCTTTCTCTTTGGCCGCTCGCCCTCGGGCTGGCTTCTGCCGATCCTGCTGGCCTATCGCGGGCGTATTCTCGTGCTGCTGTGCCTCGGCCTTATCGCGGCGGGGCTTGGGCTGATCCCGCCCTACCTGACCAAGCTGGTGATCGACGCGGGCCTGCTGGCCGGGGATACGCGCGCCCTAATCGGCTGGTCGGCGGCGCTCTTCGTGGTTGGCCTTGCCGCGGTCGGTCTGGGGGCACTCAACAACATTCAGCACATGCGGGCGTCGGTCAGCATGCTGGCCGATCTGCGACGCACACTTCTGGACGCGCTGATCGGTAAATCGCCTGGATGGTTCGAGCGGCAGCGGGCGGGCGAGCTTCTTGCGCGGATTGACGGGGATGCAGGCGAGGTTCAGCAATTTGCCTTCAACACGGTGCTGGGCGGTACGTCCTCCCTGGTGCGGCTGGTGGGTGGGACCACCATGCTGATGATTCTGAACTGGAAGCTGGGTCTGGCCGCGGCGCTGCTGGCGCCGATCGAGTTGCTGTTTCTGGTCTGGGCGCGCCCGCATACCGAACGGCTGGCCGGGGCGGCGCGCAGCGCGCGCGGGCGGTTCACCGCCGGTCTGTCGGAAACGCTGCACGGCCTTCCCGCGTTGCAGATCGCCGATGGCACCGGCTGGGCGCAACGCCGCAGCCTTGCCGATCAGGGCCTGCTGAACCGCCGGTTGCTGACGCAGCAGCGGTGGGGCGAATTTACCCGTGCGGTGCCGCAAATCCTGTCGGCCCTGATGCGTGCGGCGATCTTTGTCACCGGTGGCATCATGGTGATCCGTGGCGACTGGCCCCTGGGCTCGCTCATCGCATTCATCGCCTATATGGGGTTCATGGTCGGGCCGATGCAGTCTCTGCTGGGGCTGTGGCATGCACAGGCTCGCGCGAAAATCGCCCTTGCGCGCCTTGATGGCCTGATGACAGGCCCGCGTGCGACAGTCACGCAGGCCGCAACCCATGCCGGTGTTGACCTGCGCGTCGAAAACGTGGTTGCCGGGCGCAGTCAGGCATCGGCCGCGACACCTCTTACGCTCGATATTCCGGCCGGCACCAAGCTGGCGCTGAACGGGCCGAGCGGGATCGGAAAAACCCGGCTCTTGTCGGTGCTGACCGGCCGCGAAGCCCCGGCGTCGGGGCAGGCCCTACTCGGTGGCGCGCCTGTTGCCGCTCTGCCGCCGGACGTCCGGCACAGGCATATCGCCTTTGTCTCGCAAAGACCCTTTACCGTGCGCGGCAGCCTGCGCGACAATTTTTTCCTAGCTGACATTTTTTGGCGCAGACCGGATGCCGACGAGACGGTCTGGGGCTGTCTTGAGATGCTGGGGCTGGCAGATCGGTTCCGCGCGGCGGACGGGCTGGACACTGTGCTGGGTGAAAACGGCCTGACCTTGTCGGGAGGGGAACGGCAACGCATCTGCCTGGCGCGCGCACTTCTCAGACCGTTCGACATTCTGGTCTTGGACGAGGCTCTGTCGGAGGTCGATGCCGGCCTGGTCCGGCGCATCATCGGCTGGATCGACAGCGAATTCGCCTCGAAAACGCGCATCATCACCACCCATTCGGCCAAGGACGCCTATGGGCAGTTCGACATGCATATCGACCTGGAGAATACAGGGTCATGACCGGATCTTCGACCATTGCACTGATTGACGGGCCGTTGCCGACGGATTTCGCCGCACTCGGGCGGCGCGAGATTTGTTGCGACATTGAGAGCTGCGAGGCCGACAGTACGGCCTTGCGCCATGCGACACAGATGGCGCATGCAATCCTGCGCAATACGCCGGGGGCCCAGATCGACAATTACGTGGTTTTTCCCGGCACATTAAGCACCTCGGTTTCTTCGATCTGCAATGCCCTTGACCTTGTGGCGCAGTCCGATGCGATGATCGTGCACTGTTCCTTCGGGCTTGCGCGCGACGTGCCGCGACTCGAACGGTCGATCCGGTCAATCACCGCGGCGGGCAAGACGATTGTTGCCTCCGCCCCTGCCCGGGGAGGCCCGGTGTACCCGGCGTTCTACAGAGATGTGATCGCCGTGCAGGGCGATGCGCGTTGCGGCCCGCAGGAGTGGTCGCGGCTGAACCTGCCCCATGCCGATTTCGGAGCCTGCCCAAGCGGTGCTGATCCGCATATCGGCGGCGCAAGTATCGCGGCGGCGCATTTCAGTGGCCTTTATGCACACCAGATCCAGCTTGGCCGCGACCATGGAATGGAACAATTGGCAACTTACAAGGGCCGCGAACGGATCCAGTCAGTGGAAGGGCCCCGGGCATGATGTGTTTCGACGAATGGACCCATCACCTGAAATCAAACTGCGGTCACTATGACAGCCGGCCAAGCGACCGCCCCGCCGCCACGATCGGGCGGTTCCGGATGCATGACCGCGACGGGCTGGACGTTGCCGAAATCGACTGCGCCATTGACCGGATCGAGCGGACGCGAACCGGTATCCGCCGCGACGAGGCCGAACATATTTTTCTGCTCTACCAGCGCAGCGGCACGACGGGCGTGATCCATAACGGGCAAGAGCAGGTGCTGGCGGTTGGCGAGTCGATACTGCTGGATTCCACCCTGCCCGCAACGCTTGAGTTTGGCGGTGAGAAGGCGGGGTTCCTGTCGGCGCACCTGCCGCGCGCCATATGCCTGCGCGACGCCGCCCGCTTGCCGACCGTGGGTCGGAAGATCGACGCAGGCCACCCGCTGAGCGGTAGTTTTCAATCCCTGCTGATGCCGTCCGGTGGCGCGACGCTTACACAGAATTTGCCGGATTTCCTGTTCGATCTGGTCGCGCTCGCATTCGCCGCGCCGGAAACGGCAACGGATGCGACACGAATCCGGGACCGCCATCACCGGTTTGGGTTTGTAAGATCGATCATTGACCGGAACCTGACAAATCCGGCGCTGACGCTTGATTGGCTGGCCTCCGAGGTGCACATGTCGCGCCGTCAGGTACAGCGGGAGTTCCAAGAAAACGGCACCAGCTTTACCCTGTTCCTGCAGACCCGGCGCCTGAAACATGTGGCTGCACATCTCAGGCTGGCGGCCCGGCTTCAGCGGCGCCCATCGATTTCCGGGCTGGCCTACGGTGCTGGCTTTGGTGACCTTTCCCATTTCAACCACGCCTTCCGGTCCCGGTACGGAATGTCGCCGCGCAGCTTTCTCCGGGACACGGAAACACGCCTGAGACGGCATTGAATGAACACGGATAATTCGGCGCGCTGGCCCAATTTTCTGGCACCGGAGGCCGAGACGAAAACCGTAAGTCTTGTCAGGATCGCCGGCACTTATCAGGCGACGATGCCAGTGAAAACGGAGAACGCAATGGACTATCGAATGCTTATCAACGGAAACCTCGTTTCGGGCGACAGGACGATCGACGTCATCAATCCGGCCACAGAGCAGGTCTTCACCCGGGTACCGCACGCGTCCGAGGCGCAATTGAACGAGGCGGTTGCCGCCGCCAAGGCCGCACAGGTGATCTGGGCCGGCACACCTATGGCTGAACGCCGCGCCAAGATCGAGGAACTGGCGGCCGCGATTGGCGAAAAGGCGGAGGTTTTCGCCCGGTTGATCACGCAGGAACAGGGCAAGCCGCTGCCGGAAGCGATGGGCGAGGTGGAATGGAGCCAGGGCTATCTTGGGCATACCGCGACGCTGGAGCTGCCCGATCGCGTGATTCAGGACGACGCCGATTTCCTCATCGAAACACGCCACAAGCCGCTGGGCGTGGTTGCTGGCATCATTGCCTGGAACTTCCCATTGCTGCTGTGTTGCTGGAAAATCGGCCCTGCCCTGATGGCAGGCAACGCGATCGTGCTCAAGCCTGCCCCAACCACGCCGGTCTCTGCACTCAAGCTGGGTGAGATCTGTGCGCGCATCTTTCCGGCCGGGCTGGTCAACGTCATCACCGACAACAACGATCTGGGCCCAAAACTGACGGCGCACCCGGATGTGGCCAAGATCGGCTTTACCGGCTCGAGCGCAACGGGCAAGCGGATCATGGCCAATGCCGCCGATACGATGAAACGCGTCACACTTGAGATGGGCGGCAATGATCCGGCCATCGTGCTGCCCGATGTCGATGTGAAAAAGGCCGCCGAAAAACTCTATGGCGGCGCATTCCTGAATGCCGGTCAGGTCTGTCTGGCAGTGAAACGCGCCTATGTGCACGAGGATATCTATGATGAGATGTGCGACGAGTTGGCCAGTCTTGCGACGCAGGCAGTCGTCGATGACGGGTTGAAACAGGGCACCACCATCGGCCCGATCCAGAACAGGGATCAGTTCGAAAAGGTGAAAGCCTACCTCGAAGATGCGCGGCAGGATGGCAAGATCATTGCCGGAGGCGAGGTCAAGGACGGTCATGGATACTTTGTCAAACCGACGATCGTGCGCGATGTGACCGATGGCCAGAAAATCGTCGATGAAGAACAGTTCGGACCGATCCTTCCGGTCATCAGCTTTCGCGATATCGACGATGTCGTTGCCCGCGCCAATGCCTCTGACTACGGTTTGGGCGGCTCGGTCCATTCGGCCGATATCGAAAAGGCCACAGACATCGCGGGCCGCATCGAAAGCGGATCGATGTGGGTCAATCAGCAGCTCAATATCGGGCCGCATATTCCCATGGCCGGGTTCAAGGGATCGGGTCTGGGGGTCGAGCAATCTGTCGAGGGATTGGCCGAATACACGCAGATGCAGGTCATCAACGTGGCGCGTGGCTGATGGGTGGGTGCGTACGCCCCGACACTCGGCGCGCGTGCCGTTAAGCGCTGCGAACACCGGGCCGCTGCCTTCCTGGCGGCCCGGTGTCAGCCAAAGGAGACAGTGATGATGAAAATCGAAGACCGTTTGTCCACCGCGCCCGCCAACGGAATGTCTCACGTCAGGGGGCCATCCGATCCGGCGCTGCTGCGCAAGACCATTCCGCAATTGCTGCGCGAGGCCGTGTTGCACCATGCGGATCGCGAAGCGGTGGTCTTTGCCGAAAGCGGCATCCGGATGCGCTATGGCGTTTTTGCAAAAGAAGTCGACAGGCTTGCCGCCGGGTTCCTGTCGCTGGGGCTGGAAAAGGGCGACAGGGTGGGGATCTGGGCGCCCAACCGCTTTGAATGGGTGCTGACGCAGTTCGCAACCGCCCGGATCGGGCTTGTGCTGGTAAATATCAACCCGGCCTATCGCCTGGCCGAACTAGAATATGCACTGGTCAAGGTGGGCTGCACGGCGCTGGTGTCGGCCCGATCGTTCAAGACATCGGACTATCTTGGCATGATCCGGACGCTGGCGCCCGAACTGGCCGACGCCGGCAGCGGGCCTCTGCGGGCGGCCAAACTGCCCGCGCTGCGCCATGTCATCCTCATGGGTGCCGAACCCGACGACGGCCTGCTGTCGTTCGACGCCTTGTGCGAGATCGGAGACGCGCAGGACCAGTCCACGCTGGACCGGATCGAAGAGACGCTGCAACCGGACGATCCGATCAACATCCAGTTCACCTCGGGCACCACGGGCATGCCCAAGGGCGCGACGCTTTCGCATTTCAATATCGTCAACAATGCGCGGTTCGTGACCGACCGGATCGAACTGACCGAAGCCGATCGCCTGACAGTTCCGGTGCCGCTTTACCATTGTTTTGGCATGGTCATGGGTGTGCTGGGCGCCGTCAGCAAAGGCGCCACGCTGATTTTTCCCGGTGAGGCCTTTACCCCGGCGCAAGCCCTTGATGTGATCGAAGCCGAGCGTGGCACCGCGCTTTATGGTGTGCCCACGATGTTCGTCGCCATGCTGCAGGAGCTGGACACGCGCAAGCGGGATCTCTCCAGCCTGCGGACCGGGATCATGGCAGGCTCGCCCTGTCCGGTCGACGTCATGCGGCGGGTCAATGACGAGATGAACATGCGCGAGGTCACGATCTGCTACGGCATGACCGAAACCGCGCCGGTGTCCTTCCAGAGCTTCACCGATGATCCCATCGACAAACGCTGCGAAACGGTCGGGCGCATTCACCCGCATCTGGAGGTCAGGATCGTCGGCACGGATGGCGAGACCGTGCCTGTCGGCGAAAAGGGAGAGCTGTGCACACGCGGTTATTCGGTGATGATCGGGTATTGGAACGACGATGAGAATACTCGGGCCAGCATTGTCGACGGATGGATGCGGACGGGCGATCTGGCGACCTTTGACGAGGACGGGTTTTGCAGCATCGTCGGGCGTGTGAAGGACATGATCATCCGTGGCGGCGAAAACATTTACCCCCGTGAAATCGAGGAATTCCTGTTCCGTCATCCGGATATTAGCGAGGTTCAGGTTTTCGGCATTCCGGACCCGAGATTCGGCGAGGAAATCTGTGCCTGGGTCATTCCCAAGCCTGGCAAGGAACTGACCGAGGAGGCGCTTAGGGCGTTCTGCGACGGCCAGATCGCGCATTTCAAAATCCCGAGACACTTCCGGATCGTCGACGAACTGCCGATGACCGTCACCGGCAAACCGCAGAAATTCGTCATGCGCGACCAGATGTGCGACCTGCTCGACCTGAAAACCTAAGGCGTTTGGCGAAACGCGCGAGACCCGTTATGCCCGAAATGCCTGAGGCTAGGGCCGCCGAAAATATCAAGGTATAAGAGTGTTATGACCGAAACCACGATTTCCAGACAAAAGAGATCATATGCCGATGTGACGGCGGGGTTCCGCATCGAGACAGCGGCAGCGGACCTTGCCGGTGATATGATTGCGGGAGTGAATGCCTGCGTCGAGTGCTGTGACCGGCACGTCCCGTCGGGCGGCGTCGCGCTTGACTGGATCAGTGAACGTGGCGATCATCGCGCCTTTTCCTTCGCGGAGATGCAGGACCTGTCCGCGCGCGTTGCCAATATGCTGACCGCAAGGGGCGTCCGGCCCGGCGATGTGGTGTCCGGCATGCTGCCGCGCACCCCCGATTTGCTGGCGGTGATCCTTGGCACGTGGCGTGCCGCGGCAGTTTATCAGCCGCTCTTCACCGCTTTTGGCCCCAAGGCCATCGAACAGCGGCTGCAGACCAGCCAGGCCAAAATCATTGTCACCGACTTGGCAAATCGCGCCAAGCTGGACGATGTGCCCAACCGTCCGATGGTCGCAGTTGTTCTGGATGGGCACGAAACCGCACCCAACGGCGATGTCGATTTTCGCTCGGACATCGCAACGCAGAGCACAGAGTTCGAGCCGGTGCCGCGCAAGGGTTCGGATCTGTTCCTGATGATGTCCACGTCGGGCACGACCGGCCTGCCAAAGGGCGTCCCGGTGCCACTTTGTGCGCTGATGTCATTCAGCACCTACATGCACGATGCGATTGACTTACGCCCCGACGACGGGTTCTGGAACATTGCCGATCCGGGCTGGGCCTACGGGTTGTACTATGCCGTTACAGGCCCGCTGATGATCGGTCATCAAACAACTTTCAGCCAAGCGCCGTTCACGGTTGAGAACACCTATGACATCATTGGCAAACTGGGCATCACCAATTTTGCCGGAGCGCCGACGGCGTTCAGGATGCTGGTCGCGGCCGGTCCTGACGCCGCGGCCCAGATCAAGGGCAAGCTGCGCGTCGTAAGCAGCGCGGGCGAGCCCCTGAACCCCGAAATCATACGCTGGTTCCGCGCCCATCTGGACGCTCCCATCCATGACCATTATGGCCAGACCGAGCTGGGGATGGTGGTGAACAACCACCACGGGCTGGATCATCCTGTCCGACCTGGTTCAGCCGGGGTGGCGATGCCGGGATACCGGGTTGTCGTGCTGGACGATCAGGGCCGCGAATTGTCACCGAACAGCCCGGGCACCCTGGCCGTCGATATCGAGAAATCGCCATTGTTGTGGTTCACCGGCTATCACAAAAAGGAAACACCCGCGATCGCGGACGGGTATTACCGAACCGGTGACACGGTCGAACTCGAAGCCGATGGCAGCGTCGGCTTTATCGGCCGGGACGACGATGTCATCACCTCGTCAGGATATCGGATTGGACCCTTCGACGTGGAAAGCGCGCTGATAGAGCACGGCGCGGTGAACGAAGCCGCCGTTGTTGGTGTTCCTGATCCCACGCGAACCGAAATCGTAAAGGCTTTCGTCGTGCTTGCGAGTGGAATAGACGGCTCGGCAGAGCTGGTGGAAGAGTTGCAGCTTTACGTCAAAGAGCAGCTTTCAGCCCATGCCTACCCTCGGGCAATCGAATTCGTTCCGAACCTTCCCAAGACCCCCAGCGGCAAGATTCAGCGTTTTCTGCTGCGCCAGGCAGAGATTGAAAAACAGACGGACTCTTAGCATTCGGTAAATGTTCGCCACGGTGAAAAGCAGCCATAGATTTCAATAATACGATTGGCAGCGTCCTCCCGCGAAGTTTTTAGTTCGGGCAACAAGCCTCGCCGCGCTCTATTAAATGGCCGGTTTTCTCGCCGCGTTACCAAAGCCAAATTTCCGCAACCGCCGAAAAATCCGCGTAGCGTGCACTTGCAGCAAGATTTTGACACTTCCGCTCAGGGCTCCTTGCGGCCATTCTCCGCAACTAGCATGATTGGCCGGTCACAGCCCAAACCGGAGCTTCACATCCAAGCGTGGTGATTTCCGTGTTGCGGGACTTTCCGGACCTTTGCTATTGCAGCTTTTGCTGACGCAGCATCCACTCGCAGGTGCGGCACACCCAACGTTGCGTTGCAGTTGAGTCGCCAATCCGGACATTCGCGGACGTCGATTTCCCTAGAATCAAGAACGCACTTTCGCCGCAACCAGGCCAGACCTTCGACATGCGCAACTTAGCTGCCATCCAACTTTCAAACCACGCGCTCAAAAAGGTAGGCGAAAGCAGGGCGGGTGTAGGCGACTCCCCGGTTGGTTGAGAACAACAACTCTCGTGTGACTTCCGCGGACTTCTTGGGTTGCAGAAATTCAGACAAGTCGGCCTGTGAGACGCGGTAATCTCCTGACCGCGAAAGAACGACACCAGCCAACTGATAACGCTTGTCGAGGGACGCAAGGGCTGCGTCACCATGGCTCGGGTTGACCAGTAGGTGGCCGCCAACTTTGAGGTACTTGGTGCAGTGTTCTGAAAAAAGCCCGGCGTAAAGAGAAATCAGTAGGTCAATGGAGCGTTCAGGTAGGGAAAGTCCGCTGTAGTCAGAGTGTATGAATGAAAACCGAGCGTTGGACGGCGCAGAAACTTGAGCTTCGACTATTTCCTTTACACCATCTTCATCTTCAAAGAAGCGTTTGGCACGTCGGTCCATGTCAACATAGGTGACATTTGGAAAGACGAATGACGGCGCAATATCTACGAAACTGCCAGCATAGAGAACGGTTTCTGGGGCTATGACCTCTCCCGCAGCGCGAAAGAGCCGAAGTCTATCGTCGTGATGTTGGTATTGCTTGTCCCAAAGCTTCCGGGTGAATTCCTTCAAGATACGCTCCGTCTTGTGCTGGTCAGGCCCCGAATATGCCACGACGAAAACCAGCGAACCAGATCAGCCTAGGGCAGTCCTATTTATGTAACTTCGGGCTCTGACCACGATTTCGCCGCCACTAGGCCGAACCACGGCTTTTGGGACGCGCGTGGCAGCGCATCACTGGAAACGTCGCAGGATCAACCCCTTGGCCAGAGCTTTCGATGGCCGGTCTCTGTCCAGCATAACAAGGGTCGTGCTGCCCAAGCATTCGGCGGCTCAGAGCCCACTTTGACTGATGCTGCGCGATGTACGAACGGCAGATTCTCGTGGCTACGCCGCGTATACGCCACTGGCGGCGATCATTACGCAAGGACCAGTGAAACGGCCGTTCTTCTCGAATTGCCCCAACGCACTTTCGACTTCGCTCCAAGCAGCTTCTTTGGCACTTTCATCCAGGTCGCTCAGCATTTGATGCAAAGCACCAAAGCTCTCCTGCTCAAACCGAAGACATTCCTTCGCGCTTTCAAGCATAACAGGCGCTTCGATTTTCCGACTTTGAATGTCGGAAAGTCCCGCCTGCTCAAACACGTCTTCAATGACCCCAGGTTGGCCGAGACTGAAAGGCCCCGGAACCCCAGGAGCGGGTGGAGGTAGTCCGGCATGTTTCCGAATGACCGTTACCGGATCAGAAAAGAAGCGGCACTCTTGGGGTGTTGCGTAGACCAAAGCACCGACGCGCCCACCGGGTTTGAGGGCGGCCATCTGTTTCCGCACCGATCCAATCTGGTCGGGAAAGTAGATCAGCCCGACTCGCGAAATGACGGCGTCGTATTGGTGCTTTCCCGTTTCGGGACGTTCGCCGTCCATCACCTCCGCAGATGCGTGGGCCAGCCCAGCGGCTTCAAAGTTGGAAGCAGCCAGTGTCGTAAGTTCCTCGGAAATATCAGTGGAAACTACTCGCCCTGTTGGTCCAACACGAGCAGCGCTTTGCAACGCATCTTGGCCTGAACCGCCCGCCACGTGAAGAACGTTCGAACCCGATTCCACAAGGCACATATCCAATAACGTTTCCGTAGCTGGACCTAGCCAGGTGTCTAAAAGTGGTCCCCATCTGTTCCATTGGTTCGCGACAGCATTCCACTGTTCCATGGTCGAAGCCTTGAAGGCATCTGCATCAAATTGCATTGGGGATCTCCTTATGGTCCGACCCTGTTTGATCAGAGTGTTGAAACTGAGGTCGTCGACGAAAATTGAATGATGACGCATGCGTCTTGTCGGCGCCAAACATCCACGCCCGGACCACATGCTGCTACTTCGCGTTCAAACCCAATATCCGCCAGAATGTGCGGGGCGCTCAAAGCAAGGCGCTCCAGGTGCTCTTGCAGCTGCTTGTCCAGCGCTTCTACCCCCGACGTAGGGATTAATTTCCTGCACGATGCCAATACATCTGCGACTTTTGTGATCGACAGGCCATTCTCAAGCAGACTGGTGAACATGAAAATTCCCTCATATTTTCTGACTTGACTGAAGGATGCCGCGATCTGAGACTTTCGAGCAAACCAAGCTTTTGCATCCAAAGGATCAAAAAAAATGAGCCTATCGCATGGTAAGACTACCACCCCTTAACGCCCTAAGGGCTTTTGAGGCTGCCGCACGTCACCGTGGCTTTGTGGGTGCGAGCGAAGAACTCAATGTGACGCGCGGCGCGATCAGTCGGCACGTCAAGCTGCTGGAAGACCATTTGGGCGTTCAGCTCTTTGAACGGCTGGCTCAGGGCGTCCGGCTCACGCCGGCAGGCAAAGCGCTTCAGCCCACTATATCGGAGGCCTTCGGCATGATCGGGCGCGCGGTGGAAGAAGTTTCCGGGGATACCGACGAGTTGCGCATCGTTTGTCCACCGGGGACATCAATCAGGTGGCTGCTGCCAAAGTTGGAAGGCTTCAGGGAAGCCTATCCAGAATTCAATGTACGTCTAACCACGGATTTCTATCCAGACGGTGGCTTCGATCCAATCATTGCTGATATCGGTTTCTCGATATCCAACTTGTCGAACCGTTCGCATGGTCTGGAGGTGCAGACACTTTTTCCGATCCTGCTCACCCCGGCCTGTACGCCGGACTATCGTCGTCGAAAGTCGCTGACGTCTCCTGAGGCGCTTGCCGACTGTGAACTGCTGCACGAAACAAGACGGCACTCTGACTGGAGGACATGGGTCGATGCTTTCCACAACGTCGGCGTAGACCCAGCTGACGGTCAGGAGTTTCCTAACATTGACATCGCAACCAAAGCGGCCGTCATGGGTGTTGGAGTTGTGATGGCCGACCTCGTTCTTTGTCGCGAAGAATTGCAATCGGGAACGTTGGTCGCCCCGTTTCCGGACATGGTGTGCAAATCGCCTGACGGTGGCATCTGCCTCCTTGCAGGGCGTCACAAATGGCATTCTCCCAAAATTGCGGCGTTTCGGGCATGGGCCTACGAGACTGCGGAGGCCGACCGGTCTGCTACTGAACAATTCTTGCAAAGGTAGTATCTGTGCAAACCGAATACTGTCATTCAACCGATAGCCCGCAATGACGGCTTCGTCCGGCAACCTCGCTGCATCCCGAACGAATGGCCGCGCTTCACGCCGCATGGCGGCGCTGAAGATGATGCAATCTCGGCGGTTTTGGTGCTGCGAGCGCACGCAGCGAGAAATGGCAATGGCTGCCTTGGGCTCTCTGCCGAGCAATGCCAGCCCAGCAAGCAGCCCGGCCAAGGCGTCACAAGATCGGCTGTTCGTCATGGCGGTCAAACTCTTGATTCTACAACACTTGATCCGACGCGCAGCCATTCTGGTTTCAGCAACTGTCATTCGCGCGAAGAGCGGCGAAACTTTAAAAGTGAGCCCCCAACTTAACTGATGCTGCGGCGGGCACCAAGGGAGACAAGTTGCGCAAACCTGCCATTCCAACAAAGTTCAGGCTTTGAAAATTGCAATCTCCGCTCATGTGATCGGCATCAATTTCCCGGATTGGGAGATCTGTGGTAGAATGGGATATATCTTCTATATTTTGAAAGCCTGTTTTCATGCACTCTGAAGAGCTTTTTCGCTTTGTCGCTGTGCGCGCCCCGCGCGCACGACGCCGCCCGATCGACAGCCTGACGCTTGTTCAAATTTCTCCGTTCACTCGGACCCTGCTCGACAACCTGCGCGATGACCGGCCCCGCGTGTTGGCGTTGGCCACCATCGACCGGTTTCTGGAAGACGAGCCGGATCGCTTGCGCGGCGATGATGATCCGATCATCGCCGGGCTGGTCGAATTTCACCGCCGGGTGCTGCGCGAACGTCCCGAAGACAACGCCGCCGCGACAGAGCTTGCCCGTGAAACCCTGGGCGATGTTCCGGCAGTTCTCGTGTCGCAGTCTGATTATCTTGACGCAGTCACCTTCGCCCGCGACGTGGTTCTGGCGCTAAAGGTCCGGTCCGATGGGCGGCCTGGGCGGTTGGCTCACTACACCAGGGCGATGCAGGCGGCGGACCTGATCCGGGTGCTGGCCTCGGATAGTGACGGAATGAGCTTTGCCGAGATGCGGGCCATTTTAAGAGCGCCGATTTCACTACCCGATGAATTCGACGCGCTAAGGGAACGCGAAACGGACTTCAGGGTCGAGGCCGAACCCGAAGCCCCGGATCGGGCACCAGAGGTTGCGCAGCTGGCGGCGTTGGAACGTGCCGTGACCGAACTGGCGGCCGCCACCGGCAGCCTGGAGAGGCGCGATGGCGGTGCCGACAGTCCCGCCCGCCTCAACCTGTCGCGCGCCGCAAGCAATCGCCTGTCACTGCGCGTGCGAAACCTGCTCGACGAGGAAGATATCGACGTCGAGCGGGATGACTTCGTGGAGGTGCTCGATGCCGTGGTCAGCCGACGCAATGCGCTTGCCACTACGCTTGCGCCCGAGGTGGATGAGGAAGGTGACGATGACGAGGGCCGGTTCGTGCTGGCAAATGCCGTCATGCCGGTGCCATCCAGTTCGCCGGCACTGCCAATGGATCCCTCGTTCGCAGATCCCACCACGATGCCGCCCACCACCATCGGCCCGCTGCGCCCGACCGGCGTCGGGTCCCTGTTGAAGGTCCGTCAGCAGATCAAGCGTTACGAGGCATCCGACATCAGCCATGTGCAGAATGTCATGCGATCCGAATCACGCAACCGTTCCACCAGACGCCTGCGGCGGACGGAAGAGACCTTTCTGATCGAGGAAGAAAACACCACGGAGGAAGAGCGCAACCTGCAGTCAACCGACCGTTTCGAGATGAAGACCGAAATGGAAAGGACGCTCTCAAATTCGCGGGAATTCTCGGTCGGCGCGACTGTCTCGGCAGGCTATGGGCCGTTCGTGCAGGTCGAGGCCTCAACCGAGTTTGGCACCAGTTCCTCGTCGGAACAGGTCGAGCGGACAGCATCGTCCTTTGCCCGCGAGCTGACCGAACAGACGGCCAGCCGGATCACCCAGCGCCGCCGTACACAGCGCAGCACCACGACACTGGAGGAGTTTGAAGAGAACAACAGCCACGGCTTCGACAACACCAGCGGTGATTCCCACGCGATCGGGGTCTATCAATGGCTCGACCGCATCTATGACATGCAGGTTTACGATTATGGCCTGCGGATGATGTTCGATTTCACCGTGCTGGAGCCTTCGACGATGTATCTGAAGGCCGTGGAATCCCAGATCGTCAAGCCGGGGGGAATGAAGGAGCCGAAGAAGTTCAAGCTGCGACCGGACGAGATCACTGAAAGCAACTACACGACATACGTCGCCCGCTACGCCGCCGAGGGGGTCGAGGCGCCACCGCCCCTGCAGCGCACGCTTGCGCATTCCTTCTCGCATTCCTCTCCTGACGGAAACTGGGTGGATCACTCGGCGGATGCCATGTTGATCGTACCCGAAGGATACCGGGCCTTCCGCGCGCAGGCGGCCATCATGATAGACGAGATCTCCTCGGACGCTCTCCCACCAAGTTTCGGCGGCGGCGAAGAGACCTTCGCACCTCCTTCGGAAAACCGCGTGGACATTCTTGTTGCCAAGAACCGCTTGTTCAAGGTGCAGCGGGAAGACGAGACGACCGAGGACCAAGTCGACGCGTTCAGCCATGCCGAAGGCGACCTGCCGCTTTCGGTCAACGCGGTCAACATCCGCACCTTCGCGGCAACTGTCACGATCGACTGTATCCGCACGCCTCGGGCTATGGAGCAGTGGCAATTGACGACGCACGAAGCCCTGACACGCGCCTATCACGCCCGCCGCGCGGAATACGAAGAACGGCTCGCCACCCTGGCCGTCTCGCAAGAGGTGCAACCAGAGGGGCGCAATCCCACCTTCAACCGGATCATCGAACGCAACGAGTTGCGCCGCATTTCGCTCATCATGCTGACCGGGCAGCGGTTCAAATCGACCTCGGTTCCGCTATCGCCGCAAGCCGCAGAGTTTGATTTTCAAAGAATGCTGCGATCGGGCCGCTATGCGCAGTTCTGGGAAACCGCGATCGATTGGCAGAACATGGATTACCAGTTCCTACCCTATTACTGGGCGCGGCAATCCACCTGGGGCCGCCTGCTGACCGAGAACGCCGATCCGATCCATGCCGAGTTCATCCGCGCCGGCGCCGTTCGGATTCGCCTGTCCGTGACGCCTGGCTTCGAGGCGGCGATCCTGCATTTCCTTGAAACGGGGGGCATCTGGTCGGGCGGCGAATTGCCTGAAGTCACGACACCGGGCTACATTGCCTTTCTCGACGAGATCGCTGAACGCCGTGATGAAGAAGAAACGCCCGCAACGGACCTTCCGCTTGGCGGCGGTCCGCCTACCGAAGTGCCATGGGGTCTACCCTGGGAGATTCGTCTGCCGACCACCTTGGTGCGCTTGCGGCCCGACGATACGCTGCCAGAATGGGAGCAGATGGAAGACGGCACCTGGCAAGCCGTGAACTAGGGATTGCGTGCCGTGGCAAAGAGCCCCCCAGGTTTCAGGTCGGCTGCCGCGCGCGGCGGTCCGCTGACAGAACGCCCGCCACCGCGCACGGGCAACAAGGTCACACCGCTGATCGACGGAACCGCCATGCTTAAGGCGCTGGAAGATGCGTTGCTGAAGGCGGAAACCAGTATCGAGATGGGCTATTGGCAGTTTGACCCGACGATGAGTTCGCTGACTAAGTTCGCGCTCGATCCAATCCTGCATAGCGACATTCCGGGCAGCGATGTCGTGACGGAGCGACCCCTTGCCATGTTGCTGATCGATGCGCTGGCGCGTGGTGTGGAGGTCAGGATCATCCTGAGCGACTTCGATCCACTTTTCGAGTTCGAGCTGCATTTCGACGCCTGGGATTCCTATATACGGCTGCTTTTGACCCTTGCGGATTTCGTGCGCCGAAGCTCTGCCATCGACCCGGCGCTGTTCCAGATGATCTGTGCGCGGCATCCGGCCACGCTTCAACCCGGCGCTTTGGCGACCCTGACCAAGACGAAGGCCGATGCCGACAAGCTGGAAAAAGACCTGGCCGAAACCCAGCTGGATGAGGTGCTCTCGACTCTGAACGACCTGCTGACGAGCATGAGCCGAAGCGATGTGCTGGACAAGTTCAACGGGATGCCGGGCCTTTGGGACCTGATCGAGTTCGACACGGGCGCAGGTGCCTTCAAGGCCAGCGCGACGCCGCCGTTTCCGATGTCGGTTGCCTCGCATCACATCAAGCTGTGTGTGGTGGACGGGAAGCGCGCGCTGATGGGCGGGATGAACCTGAACGGGCACCTGCTGGTCAGCGATCCGGCGCACAAGGTGGCCGCCCCTGATTTTGATCAGACCCATGACGTGCACCTTTTGGTGGAAGGTCCCGTCGCGCATGACTTTCGGCGCTTTTTCGTGGGCCTCTGGAACGCGAGCATCGACGAATTCAACGCGCATGTGGATGGCCGCAACCTGCTCGCGCCCGGCCCGCCGATCCCGCGCAGCGCCATATCGCCCATGAGTGTTCCCAAATCCTATGCCGGGCCGCGCGCCGGATCCGTAACGGTGCAGGCCCTGCGCACAGTGACGGGCCGGATCCCGTTGCCTTCGGCGGGTAGCAGCGCACCGCCATTGCCGGAAGACCTGGCGCTTGACACAAGGGATGCCTATCGGCACCTGATCGACAACGCCAAGCAATATATCTACATTGAGAACCAGTATTTCCGCTGGGCACCTTTGGCAAGCCGGATCGATCGCGCGTTGAAGCGCGAAAAGGCATTGGAAGTGATCGTCGTCCTGCCGCATCGCAGCGAAGAGGTCGGCGATCCGGTCACCCTGCATGGCAATGCCATCCAGTTCGACGAGATCGGGAAACTGGCCCGCGCGTTTCCCGGCCGTTTCGGGGTATTTACATATCTCTCTCCAACGCGGGTGCCGACGAGCTTTCAGGCTTTCATGCGTGCGGCGCCGGTCTATGTCCATTCCAAGATCATCGTCGTGGACGACGCGGTGGCCATTGTCAGTTCCGCGAACCTCAATGGGCGCAGTGTCATGGTTGACACCGAAATCGGGCTGATCTGGGCTGGAACATCTTCGGTCGGCAGGTTTCGCAAGGCGCTCTGGCAACATGCATTGGGAAGGGTCACTGACCAAGGCAAGCCGGGCGAGTTCCTGGTGCGCTGGCGCTGGCGCGCGCTTCGCAACGCCTTCCTGGATCCCGACAAGCGCGTTGGCCTTGTTGCCGAGATGAACCCTTCCGACCTTGCCATAGGAATGCGCATCGACAGCCCGCTCAACGTGCTGATGCCAAGCGCCAAGGTGCTGGCCCCGGCGCTCGACATTTATTCAGCGACGCTTGGCACCGACCTTGCGGGCCGCGCGCCCTTGAAACCGGCTGCGCCGAAGCGGCCCGGCATAAGTTAGAATGAGCCATTAGTCATGTACTAAGACATTTCGTTTGCAACAAATCAGTCAGCACAGTGAAGCCATTTTCGACGATAGTCGATGATTAACGACACTTGAGTCCGACAGTGCAGGACTGGGGAATGGCGGCGTTTGGCGATGGCGTTCGCAACAAAACTGTGATGCCAATTGCCTATCTGTTGGAGGAGTGGGCCTATAGCTTCTTGCGGTCAAGTTGAATGTCCGAGATGCGCGGCTAGTGGCTATGCACTGAGCAAAGGCAAATGACCGTTCTGTCCGCGACTTTCGAGTCCGAGACCCATGCAGCGAAGGTGCGGTTAAGACGATGCCCCTGAAGCCGCTTGGGAATGGCCGCTTCGACGACCTCTGCTGTTGCGCGGCAGAATCGCCGCTGCGAATGCGAACGGATGCTGCGTCAGCAACAGCCGCGTGAGCGAAGGGCGGGTCTGTCCCGCAACACGGAAATCACCACGCTTGGATGTGAAGCTCCGGTTTGGGCTGTGATCGGCCAATCATGCAAGCCGCAGAGAATGGCCCCAAAGAGCCCAGACTTCGAATTCGATATGCTCGCTCTGTATGAAAATATTTGCGGATGCTCAATTTTCCGTGCCGCTGCGCAGCGCTCAGACCGGTCATTCAGCCAAACTGCGGCGAGGATCGTCCGGTCAAAGTTAGGGCTTGGCGTTTCGGCACTTACCTTTTTGGGGAACGCGTGTACCGTGACGACGCTCACGCCCAATTGGGCGACTATTGCGCTGCCGCATGGCAGCTCTTTGCTCCGACGCTGATAATCGTCCCGTCGAATTGTAACGAGAAGACCGAAAAAGTACGTATCGTGAAGATGACCAACAGGCAAATTGACCGGTCGTGGGGCGACGTGGGCATTCTCGGAAATCTCTTCAATGACGATACTGCAGTTAAGCGGTCATCGCCTTGTGTGGCGGCACATGACCACAAAAATCCAAATACAGGAGGCCGTTGCCGGCTGGTTCAAGGCGACCGCGATGTTACGGCCGCGCGCCCTGACGGTCCGGCATAACGTGCGGACTCTCTCAAAATCAAAGTTCCCGGGAACCGGCTGACCATGGGGTCAAGCTCGGGGTTTTCCATTCGCTCAATCAGAAGAGAGACGGCCTCCTGAATCATGCGGCGAATGGGCTGGCGGATCGTGGTCAGCATGTGCCCCGGCCAGGCGGCGGACGGAATGTCGTCGAAACCGACCAGGGAAAAGTCCTGGGGAACCTCAAGGCCAAGCTCGAACCGTGCGGCGTGCAGAACGCCCAGAGCCATCACATCGCTGGCGCAGAAAATCGCATCGGGGCGTTCTTGCCTCGCCAAAAGGCGCAAGCCCGCCTCGCGTCCCCCATCAAAGGTGTAATCGCCGCTTTCCTGTTGAAACGGAGCCAAGCCGTCTTCTGCCAAGCGCTCGGTGAATCCGGCTTCCCGTTCTTTCGTGGTGTCATCTCCGACATCGCCTCCGACAAAGGCAATCCGCTCGCGGCCCGCCTCTCGCAAAAGGTCGGCGGCAAGACGCCCGCCTTCGAAGTTGTCGATTTCGACCGAACTCACTTCAAGGCCCGTCGCGCTACGGTTGTAGAGCATGACCGGGATGTCCTGTGCAGCGCAGGCCTTGGCCATGTGATCGCTGAGGATCGCGGACAAGACAATCACCCCGTCGATCTTGTATTGCATGAGCGCGTTCAACGCGTCGTCGACTTCGGCCTCGCTATCGACCGTAAACAGCAACATATGCCAGCCACGGGCCTGCAAATAGTTGCTGAAATGAGCGATCGTGTTGGCAAAGAACGGGTCTTGAAGCCGCGTTACGATGACCCCGACCATGCCCGACCTCTGCGGCAGATCCTTGCGCGCGGACGACATGCTTCGTGCGATCGCATTCGGCTGGTAACCCAGCTCCCGTGCAGTATTCAGAATTCGTTTTCTTGTCTTTTCAGCGATGGGTGCGCCCGGCATAAAAGCGCGCGATACTGCAGATTGCGACACGCCCACTGCTTTTGCGACATCATAAGATGTAACTGATCTTTTTGACATTTTCTCCGGCGTCCTGTTCGGCGTCTCCAAGTCTCCTGACCATTTGTAACATCGACCTGTGGTGTTTGGAAACCCAATCCTGGCGCGCCGGCCATCTGAATTCGCGACGCCATTCATGTTTCTTGTCATTGACGGGTGCGCTTCATGCATGATAATGAATGCGCATGCACTATGGAATCGAAAGACTCACGCAATGCTGACCGAAGACGAAAAAGACGAGCTGTTCGAGGCAATCTGTGATGGCGACCGCGAAACCGTCATCGCCCTTGTCACCAACGCCCGCGATGCTGGTGAAGACCTGGGGGCGCTGCTGAACGACGCGATGATCCCGGCGATGGCTGAAGTGGGCGACCAGTTCTCGGCCGGTGAGGTGTTTGTGCCCGAAATGCTGGTGGCCGCGCATGCGATGCAAGGTGGCATCGACATCATCGAGCCGATCCTGGCCGAAAGCGATCACGAACCGGTGGCGCGTGTCTGCATCGGCAGCGTCAAGGGCGACCTTCACGACATTGGCAAGAACCTCGTCGTCATGATGCTGAAAGGGGCCGGATTTGAAGTAGAAGACCTTGGCGTCGATGTGCCGGACGAGGAATTCGCCAAGGCGCTGGAACGCGGCAACGAGGTTGTCTGCCTGAGCGCTCTTCTTACCACCACCAAGCCGCAAATGATAAGTGTTGTTAATCATTTGCGGGAGATATCCAACAGCGCCAAAATCGTCATCGGCGGAGCGGTCATCACGCAGGACTATGCCGACAAGATCGGCGCGGACGCGTTCGGAGAAGACGCGCCAAGTGCGGTCAAAGCTGTGAAGCGCGCGCTCGGAATGCCGGCCTGACCGACCCGGACATGAGCCTCGACTGCACGAATTCAGCAAAGGAAGACCGACTGTCACCGCCGGCGGTCACGTTATTGGAAACTGCAAGGGCGCGCCTGAAACGCCAGGCGCAATACAGCCGTGCTTTGTCCAAAGGCGGCGCCCGGGCCAACGCGCTGCAGCTTTGGCTGAACCATGCGAATGACTGTATCGCGGCGCTTGCCCGCCCCGAGGCGTTTTTCGTCCCCGTCAGTGCCCAACAAACCCCCGGCGGGGTGCGCCTGGCCGACTGCGTGACCCTGGAAGGGGCCGACCTGGAGCGTGATGTGGCCAACGGCGCGCAGGTCACCGCCTATCTCCTGACATTGAATTATTCACAATCTCAAGCGTTCGAGTGGCTGGATCGCGATTATGGTGCACATCACGTTCAGACCGACCTTGGCAGCGAGGTCCTCTTTGCGCTTGGACGCGAGGCGCACCGTCATTTGCGGACCAAAACGCCGACTGGCCGGCTGCAGCGCGTGCCGGTCTTGGCAAGCGAACAATGCGGCCAGAGGCGTGTCTGGAGTCCGGCCGATGTTCAAGCACTGTTGACCTGTTTCGAGGGCGTCAATCCGGGTGTTCGGGTCACCGACATAGGGTGCTTTTCGCCTCTGAATTCCATTCTGGGCCTTGCGTTGAACATACCCGATCGCTGAGAAATCGGTCTTCCGTCAGGGCTTTTCGTCTTTTGCCTCAAACATTTTCCCAAACCGCATTTGGTTGAACGGGTGGTCGGGGTGGGTGCCATAGACCGACTGGTAGGTGTCGTGTTTCAGGCCCAGGCCCTGCAAGAGTACGGCCAGAACCAGCCCCGCAAAAACGATACCGGCAAAAGCGATGGCAATCGGGGTGATCCAGAACTGGCTCAGTCCTGTGGCAACCGCCCCTCCGGCGCAGAACAGTGTGAAATACCCGGCTGTCTTGTGATAGGCCTCGAACCACCATCGCCGGGGCTTCATATCGAAATGGTCTCCGCCCCAGGTGCTGCGATCCTCCGGATTGGCCTGGGGATCCTTGCGACCGCCGTGGCTGCCTCGGTTCCAGGCGGAAATGCCCTGCAGCAGACCCAAGAACACGGTCGCGATGCCAAACCAGCCATGCAGCGTTCCAGAAAAGCCACCGCTCAGAACCATGGCAAACCCCACCCCGGCAAGGCTCAGGGCGATCATCGCATAAAGCAGATGCTTGTGCAGCGACCAAGGAAACTCGGGCCAGGCCCATTTGTGTGTACCGCGCGGGATGCCATAGGTGCGCGGTCTGATCTTGCCGAAGCGCAACAACATCACAGAAAACGGGACCAGAGCGAACCAGATTCCGAACATCAGAAGCGCGTGGTTTTCCCAATGGATCGGGATCGTGATGTCGAGGAGCGGAATGTGCCCCTCGGTCGGGATCTCATATTGCATGACCGACCTCCTGCAGTGCCTTTGCATTGAAGATCAGTCCGGGATCAAGAGTGCCCTTGAGGCCCGCCAGCACGTTTTGCGCCGAGACCACGCCCATCGCACGCATCGACTCCGCGCTGAGCGCGGCGGAATGCGGGCTGAACACCACGTTGGGCAACGAGAAAAGCACGTGCTTGACGTCAGGTGGCTCGGAGAGAAGGCAATCCAGCCCCGCCCCACCCGACGCCAGAGGCCCCTGCAACGCCACCGCCAGAGCGTCTTCATCAATCAGCCCGCCACGGGCCGCGTTGATTAGGATCGCGGTCGGTTTCATCACTGACAGTTCGTCTACCCCAATCAGCCCCATGGTCTCCGGCGTTGCCGGTAAATGCAGGCTCAGGAAATCCACTTCACCCAGCACGTCCCGCCAATCCGAAACGGAGTCGTAACCTGCCTCCGCCACCGCTTGATCGGCAACGTAGGGATCATGAACGCGCACGCCCATATCGAAAGCCGCCGCACGGCGCGCCACCTCGCGCCCAATGCGTCCAAAGCCCAGCAAAAGAAGCGATTTTCCCGACAGATCACTCATCCGGACTGTGTTGCGATAGTTCCAGTTGCCTTCGCGCACCGCCGCGTCGCCCGGGATGATCTTTTTGGTCAGGGCCATCATCATCGCCAGCACCTGCTCGGCCACGCTGACGGCATTAACGGGCCCCACAATCGTTACCGGTACGCCGCGCGCCCCCAGTTCCGCCGTTGGCAGATTGTCACAACCAACCCCATGGCGCGAAACAACCTTGAGGTTCGGCATTTCCTCGGCCATCGCGGGAGTGATCACCCCATAACGGATCAGCAACGCATCCGCCGTCGAGAGGCTCTCCATCGGCAGGTCAGCGCCCGGGTCTTCGAAGAGTTCGATTTCCAGTTCAGGTTCCGCCTCGAGCAGCGCCATGCCATCGGCGTGAATCTTCCCCGCGATCACCAGTTTGGTCATCAGAGCCCGTCCATTTCCATGATGTAGAGCCCCGCATTCATGTCGGTGGTGTAGATCAGTCCCTGCTTGTCGACATAGACATCCGTGGTATCCACCACCACGGGGCGGTTCGGGCGATAGTCCATCAGCTTCTTCGGCGCCGGAGGAACACAGGCGGCCACCTCCTCGGGGCGGAATTGGTTCGAGATGTCGTAAACCCGCAAACCGGCATTCTGATAACTCACGAACATCAGCTCTTCGCTCTGGAAGCCTTCGGACCGGTTCTCGTGTACGTTGTGCGGGCCGAACTGGCCGCCCTTGTTCTTGTAGTCCGCCTCGCTCGGCGGCAGGGTCGTGGCGATGGTGACCGGGTTCTCCGGCACCGAGATGTCGTAGACCCAATTGCGCTTGATGCCGTCCTCGCAATTGTCGGCCTGGCTTTCCTCCACCACGAACATGAGCCCGCGATCCAAGAGTGGCAGCGTGTTGTGGGTGTGGCCGGCAAAGGGCGGGCACGGGTTGTCGTGGCTGATGAATTTCGGGTTGTAGCGGTCCGAAACGTCGATCAGCGACATGCCCCCATCGCGCCACGCCGCCGCGCCCAGATCGCCCTTGATGATCGCGTGGTGCAGCGCATAGCGGTATTTTGGATCCCACCACGGTTTTTCCCCACCTGCGGTGTGCATGCCCTCGCGCCAGAGCTTACTGACCACCTCGGGTTTTTCCGGGTTACGAAAGTCGACAATCATGAAGATATCATCCGAGAACCCCGGTGGCAGCGCCGAGATATAGGCCCAGTCGCCGCCATCCCAGAACACCCGGTGCACGCCCAGCCCCGGCACGTCGAGGAAGGCAATCTCACGCGGATTTTCGCGGTCGGAAATGTCATAGACACGCATCCCCGCCGACCACGGCTTTTCCCCGGCAAAATCGACCTTGTCGGCGACTGAGCCCTTGTAATACTCCCCCGGATCAAACGCGCCGGAGGTCTCGACCTTCAGCATGTCGCACATGTTGTTCACGATCAGGATATCGCCATGGGTCTGCAGGTGCTGCGACCACGTGCCTTCGGGCTGGGGCATGTGTTTGACGAAGCGCGGATTTTTCGGGTCGCGCACGTCGATGATGGAAAAGCCGTTGTTGAACACATGGCCCACATAGGCATAGCCGTTCGAGACCATGATCTGGATACCATCGGCGCGGCCACCCTGATCGGAATGGCCTATCAGGCGGATGTTCTTGGCGAAATCGGGGGTTAGAAGGTCGGACATTGGCCTGTCTCCTCAGTCAGGTTTGCGCGCAGCCAGAGTCTTGGCGCCCGCGAAAAGTAAAGAATGGTCAGAACCGCTCAGATAGAAGCTGGCGCCCTTGTCGCGCCATGACCCCATGTCTTCGGCAGGGGAAACGAACAGGCCGGTCGCCGCGCCTTTGACGCCGAGGACGTCCGCAGCTTTTTCCGCCACGCCAGCGTCGTTGAAATCGGTCAAGCCATAGGACACCGTCAAGTCAGCCCGCCCTACGAACAGGGCATCGACACCGTCCACGGCCGCAATCGCCCCGGCATTCTCCACGCCTTCGCGATCCTCGATTTGGCAGATCAGCGAAACTTCAGCGTCGGCATCCGCCCGGTGCTGCGGCAAGGGCTTCGCGCCATATCCGCCCGCTCGGGTGGTTCCGGCAATTCCGCGTCCGCCGGGGACGTAGCGCATGGACCTTGCCAGCCGCTCGGCCTGCTCCACGCTCACCACATGCGGCACCACAACTCCCGCCGCGCCGCAATCCAGCACGTTCAGGATAAAGGCCGGGTTGTCGTCCGGCACACGGATCAGAATCGGCTTTCCCACCGCCTTGGCCGCCAGCATGCACGTGTTGATCGAGGCCTTGTCAAACGGCGAATGCTCCCCATCCAGCACGAGGAAATCGAGCTCAGTGTCCCCCAGAACCTCGATCACCGTGGGGTGGGGTGTCTTGATGAAACACCCCACCAGCTGTTCGCCCGTGTGCAGCGCCGTGCGGAATCTGGCGTTCGGGCTCATTCCCCGCTCTCCCGCGCCAGCCGCTCGAAATACGACGCCCTCGGCGCCAGCGCATCATCCACATCCAGCGGATACCTCCCCAGCTCGCGCGCCAGCTCAAAGAACTTCAGCGTGTTCTCGACCGGGATGTCGTGGCCGATATTGTGGCAGGGCGCGATGACATAGCCGCCATCGCCGCCCAGATCCTTCATCCGCCGCGCCACTTCCCAGCGCAGTTCGTCATGGGTCGCGCCAGGCATCATCTGCTGCACGTCCATCGCGCCGTGAAAGGCCAGACGGTCGCCGAATTTCTCCTTGATGACAGTGGTGTCTTCCATGCCCGAAGTCGAGGTCTGCACCGGGTTCAGAATATCCGCGCCGGTTTCGATCAGGTCTTCGATCAGCGGCAGCACCGCGCCGTCGGTATGCATCATCAGATAGCAGTTGCCCGCTTCCTTGATGTGCTGATGCAGCCTGGTGTGGAAGGGCTTGATACGTTTGCGGTAGACCTTGGGCGAGATCAAGAGCGAGGTCTGGCTGCCCAGATCGTCGGTGACATAAGCCAGATCGACATAATCGCCCACTTCGTCCATGAATCGGGTCCACATGCGGCACAGAACGTCGGTGATCTTGCCCATCAGGGCGTCCGACAGTTCCGGATTGATCACCAGATCCATGAAGAACTGCTGATAGCCGCGCATCTGAAGGGACGACATCAGGGGCCCCGCCTTGATCGCATCCGCGCCCAGCACATAGCCGGTGGTTTCATGAAGATGTTTGGCCCGCTCGCGCAGACCCGCGAATTGAGCGGGATCTTCGGGGTCCGGCCAGCAATCGGCGTTCAGAACATCCTCGGCGGTCTCACAATCCGCGAGCGGTGCCTTGGCAAGTGTGTCAACCGCATAGTGATCGCCGTGGGCACCCTTGTATGGCACGCCCCACATGTCGAAATACCCGCCATTTTCCAGGTCCTCACGCTCGGTCACCTGAACCCAGTTCGGCACGAGCCAGCGGAAATCGACATTGAAATGCTGTAACAGCGCCTCGTCCGGGACCACGGTTTGGGCCATGCGATCGAGAATGCGATCGCCATTTTTGAGGTCGAGATCAGGCAGGGCCTGGGCGAGTTCGGCATAATGCGTCTTGTGGATCGAGCCGATATGCTTGCCCATGTCCAAAGGCACCCATTCCGGCCCGGTGCGGGTCATTGCGGCCCTGAAGTTTTCCCTTGGTGTCATCGCCATC
Organism: Ruegeria sp. MALMAid1280; assembly: GCF_049195285.1. Taxonomy (NCBI): domain Bacteria; kingdom Pseudomonadati; phylum Pseudomonadota; class Alphaproteobacteria; order Rhodobacterales; family Roseobacteraceae; genus Ruegeria; species Ruegeria sp. MALMAid1280. The sequence continues at coordinate 5,684 of NZ_JBMIRT010000043.1, read as the reverse complement.
CCGGCATCCTTTTGCGTTGGTTGTCATTGCCGCCACTTGTTTTGGTGCGAATCGCTCGACTTGTATTGACTGCGCATTCATGTCGATGAATACACAGATTGATCAGACCTGTCCATAGTCCACCCATATTGCCGAAAACAGTCGCATATGAAATTACCAATACGGAAATCTTTTCTATTGCATGCGCATTCATTCGTGCTATGTGAAAAGAACCGGGCGGGATCGGAAATCATCTCCACCGGAAGGCATGGCGAGGGTGGAGGCTCCGATGGCGTTCCTGCAATTCGAAAACACCGGCACATCTGTCGGCCCAATATCGGCCAAACGTGAGATGGCCGATCTGCTGAAGGGCTATTCAATCGAGGTCATACCGCGAACTGCCGGGAAGATAGCCGATTTCCGGGATCTGCTGCCTCGCGGCACGCGTGTCTATGTCGCCCATATCGAAGGCACCCCGCTCGAAGAGATGGTTGCAACGGCACGGCGTCTGGCGCGCGAAGGTTATCCAGTCATGCCGCATTTTCCGGCACGGATCATCAGGGACAAGGCGACACTCGCCGATTGGATCACCCGCTATCAGGGCGAGGCCGGGGTCGATCAAGCCCTGTTGCTCGCTGGCGGGATTGACCAGGCGCACGGCGCCTATCACAGCTCCATACAACTGATGGAAACAGGTCTGTTCGACAGGGCAGGCTTCAAACGGCTGCATGTGGCAGGGCACCCCGAAGGCAACAAGGACATTGATCCGGACGGGTCGAGTAGGAACGTGATGCAGGCGCTCGGATGGAAGCAGGCCTTCAAGGAGCGCACCGATGCCAAAATGGCGCTGGCGACCCAGTTCTGCTTTGAATCTGGGCCGGCAATCAACTGGGCCAACGGCCTCGCCGAGGCCGGTATTGATATTCCGGTTCATATCGGTGTTGCCGGGCCGGCAAAACTGCAGACGCTCATCAAATTTGCCATCGCCTGTGGTGTGGGCCCGTCCCTCAAAGTGCTTCAGAAGCGCGCCAAAGACCTGAGCAAATTGTTGAAGCCCTTCACACCGGACGATTTCCTTGCCGAGTTGGCCGCACACAAGGCCGCGAATCCCGGGTTCAACATCGAGAAAGTTCATTTCTTCCCGCTTGGCGGCATCAAGGCCACGGCCAATTGGGCAATCGAGAACGGCGGCGCTTCAGCCGTCCCGGCCAACCAGAAGTAAGAGAAGCTGATGACCCGAACCATCGTGGAGAGCAAAACCAAAACTGCCGTCATCGGCTTCGATGAACCCTTCTGCGTGATCGGTGAACGCATCAATCCAACGGGTCGAAAGAAACTGGCTGCCGAACTTGAGGCGGGCGATTTTTCCTCCGTCGAGAAAGACGCGCTGGCGCAAGTTGCGGCGGGGGCGACCATGCTCGACGTGAATGCAGGCGTGGTTTTCAATTCCAATCCTAATCCAAACGAGACCGAGCCACGTTTGATGACGAAAATGATCCGGTTGGTTCAGGGTTTGGTCGATGTGCCGCTTTGCATTGATTCGTCGGTACCCGGAGCGCTGGAGGCAGGGCTTGCAGCTTGTGAAGGCCGTCCGCTGTTGAATTCCGTAACCGGAGAGGAAGAACGGCTCGAGGTGATCCTGCCCCTGGTCAAAAAGTACAACGTGCCGGTCGTGGCGATCTCAAACGACAACACCGGGATTTCCGAAGATCCCGACGTGCGGTTCGCGGTTGCAAAGAAAATCGTGGAACGCGCCGCCGATTTCGGCATCCCTGCGCATGACATCGTGGTGGATCCGCTCGTGATGCCGGCTGGTGCGGTGCCCACCGCAGGTTCGCAGGTCATCGCGCTGGTGCGCAGGCTTCGCGATGACCTCGGCGTGAACACCACCTGCGGTGCCTCCAACATCTCATTCGGGCTACCCAACCGCCATGGGATTAACAATGCATTTCTTCCAATGGCGATCACCGCAGGTATGACAAGTGCAATCATGAATCCGGTTGCCCTGCCTGTGGGAGCCAAAAAACTCGCCGAAAAGCGTGCCGAACTCGCCAGTGCCGGGATCCTCGTTCCCGAAGATATAGACCCTGAGGTGTTGGCAAAGATCACCGGCTTGGGCTCCACCCAATCCCGTGCAGGCAAAGAGATGGAAGCGATCCGAGCAGCGAACCTGCTGATGGGCCATGATGCCAACAGCACCGACTGGATCCGGTTCAACAAACCCGGCCAGAGCGCGGGCAAGTCCACCAAGTCCGGTCGCCGGTCGCGGCGATCCCGCGTCGATGTCACAACGTCGTCCTGATATCCCGCACCATACCAAGCCTGAAACCACGAGCGATGCCCGCCAATACAGGGCGCGACATGATTGTAGATCGGTCAACTGGACCTGTCACTTTTTTCGCGTCCTGATTTTCAGGTGTGACACCAGTGAAGGGCTGTTTGACTTTCGCTCTTTGGATTGGCTTGCAGCGACAGGTTCAGGGGAACCTTCTGCATCGCCAATTTCTTACGCCGCGTGCGCAAAAAGGCGGCTCTGTCCGCCCCACGATGATCTAATCAGGTCGCGGCGAAAGGGCGGCGTGAATCCCGGCCATCAGAGTGGCTTTCAATGACGGCTTTGGCGACATCGGCGTGCGACGCAGCAATGTGTGTGCCGCGCCTGCGAGCAGATGCTGCATCAGCAAACACCCGGAATGGCAACGGCGGAAAAGTCCCGCTCCCTGTAATTTGCCTTCTTCAACTTTGCTGCGGAATGCACGAACGGCAGTATTCCCCGCCGCGCTCCGATACCCAAAATTGTGCGTTCACAGAGAAATCTACGCTGTTTGCGCCTGCAGCGCAAAAATACAGTGCCCGGTGTGGGCTCTCTCGGTGGATCCGCCGCGCCGTGTGCGAAGGGCGGCTTTGTCATAATCCCTTAGAGCGTCATTTCGCCCCATTCCGCAAAAGACTCCGTCACGGCCAGTTTGACCAGATCGCATCCACGCAGTTTGCTGTCGATGGCGACATTGAAAAGCGCTAGGTTCCGTCTGGCGCGGATCGCCCAGACCTGCCTTGGCAACAGCGGTCGTTTCTGGCCAATGATCCGCCCCCGGTTCCAAGCCTTGTTTATCGGGGTGACTGCTGGAAGTTGGACTCTTGGCAAGATCTGCTCTCCGATCCCCCTTCGTGTCCAATCATCGGCACCGCGCTGACAGGGCCATTTTACAAGCAATGCTGGGCGACCGGTTCCGGGATCCAACCAAACTCGCGGATTCGCGCGTGCTTTGGCCCGCGCCGAGCCCAATTCAATGGTTGCCGCGTCCGGCAGGAACGACGGATTCTCCACATCGTTTTTAGTTTAAGCATGAGTTTGGCTGAGGTTAGTAACGCAGGTGTTTGCAACGTACCTGGACGGCAAGTCATCGGTAATAATTTATCAAATGTACTGCTACCAACCAAAGGGCTTGAAGCAATTATACCATGCGAAAACGGCGCGCCGGGATCAGCGTGCCACAAGGGTCAAAACCGGAAGGTCGCTCTAAGTTCCGCAACCACACCATAGCTGCCATCGAAGGTCGACTGAACCTCGCTGTTGAAACCGATGGTCCGCAGCCCGTCTGCCGAGGAATAGCCCACATCAAAACCCAGAAAACCTGCGGCCGCGTCTTCAGCGTTGGCAACAAAGGAAAACGGTGTGGCAGCCGCAATCGCATCGACTTCATCCGATCCCGCGTCAAAGGTTGCGTCGATCCCCACGGACAAGTTGAGATCGGTAATTCCACCGTCCGAATGCGCAAATGCCTGTGGGAAATTCACCTGAGGCCGCGTGTTGAACAACGACACTTTCCGATCTTCGACTGTCAGTGGCAGGTCCGTGCCGGTCTCGGTGTATTCATCCAGTTGCAGCAGAACATAGTTCGCCCGCGCGCTGAAATATGCCGGGATGGACCAAGCTTTGATGGGCGCTGAAACCGCAAGCGACGGGGCGAGGAACATACCATCGAAATCACCCTCGGCCTGATCGCCATTTACATTTCGTGTTGCCTCGTTGTCGGTTGCACCGGCCACAAAAGCCGCGTTCAGGCTGAAGCCACTGAAATCGCGCTTCCAATAGGCTCCACCGAAATAAGAAGTGATATCGGTTTCACCTGCATCCAAGTCCAGAGACACATGACTGTCGCTGTAGCCAGCCAGGAAACCCAGACTGCCAGTGTCGAGTATTTCGCCGCTCTCAACCCCGCCGACCAGACCGTAGAAGTGATGATCATAGCCGACGTTCGATCCGTCGGCCTCAACTTCGCGATATCCTCCCAGAACAGAAATCCAGGCCTGCGAGCCACTTTCCACACCGAAACGGTCCCACGATGCAAAACTCCGGCTGACTTGATTGTCTGGCGCCGAGGGCACAAGATCGGCTGTATCAATCGTGTTGAAAATCGCATCTGTCAGGTCGCTAATAAAGGTCCCTTGCGCAGCAAAACCCGACGTGTCCACCGCAATTGCGGTCAGCCCGCCATTGATCAGCATACCTGCCCCGCCAAAGTTGATGATTTCAGGTGCTGAAGCCAGATCACTATCGCCCATAACGCTCGAGTCATCTGCAAAGTCCACTGTCGTATTCAGACCTGCTGCGATGTTCAATGTGTCGATATCATTGGCGTTTGCGCCACCCATCCCGTCGTTTCCATTGCCGAAGTCAATCGCGCCATTCAGAATCGAACCGGGTAGGAGGGTCACTGTATCGTTGCCATCGTCGCGCAAGTTTATGGCAAGGCCATTGCTGCTGCTTAGCACGCCGCTGTCCACGATGGTTGCCGCCGCGCCGCCCGGTCGGTTGAACACGCGATTGGCATCCCTTGCAAAGTCGCTGGTCGCTGAAATATTGCCCGAATTGACGATGCTGATTGATCCAAGACCTTCTACCGAGACCTGAATACCCTGCCGTTCGGTACTGGTAATGGTGCCAGCGTTTTCAATCGCCGCATTGCCATCGCCATCTTTGTCAACAAAGACGCCGCTACGAACAGCCTGTCTGCCATTTCGGTCTCAATCCCCGGGTGCGCCAATCGGGAGACAAAGCCGCGTATCACGGCCGCATCACAAAGCAGGGCCGGTCGCACGCGCGAGAGATGCTGGTAGAGTCGGCCTGGTCGGCCTCCCGTACGCCCGGACCGCTCAGAGCCTTCTTTCGGAGGATCAGGGAAAAGCGCGGCAGTCAGATCGCAGCGGTGGCGACAACGAGAAAGCTGACGGTGGTCATCTGGCACATGCTCTCCAAGGGCGAAGAATATACCTGGAGCCGCCCCGCTTTCCTGGACTGGAAGCTGAGAAAGCTGGAACTGGCCTCTGGATACGCCTCTCACCGTGGTGGCAGGAAAAAGGGCTCCGCTGCCGACTACAGCCTCAAATCGGTACGAGATCAGGAAAGGGAGACGGTTGGTCACGCGGAAGAATTTTACCGCCGCTTCGTCGCCAAGTGGAAACAGCGATCACCAATGGCAAAGCCGATTTCACCTCAATAGCCCAACCATAAAAAGGGGCGCGGTACATCAAAAGCTCGTGTCAAATACATCCGTCAAGTATTTCCGCCTGACCATTTCACATGAGACCGGGCAACCAAAACTTTTCAGCATCTTGTTTATGGCCTTGATACCGGCCGTATTTGCTCCGCTTTTGTCGATGACAATCTTTCTCGGAAGGCTGTTGACCTCCAGCATCCGGGC
>NZ_JBMIRT010000035.1:0-145225 GCF_049195285.1 Ruegeria sp. MALMAid1280 | reverse complement strand
CTTCATGCCGAAGTTCGGGCCAAGCGAGGCTTCGCGGATACAGATCATCGCATTCTTGCCGATGCGGTTCAGGCCATCGCCCAGACCCACGGTGGTGGTGGTCTTACCTTCGCCCGCCGGGGTCGGGTTGATCGCGGTGACAAGGATCAGCTTGCCGTCTTCACGGTCCTGAACCGAGTTGATGAAGTCCTGGCTGACCTTCGCCTTGTCGTGGCCATAGGGCAGCAGATCGGCGGAATCGATGCCGATCTTAGCGCCGATTTCCTGAATCGGCTTCTTGTTCGCCTCGCGGGCGATTTCGATGTCGGATTTGTAACTCATTGGGCAGGGTCCCTGATTGAATGCCGTGCAAAACCGGCGCAGAGCGTCGGCGCTGCGCAACCCATACCGTCGTGTACCAAACAGATGGCTGTGGATTCCGACATAATTATGCCGCGAAACGGCGTTGCGTCATTTCAGCGGTTTCAGATCGGAAACGAGCGCCCGTTATGGCGCCCACGTCCTTTGGTCCGGCACAAACAGGGTCATCCGGTCGCCCAGCTTCAATTCACCCGGCCTTTCAACCCAGGCGGTGACCCCGCGCCGCCCCTTTGCAGCCGGTTTGAAAGCTGCCCCGTGTCCGGGCAGATCCGCCTCGATCTCACGGCCGGGGATCACGCAGGGACGGTTTTCCATATCAACCGTGATGGTGACACCACCCGCAACCTGTAGCCGCGAAGAGGGTGGGATGTGGGTAAAATCCGGAATACCGCGCAACACGATGCTGGCGCCCAGAAAGGACGGGTCCAGCTGGTCCAGCGCCATCTCCTGTGCGGTCGCCTCAATCTCTTCGGTAGACAGTACCGACAATTGCCGGACATTGCGGATTTCCGTGCCCTGCGGGTAGAGATTTCTCATCCGAACGCATGAGGCCCGGTTCTCGCCTTCATGCCGTGCACCGCGATCCCCGGCAAAGCCAAGGTCCAGCGCATTAACCGCATGGGCGCGGATCGAACCGCCCGCGGGAACATGGCCCAGCCAGACGACCTCGCCCTTGAATTCGGTCTCACGCATCACCGGCATGTTCGCCCCTCACTTTCGCGTTTTGTCGCCTCGCACTAGAAAGCAGCCGATCCGGATTGGAAAGAAAAAAGACCCGGGACAATGCCCGGGTCTGATGTCGTTATGCCGAAGGTTCAGGCTCCATCCCGCCATCGGGCGGAGACTTCTTGACCTTGGTCTTCGGAATCGCGGTCACGCTGGGCGCGCTTCCTTCATCCGGCTTGTCGCCTTCGTCGTCACCTTCACCAGGCGATTCACCGTTCATGACGCGCTTGATCTCGTCCCCGGTCAGGGTCTCGTATTCCAGCAGACCTTGCGCCAGACGTTCCCATTCCTCGTTCTTTTCGGTCAGAATTTCGTGGGCGCGTTCGTATCCCTGCTGGATCAGGCGCTTCACCTCTTCTTCGATCAGCTCTTTGGTATGAGCCGAGACTGAGAAGCCGGCAGTGTTGCCCTGATAGCCTTCGTGGGCTTCGGCGTAGTCGATATTGCCGACCTTGTCCGACATGCCCCAGCGCATCACCATGGCGCGCGCCAACTGGCTGGCCTGCATGATATCCCCGGCCGGACCGTTCGAGACATGGTCCTCACCGTACTTGATCACCTCGGCGGCTTTACCGGCCATGGTCATGGCCAGCTTCTGTTCGCACTCATCACGGTGATAATTCAGGCGGTCCATTTCCGGCAGCGACACAACCATACCCAGCGCACCGCCGCGGGGAATGATCGTCGCCTTGTAAACCGGATCGCACAGCGGCAGTTCCAGACCAACCACGGCGTGACCGGCCTCGTGATAGGCGGTCTTTTCCTTCTGATCCTGCGTCAGCACCATGCTGCGGCGCTCGGCCCCCATCATCACCTTGTCCTTGGCGTTCTCAAAATCTTCCATGGTGACAAAGCGACGGCCCACACGGGCAGCCATCAGAGCGGCCTCGTTCACGAGGTTGGCCAGATCAGCGCCCGAGAAGCCGGGCGTACCACGCGCAATGATGCGCAGATCGACATCGGGACCCAGAGGTGTCTTGCGCGCGTGAACGCCCAGAATCTTTTCACGGCCCTTGATGTCGGGGTTGCCGACGGTGACCTGACGGTCAAACCGGCCCGGACGCAGCAGCGCGGGGTCCAGAACGTCTTTCCGGTTGGTTGCGGCCAGAATGATCACACCTTCGTTGGCCTCAAACCCGTCCATCTCGACCAGCAACTGGTTGAGGGTCTGTTCGCGCTCGTCGTTACCACCGCCGTAACCGGCGCCACGGTGGCGACCCACGGCGTCGATTTCGTCGATGAACACAATGCAGGGCGCGTTTTTCTTGGCCTGTTCGAACATATCGCGCACACGGGATGCACCGACACCGACGAACATCTCAACGAAGTCAGACCCCGAAATGGTGAAGAACGGCACACCCGCCTCACCCGCAATCGCACGAGCCAGCAGCGTCTTACCGGTACCCGGAGGCCCCACCAGCAGCGCGCCTTTCGGGATTTTGCCGCCGAGACGCGAGAATTTCTGCGGGTTGCGCAGAAATTCCACGATCTCTTCCAGTTCTTCCTTGGCCTCATCAATGCCTGCAACGTCGTCAAAGGTCACGCGGCCATGCTTTTCAGTCAGCATCTTGGCCTTGGATTTGCCAAAGCCCATGGCGCCGCCTTTGCCGCCACCCTGCATCCGGTTCATGAAGTAAATCCACACACCGATCAGCAGCAGGAAGGGCAGCAGTGTGATCAGGAAGGACTGAAAGCCGGACTGCTGCTGTTTCACCGCCTGAACCGGGATTTCTTCCTTGATCAGCAGCTGGGTGACCTCGGCATCGCCGGGCTTGATGGTGACATAGGTCGCACCGCTTTGGGTGGTATAGCGAATCTGCTCACCATCCAGCGTCACATTCTTGACTTCGCCGCCTTCAACCGCGGTGACGAAATCGGAATAGGTTTTTTCATTGCTCTGAAGTGTTCCGCCCTGACCACTGAAGAAGTTGAACAGTGCAAGGATCAGCAGAAACAGAACGACCCAGAAGGCGATGTTACGAGCGTTGCCCAAGGAAAATCTCCCAAAAGATTTCGGCAGATGGGGACCTGCCGGGTTGCTCTATAAAATAGAGATGATTCAAGCAGGTTCAATGCGATAAAAGCGAAGAGTAAAACTCGGGTCTATAAGCAGCGAATTCAGCGGTCCAACCATTTGTGAAATCGGCCAGAGGTGCCGCCAGCAGGTTTTCCCCGCTCCAGACCGCGGGCGAAGACAAGAGCGTCTGGCGCGGTTTACCCAAGGCGCGCCACTCGGGCACCTGCGGCAAACCGGCCTCTCCCAACACGCGGACCTCGGCGCCTGCGGTCAGCGGCCCGGACAAAACCCAGCGGTTGTCCCAGACCTCTTGCGGGGCGGCGGTTGCCGTCGAAACCGCGTTTAGCTCCCTGCAAAACCACGCTTTATCCTGATGTGAGATCAGCAGGCAGCCCGCGAGGGTCAGTGTCTGCCCTTCTCCAACGGCAGCCATGGCCTGCTCAACGGCCGCCGCGCGCGGCGGATAGCCCTGCCCCGCAATCCAGGCGATGATGCCGACGATCAGTCGTCTTTGAATTTCCGTTGGAAGCAGCCTGAACCCGTTACGGTCGATACAGACATCCCCGCGGTCCACTTTCGCGAACTTCCGCGCGGATTCCTGCGTATAGAGCGCCAGCGCCTCACGCGCTTGTGCAAGATTTTCAGCGACCCGCGCCAAAGATTGTGCCGAAATTCCAAGCGCCCCTAACGCCGTCAGCGCCTCGCGCGCCTTGATCCGATCAAATTTCTGATCGTGATTCGAGGGGTCTTCGATCCACCCCTCACCAAGCCCCAATAAATAGTCCCGCAAGCTTTGCCGCGTGATCCCCAGCATCGGGCGCAGCAACGTCACACCGCAGTGATCCCGCGCATAAGGCATACCCGAAAGGCCACTGACTCCAGACGCCCGACCCAGCCGCATCAGCACCGTTTCGGCCTGATCATCCGCGGTATGGCCCAGAGCAATCGCCGGGATGTCGTTGCGTTGCGCCCAGTCGGTCAACAACCGGTATCGCGCTTGCCGGGCCTGATCCTGCAAGTTTCCCGCACCATCCCAGCCCTGCCAAAGCAGCGTTTCGTGAGGTATGCCCAACCTCGCGGCCAGTTCGGCCACTTGATCGGCCTCGGCAGCCGCTTCGGGGCGCAGGTCGTGATTCACCGTCGCGGCAAACAGCCGGATTGGTTCGTTGTGTGCAATTTCGTGCAGCAGGAGCAGCAAAGCCACCGAATCTCCACCGCCTGAGACGGCAACACCCAAACGCGGCGGCAACCGGTCAGGCAGCCGCGCGCGGAGTTCGGGCAAAAGCGTATCGGCCTGCTTGGTCAAGAACAGCCCAGCGACGCCATTTCCTGTGTGGCGGCGGATGCGGTGGCCGAGGCCGGAAAGCGCACGCCAACCTCGGACAGGGTGATGCAGGCCTGATCGGTCTGGCCCAGACGCCCAAGTGCGGCCCCCAGTTCGAACAGGGCTTCGGGCGCGAAGGCGCCTTCGGAATCACCAGTAAAGCTGGCCAGGAACGCCCGAGCGGCCTCACGCGTGTCACCCAGACCCTCCAGCGCCTGCCCGCGTTTCAAATTGGCTTCGGGCGCAAGGGGGCTGCCGGGGTACGAGGTTTCGAACTGTGCGAACTGATCGGCTGCGGCCTGAAAATTGCCCTCGGCCAAGGCCTGCGCGGCGGCATCGAAATCCGCCTGTTCGCCTACCGCCAACTCTCCTTGTTCGATTGCGGGAGGGGCCGTTGGCGTTGCAGGTGCTGCTGCGGTGATCTGCGTATCTCCGCCAAGGGTCGAGGTTTCACCCAATGTGCTCAGATCGCCACCTTCAAGTTCGACCAGACGGAATTCCAGATCACCGATCCGATTGGTGCCATCGGTCACGATGTTCTGCACCCGCTGGTTCAACTGTTCGGTCTGGCGTGTCAGGCGCTGCAGTTCGGCCTCGATGGCATCCACCCGCTCCAGAACGGAACTGCCGGACAGGTTCGGGGCCGGAGAGCCAGTGGTCGAAAACTCACGCTTCAGGCGCTGAACTTCCACATGCAGCACCGTCAGCTCCTGCCGAATATCCGCCAGAGTCTGCTGATCCTGTGCTTGTGCCATGCCAGCGGTCGCGACAACCGCGGCCAGAACCCATCCTGCAACTTTCATCATCTTATCCCAAGGTTGAACCGGTCAGCACCGTCACCGCGCGGCGGTTCTTGGAATAGCAATCCTCGGTGCTGCAAATCTCGATCGGGCGTTCCTTGCCATAGCTGACGGTGGTCAGACGGTTGCCCGCAACCCCCCGCGAAATCAGAAACTCACGCGCCGCATTGGCCCGGCGTGCGCCCAGAGCGAGGTTGTATTCGCGCGTGCCCTGCTCATCCGCATGGCCTTCGATGGTGGCCACATAGTCCGGGTTCGCCATCAGCCAATCGGCCTGCCCCTGCAGAATCTGCTGCGCCTGCGGTGTCAGAGTCGACTGATCCACCGAGAACAATACCCGGTCGCCGATGGTTTGCTGGAAATAGGCTGGCGAGCGGGGATCGCTGGGCGAACCCGGTGCAATCGCGCCATTCGCGCCGCTGCCGAACCCGCCACCCAATGCGGACGGATCATTGTTGGTACAAGCGGCCATCACGCTCAGCGTGCCTAAGGCCAGAATTTTGCCCAATACGTTCATTTCAAGTGCCTCGTTGTTTTATCGGTTTATTGCCGTCTCTGTAACACAGTGCAGGTTTTTTGTGAACTTTTCCAAGCCCCTGCCCCGATCAATTCTGCAATGGCCCCCATGACGGGTCACTGCCGCCATCCGGGGTGCGCACCGGGCGCAGGTTCCGCCCCGAGATATCCACCGAATACAAGCTCGCTCGGCCGCTGGCCCCCTGCGTTTCGCGGGTGAACATGATGACCCGGCCATTGGGCGACCATGTGGGCCCTTCGTCAAGGAAAGACGAGGTCAGCAGACGCTCTTCACTGCCATCGGTGCGCATGACGCCGATATGAAACCGGCCCTTGTTCTGCTTGGTGAAGGCGATCAGATCCCCGCGCGGCGACCAGACGGGCGTGCCGTATCGGCCTTGCCCGAAGCTGATCCGGGTCGCCTCGCCACCATTTGCGGGCATGATATATAGCTGCGGCGTACCGGACCGGTCGCTTTCGAACACAATCTGGGAGCCGTCCGGCGAATAGCTGGGGGCGGTCTCAATCGCCGGCGTGTTGGTCAGGCGCACGCTTTGGCCCGAAGCGATATCCATCTTCCATAAATCGGTGTTGCCGCCCTGGATCAGCGAATACACGATCGAGCGCCCGTCCGGCGAGAAGCGTGGCGAAAAGCTCATCGTGCCATCCTGCGTTTTCAACTCGGTCCGGCGGACGCGGTCCACGTCCAGAACGTAGATACGCGGCTGGCCGCTTTCATAGCTGGTATAAAGCAACCGGTCGCCCGTGGGCGAAAAGCGCGGGGCCAGAACGATGGCGGCGCTGTCGGTCAGGTACTGCACATTCGCGCCGTCATAATCCATGATCGCCAGCCGTTTCAGGCGCTGATCCTTGGGGCCACTCTCGGAAACAAACGCCACGCGGCTGTCGAAATAGCCGCCCTCGCCGGTGATCCGGCTATAGACCTGATCGGCCACTTTATGCGCCATGCGTCGCCAGCCATCGGTGGTACCTGCAAATTGCAGACCGTTGCCCAGCTCCTGACCCGAGAACACATCCCACACCCGGAACCGCACCGTCAGGCGGTTGCCCGAAACGTTTACGGCACCGGTCACCAGCGCCTCGGCATTGATGGCTTTCCAGTCGGCGTACTGAACCGGGGCCTCGAAACTGCTGACCCGGCTGATGAAAGCCTCGGGTGCGATTTCGCGGAACAGCCCGGTGCCGGTCAGATCGGCGGCAACAACCCGAGAGATGTCATTGGCGTATTGCGTCGCCGCAGGACCGTCGGGCACGAAATTCGGCACGGCAAAGGGCAAGGGTTCGATGATCCCCTGATCCAGTTCCAGACGCAGCGGTCCGTTCTGGGCGTGTACCGGTGCCGCCAAAATCGTCAGGCCAAGCAACAGGCTGGTCAGAAATCTCATCATTTGATCCGCATCCTCTCGGGATTGAATGTAATCTCAATATCCCGCCATTGGTCGTATTTGTCAGCAGGCAGGGTGTATCCTTTGGCGCCACAGCGCAAAATTGCTCGTCTGGCGGCTTCATAGGCTTGTTTCGCCGCTCCGGCGGACCCGCCAGAGCTGTCGATCATGCGCAGGCTACCGCCAACGATCTTGCCGTCCTGCGTCAATGAAAACCCAACAACCACAACAGTTTGCAGAGCATCCGTGGACAAGGACCCCACGTTCCAACACTTCGACACGGCCAGGCGCATGGCATCTTTTTCTCCGCTGGTCAGCGGCGGACCCGAAGGCTCGCTACCCTGTCCCAATGCCTCGGCCAGGGCATCGTCGATTGCAGTGTCGCTCTGCGCAGGCTCGGGCGGCGTCGGATCCTGTTCTTCGGCCACTTCGGGCTGTGCCGGAGGTGCAGGCCGTTCGGGCCGCACCCGCGGCCGCGGAGAGGTGCGCGGGGCGTTGTCCTTGGTCTCTTCGGCCTCGGTCACGATCTCATCGGTCGCCTCTTCCGGGGCGGTCTGATCCTGCTGTTCCTCTTGGGTTTCGGCGCCTTCGTCCAGCGACACAGCGGGGGTCTCCACCTCATCCGGCTGCGCCTCGGGCGGTGGCGGGGCAATGGGTTCCGGTGCCACCTTGTCGGCAGGGCGCGGCTGTGCCTCGGGGCCCGGAGGCACCGGCAGCACTTCGGTCACGGGCTCGGGCTGTTCCAGCGTCGGGGGTTCCTCGACCACTTCGGGTTCGGGCGGTTCCTCGACCGGGTCGGGCACCAGGTCGGGCTCCGGTTCCGGGGGTGCCACGACCTCGGGCGGGGTCAGTTCTTCCTCCACCGGCGCGGGTGGCGTCACCTCTTCTTCGGGGGCTTCGGGTTCCTGCAAGGCGGTGGGCGTCGGCACCTCGGGGGCGTCGCGCTGCGCGGTCATCGCTGCGAATTGTTCACCCGTAACCACCGACACCTCCTGCACCGGAATCGGCAGGGGTTCGGACCGGAATGTTCCGCCGAAAAAAGCCCATCCAATCAAAACGACGTGGGCAATTGCCGAGATCTTGGTGCCGGTATCCACCGTGCGGCCTCACTCTCCACCTTCTTCCAGCGTCGGGCCACCGCTGTCTGTCACCAGGCCCACATTGGAAAACCCACCTGCGTTCAGCGCCCCCATGACCTGCATCACCTGCGCGTAGGGGATCGCCCCGTCGGCCCGTAGGAACACACGGTCACTGCTGCGTTCTGACGCAATCGCGCGCAATTTGCCAATCAACTCTTCCCGCAACACATCCGTGGTCTGAATCTGCACCCGGCCATCTGCGGTCAACGTTACGGTCAACGGTTCCTCGTTGTCGCCGGGCAAGGCGCTGGCCGCCGTTTTCGGCAAATCCACCGGCACCCCGACGGTCAGCAGCGGGGCCGCCACCATGAAGATGATCAGCAACACCAGCATGACGTCCACAAATGGCGTCACGTTGATCTCGGCCATCGGCTGCGCGCGGCCGCGACGCCGCCCGCGTCTGCGTCCATTCCCGCCGCCGTTTTGCTGAACTGCCGCGCCCATGTCAGCTGTCCAGCTGCCGCGACAGGATAGTGGCGAATTCGTCGGCAAAAGCCTCGTAGCCGTTGACGATCCGGTCGCTATCCGCGCTGAGCTTGTTATAGAAAATCACCGCCGGGATCGCCGCCAGCAGGCCCAGACCTGTGGCCAGCAGCGCCTCGGCAATACCGGGGGCCACAACAGCGAGGTTGGTATTCTGCTGCTCGGCAATCTCGATGAATGCGTTCATGATGCCCCAGACGGTGCCGAACAGGCCGATGAAGGGCGCGGTCGAACCGACGGTCGCCAGAATGGACAGGCCCTTTTGCAGCCCCTCGGCCTCTTTCGCGATCGCCACGTCCATCGAGCGGTCGATCCGCGCCGTAGCCCCTGCGATCAGCCCGCCATCGGTGCGGTGCGATCGGCGCCATTCGATCATCCCGGCAGCAAAGATCTTTTCCGAACTGCCGTCGGGCTGAGTGCCGATTTGCTCGAACAACTCATCCAGAGGGTTCCCGGACCAGAAGCTTTCGTCAAACCCCTGTGCCTCACGACGGGCACCGCGATAATTGATCAGTTTCTGAATGATAATCGCCCAGGACCAGATCGATGCGCCAACCAGCATCAACATCACCAGTTTGACGATAAATGTCGCGCGGGCATACAGCCCCCACATGGAGAAATCGATCTCCTGCGCCAGCGCCAGCGTTTCAGCTTCCATGAACCTGCTCTTTTTTTGCCTGATGGCCGTTGGTTTGGCCTTGTTTTGCCAAACGCTAACCCAGATGGTTCTGAAAAGCCAACAGAACCACCCCAGTGCCGCAATTTGTTACAACAATGCGCGAATCTCTGCCGGAAGCCGCACCGGTTTGCCCTGCGCATTCATGCAAACTGCAGTGACGGTGGCTCGAAAAATCTCGGTATCGCCCCTCTTTATCAACTGCCCCATGGTCAACCGCACGCCCGAGCGGGACAGGAAGCGCGTTTCGATGGTCAGCTCATCGTCGAACTTCGCCGTCGCCAGATAATCCGCCTCGATCCGTCGAATGACCCAGACGACGCCGTCGTCGCGCATGGCATTCTGGTCGTTGCCCAAACGACGCACATAGTCCGACCGGGCCCGTTCGATATATTTCAGGTAATTCGCATGATAGACCACACCGCCCATGTCGGTGTCTTCGTAATAAACCCGGACGTGGTAGGTATGCGTGTGTTGCGCTAGGGTGTCTTCGGCCATGGTCACACATCCGGTCATTCAATAGGCAATAGTCGTCGGGCTCGGTGCGAGCCTCCTCCAACAGATGCACGCGCGTCAACGATCGTGCAATCCCTGCGGGTCTACAAAATTCGGCTTACACGGTTCTCGGTATCGAATTCCCGCCCTTCGCCGACTAACCTGCAAAAATTGAGATATGAACATAACAGGTGATTGAATGGCAGGATCGCACGGAAAGAAGGGCAGATTTCCGCTTCCCATCCTGCAGGGCATCCTGCCGATCCACCGCTCGGCCCTGCCAGCCGAGGTTCTGGCCGGGCTGACATTCGCCTGCCTCGCGATCCCCGAGGTCATGGGCTACACCAAGATCGCCGGCACTCCGGTCGTGACTGGGCTGTATACGATCCTGATCCCGATGGCTTTGTTTGCCCTGTTCGGGTCATCGCGGCATTTGGTGGTGGGGGCGGATTCCGCCACAGCAGCAATCACGGCATCGGCGCTGGTGGGTATGGCGGTCACGGGGTCGTCCGAGTATCTGGCGCTGGCCTCACTGCTGGCGCTGATGGCGGCGGTGCTGTTGATCGCCGCGCGTCTTGTCGGCCTGGGGTTTCTGGCGGATTTCCTGTCACGCACGGTACTGGTCGGGTTCCTTACAGGCGTGGGTATACAGGTGGCCAGCGGCGAAATCCCCGGAATGCTGGGGATCGAAGGCGCAGGTCACGGCACCCTCGCCAAGCTCGGCGATGTCGCGCAGCACTACGCTCGAACACATTGGCCAACGGTCGCCGTATCCGCGGCAGTGCTGACGGTTGTCATCGGGTGCAAACGGCTGTCGCCCAAAGTTCCGGGGCCGCTGTTCGCCATATTGGGCGTCATTCTGTGCAGCTGGGCGTTTCAGTTCAGTGCATCTGGCATTGGCGTTCTGGGCACGGTACCCGGCAGCCTTCCCGCCCTGTCGATCCCGGATGTGGACTGGAGCTGGTCGCTGTTCAAACAGCTTCTGCCCACAGCGCTGTCGATCTTTGTGGTGATCCTCGCCCAAAGCGCGGCGACCTCTCGCGCCTATGCCGCCCGCTACGACGACAAGTTCAGCGAGAACACCGATCTTGTCGGTCTGGGGCTGGCCAATCTGGGCGCAGCCTTTACCGGGACATTCGTGGTCAACGGCAGCCCCACCAAGACCGAGATGGTGGCCAGCGCAGGTGGCCGCAGCCAGATCGCGCAACTGACGACGGTTGCGATCGTCCTTGTTGTGATCCTGTTTCTGACCGGCCCGCTTGCGTTCCTGCCAAATGCGGCCCTTTCAGCTGTGGTTTTCTTGATTGGCGTCAAGCTGATCGACCTCAAAGGTCTCGCCGCCATATACCGGCGGGCCCGGTCCGAGTATTGGATTGCAATCGCCACCGCCGCCGTGGTGGTTCTGGTAGGCGTCGAGCAAGGGATTATCTTTGCAATGGTCCTGTCGCTGATCGATCACACGCGCCGCGGCTACCGCCCCAAGAATGCGGTGATCGTCAAAAGCAACGATGGCGGCTGGCGATCCAAACCCATCACCGCACCAAACCAGTTTGACCCCGGCCTCGTGATCTATCGCTTTTCCCACAGCCTGTACTACGCCAACACCCAGCGCCTGTCGGACGAGGTCACGGCAATCCTGGACCAGCCCGACCCGCCACTGCGCTGGTTCTGCATCGAAGCCTCTGCTGTGGATGATATCGACTTTACCGCCGGCTATACGCTGCACAGCCTCCATGACTTGCTGAAGTGCAGAGGCATCAAACTGGTTTTTCTGCTGGTCGAACCCAATGTCCGTAAAGAGCTTGATCGCTACGGGATCACGGATCTGGTTGGGGACGACGCCTACTTCGAAACAGGGAACGCCCTGATCAGAGCGTTTCATACTCGGGGCAAGCCGCCCTCCTGACCCTTATTGGAGCGGCTGCATCCGTGCAAACAGCCGCAAAACATGAGACGCGTCCTGTGCCGCCCCCGGCAGAACCGGATCATAGGCCGCCCGGATCAGCTCGGCGATGTCGGGGCGCAGGACGGTTGTATCTCCGGCCACCGCCAGAGGAGACTGGGACCGGAACGCGGTATTCGACCACAGCAGAACGGTCTGCACGACCTGGCTGAGCGCCAGTGTCTCAGCAGGAACCTTGGACATTTCTTTGTCCATCTGCAGAAAGACAAAGGCAGCGCGGATCGCGCCATCTTTCTCAAAGCGGAAGATACGGTACTGGTTGGCGCCGGCCGAAACCAACCGCTCTACCAGAGGCGCAAGATCAGGGATCAACCGATCCAGATCGGGAACCTCCAGCAATTCCTGCCAGTCGCGAAAGAAGAAAACCATGCAATTGGCACCAAGCTCCGGGTCAGTCTCGGCCATCTTGTGCCCGGCCAGCGCCACTACGGCCTCAAATGCCCCCTTGACGGTGGCCAGGGTTTCATCCTGAACACCAAAGACGATGGGCACGATGGGCCGCCCCCAGCGGGCAAACAGGAACTCGCCACTGTCGCGGGTGAACAACGTCTGGATGTCTTCGGGGGTCACGCCCAATCCTTCATCTTTTCGAAAATACTCTCGCCGAAGGCATAAAATCTCTTTGACCTGACTTCAACCAAACAGATCGCTTTGCCCTCTGGGTGCGGCCATCCCCAAATGCGTCCATGCCTTTTGGGCCAGCATCCGACCGCGCGGCGTGCGCTGTATCAGGCCCTGCTGCAACAGATAGGGCTCGATCACTTCTTCCAGCGAATCCCGGCTTTCCGACAGGGCCGCGGACAAGGTTTCAATCCCCACCGGCCCACCTGCGTAGTTCTCGGCAATCAGCTTCAGATACCGCCGGTCCGCGCCATCCAAACCCAGGTGATCGACACCCAGCCGGGTCAAAGCCCCGTCTGCCAGTTCGCGAGTAATCCGCCCATCGCCTTCGACAATGGCGAAATCAACCACACGCCGCAGCAGTCGTCCTGCAATTCGCGGCGTTCCACGAGAGCGGCGGGCGATCTCTCGCGCGCCATCATCATCCGCAGGCGCCCCCAGTTTGCGCGCGTTACGGGTGACGATCTCGTGCAGTTCATCCACCGTGTAGAATTGCAACCGCGTCGGAATACCAAACCGATCACGCAGCGGCGTGGTCAGCAGACCCATCCGCGTGGTCGCGCCGACCAGAGTAAAGGGCTGCAGCTCAATCCGAACCGTGCGCGCGGCGGGCCCTTCGCCGATCACCAGATCCAGCTCGAAATCCTCCATCGCCGGGTACAGCACCTCTTCTACCGCCGGGTTCAGACGGTGAATCTCGTCGATGAACAATACATCCCGCGATTCCAGATTGGTCAGGATCGCCGCCAGATCGCCCGCCTTGGCCAGCACCGGCCCCGAGGTCATGCGGAAATTCACCCCCAGCTCACGCGCCATGATCTGCGCCAACGTGGTCTTCCCCAATCCCGGAGGGCCATGGAACAGCGTGTGGTCCATCGCCTCGCCCCGCTGACGCGCAGATTGGATGAACACACGCAGGTTGGCGCGCGCCTCGGCCTGACCGATGAACTCGTCCAGCCCCTGCGGACGCAGCGCGCGGTCGTTGTCTTCGGGCAGAGGGTTCGGGCGCAGCGTGGGATCGGCATCTACCATTCAATCACCCTTTCGGTGCAAGCAATTTCAGCGCCGCGCGGATCAGGTCCGCCTCACCGGCATCCGGCAGGCTGGCCGCCGCTTCGGCCACGGCAGAGGCGGCGTCTGATGGTCCATAACCCAGATTGGACAGGGCCGACAACGCGCCTGCCGAGGCCGCCGCAGATCCCGAAACCGGCTTCGCCGCGCGCTTGGGGGCCGGTGCGGGCTCAACGGACTCGACGACCTCCAATGGGGGCCCGTCCGTTGCCTCAGTCACGGTTCCGCCCATCGCCATCACGCCCGGCGCCTTGTCCTTGAGGTCCAGCACGATCCGTTGCGCCGTTTTCGGCCCGACGCCCTTAGCCGCCTTGACCGCACCCCAGTCGCCCAGCGCAATCGCCCGGCTGACGCCATCCGGCCCCAAGGCCGACAGAATGGCCAGCGAGACCTTGGCTCCAACTCCCTGAACCGAGCACAGCAGCCGATGCCATTCCTTCTCGACCAGCGACAGGAACCCATAAAGCTGCATCAGGTCTTCGCGCACGACCATATCGGTATAGATCGAGACCGCCTCTCCCACACCCGGCAAAGCCGCCATAGTGCGGTCCGAGCAATAGACGATGTACCCAACCCCGCGCACATCGATCAGTACGTGATCCGCCGCGCGATAATCCAGCCGCCCTGTCAGTTTTCCAATCATGCCCGTACCTCTTTCATCCGCGCATGCGGTGCTGTGCCGTAATACGAATGACAGATGGCAATCGCCAGAGCATCCGCCGCATCCGCGCCCTTGGGCTGACAGCCCGGCAATTGCAGTTTGACCATGTGCAGGACCTGTTCTTTCTCGGCGTGGCCAACACCCACGACGGTTTTCTTGACCCGGTTGGGCGCATATTCCCCTACCGGCAGCCCGGCCTGCGCCAGCGTCAACAGCGCTACACCGCGGGCCTGACCCAGCTTTAGCGTACCTGCGCCATCCTTGTTCACGAAAGTCTGTTCGATGGCGGCCTGATCGGGTTGGTGTTCGGCAATGACCTCGACGATCTGATTATGCAGCGACAGCAACCGTTCGCCCAGATCGTCCCCGTCGGATTTGCATAAACCATTCGCAACATGACTCAGGCGGCTGCCATGCGATTCGATGACGCCCCATCCCAGGGTCCTGAGCCCCGGATCAATGCCCAGAATTCGCATTTTTTGCCTCAGCCTGCTCGGGTTTTTGTGATCTTTCTTTCGGATTAGCACGAAGCGTGAACATTTTCCAAGCGAATTGACCCTGCGCCTGAAAACGACACACCTGTCCCGAGGGCGACAAAACGGCCTGTTTGCGACTGCGGAAAGCCTGAATTCGACACGCTTTCTTATCACCTAATGGTCTATAAATTAAAGGTTTTTAAGGATTCAACACCCTTGCAAAAAACGCATAGGACACATGCAAATTCCGCACTTGCGCGACCAGATCGACGGAACTAGATGCCGCGTACATCGGATGATCAAAAGTTAAACACTAACCAGAAGGAAACAGGATATGGCTGCACTGGACACAACCCGCGCCACCACTGGCTCGTTCGGCCTCGTCGGCCGTATCGGCGAAACTTTCGCATCGGTCGTGAACGCCGTTGTCGAATGGAATGACACCCGCGTGACACGCAACGTGCTGAGCGGTCTGACAGATCGCGAACTGGAAGATATCGGTATGTGCCGCGGTGATATTGACATCGTAGCAGAAGGTCGTCGCTAAGAGACAACCACCACTCACTCTCCCCACTCCCTTCTGGGGAACACATAGAACGCCGCGCATTTCATGATGTGCGGCGTTTTTCGTCAAAGCTGATCGGTTCAGTGAAGAAAGCCGCTGATCTGGGCTGCCAGATACTCGGACACCGGGTCGACCTGCATCACCCATGCGCCGGCTTTTTCAACAGATGTACCCTGCGCCAGACTGTCGACGCGATACTGATAGGCCGAAGCCCCCAAGCTTGTCAGCAAAAAGACCTTGAACGCGAACAGGCCCAGAAAACACCCCACAAGTGCCTTGACCGGAAGCGCAGATTTGACCCGCTGCGGCCTCATGACCACAAGGCCATCCTTACGCATCGTGGCGCGATAGCCCCGGCTTAGCTTGGCGTGTTTCTTGTTCAGGCGATGAACGCGCTGATCGAATTCCAGTTGTTTTCCCGTCATGGCAGCCTCCAAAAACCGCCCCCGTAACCACGTTATGACGGTAGTTACAGATTGCGACAAAAAAGAGGCATGAATCTACGGAACTCCTGCAAATGGTCTAATTTAGGCCTTTTTTGCGCAAAATTAGCGTAGTCCATTCACCAATTTCGTCTCTTTTGGTCAGATTGAACCCGTTTTGTAAATAAACCGAGACCACGTCATCGGCCTGTTCATTGAGGATTCCCGACAGGATCGCATATCCACCACCCCGCAGATTCGCCGCAATTTCGGGGGACAAGGCCACCAGCGGGCCTTTGAGAATATTGGCAAAAATCAGATCGTAGGGGGCGTGAGACTGCAGGTCGGGATGGTCGAAACCGGCAGCCTCGACGCAATCCACCTGCCCCGACATGCCATTGGCCTTGAGGTTGGCTTCGGCCACATCCACTGCAACCTGATCGATATCACTGGCGATGATATCGCCGTCCCAAACCCGCGCCGCTGCCATCGCCAGAACCGCGGTACCGCAGCCGATATCGGCCACTTTGGTCGCTGCAAACCCGTCGTTCAGAAGGTGATCCAGCGCCTTGAGACAGCCCAGCGTGGTACCGTGGTGGCCGGTGCCAAAGGCCATTGCGGCCTCGATCAGCAGGGGTATGCGGCCCTCGGGCAGCTTATCGGCATCGTGGCTGCCGTAGACAAAGAACCGCCCGGCCTCGACCGGGGCCAATTCTCGGCGCACATGGGCGACCCAGTCGGTTTCGGGCAGTTCCGAAACGACAAAGGGCTTGGCCTCGAACGCGGCGGCCAGAACGGCCAGAGCAGTATCGTCCGGCGCTTCGGTGAAATAGCCGCCGACCTCCCACAGGCCCGATCCATCCTCGACCTCGAACACGCCAACGCCGGTGGGTTCCGGATCCAGACGCTCCATCGCTTCGCCCAGACCTTCGGCGGCCTTTTTGCCGGTCAGAGTGGTAAGCGCGGTAAATGTGGGCATAGGGGCCTCCTGTCTCAATTGAGACAGCGCCTAGGGCGATGGCCCGCCAAGGTCAAGCATTTGCGCCTATTCAGCGGGAGCCGGGGCGTATTTCGACAAAATGGTTTCATTGCCAGGCTCGGGGTGGCGCGGGATCAGCAGCGACAGGGCCAGCGAGACCAGCGCCATAACGGCCGCGAGTCCAAAGACCGCACCGGGCGACACGACCCAAAGCAGCCCCAGCAGCGCAGGCAGGAACACGGCTGCAATGTGGTTGATGGTAAAGGCCACCGCAGCCGTCGGCGCGATATCCGCCGGATCGGCAATCTTCTGGAAATAGGTCTTCAACGCCAGCGCCAAAGCAAACAGAACATGGTCAATCACATAAAGGATCGCCGCCAGAAGCACGCCCCAACCGAACCAATAGATGCCGCCATATGCGGCAAAGACGATGGCCAGACCTGTATATTCGAAAATCAGCGTGCGCCGCTCGCCAAACATCGACACCGCTTTGCCCAGCATGGGGGCGGCGGCCATGTTGATCACCAGGTTGATCAGATAGAGGCTTGTCAGTTCATGCACTTCAAAGCCGAATTTCTCGACCATCATGAAGCCTGCAAAGACAACGAAAATCTGCCGGCGTGCGCCTGCCATGAATTGTAGTGCATAATACAGCCAGTACCGTTTGCGCAGGATCAGCTTTTTGGTCTGCGGCGTGGGCGCGTCGAACTGCGGATAGGCCACCAGACAGAACAGCGCCAACAACGCCGTCACACCACCTGCGGCCATGAAAACGAAATTGTAGGACAGATCGAGCCGGTCCCAGGTCAGCACGATCAAGCCATAGACAACCGCCGTGGCCGCCGAGCCCATGGCCACCAGCCAGCCCAACACCTGTGGAGCGCGGTCCTTGGGCAGCCATTGCAATTGCAGAGATTGGTTCACCGTTTCGTAGTAGTGAAAGCCAATCGAGCTGAACAAAGTCACAAACAGCAGCCCGCCCAGACTAGGGAACCATGCGGTCACCGCCGTCGCCACGCCCAGCATCATCAGCGAGATCATCGCCAGCACCTGTTCGCGGACGAAGATGATCACCGCAATCACGCCAACGGCCAGAAAGCCCGGAATTTCGCGCACCGTATGCAGCAACCCGATATCCGCGCCGTCGAAATTGGCCACTTCGATGACGAAGTTGTTCAGCAGCGCGCTCCAGGCGTTGAAGGCGATGGGCATGGTCAGCGCCATCACGAACAAGAGCGTGATGGGGCGGCGCCAGAACGGCAGGCTCTGCGCCTCGGAAAGCGGCATGGGTTTCAACATGGGACTCCCTCTACGCCCATTTTCGTGGTTTGGCGAGGGCCAAGGACGCGATGCACACTGGCTCTGCGCTGGCGCAGGGTCAGTAAAAGTTCTGCGGGTCGATATCGACGGTCAGGCGGATATCCCCTTTCAGGCGCAGGGGGGCGATCCAGCGGGCGATGGCGTCCTGAATGGGCGCGCCCTTGGGGGCCTTGACCAGCAGGCGCACGCGGTGACGGCCCCGAATACGCGCAATCGGCGCCGGGGCCGGGCCAAAAACCTGCGCGCCAATCTCTCGCAAAGGTACGTCGTTGCGGGCCATCGCATTGCCGATATCGAATACCGGCCCGACCTCTGGCCCCGACAGCACAATCCCCGCCATACGCCCATAGGGTGGCACCCCAGCCGCTTGTCGCCCAGCGGCCTCGGCCTTCCAGAACCCCTCTTCATCGCCCGACAGGATGGCGCGGATCACCGGGTGTTCCGGCTGAAAAGTCTGCAACAGCGCCTGCCCCGGCTTGTCCGCCCGGCCCGCCCGCCCTGCGACCTGTCGCATCAGTTGGAACGTCCGCTCGGCAGCCCGCAGGTCAGCGCCATGCAGCGAGAGGTCGGCGTCGATCACCCCAACCAGTGTCAGCTTGGGAAAGTTGTGTCCCTTGGCCACCAGTTGCGTGCCGATGACGATGTCTGCATCGCCCTCGGCAATCTCTTCGATCTTGGCCTTCAACGCCCGGGCCGAACCAAACAGATCGGAGCTGAGCATCGCTATCTTGGCCTCGGGGAAGGTTGCCTCAGCCTCTTCCGCCAGCCGCTCGATCCCTGGCCCGACCGGAGCCAGTTTCCCTTCGACCCCGCAGGACGGACAGACGTCAGGCATTGGCTTGGTCTCACCGCATTGGTGGCACATCAGGCGCTTGAGGAATCTATGCTCGACCATCCGCGCGTCGCAATGATCACAGGCGATCTGTTCTCCACAAGCCCGGCACAACGTCACCGGCGCGTAACCACGGCGGTTGATGAACAGCAGCGATTGCTCGCCCCGTTCGCTCCGCTGCCGCACCGCCTGCCGCAGCGATGGAGAAATCCACGTGCCGGGCTGCATCTGCTCGGCCCGCATGTCGATGGGCTTCATCTCGGGCAGCACCGCCGCCCCAAAGCGTGATGTCAGATCCAGCCGTTCATACTTACCGGCCTCGGCATTGGCCCAGCTTTCCAGCGAGGGCGTAGCACTGGCCAGAATCACTCGCGCGCCGCAAATGGCCGACCGCAGAACCGCCATGTCGCGGGCGCTGTAATGCACGCCGTCTTCCTGTTTGTAAGAGGTATCGTGCTCCTCATCGACCACCACCAGCCCCAGATTGCGGAACGGTAGGAACAAAGCCGACCGCGCGCCTACGACCAGTTGCGCGTCGCCCTGCCCGACCATGCGCCAGACCCGACGACGTTCGGTCATCGTTGCACCGGAATGCCATTCGGCTGGGCGCGCGCCGAACCGCGCCTCGACCCGCGTCAGGAATTCTGCGGTCAGGGCAATCTCGGGCAGCAAGACCAGCGCCTGCCGTCCCATGCGCAGCGCCTCGGCCACGGCTTCCAGATAAACCTCGGTCTTGCCCGAGCCCGTCACGCCTTTCAGCAGCGTCGTGCCATAGTCGCCCGTCCGCTGCCCGGCCTGCAGCCGGATCACCGCAGCGGCCTGATCCTCGGTCAGGTCCTTTCCCGGCAAATCCGGGTCCAGATACGGATAGGGCAGATCGCGCGGGCTGTCCTCTTCCCGCACCGCGCCCTGTTTCACCAGCCCTTTGACCACCGAGGACGTCACGCCCGCCTGCTCGGCCAGCTCTTTTAGCGTAAACGCCAACCCGCCATATTCACGCAGAACCTCCAGCACACGGGTCCGCGCGTCGGTCATCCGATCCGGCTGAGCTTCGCCAAGGCGGTAAATCTTGCGCATCGACGGCGGATCGCCCAGCCCGGGCGCGCGCGTTGCCAGTCGCAGCATCGCTGGCATCGGCGTCAGCGTGTAATCGGCCACCCGGCCCAAAAACACCCGCATTTCCTCGCGCATCGGCGCGACCTCAAGCACCCGGATCACCGACCGCGCCTTGGCCAGATCAAAACCGCCTTGCCCCGGCCCCCAGACCACGCCCAACACCTTGCGCGGCCCCAAGGGCACCTCGACAAACGCGCCCAGAAAACACCCGCCTTCGGGCGCCTTGTAATCCAGCGTCCGGTCCAGCGGCTGCGTGGTCAGCACCGCCACCAGCTCGCCTTGGTCGAAATACTCCTGAATGCTCACCGCATATCCTTGGGTCGGGGGTTTCAGCATGGGTCTCTTTGAGGTAAAGGCATCCGCAACTAAGGCCAACCCATCAAAGGACTGCCCTCATGAAATTCTTCGTAGACACCGCCGAGATCGACGCCATCGCCGAGCTGAACGACCTAGGCATGGTGGACGGCGTGACCACCAACCCCTCGCTGATCCTGAAATCGGGCCGCGATATTCTGGAAGTGACCAAGGAAATCTGCGATCTGGTCGACGGCCCCGTTTCCGCCGAGGTGGTCGCCACCGAAGCCGACGACATGATCGCCGAAGGCCGCAAGCTGGCCAAGATCGCGCCAAACATCGCCGTGAAGGTTCCGCTGACATGGGCTGGCCTGAAAGCGTGCAAAACACTGACTGACGAAGGCCAGATGGTCAACGTGACCCTGTGCTTCTCGACCAATCAGGCGCTGTTGGCAGCCAAAGCAGGCGCGACCTTCATCTCTCCCTTCATCGGCCGTCTGGACGACATCAACCTGGATGGCATGGACCTGATCGCCGATATCCGTCAGGTCTATGACAATTACGGGTTCGAGACCGAGATCCTGGCCGCCTCGATCCGCACCGTGAACCACGTGACCGATAGCGCCCGCATCGGCGCCGACGTGATAACCGCCCCACCCGCCGTGATCAAGAAACTGGCCGATCACCCCCTGACCGACAAAGGCCTTGAAACCTTCCTGGCCGACTGGGCCAAGACCGGTCAGAAAATCCTCTGATACTGTGCGCGACCGCGCGGCGCCGTCAGGCGCCGCGCCCGGCCCAACTGCAAAACCTGATCTTCTGATCAGGATGTTGCAGGCGGGAGCCATTCCGACACATCCCCACATGAAATACACTTTTACCTGCATTTTTCCCAAGGCAATTCCCGTGTCTCGTGTTATAAGCCGCTCAACAAAAAAAGACCGGACGGGACATGAGCAGCAACACCAAACTCAAGGATAATCTCCGCGCCGCGATTCTGGCCGAACCGGACGCTGTGCTGGACGACAAGGATCTGATGCAGGCGCTGGTGACAGCCAACGAACAGGCGCGCGGCGACAATGTCATCGACCTGCGCGGCATCGCCATGCAACGGCTCGAGGCGCGGCTGGACCGGCTCGAGGATACGCATCGTTCAGTGATCGCAGCGGCCTATGAAAACCTCGCGGGCACCAATCAGGTGCATCGCGCCATTCTCCGCCTGCTGGAGCCGGTGGAATTCGAGGATTTTCTGCGCACGCTCGGTGATGAAATTGCCGATATCCTGCGGGTGGACCACATAACCCTGGTTCTGGAAACCACCGTCCGGCAGGAAGACCCTGCCATCGAAAAGCTGGGCGGAGTGCTGACCGTAGTCGAACCGGGGGCTGTCGATGCCTATCTCAGTCAGGATCGCGGCGGTCCGGCGCGGCAAGTGGTCCTGCGCCCGATTGCACAGGCCAACCCCCGTATTTTCGGCGTCAAGGCCAACCAGTTCCGCTCGGAGGCATGTCTGAGGCTGAACTTGGGTGAGGGCCGCCTGCCCGGCATGATCGTCATGGGGGCCAGGGACGCCAACCACTTCACCCCGCAATTGGGTACCGACCTGCTGTCCTTCTTTGCTGGCGTGTTCGAACGCTCGATGCGCCACTGGCTGTCGTGAGCCTGATCTCCCCAGCCTGCCGCGATGCGCTACAGCATTGGCTGGACAGTTTGGGGGCATTGGCCGGACGGTCCGAGAATACGAAAACCGCCTACCGCGGGGATGTCACCGATTTCCTGTCTTTCATGACGCTGCACCACAGCGAGAGGCAGGGGTTGGCGGCACTGGCGCGGATCACCGTCTCGGACATGCGCGCGTGGATGGCGGATCAGCGCGCTTCGGGTGTCGGCGCGCGGTCACTGGCGCGCAAACTCTCAGCAGTCAAAAGCTTCTACCGCTGGCTGGCCGAGCGTGAGGGGTTCGAACCCACTGCGGTTTTGTCGACCCGCGCGCCCAAGTTCACCAAGAAACTGCCCCGCCCGCTGGCCGAAGACGCCGCCCGCGCCATGATCGAAACGGTCGAGCTGCAATCGACCAACGATTGGGTCTCGGCCCGCGACGTAGCCGTGGTCACACTGCTTTACGGCTGCGGGCTGCGCATTTCCGAGGCTCTGTCCCTGACCGGTGCCGACGCCCCCCTGCCCGAAACCCTGCGAATCGTCGGCAAAGGCAACAAAGAGCGGATCGTTCCCGTCCTGCCCGCCGCCCGCGCGGCCGTGGATCGTTATCTGCAGCTGTGCCCGCACCCGCAAGACAACGACAAAGCCCTGTTCCGTGGCGTCCGTGGCGGTGCGCTGAACCCGCGGGCCATTCAAGGCGTAATGGCCAAGGCGCGAATGCAACTCGGCCTGCCCGCGACGGCCACGCCGCACGCTTTGCGACACAGCTTTGCCACCCATCTTCTGTCCGCCGGGGGCGACCTGCGCGCCATTCAGGAACTGCTGGGCCACGCATCGCTCTCGACCACTCAAACCTATACGGCGGTCGATACGGCGCGGTTGATGGAAGTTTACAACCGCGCCCACCCCAAAGCGTGATGTCTTCGCATCGCGACGTCGGGCATTCCCTTTAACCCGGCTTTTGGTTTGCATCTGGCTAACGCATCGGTCATGACACCTGCATGACCCTCAGATTCAAAGCGCTTTTCGTCCATCTGTTCACCGCCACCGGCGCCGTTTTCGCCATGCTGGCCATGCTGGCCGCCGTCGAAGAGAAATGGAGCCTGATGTATCTGTGGCTTGTGGTCTCGTTCATCGTGGACGGCATCGACGGCCCTCTGGCCCGACATTACCAGGTGAAAAAGAACGCGCCCGAGTTCGATGGTGTGCTGCTGGATCTGATCATCGACTATCTGACCTACGTGTTCATCCCGGCCTTTGCGTTGTTCAAATCCGGGCTTATGGACGGCTGGACCGGCTGGTTCGCGATCATCGTCATCACCTTTGCAAGTGCGATGTATTTTGCCGATACGCGCATGAAAACAAAGGATAACTCCTTTTCCGGCTTCCCCGGCTGCTGGAACATGTTCGTGATCGTAATTTTCGCGCTACAGCCCAATTTCTGGATCATCCTGCTGCTGGTGTCGCTGCTGTCGCTGGCGATGTTCCTGCCGCTGAAATTCATCCACCCCGTCCGAACCGAGCGCTGGCGCGCCGTATCGCTGCCCATAGCCTTTGCCTGGACCTTCTTTGCCGGCTGGGCCGCCTGGGTCGATTTTCACCCGGAAAGCTGGGCGCATTGGGGTCTGGTGATCACCAGCCTTTATCTGGTGTCGGCGGGGATTGCGCAGCAGATCATACCGCAGCGCAAAAGCGCGGATTACAGGACCTCCTGAACCTCGAACTCGGTGCCGTTGTGGGTGAAGACATCACCCTCTTGCAGGCCGATCATGGCCAGATAGATCGGGCTTTGGGTTGAGATCCCCATATAGGTCTTGCCATCCACATCAAACCGCGTGGTCGAGACGCAGACCACAAAGCGGCGATTGTTGAACTTGACCACCGCGCCGGGCTGCACCGTGTCCGTCATACTGAAATCGGTATTTTCGATCACGTCAATCTTGGCGTGATGGGCGTGCACCGGGGCATCAAAGGCCGCCGCCAGATCCGCGTTCTCGCGCGAGGCGGCGATATCGTCCTTGTCATGCCCTTCCCGGTCATCCAGCTGGGAATCCTTCAGGAAGGCGTCGTAATGCGCCTGGGCGGTTGCCAGTTCCTGCTCTTCCAGCGACATCAGTCGGTCAATGATGGCCTTCTTGCGGGCGGCCGGGTCTGTTTGGGCGGTCATGCAATGCGGTCCTTTGAATTCTCTGTCCGATACAAGTTGGGCTTCAAGCAACCGGATTGCAATAGAATTCCGCGCCTCAGATCAGCAGACCTGCCGCCCTTTCATGGCGCAGCAGGGCAACCTTGGTCTCGATCCCGCCGTCCCCGGAAAAGCCGCCCAGACCGTTGGCCGCCAGCACCCGGTGACAGGGGATGATGACCGGAATCGGATTGGCGCCGCAGGCCTGCCCAACCGGCTGAGCGGGTTGCCCCAGCTCTTTGGCGATATCGCCATAGGTTCGGGTTTCGCCCAAGGGGATGGCATACATCAGATCACAGACCTGTTGTTGAAATGCGGACCCGGCAACGTGATACGGCAGGTCAAATCGATCCAGCCGACCCTGATCATAAGCTGTCAATTGCGCGGCGGCCTCTTGCAGCAGAGGCGTCTCAGGCCCTTCGTCTCGGCCATTCCACACAAGACGTGTGATGGCTCCGTCGGTTTCTTCGACACTAAGGCGGCCAAACTGAGTTTCAACGGCGATCATCGGCATGAGGGCAACGTTTCAGATCGCCCGTCCCGGCGCAACGAAAAACCCCCGGCGGTTGGGCCGGGGGTCGATCTTAGCTCAGTGCTTCGTCGCAGCGTCCGCAGACACCTGCATGGGCGTGGCGGCCCACATCGGGCAGGATTTTCCAGCAGCGCTGGCACTTTTCGCCCTCGGCCTTTTCGAACACCACCGCGACGCCTTCGATTTCCGGTACGCGGAAGGCCTCAGCCGGGGCCGGATCGCCGGTGACCGTCAAACCGGAGGTGATGCACATGTCATCCACGTCAAAGGTGGCCAGCAGGTCGCGGACCTCACCATCTTCGACATGCACGATCGGCGCCGCTTCGAGGCTGGAGCCGATTACCTTGTCCTGCCGCTGAATCTCCAGTGCGGCGGTGACGGCCCGGCGCACGCGGCGGACCTTGGCCAAGTTGCCCTCCAACTCGGCATCGCGCCAATCGGCGGGCGTGTCAGGGAAGTCCACCAGATGAACCGAGCTGTCATCGCCCGGGAACCGCTCCAGCCAGACCTCTTCCATAGTGAACACCAGAACCGGCGCCAGCCAGGTGGTCAGGCGATGGAACAGAATATCCAGCACAGTGCGAGCCGCGCGGCGGCGCAGGCTGTCGCCGTCGCAATAGAGCGCATCTTTGCGGACGTCGAAATAGAACGAGGACAGATCGACCGTGGCAAAGGTAAAGACTGCGCTGAACACGCCCTGGAAATCAAACGACGCATAGCCCTTGCGCACCTGTTCATCCAGCTCGGCCAGACGGCTGAGGACCCAGCGTTCCAGACGCGGCATATCCTCGGGTGCGACGCGGTCGGCCTCGGTGAAATCGGCCAGCGAGCCCAGCATGAACCGCATGGTATTACGCAAACGGCGATAGCTGTCGGCAGTGCCTTTCAGGATTTCAGGCCCGATCCGCTGGTCGGCGGTATAGTCGGTCTGAGCCACCCACAGGCGCAGGATGTCGGCGCCGTATTGTTTGACGACCTCTTCCGGCACGATGGTGTTGCCCAGCGACTTGGACATCTTGTTGCCCTTGGCATCCAGCGTGAAACCGTGGGTCACCACATTGCGATACGGCGCACGCCCCTTGGTGCCGCAGGCCTGCAGCATCGACGAATGGAACCAACCGCGGTGCTGGTCGGTGCCCTCCATATAGACATCGGCGATGCCGTCCTCGGTGCCGTCCTCGCGGTCGCGCAGAACAAAGGCGTGGGTCGAGCCAGAATCGAACCACACGTCCAGCACATCAAACACCTGATCGTAATCGTCCGGGTTGGCGATGCCGTCGAGGATCTTCTCTTTGAAGCCGTCGGTGTACCAGATATCGGCGCCGTCTTTCTCGAACGCCGCCTTGATGCGCGCGTTCAGGTCTTCGTTGCGCAGCAGGTAATCCGCGTCGGTGGGCAGAGCGCCCTTTTTGGTGAAGCAGGTCAGCGGCACACCCCAGGCGCGCTGGCGGGACAAGACCCAGTCCGGGCGCGCTTCGATCATCGAATACAGGCGGTTACGTCCGGTCTGCGGTGTCCACTTCACCAACTCGTCGATCGAGCGCAGAGCGCGTTCACGGATGGTGTCACCCATCTCGCCCATACCATCGTTCAGCTTGCGGTCGACAGAGGCAAACCACTGCGGCGTGTTGCGGTAGATGATCGGCGCTTTCGAGCGCCAGGAATGCGGATAGCTATGCTTGATCTTACCGCGCGCCAGCAACCCGCCGACCTCGACCAGCTTGTCGATGATCGCCTTGTTCGCGTCCCCTTCACCGCCCTTGCGGGACAGGATGTATTTGCCGCCAAAGAACGGCAGATCGGCGCGGAAGCTGCCATCGTCCATCACGTTGTAGGTGATGACCTGCTCCAACATGCCGAGATCGCGGTAAAGCTCGAATTCCTCCATACCATGCGAGGGCGCACAGTGAACAAAGCCGGTGCCCTCGGTATCGGTCACGAACTCGGCGGCGCGGAAATCGCGGAAGTCATCCCATTCGCCATTGCCACCCTCGGCTCCGGCCAGCGGGTGAGTCAGTTGGATTTTTGCCAGATCGCCTTGCGACACATCGCAAACGCGGGTCCACTGGCCGTCGTTCAGACGCGCGCGGCCCAACACGTCCGCCGCCAGATTGTCCGCCAACAGGAACTTGTCGCCGACATTGGCCCAGCACTCTTCCGGTGTGCCAGTTACTTCGTAGAGACCGTAAGAAATGTCTTTGCCATAAACGACCGCCTTGTTTGACGGCATAGTCCACGGGGTCGTCGTCCAGATCACCACATGTGCATCTTGAAGATGCAGGTACATCTGTTCGCCGAAAAACTCGTCCTCGTCGGTCTCGTATGTCGACTTGGGCCAGTTATCTAAATTGACCTTGAACTTCACCCAGATGGTGAAGCTTTCCTTGTCGTGATACTCGACCTCGGCCTCGGCCAGCGCGGTCTTCTCGATGGGCGACCACATCACGGGCTTCGAGCCCTGATACAGCGTGCCGTTCATCAGGAACTTCATGAACTCGTCCGCGATCACCGCCTCGGCGTGATAGTCCATGGTGATGTAGGGATCAGGCCAGTTGCCGGTGATGCCAAGGCGCTTGAACTCTTCGCGCTGGATGTCGATCCAGCCTTCGGCGAACTTGCGGCATTCCTGACGGAAGTCGACGATGTTCACCTCGTCCTTGTTCTTGCCCTTCTTGCGGTACTGTTCCTCGATCTTCCATTCGATCGGCAGACCGTGGCAGTCCCAGCCGGGTACATAGCGCGCATCGAAGCCCATCATCTGATGGCTGCGCACGATCATGTCCTTGATGGTCTTGTTCAGCGCGTGGCCGATATGCAGGTGGCCGTTCGCATACGGAGGGCCATCGTGCAGCGTAAAGGGCGCGCGGCCTTCTTTCTCGCGCAGGCGGTCATAGACGCCGATGGTCTCCCACCGTTCCAGCCATGCGGGTTCGCGCTTGGGCAGGCCAGCGCGCATGGGAAAGTCGGTGTTGGGCAGGTTCAGCGTGTCTTTGTAATCAGGTGTCTGGATCGTGTCGGCGCACATTGGGGGCGTCCTTTGGATGATCTGGTCGTACTAGGATCGAAGCGGTCGGTGCGAATTCTCAAACACCTTTGCCCGGCGTCTCAGAGGGTCAGAGCGCCGGGGATATAATTCGAATAATGATGGCCGTCCGGTCATACATGGCCGCGCTTATAAGACGCCCACGCCTAATGGTCCAGAGGTTCCACCCCATGCGGCGAATGGCGCAGCTTGGCCCAGCGATTGAGCCACGCCAGACCGGCCAGCGCCAGACCCAAAGCCAGCAGCGAGAACACCCGGATCAGACCGCCAAGCCCGGCGATATCGATCATGAACACCTTCCCCACGGCCAGCCCGATCACAGCCAGCCCGACCTTGCGCATCAGGTCGGACCGACGGGCCAGAGACTGATAAAACAGCGCCGCGCCGATCAACAGCAAGGCCATGGTATATGTGTAAAGCTCGGGCTGGGTCACGCCGTTGCCCTCATACATCCCCGCGGCACCCTGCCAAGCGTGACGGATTGCCAAACCCAGCCAGACCGCCACCAGTACTCCGCTCAGACCATAGCTGGCGCGCTTCAGCCAAAGAGGTGTCGCTTGAATGCGCCAAACCGAGAACCCGATGGCCAGCGCTGGCAGCAGGTAAGCCACAGCCAGCGTGTTCAGCACCGGCGGGCCCAAAACCGGCGGCACGAGCGTACTGAGTAGCGGGTTCGCCTCGGTCAGCGCCTGCACCAGCCGGAACAGGCCATGCCCGGCGAAAAAAACGGCCAGCAGGTAGCGCGCATAGTTCAGCTTGCCGCCCAGTTCGAACCGCTGCACCTGTGCAAAGGCCAGCAGCAGCCAGATGATCGCCAGCAAACCCAGACCCCAGTGACTGTTGGTGGCATTGCCTTCGCCAAAGCTCTGCAGCCAGCGTTCCAGCAGGAGCGACAGCAGGATCCCCCCAGTTGCCCAGGTCGCACTCTCCAGCAGCAGCGTCGCCAACGGGCGGTTCAACGGTCTGATCAGCAGCCAGCCTATCAGGAACCCGACGGTCGCCGCGCTGTATACCAATGTCATCTCGGCCACCGAAGCTGTGCTGGCCCAGACAAGGCCCGGATTCAGGACCAGCCGCACCGTGACCGTGAACACTCCGGCCCAGATGAACCAACTCATCGGCGGCAGGGTGAATTTGCGATCCAGCGCGGTGGCCACGACAATCATCGCGACCAAAGCTATGGTCAGCGCCGCCGAACTGAGGACGATGACGCAGGCAAAGGTCAAACAGGACAACGCCGAAAGCGTCGCCAATGACGGGCGCATCCGATTGTCGCCGTCAACACGCGCAAAGCGTTCGGCAAAGACGACCATCAGCACGCCCAATGCAATGCCGTGCAGCGCCCACGGGTAGGCTCCGATGACCGCCGCCGGGTGCCAGCCGATCTCAAGCGCGATGGCGAGGGCGGGTGCAAAGACAGCGGCCGCTCCGGCCCAGACGGCTGCAAACCTGCGCGCCTGCATCGAGCGCCACGCTGCGGTGACGGAAATCACAGCGCCCAGAGCGGTCAAAATCGTGACCACCCACGGGTAATCTGCTTCGGCGGTTTCGGCATAGGTTTCGGCGAACTGGCGCAGCACGATGCCATTGTCCCAACCGTGCATCAGAACGAACCAGATAAGGCCGAGCGCAGGTAACACTGTCGCATCCTGCAAGGCCTCTGCCCGGCCGCCCCACAGCATCAATCCAAGCGTCAGCGCCGATAGCAGCACAACACCCAGCCAAAACTCTGCCGAACTGTCGGCCCAGTGCACTGACAGAATGGCGGAACTTACGGCAATTGCGGCAAATCCCAGTCGGGTCGGAAATTCAGGCCACTCATCCCCCTTTTTATGACTGATGATATGGCTGATCATCGCACCGCCATGATCGGGCCAGACCCGCCGGACAGGGATGGCAATCGCAATCACCGCCAGCGCCGTGACGCTGATCAGATAGTCCGGTTCTGTCAGCGGCGAGGACAGCACCACCAACAGGCAGGCAGTATACGCCCCAAGCAGGGTCAGAACCGATATCCACGCCCAGCGCCGCACCGTATCGATCCCCAGACCCAACACGGCGATCACGAAGAAATAGGCATACAGCCAACCCGGATCTTCAGAGGTTCCGCCAACGACGAAAGGGGCTGAAAAGGCTCCGATCAAACCGACGGCGGCCAGCAAGGGGCCGTGGAACCAGCCCAGGACCAGCCCCAGCAGCGCGACCACAACCATCGCGGCCAGCGCGGCCTCGGGGCCGATCAGATCATAGAGCTGGCGCGCGGCCAGAATACCTCCGAACAGAGTGACCAGACCGGCGCCGGAAAAGACCGAGGGCAGATAGGCGGTGGCCGAGGTTTCGTCATCGCCGAACCGGCGGCGGATCACTTCCCCTGCAACGATCAGCGCGGCACCGAACAGCAACGCCGCTGTCACGCGCGCAAACGGAGGCAGCAGCCCGTTTTCGACGCCATATTGCACCAGAAAAATCCCCGCCAAAGCCAGCGACAGGGCCGATACCGCGTAAAACCAATTCTCGCGCAGCCAGACCGTGAGCGTCGACAGACTGTCTTTGCGAAACACAACGGCTGCGGGTGGGGACGGTTCGGCAGCAGGCCGGGAAGTTTGAGCCTTGGACCACGGGGCGGGCTTTGGCGTCTTGTCCGGCTTTTCCGTCGGTTTGCGAGGCTCGGGTCGGGTTGGCGCAGGGCGGGCTTCGGGAACGTCTCCGCCCAGCGCGC
Organism: Ruegeria sp. MALMAid1280; assembly: GCF_049195285.1. NCBI lineage: Bacteria > Pseudomonadati > Pseudomonadota > Alphaproteobacteria > Rhodobacterales > Roseobacteraceae > Ruegeria > Ruegeria sp. MALMAid1280. The sequence goes on along the minus strand of NZ_JBMIRT010000035.1, from coordinate 114,825 downwards.
GAAGTTGCTGCTCAAGCTGTTCGACCCGTCGGCGCAGGCGCGTGTGACCAACAAGCAGAACAATGATGGCCACCGGTATGGCCAGCACGATCAATCCGACAAGAACAAGCAGGGATTCCAATGGTCTCTCCGAGTGGTTTCAACGCCAAGCTACCCGAGGCACGCAGCGGGCAACAGTCAGAAATCCCATGATTTGCGCGCAGTTTCCCGGGCTATGTCCAACCAATCGACGGGCGCGCGATCATCAGCCAAAGGATGATCAACACCGCTGCGAAAGCGGGAAACCCACAGGCGAACCAGATACGGAACAGGCGATGATAAGCCTGTGGCAATGGCGCGGACCGGTCAGCCGCCGCCTGCGCAAGTTCGCGCATACGGACCTGTATCCACACGACTGGAAGCCAGAACACCCCGGCCACTGCGTAAAGCGCCAGCGATTTCAGCACCCAGCCTTCGGTCAGGGGCCAGCCCAGCCGCCATGTCAGCAGGCCGCCGGTGATTGGCTGGGCAACAACAGCCGTGGCCGTGAACAGCAGATCGGCCAGAACCACCACTCCGGCGGTCTGCGCGATAAACCGGGCATCACCTGAACGGTGCGCGATCAGCATGAAAAACGCGATCCCTGCGCCGGTGCCCAGCAGGACGCAAGCTCCGATGATGTGCAGCCAGCGCAGGATCAGGTCCGGGTCCATCAGCGGCTCTGCAAGAGGGGCCAGGCGATCAATGACAACGTCGTCGCCGGCAATATCTTGATCAACGGGCCCAGCGGGTCGAGCCACAGGCCGGGAACGGTGAAACTGGCGGCCAGCAGGTAAATCAGAGCAACCGCAACCTGCGCCAGACAGACCCGCGCAGCCCAGGGACGCCACAGGATGGCGAGCCCCAGCGCGACATCCACTAAGGACCAGAACAGGACGCTGGCCACGGCCATGGCCATGCTCCACCCGGCATCGGTCAGAAGGGCCGCAGCCCGGGGCAGGCTGATCAATCCGATCAGGCCGGATACCAGCCAGAACAGGCTAAGCACCGCGACAACCACAGGCATCAACAGCGACATCCGCGCGGTCAGCCGATGCTCACGTGAACAGGTCAGACCCGCATAGACCTCCGGTAATCCGGCCAGCGTCTGGCCCGTGGCCACACGGTAGGGCTCTGGGTCACCCACCACACCATCGGCCATCACCTTCATCGCATTGCTGCGCAGGGGCGAGCGCCACCCCAAATGCCCCAGCCCATCTGCACAGGCCGAGATCAGGCCTGTCACCACGCCCGGCACCGCCACCGTAACCCGCGCGTCGGGGAATCCCATCCATTTGCGGGTCTCCGCCAACACATGAGACAATGGGGCCGGAGTGTCTTCGACCAGATCATAAGCCCCCTGCGGCAAGTCCTGCGCCACGGCCAGTACGACGGCGCGGCACAGGTCCTGCATTCCGACGCATTGAACAGGGGTTTCGGGATACGCAATGGGCTGCACCAAAGGCACCGCCGCCAGCATCCGCAACAGCGCGGTGCCGCCATAATCCGATTGTCCGATCACCAGACCCGGTTTGAGTATCCACAACGGAACGCCGCTTGCCCGCAGCGCCGCATCCCCCTCGGCCTTGGTACGCATGAAATCGGTATCGGCATCGGGTTCGGCCCCGATGGCCGAAATCTGGACCACGGCGATGTCTTTTTCGGCACATGCCTGGCCCAAGGCAGCAATGGCGACGCGATGCACGGCCTCAAGATCATCGGCCGGGCCATCCTGCAATGCGCCCGCGCAGTTTACGACGCAATCAATGCCCTGCAGGTGGCTGCCCCAATCCTCGGGCTGTAAACAGGTCCGCAAATCACCTTGTATCTGCGGAATATCGCCAAGAACCTGCATCCCCGCCTTCCCGCTGCGCACAAAGGCCGAAACACGCGCGCCCTCAGCCCGCAGCGACCGCGTGACAGCGGCACCGATAAAGCCATAAGCCCCTAAAACCAGAACGTTTTTATGCGCAAGCTGCAATTGGCGCCCGATCACTTGATCCTGTTTGCAGCAGCCTACCCGCTGGCTGCGGATTGACCAGCCATATGCGCCACCCTGCGACAATCTTGGCCGTCACGGGTGAAACAGAGACCCGACAAGATAGGCGATCAACGCCGCAGCCCCGCCGATCACAAAAGTCTCGAACCCGGATCGCCACCAGGGGGCCAGAGACCAGCGGCTCTTGAACGCGCCAATAGCAAAGAAAACGCCCATGGTCATGCAGGCCGAGACCGCAAAAGCCTGATCGAGTGACAGAAGGAACGGCAGGAGCGGCACCATACCGGCAACAAGGAACGCGATGAAGGTGGCCATCGCCGCCTTGAACGGGTGAGGATCGACACTGCCCAGCCCATATTCGCCCTCGACCATCAGGTTGATCCAGTTTTCGTGGTTGGCGGTGATCGCTTCCGTTGCCTCGTCCAACACGCGGCCTGACAGGCCCTTCTGCGCCAGAATCTCGCGCACTTCACAGCGCTCTCCGTCGGGATAGAGGTCGATATGGCGCTCTTCGATAGCGCGGATGCGGCGGATATTGTCCAACTCGGCCTTGGTGCCCGAGTAATTCCCGGCGGCCATGGAAAACCCGTCCGCCAGCACATTGGCCAGACCCAGCGCCACGATGATGAAGGGCGACAGCCCCGCACCGGCGACCCCGGCCACGATGGCAAAAGTGGTCACCGACCCGTCAATGCCGCCATAGACCACATCGCGCAGCACACCCCGACCGGGCGGCGCATTGATCCGCGCGGCGATTTCCTGCTGGCTGTGTCCGTGGTCGGTCATGGCTGGCTCCGGCTTTGTTATGCACGCCAGCGGGACAGGGGACCTTGCGTCAGGTCAAGTTTTCGAAAACAACCCGCTGAGCGCCCGTTTGATCATCCCGCGCGTCGAGGGTTGGTGCCGATCGGAAAACGGCAGCGGACGGCAGACCTCCATCGCGGCAACGCCGACCCGCGCGCTGAGCGCGCCGTTCACCAGCCCCTCGCCAAACCGGCGCGACAGCTTGCTGAGAACCGATCCGCCCAGAACCGGCTCTAGCAGGTCATCGCCCACAGCCACGGCCCCGGTCGCCACCAGATGCACAAAGACCGCCCGCGTCAGGCGCCAACTGCCCAGAAACCCTGCGCGGCCACCGTAAATCTCAGCGACCCGGCGGATCATCCGCAACGACGCCGCAAGCGCCGTCACAACATCCGCCAGCGCCAGCGGCACCAGCGCAGTCACGGTCGCCACCTGCCGGGCGGCGGCTTCGACCTCGCGGCTGGCGGCGGCGTCCAGAGGGGCCAGCAGTTCGTCTTCGGCCAACGTCAGCAGGGTCGAGGCATCGAATTGCTCGCCCATCCGCTCAGTCAGACGGTCGCGGCCCCATCGGGTTTCGTCGCGCCCTTTGTAGAACGCGATCAGGCGGTTGGTGACCACGCGAGCCTGCGCCAGATCACCTTCGGCCAGAGCGACGTCGGCAGCGTGCCGCATCCCGTCCACGCGGGACAGCCGCCCGATGGCGGCAAGCTCTCGCAGGGCGATGATCAGGGCGACCAGAACAAGCGCCCCGATCAAACCGGTCACGACCCAGCCCAAGATCGGCGCACGCAGCAGCAGTGAATTGACGAAGTCCCAGGCGGCAACCGTGATCACCGCGCCAATCACCGCCAGCGCCAAGCCCCAGAACCACCGCGACAGGGCCGAGGGTTTCCGCGCCGCCAGCCGCGCCGCCGTCTGCATCGCCTGCCCCTGCAGAGGGGCAAAATCGGGCACCGGCGGGGCCTGCGCCACGTCAGCTGCGGGCTCTTCCGCATCCAGATCAATCAGTACCGGACCTTTAGCCATCCGCCACCCTTTCCCTGCGCCAGACATATTTGATGTCCGGCAGGTTTTCATCATTGTCCGCCCCGTCGCTGCGGGCAACTTCGGCAAAACCGTTGCGTTCATAGAACCGGCAGGCGCCGGGATTGGCCTGAAACGCAAATAACGAAAGCTCGGCCCGCCCGGTTTTTGCGTGATCCAGCAGACGCTGCCCTACCCCGCGCCCACACTCGGCGGGCGTCAGATACAGGGAATGGACCTGCGTTTCGTTAAGCGCAAGAAAGCCTGTAACCGCGCCGTCATCCTCGGCCACGGTGACCCAACCCTGATCGATCATCCACCCGCAGAAAGCGATCGTTTCGGCGCGTGAATGCAGCACCGGCATCCAGTCGTTATCACGAGAGAACGCGTGCAGGATCTCTCCGATACTGCCGGCATCGGTGGTACGGGCGGGGCGGAGCGTGACAATCACAGGCGGTCTCCGATCAGGAATTGCGCGGCACGATCCAGCCGGATATGCGGCGGGCCGTCGCCCGGTCGCAGGGTCAGATGCGCGGGCGCAAAGGCCATGAACCCGAAATCCTCACGCAACCAGCTTTCGGCCCCGTTACGCGCTGGGCCCAGCAGATGCGCCGGGTCTTCTGGCAGATCGCCGGGGTAAAAAGCCGCCTGCTTGCCGTCCAGCAAAGTGCCCCGCACACAAGGCAAGTCGGCCCCGTCATGCGTGCGGATCTCCTCGGTCGTCGCCCGCAGCGCCGCCAACGACAGCGCCGCCGTTTCCGCCCCGGCAAAGCTGGCCCGGTCCCGAGCGTCTCGGGTCAGGGCCTCCATGATATGGGTCAGGCGGGGATGTTGCGTGTGGTGCAGGTGATCGGCCTTGGTGGCGGCGAACAGGATACGCTCGACCCGTTTGCCCAGCAGCAACTGAGCAAGCCACGCGTTGCGCCCGGGGCGGAAGGCCGCAAGGATATCGGCCATCGCGCGACGCATATCCTCGACCGCCTGCGGGCCTTTGTGGATTGCGCCCAGCGCGTCAACCAGAACCACCTGCCGGTCGATCCGTGCGAAATGATCGCGAAAGAACGGCTTCACCACCTGCGCCTTGTAGGCCTCGTACCGCCGCGCCATTTCCCGATGCAGGCTGCGCCGTGGCGCGTGGCCCTCGACAGGCAGAGGCGCAAAGGTCAGCACCGGAGACCCCGCCAGATCGCCCGGCAACAGGAACCGTCCGGGCGTGCAGTCGTAGAACCCGGCCTCGCGTGCGGCGCCCAGATACGCAGCGAAGGTCTTCGCCAGCGTCTGCGCCGTAGGTTCGTCGTGTTTTTCTGCTGGTTCAGCCGCCTTGGCCTGTGCGATGTAAGGCGCGGCCTCAGTCCGGCCAGCGATGCGGTCCAGCGTCTCGGCCGACCAGACCTCATAGGACTTGTCCAACAGGGCCAGATCCAGCAGCCATTCTCCCGGGTAATCCACGATATCCAGATGGACGGTGCGCGGCCCCTGCAGGCCGGACAGCAAACCCGAGGGGCGGGCCTTGAAAGACAGGCGCAGTTCGGACACGGCGCGGGTGCTGTCAGGCCAGTGCGGTTGCGGGCCGATCAGCGCGGCCAGATGGTTTTCATAGTCGAACCGGGGCACCGTATCGTCGGGCTGCGGCTGCAGATAGGCGGTGTTGATCCGCCCCTCTTGTTGCGCCACCAGTCCGGGCATTCGCCCCCGATCCAGCAGGTTCGCGACCAGTGAGGTGATGAACACCGTCTTGCCCGACCGCGCCAATCCAGTGACGCCCAGACGGATAACCGGCTCGAACAATGTCTCGGACACGCGGTCGCCCACGGTTTCGACGCCGCGCACAAGACTGTCTGCCAGGGATGAGATGACCAAACTGTCGCCCCGCTTTTATCGTTTCGCTCAAGATAGGTAGAGGTCGCCGGACTTGCCAGAGCTTTCCCGCCCTTGCCCCTTTTCGCGCGGCACGTTACCAGCGGCCCATGCCCAGATACGCGCTGAAAGTCGAATACCACGGGGAACCGTTTGCCGGGTGGCAGCGGCAAAAGGAATTGCCGTCTGTTCAGGGGGCAATCGAACAGGCGCTATCGCGCATTCAGCCCGGAGATCACACCATCGCCGCCGCAGGCCGCACCGATGCAGGCGTACATGCGCTAGGTCAGGTGGCCCATTGCGATCTGGTCAAGGACTGGGACCCGTTCCGCCTGTCCGAGGCGCTGAATTATCATCTCAAGCCGCAACCTGTGGCGATCGTGAAGGCTGCGCGGGTGGATGACGACTGGCACGCAAGGTTCTCGGCGCTGGAGCGTCAGTATCTGTTTCGCATCCTGATGCGCCGCGCGCCCGCGACCCATGACGCCGGGCAGGTCTGGCAGATTAATCACCGGCTGGACATCGATACGATGCAGGCCGGGGCGGATATGCTGATCGGGCGGCATGACTTCACCACCTTCCGGTCTTCGATCTGTCAGGCGGCAAGCCCGGTCAAAACGCTGGATGAGCTGCGGGTCGAACAGGTTCAGGGGTTTTCCGGCCCAGAGGTTCATTTCCACGTCCGCGCGCGCTCGTTCCTGCACAATCAGGTGCGCAGTTTCGTGGGAACGCTGGAGCGTGTCGGCGCAGGCGCATGGACGCCTGAGGATGTGCGGGATGCACTGGAAGCGGCGGATCGCGCGGCCTGCGGCCCGGTGTGCCCGCCGCAGGGCCTGTATCTGGCGCGGGTTGGCTATCCCGAACCGGTGTTCGACTAGATTGCACGCATCAGCAGGCCGCTGGCGATCACAACGATAATCAGCCCCGCCACCAGTTCGATCGTCGGCGCCAGCACCGAGGCAAACCGCGTGGCCGATGCAGAGGCCAACAACCCTCCGCGCAGTCCGAACGAGGTCCAGCCGACCAGAGTCGTGACCATTGCTGTGCCCAAAGCCATCGCAAAGGCCCCCGCGATGCCGACCATTGCAATACCCATCTGCCATGTCAGGATCAGCACGAACAAAGCACCGGTGCAGGGCCGCGCGGCGATGCCCGCGATCAGCAGCATGGCCTCGCGCACACTGCCCACCTGAGCGACTTCCTCGGCCGTCGGGCCGTGGCGGTGACCGCAACCGGAACAGACGCCATCATCGTGATCATGATGATGGTGATGGTGGTCATGGTCGTGATGATCATGATGCTGCTGCGCGGTTTCGGTTCGATGCCGCCGTGCGAAACTGCGAACAGAGCGGATCATCAACCAAAGACCGATCGCTGCGATGGCCGCGTAACTGATCGGGGCCATGACCTGCTCGGTCGTGCCCACCAGGCTTTCGCGCGACATCTGAAAGATCAGAACCCCGGCGTAAACCAGCACAACCGCCGTCACCGCCTGCCCCAAACTGGACAGCACGCTGATTGCGGACAGGCGCCAGAAAGCGACGCGGCGACCCAGCCCGTAGCCTCCGATCAGTACCTTGCCATGGCCCGGGCCAATCGCATGGAAGAAGCCATAGGCGAAACAGACCGTCAGCAGAGTCGCGACCGCCTCGGGCTGTTCGGCGCGGGCGGCACGCAGGGCGCGGGCAATCTGGTTCTGAAACTCGCGCTGCTCACCGGCGGCCCAAGCGGCCAGGCTGTCAAAGCCGCCACTTCCCCAGAACCACAGCAGCAGCGCAATGGCGATGGCAACCGGAACAATCAGGTATTTGGACATGACACGAAAATCTCGGTCGCAAAGCTTTCCCCGACCAGCGGGATATCGTTTTCCTCAAGATCGTAATCGGCATCCAGCGTCAACAGGAACGCCTGCATTTGCGCCAGCTGGCCGTCAATGTCGGGATCAATCCGGCTGATCCGGCATGACGCGGGGCCTGTCACCGTCACCGGACGGGTCACTTCGTATGCGGTGTAATAGGATTCGTCATAGGCTTTTGCCATCAGCGCAGAGGCCGACACGGCACCGCCATCAACCGCACGCAGATGGGATGAGACAATGCGCCCGTCCTCGGTGGTGGCCTGCGGCTCCAGCGGGCCGGACAGCGCGACCGGATCCCCATCCGCGAACAGGACCAGATCGCCGTTATACCCCTCCATCCATTGCGCATCGAAACCGGCCAGAAAGCCCTGTTCGCTGTCCGTCAGAACACCGTCCGCATCCTGATCCAGCTTCATGTCTTCAAGGACCAGCAACGAGTAGAACTCATCATAGGCCCAGGTCACGCGCACATGGGTCAGCTGGCCGGAGTCGTCCACGATGAACTCCAACCCGGTGTCGATAAAGACATGCGGGTGCGCCATCGCCGGGATCGGCAGGCAGCAGGTCAAAAGGGTTACGATCCAGCGCATGGGCGAAAGATAGGGGCTCGACCCACGCCCGGCAATGCAATTCAAAGATGACGTGCAGAAACCGGCCAAAGGATCAGGTCGGCGGAAACAGAATGATTGTTTGCAAGGCCGTCCCAACCGGCCCTTCGATGTCATACAGCACCGATTGAGACATCCCGATCCCCGAAGGTTGCCAGTGGCTGATCGACTCTGAGGCCAGCCAGTCCGACACCGGCTCACGATGTATCTGGACAGTCAGGTCAGTGTTCATGAATCCCATCTCGGTTGTTGGCGCGTTCCACGAGATGCCATTGCCACAATCGGCCAGCGGGCACAGCGCTTGAATCGGCGATGGCACCTCGCCCTCAAGCAATGCGGGGACTCGCATCCAGACCGTTTTGGGACCGGCCCCCTGATTGCCGCCTTTCGGATACAGCACGTCAGAGTGATTGGCGAAACCGGGCAGATCGTGGCGCACCTCGCCGATCGGAAATGGTCCGGTCACGGCGTCTTCCAACCGGGGCAGAGCCATCGACACATTCGGAACCGGTCCCAGATCGCGCCGCGCCAGATGCATGGTCGTGGCGGTGGCGCAGAGCCTGTCATCCAGATCGTGCACGGTGACTCGTGTGGTGGCCAGCGTCTTGGTGTGGCGCGTGGTTTCCGCCGCCACCCGCAGCCCAGCCAACGGTTGCGGCCGCAGCAGATCGACCGTCAGGCGGGTCAGCATCTTCTCGGGGCCAACCTCGGTTTCCGCTGCCCGCACGATCAGGCCGCTGACCGGACCCGCATGGCAATGATCGGCAGACCAAGGCCCACGCGCCGGATCGTTGCCGACAAAGGCACCGTCGTCGCGCAAATGGAAATAGGCCGGACGGCTCTGCTCTGATGTCCTGCTCATGGACTGCCTCAACATTTTCTGCTCACCCGACGCCAAGACCGGGCTTTACCTTCGGCCCGAGAATGACTTAGCTGCGGGGAAAATGTCCAGTTCGGTAACCGGGCATAGCGAAAATTGAGGCAGTGGGAGGTGCATCATGGCTTTGCTGATCGAAACCGGGGTGTCTGACTGGATCAGCGATAGCGATATTGCCCGCGATATCCGGCAGCTGTACCCCGGCGCGGATGTAAGGACGCCGGACACTTTGGGCGATCCTGCCGACATCACCGTGGTTGCGGTGGTCAGGTTAAGCGACGACCATCCCAAACGCCTGCCCAACCTGCAACTGGTGCAAAAGCTGGGTGCCGGAGTCGAGACCATTGTCAGCAACCCCAACCTGCCGGACCATGTGCGGGTGGCGCGTTTGAAACCAGATGCGCCCGCACAGGAAATCGCCGAATGGTTCGTGGCCTATGTCCTGCGCCGCCAACGCCATATGGTCTTTCACGAAGCCGCCCAGCACCGCGCGGAATGGCTGCCCAAGGCCCCGCTTTTTGCACCCGAAACGGTGGTTGGGGTTCTTGGGCTGGGCCATATCGGTGCGCGCAGCGCCAGGATGCTGCGGGCCGTCGGGTTTCAGGTCATGGGCTGGAGCCGGTCCCCCAAGCAGATCGACGGCGTGACCTGCCTGCATGGCGACGCAGCCCTGCCGGAATTGCTGGGGCAATGCGATCATGTCTGCGCGATCCTGCCCTCGACCCCTCAGACCGTCGGGCTGTTCGATGCCCGGATTTTGGCTGCGATGAAGCCTGGCAGTCAGCTACTGAACGCCGGCAGGGGCGATTTGATCGACGAAACCGCGCTGATCTCTGCGCTGAACAATGGCGCACCCGGCCATGCGGTACTGGATGTGACATCAACGGAACCCCTGCCCTCGGACAGTCCGCTTTGGGCGCATCCGGGCGTCACCGTCACGCCCCACGTTTCCGGCTGGCATCTGGGCGAGGCTCTGACGGATGTGGGCGAGAACTTTCAGCGGCTGACCACCGGGAAAGCCTTACTGCACGAGGTCGACAGGGCACGCGGCTACTGATCGCGGATCAGGGCGTCAGGATCCAGTTGCCGCCCGCATCGCGGCAGCGGCGGGTCCTGACCTCTCGGGTCTGGTCTGTGCCTTCGGGCTGAATAAAGTGTTGCAGGTGAACGCAATTGTCGCGGACATCACGGACAAGGATCGTGCCTTTCGACCCGGTTGCGTCGTTTACCCAGGTGCCTTCTTCGCCGACGCGAGGTGTCGATCCGGCCAACATCGCATCCGCGGTTTCGCTCACCACTTCGAAATCCGCAGGGGTAAGGCCCATTTCCGAGATAATTCGGGAAATCGGCTTGGCTTGGACGACCGTCGCCGCGCCAAGAATAACAACCGCCGCCAGAGTAGGAGAAATCCGGGCTTTCATGATCGCCTCGCCTTGCTGAAAAAGATTTGCATTCAAGACTATACCGCCCGTGAACCGGGGCCAAGCCCCGTTGGGCGACCTTCAAATTATCCCGAACAAACCTATCGCAACTCTGCCGCTAGGACCGGCGGGGCAATCCCCGCATAGTGCCCCGACCACCAAGCAGAGGCACCCGATGGCACACCCCACCTACTACGCGCCCACAGGCGGCCACCCCGGTCAGGACCAGCTTTTGACCGACCGCGCCATGTTCACCGAGGCCTATGCGGTGATCCCAAAAGGCACGATGCGCGACATCGTAACCAGCGCGCTGCCGTTTTGGGAAAAGACCCGGCTCTGGGTGCTGTCCCGCCCCCTCAGCGGATTTGCCGAGACCTTCTCGCAGTACATCATGGAGGTGCAGCCCGGCGGCGGCAGTAACCGCCCCGAGACCGACCCTCAGGCGCAGGGCGTGCTGTTCGTTGTCGAAGGTGCGGTGACGCTGACACTGGCCGGTGAGGTGCACCAGCTGGACACAGGTGGATATGCTTATATTCCAGCCGGTTGCGAATGGACTTTGCACAACAGCACCAAAGAAACTGCCCGCTTCCACTGGGTCCGCAAAGCCTATGAGGCCGTCCCCGGCCTGCCCGCCCCCGATCCGATCATCACCAATGAACGCGACGTGACGCCTGTTGAGATGCCGGGAACCGAGGGCCGCTGGTCCACCACCCGCTTCGCCGACCCGCAGGACCTGCGCCACGACATGCATGTGAACATCGTCAATTTCGAACCCGGCGGCCTGATCCCTTTTGCCGAAACGCACGTGATGGAGCATGGTCTCTATGTGCTTGAAGGCAAAGCCGTCTACCGGCTCAATCAGGATTGGGTCGAGGTCGAGGCCGGCGATTACATGTGGCTGCGCGCTTTCTGCCCGCAAGCATGTTACGCGGGCGGTCCGGGGCGATTCCGCTATCTGCTTTACAAGGATGTGAACCGGCACATGCCGCTGTCCTTGGCCAAACGCTGACGCCAAATCGGCTTTTTCCGGCGCAGGGGTTCACAGAAGCGCTTTAATCTGGTGAAATAACACCGGTTTTTAGCACTGGAGATTGTTCAATGGTACTGCGCGGATCGATGCTGGCACTGGCAGCTGTAGTTGGCCTGACGGCCCTGGAGGCAACCCCAGTTGCCGCCAAAGAAGAAACCAAATCGGTATTCGTCATGAGCCGTACATGGGCCGTTACGCAAGTCTCGGACGCTCCGGTCGTCTATCGCGCAACCCGGGACAACAACAACCTGAACCCGTTTGGCCCGCCACCGCGCCTGCGCACCATTCAGGCCATGGCAGCCATCCAGGCGGCGACCGGGTGCAAGCCGCTCCGGGCCAGCATGTATCAGAACATCTCGGGTCAGTTTTTTTCGCAGGTCAGCTGCAACTGACCTCAGGTCGAAACGGGCATTGAGGTCGACGCAACCCGCTGCCATAGCTTGCGCATGAAACTCGCGATCAACGGATTCGGCCGGATTGGCCGCACGATCCTGCGGCAGCTGCTGGCTTTGCCGCCGGATAGTGATGTCGAACTGGTGCTGATCAACGACATCGCACCGCTCGGAACCTGTGCTTACCTGTTCAAATACGACAGCACTTTTGGACCCTACTCTGGATCGGTGGAGGCCGGTGAAGATGCCTTGCAGGTTGACGGCCATACCATCCCGATCACCCACAGTCCGGACCTGTCCCGTGTCGATCTGACCGGGGTCGACGTTCTGATGGATTGCACCGGCGTCGCGCGCACCTCGGACGTGGCTGGTCAGGGTCTGACCGCAGGGGCGGGCAAAGTGCTGATCTCCGGCCCCTCGCCCGCCACCGAGGTGACCATCGTTCTGGGTGCCAACGAGGACCAGTTGGGCAACGCCCGGATCGTTTCGAACGCGTCCTGCACCACCAACGGGCTGGCCCCACTGGTCAAGGTTCTGGACGGGATCGGAGGCATCGCCTCAGCCCATATGACGACGATCCATTGCTACACCAACAGCCAGCCCATGGTGGATGCCCCGCGCGGCGATCTGGCCCGGTCGCGCGCCGGGGCACTGTCCATGGTCCCCACGACCACCAGTGCCACAGAACTGATCGATGAGGTTATGCCCCACCTCGCAGGCCGCATTTCCGGCGCAGCGGTGCGCGTCCCAACCGCCAGCGTGTCCGCGGTCGATCTGGTCGCAACCCTGAACCGCGGCATGTCCGCCACCGAGTTTGAATTCGAACTGCGAAAAGCGGTCTCACAGTCCGCCGTTCTGGGTTGGATCGATCACCCGCTGGTATCGTCAGACCTGCGGACCAGACCTGAATCGCTGGTCATAGCAGGCCCCGAAACGCGCATGGTCGGTGAAAATCAGGTCCGCGTCTTTGGCTGGTACGACAACGAATGGGGCTTTTCGGCACGGATGCTCGACGTCGCCCGGCTGATGGCACGACCCTGACCTCTGCGCTACTGCAGCGGGTGGGCTTGCCCGCGCGCTGCCCGGCCCAAAGGGTCCCAAGCATCTTTGATGCGCCAGGGACCGGGCGGGAGGGTCCGCCGCTAGCCCGCCACAACCTCATAAGGTTCGTCGAACCAGACCTCTTCCAGATTGGCCCCCTTTCCAACCCGGTCGACAACGGCGAACAGGCCCGGAGCATGCAGCGGTGTTAGAACGCCGTGCCATGTCCCCCGATGATAATTCACTGCCTGTCCGTGTGTCGTGACAAATGCCAAGGGCTCGCCCGGCCGCCCGTCTACATCCGGCGCAACGATGACCAAAAACGGGTGCTGCGTCATCGGAATGAAGGCCTGACTGCCGTCGGGGTGCCGTTCGACCATATCCAGCCGATACGGCAAACTTCGCGGATTGGCATTGAACAGGCTGATCCCTGCGCGACCATCGGAAAAATCCAGCCCCGCGCGGTCATGGTATCGGCCACACTGCCCCTGATTGATGATCCTGTCCGGCTCACCCGCAACTTCCAGCACATCGCCAAAGGGCACAAAGGCCTCGGCAGTCAGCGGCGCGGCGACGATCCGGCGGCTCATGAGGGCAACACGTCCCGCAAACGGAATTCGGCGATGCGTTCGACCTGACGGCAGGCTTCGGCAAATTCCGTATCCCGGTCCTGTTCGATCCGTCGCTGGAACGCCCGCAGGATCGAGGTCTTGTCGTGATCGCGCACCGCAATGATGAAGGGAAAACCAAACTTCTCAGTGTAGCGCTGGTTCAGATCGGTGAAAGCGGCGCGCTCTTCATCCGTCAATGCATCCAACCCCGCCGAGGCCTGCTCGGACGTGCTTTCCTGCGTCAGACGCTTGGCCTGCGCCAGCTTGCCCGCCAGATCCGGGTGCGCCGTCAACACGCCCAGCCGCTCCCGCTCCGAGGCCGAGCGGAACATGCGGGACAGTGCGTTGTGCACCCCTCCCGCCGTGTCATGGGCCGGACCAAGTTCCAGATCAAAAGCACGCTCCGCAATCCAGGCGGAATGTTCGAAGATGCCACCATAAGCTGCAACAAACTCATCCCGCTGCATCTGCGATGGTTTCGGATGCGCCATCGGGGGATGCTGCGCCGCCCAATGTTCGGCAATCTGCAGCCGCGTAGCAAACCAGACATCCGAAAACCCGCGCGCATAGTCCAGGAACCGCTTCAATGCCATCAAGCGTCCGGGCCGCCCGATCAGGCGGCAATGCAATCCAATTGATAGCATCTTGGGTGCCCCCGCCTCACCCTCGGCATAAAGCGCATCGAAGCTGTCTTTGAGATACGTGTAGAACTGATCGCCCGAGTTGAAGCCCTGCGGCGTGGCAAAGCGCATATCGTTGCAGTCCAACGTATATGGCACGATCAACTGATCCCGCCCGCCGGTCTGCATCCAATAGGGCAGATCATCGGCATACGTGTCGGCCACATATGCAAACCCACCCTCTTCAGCCACCAGCCGGACGGTGTTTTCGGAACAACGGCCGGTATACCAACCGCGCGGGCGCTCACCCACGACCTCGGTATGCAGGCGGATGGCCTCGGCGATATGCGCGCGCTCTTCATCCTCGGACATGTCCTTGTGTTCGATCCATTTCAGGCCGTGGCTGGCGACCTCCCAACCCGCCGCCGTCATCGCGGCCACCTGATCCGGCGACCGAGCCAGCGCCGTCGCCACGCCATAGACCGTGATCGGCACGTCCTGCATCAGCCGATGCAGACGCCAGAACCCCGCCCGCGACCCGTATTCGTAGATCGACTCCATATTCCAATGGCGCTGTCCCGGCCAAGGCGCCACGCCGACAACCTCGGACAGAAACGCCTCGGACGCGGCATCACCATGCAGGATATTGTTCTCGCCACCTTCTTCGTAGTTCAGCACGATCTGCACGGCCAGCTTGGCCCCGCCGGGCCATTTGGCATTTGGCGGGGTGGCTCCGTAACCGATCATGTCACGAGGGTATCGAGGCGGTTGCATGGCATCTTCCGTTCTAGTGCGTTTCATCAGCCTTAGACCAGAAACGCGCGGTTGATTATCAAACTAATCCGAACGCTGTTTCCGGTTCTTTCGGCATTTCCACTATTTAGAACTTTGCGCCAGACTGCGACAAAGCTAAAGGCAAATCAAAGGAGACCCCCGTGGCAGGTTACCTGACAACCCACGTTCTGGACACGGCACGCGGTTGCCCGGCCCAAGGGCTGCGGATCGCCCTGTATGAAATCACCGGGGAAACCCGCCGCCAACTGGCCGAGACCGAAACCAATTCCGACGGCCGCACCAACAGCCCGATTCTTCCACAAGAAGACTTCAAAACAGGCTCTTATGAGCTGGTTTTCTTTGCCGGAGACTACCTGCGCGCGACAGGTCAGGTCGCCGAAGACCCTCTGTTTCTGGATCAGGTACCGATCCGGTTCGGCATGTCTGACGCGGATGCGCACTACCACGTGCCCTTGTTATTGTCGCCCTATGGCTACTCAACCTATCGAGGCAGCTGAAGACATCCCGCAAGGCTCCCGCCCGTCGGCTGCCCCTGCCGGGGCGCCTCCCGTTGGGCCGGGCGCCACGCCTTTCAGGCGTGTCGCGGTCCCAAGTTCCATTTCCCTTTTCGCGTCCTCCAGCGCGACCGCACCGCGGCTTTGCCGCGGTGCCCGGCCCAACGCTGTGCAGCGCCCTCAGGGCGCAATCAGGGGCGGGAGCCTTTGCTAACCCGAAGTTTCGGAACTCCGCACGACCTTGCCAATACGCGCGATCATGAAATCCATGAAAAGACGCGCCTTGGGATCCTGGTGGCGACGATGGGTGTATAGGCATGCCATCTGCACCGGAACCGGAGGTGTCTCAACTGAAACCGGCACCAGTCGCCCGGCCTTCAGATGTTCGGACACCTCGAACACCGGCTTCATCGCAATCCCCTGCCCCGATAACGCCCAATCGGTCAGCACGTCCCCATCGTCGCATTCGAACCGACCGGACACTGCGAAGCGCCTCGGTCCCTCGGGTGTCTCCAACTGCCATTGGAACTCTGTCGCGCCCGGAAAGCGCAGGTTCAGGCATTCATGTTTCCCCGAGACCAGGTCTGCCCCCGTCTGCGGCATCCCCCTTCGCTGTACATAATCGGGTGCCGCGCAAAGCACCCTTTGGCAGTCGGCAATCTTGCGGATGCGCAGGGTGCTGTCTTCGGGCTGACCAATGAAAAACGCCAAATCCAGCCCCTCGGTCGTCAGGTCTACCGACCGGTCCGTCAGGCGCAAACGCACATCAATCTCGGGATATTCCTCGAGAAAATCAGGCACATGCGGCGCCAACAACCTGCGCCCCACACCCAATGGCGCTGCAACAAACAGAGATCCACGCGGCGCTTCGGTCAGGTGGACCACCTGCGCCTCGGCCTCATCCACCGCGTCCAGCACCGCGACCGCACCGGGATAGAACGCCCGGCCCTGCTCGGTCGGGCTGAGGTTGCGCGTGGTGCGCTGGAACAGGCGCACGCCCAGATGATCCTCAAGCTGCGATATCCGCGCTGAGGTCACAGCAGGCGAAATCCGCAAATCGCGGCCAGCAGCAGACATGCTGCCCAGATCGTAGACACGAACAAAAGTACGGATATTGTCGAGATAGGACATCTTATCGTTTTTTTTGATACAGTTTGACAATATACGGGAATACCGAAGAAAAGCCCGTTTGCCTAGTGTGGCGGTAACTTACCGGAGAGACCTCTCATGTTCGAATTCGCCGTGTTCTGGGATTGGATGGGTTTTGCCGTGCGCTGGCTGCACGTCATCACCGCGATCGCCTGGATCGGATCGTCTTTCTACTTCATCGCGCTGGACCTTGGCCTGAACCGCAACATCCCCGGCCCGGCGGATGGCGAGGAATGGCAGGTCCATGGCGGCGGCTTCTATCACATCCAGAAATACCTGGTCGCGCCCGAACGAATGCCGGACCACCTGACCTGGTTCAAATGGGAAAGCTATGCCACCTGGCTGAGCGGTGCCGCGCTGCTGATGATCGTCTATTGGGTCGGAGGAGAGCTGTATCTGATCGACGCGGAAAAGGCCGATCTGGCGCTTTGGCAGGGGATTCTGATCTCGGCCGCCTCGCTGACCGTAGGCTGGCTGATCTATGATTTCCTGTGCAAATCCGGTCTGGGAGAGCGCCCGACCCTGCTGATGGTGCTGCTGTTTATTCTGCTGGTGGCGATGGGCTGGGGCTATAACCAGATCTTCACAGGCCGTGCGATGATGCTGCATCTGGGGGCCTTCACCGCCACGATCATGACCGCCAACGTGTTCTTCATCATCATGCCGAATCAACGGATCGTGGTGGATGACCTGAAAAACGGCCGCACTCCGGACCCGAAATACGGCAAGATCGCCAAGCTGCGGTCGACTCACAACAACTACCTGACGTTGCCAGTCGTGTTCCTGATGCTGTCGAACCACTACCCGCTGGCTTTTGCGACCGAATACAACTGGATCATCGCGGCGCTGGTGTTCCTGATGGGCGTCACCATCCGGCACTACTTCAACACCCGCCACGCTCGCGCCGGGAACCCGACCTGGACCTGGGCCGTCACCACCATCCTGTTCATCGCCATCATGTGGCTGTCCACCGCGCCGATGTACAAGCCGCTGGAAGAGGCCGAGGCACAACCGCTGACGCCCTATGAACAGAAATTCGCAGCCGCAGACGGGTTTGAAGACGCGCATGACGTCGTGCTGGGCCGCTGTTCCATGTGCCATGCCCGCGAACCGGTGTGGGAGGGTATTCAGTGGGCCCCCAAAGGGGTCCTGCTGGAAACCGAAGGCGATATTGCCCGCAACGCCAGACAAATCTACCTGCAGGCGGGCATCAGCCACGCCATGCCGCCCGCCAACGTGACCTATATGGAACCCGAAGACCGCGAAGCGATCATTCGCTGGTTCCGCAACGCCGGGTCCTGACCACAACAGGGCCGGAAATTCGGCGTTGTTTTCGATAAGTTCTTTCCCTGCGTGGAAACTGATGCTCTAACATGAATGCAATGAGCCGTCGCATTGCATAAAACGGCGAAATTGATTTCGACTTGGGGCAGTTGGAGCCATTCGATGCAGGGAAGCAGGCCAAAGGGCTTTGTGAAATATTGCCTTCTTGGCGTAATCACCGCCCTGCCTTCGTCTCTGGCCGCGCTTGAAACGACGCTGTCCGCACCCGGTGCTCCGAAAGCGCTGATCGAACGCCTCAAGGAGACGTCCTCGGTCGCGACCGCCGAGGACAGGGGGCTGGACACACCGCTGGAAATCCTGTCCGCCGCGTTATCCGATTACCGCACCATCGTTCAGATTCTGTATGACGAGGGCTATTTCAGCCCGGTCGTCAGCATCAAGCTGGACGGGCAGGAAGCAGCGGACATGAGTTCGCTTTCCGTGCCCAATGCGATCAACCGTGCCGTCATCACGGTGAATACCGGCCCGACCTTCAAGTTCGGCACCGCCGTCGTTGAACCGGTCGCACCGGGCACCGTCCTGCCCGAAGAGTTCGCCCCCCGCAAGCTGGCCACGACCGGAGCCATTCAGCAGGCAGCCTCGGCCGGGGTACAGGGTTGGCGCGACACCGGACACGCCAAGGCCGAGGTCGAAGGCCAAAAGGTCATCGCCCGCCATACGCAGAAACGGCTGGACGCCGAGATCGATCTTGAACCCGGCCCGCGTCTGGTCTTTGGCAAGATGATCATCAAGGGCGACACGGATGTGCGTTACCGGTCGATTGAAAAAATCGCCGGGTTCCCATCGGGCGAAGTGTATTCGCCGGCGAAAATCCAGAGGGTCGGCACGCGGTTGCGCCGAACCGGCACATTCAGCGTCGTGTCGATCGAAGAGCACAAAACCCCCAACCCCGACGGCACTCTGGATTTCGACGCCACGTTCGAAGACATGCCCAAGCGCCGCCTGACCTTCGGGGTCGAGTTGGCCTCGAACGCAGGGCTGGATGTGACCGCAACCTGGACCCACCGCAATGTGTTCCGCCGCGCCGAACGGCTGCGGTTCGAAGCAGCGCTGCGCAATATCGGCGGGTCCGAGGACCTGGACGGCCGGATCGGCCTGCGTCTGGATCAGCCCGACCGGCTGGGCCCGGATGACAATACCTTCTGGAGCGCCCTGCTGGAGCGGCGCAATACCGAGAACTACAACGTCTCGGTCGCGTCGCTGGCCTATGGTGCGCGGCGCACCTTTTCCGACCGGCTCTATGCCGAGGCCTCGGCCGGTTTCCAGTGGTCGGATGCGGATGACGCCTATGGCAGCGGCCGCAAGTTTCGATATTTCATCATACCGCTTCGGTCAGAATGGGATGAGCGTGACAGCAAGGTCAGCGCCACCCGTGGGTTCTATCTGGACGCGCAAGCCATGCCGTTCGTCGGCTTGTCGGGCACAGACACCGGCATTCGGCTTTTCGGCGACGCGCGCGCCTATACCAGCCTGAGAACGGGTGGGCGGATTGTTCTGGCTGGCCGCGCTCAGATCGGCTCGGTGATCGGGCCTTCGCCCAGCAATGTGACACCGGATTTCCTGTTTTTCTCGGGCGGTGCGGGAACCGTGCGCGGGCAACCCTTTGAAAGCCTGGGTATCCCGGTCAACGGTGGCGTGGCCGGGGGCAAATCCTTCGTCGGGCTGTCCGGTGAGGTTCGCGGAAAGATCACCGACGCGATATCGCTTGTCGGGTTTTACGATTTCGGTACCGTAGACACGTCATCTTTTATCGGCAGCGGCGCCGAGTACCATTCGGGCGCCGGACTGGGCGTCCGGTATGATCTGGGCGGGTTCGGCCCACTGCGCCTGGATCTGGCCTTGCCCATGCAGGGCGATACGGGCAGCGGTCTGCAATTCTATATCGGGATCGGACAGGCATTTTGATACGGCGCTGCGCATATCCTGTTGTGACCACGGTCCTGATCGTGACCGCCCCGCCTGTGATCGCGCAGGAGGATGAGGGCGGCGGCAGTATGCTGGAACGGTTCCTGCAGGACACACTGTCGGGCGACGATCAGAACGTCACCGTCAAGGGCCTGCAGGGCGCGCTGAGCGCGCGCGCCACGATTCAAGAGATCACCGTCTCGGACGATGAAGGTGTCTGGCTGACCATCAAGGATGCCGAACTGGACTGGAACCGGCTGGCCCTTATCCGCGGCCGGTTTTCCGTCAATGCCCTGACAGCGCAAGAGATCGACATCACCCGCGCGCCCGGAACGACCACCAAGGACACCCCGCCCCCCTCGGCCGAGACCAAACCCTTTCAGCTGCCGGAACTGCCGGTTTCTGTCGAGATTGGCGAGATCCGGGTGGATGAGTTGTTGCTGGGCGAGCCCCTGATCGGGGTCTCCGCCGCATTGTCCGTCACTGGCAACCTGTCGCTGGCCGATGGTGCGCTGGACACCAACCTGGACATCACCCGGCTGGACCGCGCCGGGGACAGGATCAAGCTGACCGCCGGGTTCCAGAACGCGTCGCGCGAAATCAATCTGGATCTGGACGTGAATGAGGCCGAGGGCGGCCTGATTTCAACCGCGCTGAATATCCCGGACAGCCCTCCGATTGGCTTTACCGCCAAAGGCGCGGGCCCCCTGACCGATTTCACCGCCGACATCGCCCTGAGCAGTGACAAGCAGCCGCAGGTGACAGGACAGGTCGAACTGCGCGCCGCGGAAACCGGCGCGGCAGACGGGATTGCCTTTACCGCCGATCTGGGCGGCGACCTGACCCCCTTCATGGCCGAGGATCTGGACCCCTTCTTTGGCCCCAGGACACGGCTTTTCGTGGACGGTCAGACCAAACCCCAAGGCGCGCTGGATATCTCTGATCTGGAACTCACAACCCAGGCGCTGAACCTGAAGGGTGAGTTGCAGCTGGCCGAAGGCGGCACCCTGCAGCTTGCGGCCTTGCAGGGACGGATCACGCCGCCGGACGGCAATTCCGTGGTGCTGCCGGTTGCAGGCGGCACCACATCGATCGAGGCGGCACAGATTTCCGCCCTGTTCGATCAGAAAAACGGCAACCTGTGGGATCTGAGCCTGACCGCAGACGCGTTTCAGTCACCGCAGACGAAACTGGACAACGCCCGTATCACCGCACAAGGCGTTTTGGAACAGGGCGAAGCATTCACCGTCACCGGTGATCTGCAGGCCATCGTCGACGGGATCGACCTGAACGATCAGGCGCTGAACACCGCTTTGGGCGAGCGCATCACGCTGGACGGCCAGTTCGACTATGGCAGCGATCAGTCCCTGAATCTTTCGGGGTTCGAACTGGTCGGAACCGACTATACGCTGGCGCTGGATGCGCTGATCGACGGGCTGACCAGCGGGTTGACGGTAGATGGCTCGGCCACGCTCGACGCATCGGACCTGTCGCGGTTTTCGGACCTCGCACAGCTTGATCTGGGCGGCGAGGCTTCGGTGCGGGTCGAAGGCAAGGGCTCGCCGCTGGAACGCAGCTTTGACGGCAAGGTGGTGGTCGAGGGCCGCGATCTGGTCACCGGACGCGACGATATCGACCCGGTCATCAAGGGCGAGACCACGATCACGCTGGATGCCAGCCGTGGCAGCGACGGCATCACCATCCGCGAATTCGACCTGAACAGCGAGGCCGCGCAGGCGCAGGCCAGCGGTGAGGTCACGACACCCGACGGCAACCTGACCATCGACGGGCAAGCCCGCGTGAATGCAACTGACCTTTCAGTCTTCTCCGGTCTGGCCAAACGCGAATTGGGTGGAGCCTTACAGGCCGAATTCGATGGCAAGGGCACGGTGCAGACGCTGGAATTCGATGGCACGGCCAGCGTGAGCGGACAGGATATCAAGACCGGCATGTCTGACCTTGACCCCTTGCTGACCGGCAAAACCGCGATCACCTGGGACGGCGCCCGGACAACAGACCGGATCGAAATCCGAGAGGCGACAGTGAATGGCACTGCCCTGACCGCGCAGGTCGCCGCAACGGTCGACGACCCCACCGGCGATCTGTCGGTGGACGGCACGGCGCAGGTGAAGGCCCCCGATCTGTCACTGTTTTCAGGGTTGGCCCAACGCGATCTGGCCGGGTCGATCTCGGCCAATCTTGAGGGCAACGCTACCCTGGCCAGCAAGGTTTTCAACATTCAGGGCAATGTGAATGCGGACGACCTGCAAACCGGCATCGAACTGGTCGACAAGCTGATCCAGGGCCGCACGACCCTGAATGTCGATGCCGAAAAGGGCGAGGAAGGAGTCGATATCCGCACCTTCCGCCTGCAGGGCACCGCTTTGTCCGCCACCGCATCGGGCCAGCTGGACCGCGACGCCGGCGGGCTGAGCTTTACCGCACAGCTTGACGATCTGTCCCGTATCCTGACCACAATGTCCGGGCCACTGACGCTGGACGGCAACGTCGCCCCGATCAGATCCGGGCTTGAAGGCACCATGCGGTTAAGCGGGCCGGACAGTTCTTACGCCGCACTGACCGGAACCGTGGACACGGATGGCACAGCCGATTTGGATTTCGACGCCAAGCTGAACAAGATCGAACGTTTCGCACCCGAGTTTCCCGGCACTGTCGCGGCGACCGGTAATGCGAAACGCAACAACGGCGTCTGGACCATCGATGGCTCCGCCAACGGTCCCGCAGAAATCAACAGCACGATCGCGGGCACTTTCGATGAAACCAGCGGCGAGGCCGATCTGAGGGCACAGGGTGGTGTCAATCTTGGCGTCATCAACCTGTTTATCTCACCCAACAAGATCGACGGAACCGCCCGGCACAATCTGCGCCTGAAAGGCAAGCCCGCGCTCAGCTCGTTGAGCGGTTCGATCACCACTTCGGGGACGTCGCTGGCGATCCCTGAAATCGGGCAGACGGTCACCGGCATCAGCGGCTCGGTCGAACTGGCGCAAAGCCGGGCCAATATCTCGTTGAATGGCGGGATGCGGGCCGGAGGCAACTTCACTATCTCAGGCCCGCTGGACCTGACGCCGCCGCTGAACGCCAACATTGTCGCCAGGCTCAACCAGCTCGTGCTGACCGACAAGCTGCTTTATGAAACCACGCTGGATGGTGAGATCGCCATGACCGGAGCGTTGGCCGGCAACAGCGCCATTTCCGGGCAGATTACGTTTGAAGAGACCAACATCAACCTCGCCGCTGCAGCCGGAGCCGTGGGGGCTGCGCCGATCCCCGAGATCGAACATATCAACGAAAGCCGGGCCAGTTACATCACCCGCGAACGGGCGCGGCTGATCGTCGAGGAAGGGGCCTCGAAAAGCGACTCCCGCATCGCGCTGGATGTCAGCCTGCGGGCGCCCAAGTCGGTCTTTGTGCGCGGCCGGGGCGTCAATGCCGAACTGGGTGGGAACCTGTTCATCGGCGGCACGACGGCGTCGGTCATCCCCTCCGGCCAGATTGAGTTGATCCGGGGCAATTTCGACATTCTGGGCCGTAGGCTGGCCCTGACCAAAGGCATTGTGACTCTGCAGGGGGACCTGACGCCGTATATCGAGTTCGCCTCGTCCACCAGTACCTCCGAGGGTACCGCGACGATCGAAATCGCCGGTCCGCTGGATGCGCCCGAGGTTGACGTCTATTCCGATCCCCAACGCCCGGCGGAAGAGGCGCTGGCGATGCTGCTGTTCGGCAACCGTTTCTCGGAACTGTCGCCGTTTATCATTGCCCAGATGGCCGCGTCTCTGGCGCAGCTCAGCGGCGCGGGGGGCGATACGACCAAAGGGCTACGCGACTCGACCGGCGTTGACACGGTGGATATCGGTGCGACCGACGGCGGCGCGGGCCGTCTGGGGGCCGGGGCTTATCTGAGTGACAATCTCTATACCGATTTCACCGTCAACACCGAGGGCGACACTGAGGTGAACCTGAATCTGGACGTCACCGACAGTTTCACCGTACGCGGCACCGTCGACGGGCGCGGCGAAACCGGGCTGGGCCTGTTTTTCGAACGGGATTACTAAGGGCGCTATGTCCGCCGGATGCCGATCGCCTGCCCGACCTGCGGTGCGGCCTCTAGCCCGGCGTGATCGCCGACCATGCGGGCCAGCCGCGCGACCGCCCAATCCGGATAGGGCTCTGACCGCCCGGTGGTATGGCTGACGTTCATGAACAGCGCTTCCTGCGTGGCGCAGATGGCGTTGTCTTTTTCTGACAGCATCTGCGCAAAGTAGTGCCCGCGTTTTTGATCGGAATCCAACATCCGAAAGCGGAAATAGAACGATTCATCCGGTTGAACCTCGCGCAGGAAATTCATGTGGGATTGCAGGACATACGGCCCCTGCCCCAGCGCCTTGACCTGAACCTCACCCAGCCCGAGGTGATCGATCATCAGCTTTTCCAGCGCCATGTCGAAGGCCACGCCATAAAAGCCCACGTTCATGTGGCCATTATAGTCGATCCATTCCGGCAGAACCGAGAACCCCTGGATTTCGACCGGTGCATCATAAGGGCCGTCATGTCCACTGAGAGGTCTAGTCATCGCCGTCCCCCTCAAAAATCGCAACAGCCCGCACAAAACCTGCCGACGCCCCTTTGATCTTGAACGGAAAGCACGAGATTTCGAATCCGGTGGGCGGGAGGTTTTCGAGGTTGGTCAGCTTTTCGATATGGCAATAACCGATCTCTATCGAGGCGCGGTGCCCCTCCCAGATGATTGAGGCATCCTTGGTTTCGGCATATTCCTGTGCGGTCAGGGGAAAGGGCGCGTCCCAGCTCCAGGCATCTGTGCCGGTTACCCGCACACCGCGTTCGGTCAGGTACAAGGTCGCCTCGCGCCCTATACCACAGCCTTTCATCAGATAGTCCGGCTGGCCGTATCGCGTGCCCGCCGAAGTATTCACAACCACAATATCCAGAGGCCGCAAGTCGTGGCCGATCCGCTTCAGTTCGGCCTGGACATCGGCCGCCGTGGCCACATAACCATCGTCGAAATGGCGGAAATCCAGTTTCACACCGGGATTCATGCACCATTCCAGCGGCACCTCGTCGATGGTGATCGCCCGTTCGCCGTTATTCATAGTCGAGTGATGGTGATACGGCGCATCCAGATGGGTGCCGTTATGGGTGGCGATCTGCAACCGTTCGATGGCCCAGCCCTCACCGCCCGGCAGGTCGTCTTTCTGAAGACCGGGAAAGAACGCCATCACCTGTTCTGCGGTTTGGTCATGGGTCATGTACTCAATCTCAGGCAGCATGATCGGCGGGTCAGATACGATCCCGGTCTCCAGCGGCACAGACAGATCGACAAAACGGCGGGCCATATGCTCCTCCATCACCAAGGTGATGACAGGTTTGGCCGCAAGCAACACTCTGTCAAGGAAAGAAAAAAGGCGACCCAGAGGGCCGCCTATTTTAACTTTGTGAGTGCTGGTCTTATTCCGCCGCGATGGCGTCTTCGATCTTTTCGACCCGGATCGCCGAGAACTTGAACTCGGGGATTTTGCCATAGGGGTCGATGGCCGAGTTGGTCAGGATGTTCGCCGCCGCCTCGACATAGGCAAACGGAATAAACACCATATCCTCGGCAATCGCCCGGTCGGCGCGCGCCATGATCTCGATCGAGCCGCGACGGGTGGTCAGACGGATCATCTCGCCCGGTTCGATCCCCATCAGCTTGAGCGTACGGGGGTTCAGCGAACAGTTCGCCTCGGGCTCAACCGCGTCCAGAACGTTGGACCGGCGGGTCATCGACCCGGTGTGCCAATGTTCCAGCTGACGCCCCGTCGTGGCGATCATCGGATATTCGTCATCCGGTGCCTCATCCGGCGGGATGACACTGGCCGGAGTAAAGCGCGCCCGCCCATCCGCACGCGGGAAGCCATCACCGAACACAATCGCCTGCCCCGGATCGGTCTCGGACAGTGAAGGATAGGTGATGGTCTCGGTCTCCAGACGCTCCCACGTGATGTTGTTAAGCGAGTTCATCGTCAGCTTCATCTCGGCAAAGACCTGGGACACATCGGAGTAATCCCAGTTCAGCCCAATGCGCTGCGCCAGTTCGACGGTGATCTTCCAATCCTCGCGCGCCTCACCCGGAGGGGTCACTGCGGGGCGCACGCGCTGCACCTGACGGTTGGTGTTCGACACCGTGCCGTTCTTTTCATACAGCGCCGAGGCGGGCAGGATGATGTCGGCATAGTTCGCCGTTTCGGTCAGGAAGATATCCTGCACGATCATCAGGTCCAGCTTGGCCAGCGCATCACGCGCGTGGTTCACATCCGGGTCGGACATGGCCGGGTTTTCACCCTGAATATACATGCCCTTGATGTTGCCCGCATAAGCTTGATCGATGATCTCGGTGACGGTCAGACCCTTCTCGTTCGAGAAGTCATCTGAATTCCAGACGTTGTTGAACTTGGCGCGAATGCCGTCATCGGTGACCGTCTGGTAATCCGGCAGAAACATCGGGATCAGGCCCGCGTCCGAGGCACCCTGCACGTTGTTCTGACCGCGCAGCGGGTGCAGACCCGCGCCGGGTTTACCAACGTTGCCGGTCATCAGAGCCAGCGAGATCAGACAGCGCGAGTTGTCGGTGCCGTGGATGTGCTGGCTGACGCCCATACCCCAGAAAATCAGACCAGCCTTGGCCTGTGCAAAGGTGCGGGCCACTCGGCGCAGCTGATCGGGTTCAATGCCACAGATCGGCGACATTGCCTCGGGCGTGAACTGGCGCAGGTGCTCTTTCTCTGCCTCCCAGTTCTCGGTCCAGCGGTGGATGTACTGGCTGTCATACAGCTCTTCCTCGACGATCACGTTCATGATCGCGTTGAGCATCGAGACATCGGCACCGGGGCGGAACTGCAGCATTTCGTCAGCAAACTTGCGCATACCGACGCCGCGCGGGTCCATCACGATCAGCTTGCCGCCGCGCTTGGCGAACTGTTTGAAGTAGGTCGCCGCGACCGGGTGGTTCTCGATCGGGTTCGAGCCGATGATGATCGCCACATCCGCGTTTTCGATTTCGTTGAATGTCGCGGTCACAGCGCCCGATCCGACGTTCTCGATCAGCGCCGCAACGGACGACGCGTGGCACAGACGGGTGCAGTGGTCGACATTGTTGTGCTTGAAGCCCTGACGGATGAACTTCTGGAACAGGTACGCTTCTTCGTTGGTGCACTTGGCCGAGCCAAAGCCCGCAACGCTGCGCGGATCTTGGTCGCGCAGGGCCACCAGTTTGGAGGCCGCAAGGTCCATCGCCTCTTCCCACGTTGCTTCGCGGAAATGAGTCGACAGGTTGCCCGGATCGACGTTCAGACCTTTGGCAGGTGCGTCTTCACGGCGGATCAGCGGCTTGGTCAGACGGTGTGGGTGGTGGATGTAGTCAAAGCCGAAGCGGCCCTTGACGCACAGGCGGCCTTCGTTTGCGGGCCCGTTGATGCCCTCGACATACTTGACCTTACCGTCCTTGACCTTCAGCGAGACCTTACAGCCCACGCCACAGAACGGGCAGACGCTTTCGGTCTCAGTATCGTAGTCCTTGCTGTCGCCCTGCTGTTTGTCGTCCAGCACGGTTGCAGGCATCAGGGCGCCGGTCGGGCAGGCCTGCACACATTCACCACAGGCGACACAGGTTGAATCACCCATCGGGTCGTTCTGGTCGAACACCACCTGCGCGGTGTGGCCGCGTCCGGCCATGCCGATCACGTCGTTCACCTGCACGTCGCGGCATGCACGAACGCAGAGGTTGCAGTTGATGCAAGCGTCCAGATTGACGCGCATCGCAACGTGGCTGTCATCCAGCAGTGGGATCTTCTCGGCCTCTTTCGCCGGGAAGCGGCTGTCGCTGACATCGTTCAGCTTGGCCATGTCCCAGAAATGGCTTGAGGTGTCATGTGCTTCTTCGGGCTGGTCGGCGACCAACAGCTCCATGACCATGGTGCGCGACTTCTCGGCGCGATCCGAGTCAGTTTTTACCACCATACCGTCCGCTGCGGGACGGATGCACGAGGCGACCAGTGTGCGTTCGCCTTCCACCTCGACCATACAGGCGCGGCAGTTGCCGTCCGGGCGGTAACCCGGCTGCGGCTTGTGGCACAGGTGCGGAATGGTGAACCCCTGCCCCTTGGCGGCTTCCCAGATGGTCCAGCCCTCGGGCACGGTGACATCTTCGCCGTTCAGGTTGAAGGTGACGGTCTTGTTCGGGCTTGCATCAAGCATGGCTCTGTCTCCCTCAGATTTCGTCAGCGAAATGTTTCATGACCAGACGGATCGGGTTCGGGGCCGCCTGCCCCAGACCGCAGATCGAGGCATCGCCCATGACCTGACACAGATCTTCCAGCAGATCCTGATCCCACTTGTCGGCCTGCATCAGCTTGACCGCCTTTTCGCAGCCTGCCCGGCAGGGCGTACACTGGCCGCAGCTTTCGTCTTCGAAGAACCGCAGCATGTTCAGCGCCGCATCGCGGGCAGTGTCCTGATCGGACAGAACCACAACGGCGGCGGAGCCGATGAAGGTGCCATGCGGTTGCAGCGTGTCGAAATCCAGCGGGATGTCTTCCATCGACGCGGGCAGCAGACCCGAGGACGGGCCACCCGGCTGATACGCCTTGAAGGTCTGGCCTTCAGCCATACCTCCAGCCGCTTCGATCACGTCCAGAATGGTCGACCCGGCAGGCAGCAGATAGACGCCCGGCTTCGCCACCCGGCCCGAGACCGAATAGCTGCGCAGGCCCTTACGGCCATTCTTTTCGGTGCTGTTAAGGCACTCAGGCCCCTCGCGGCAAACCTTAGTGACCCAATACAGCGTCTCGACATTGTGTACCAAGGTCGGACGGTTAAAGACCCCGACCTGCGCCACGAACGGAGGACGGTGACGCGGCAGACCCTTCTTGCCCTCAATCGACTCGATCATCGCGGATTCTTCGCCGCAGATATAGGCACCAGCCCCCCGGCGCAGGTCGATGTAACCCGGCTCAACAATCCCGGCCTGTTCCAGCGCGGCAATCTCACGGCGCAGGATTTCCAGCACTGCCGGATATTCGTCACGCATGTAGATAAAGCAAGTCTCGGCCTCGACCGCCCAAGCGGCGATCAGCATGCCCTCAAGGAAAACATGCGGCGTGCGTTCCAGATAGTAGCGATCCTTGAATGTACCCGGCTCGCCCTCATCGCCGTTCACGGCCAGATAGCGCGGGCCTTCGTTCATCCGCACAAAGCCCCATTTCTTGCCGGACGGGAAGCCAGCGCCGCCCAGACCGCGCAGGCCCGAGGACAGGATGTCTTCCTGCACCTTTTCCCAATCGCCGCTGTCGCGCAGCTCTTTCAGCTTGGCGTAACCGCCATTTGCTTCATAGGCCGCAAAGACTTCGTAGTCGGGCAAATGAGCATGGGTGTCATCGGCAGCAATTGCAGCCTGCACCTTTTCGGGGGTCGCAAGGTCGATATGGTTGTGACCGATCTCAAGCACCGGGGCGGTATCACAGCGGCCCATGCAGGGCGCGCGAACCACGCGAACCTCAGCCGGGTCCAGACCATCTTCCAGCGCTTTTTGCAGCTGCTCGGCACCAGCCATTTCGCAGGACAGGGAATCACAAACCCGGATGGTCAATGCCGGAGGAGGCGTCTCGCCTTCTTTCACCACATCGAAATGGGCGTAGAAGGTCGCGGTCTCATAGATCTCGGCCTGACCGATCCGCATCTCAACCGCCAGCGCGGCGATGTGGTCGGCGCTGATATGGCCGTGTTCGTCTTGAATCAAATGCAGGAATTCGATCAGCAGGTCGCGGCGGCGCGGGCGGTCGCCCAGCAGGCGATGAATCTCAGCCTGCGCCTCATCCGTGAACTGACGGCCCTTGGGCGTGTGCCGCCCCTTGCCTTTACCTGACTTCCAGACGCCCTTGGGTGCGCCTGATGGCTTGGTATCTAATGGTGCCATGATGCCCTCCGATTGAGGTTCCGTGTCTCATCAGAATAACATATCGTCAAATCGCTTATCGCAATCGCACGATAACGACAGCTTATCACCGCAAAGACGTCACCACAGCCCGCAATGCCTCGACCGTGGGCAATTCCGGGTCACGGGACAAAGTCGCCAGACAAATCGGTTTGCTGACAATGGGATCGACCAGAGGCAGCACTTTCGTGCCCTTCAGATCACCCAGCGCGCGGATCAACACGCGCGGGACCACGGTGGCCGCTAACCCCTCGCGCGCCATGACCATCGAGGCGGTAAAGCCGCTGGTCTCTGCAACAACCTGCGGGTGCAGCCCCTGTTCGGCAAATATCCGGTCCAGAATGCGCCGGTTCTGCATCTGTGGCTCCAACAGGCTGAGCGGGAACTCGGCCACCCGCGCCCAGGGGATCGGGCCTTTCTCGCTCGTCATATGCGACGGGACCAGCAGCACATATGTCTCTTCATATAAAGGCTGCACCTGCCGCAGATCGGTGCCAATACTGTCACCATAGGTGATGCCCGCATCCAGGCTGCCCTCATCCAACCGATGCTGAATCGCGGTGGCCGACATGGTTTCGATCCGGGTGATGATGCGGGGGTGCGCCTGCCGCAGACGTTTGGTCAGACGGCCAGTGAAGGCAATCGCCGTTGGGATCACGCCCAGAATCAGCGTACCGGTGATTTCACCCTTGGCGGCCAGAACCTGCTGCTCAAGCGCTTTGGTGTCGTCAAGGATACGCCGCGCCCGCTGGACGATCATCTCGCCCTCTTCTGTCAGGCCCTGAAACCGGTTGGCACGTCGGACGATCGAAACACCCAGCCGATCCTCAAGATTGCGGATGCGCATCGAGAACGCAGGCTGCGAAATCCCGCATTCCTCGGCCGCCTTGGCAAAATGCTGATGCCGCGCCAAAGCGCTGAGCAATTGCAGGTCGCGGATTTCGATCATTCACCGGTATCCCAAGTTCAGGCCAGAAAGTCACTTTAACCGCTATTCCAGCGAGGGAAAGAACCACCGCGCAATCAGGCAAGACGTAACGCATACACGTTGTTCAAATACTCATTACCATCGATCCGGAAGTGGGTCTCACCAATGTGCTCAAACCCTTGCGCATGATAGAATGCGATAGCCGGGGTGTTCTCGGCGTTTGTCGCAAGCCAGACGGCGTCCTCACCTTGCCCTTTGCAGAATTCAAGGGCCGCAGCCAAAAGGCGTTTGCCAATGCCTTTGCCGTGATGGCGCGGCTGAACGTAGAAGGTCGAGATCTCCATTCCCGACCACCCGGATACAGGGGCATTTCGGGCCGGAGAGACTCGAATGAGCCCGTCGATCCCCTCCTCGTTGTCGGACACCAGAATGAACTCATCCGGATCACAAATCAGGTTTGTGATCTTTGCTGGAGTGAATTCAGACAGGGCGTAATCAGCGAAAAACCCGTTTACCCCCTGCTTGAGATAGGTACCGATCCACACCTCGATCGAGATGGCCGCAATGCTGGACGCATCCGACCTGTCTGCCTGTCGAAGAGGCAACGAACGCCCGTCAGGTGTTGAACAGGAAGTGCATCACATCGCCGTCCTTGACGATGTAGCCCTTGCCCTCGGCCCGCATCTTGCCTGCTTCTTTGGCGCCCTGCTCACCATTGGCCGAGACATAGTCGTCATAGGCAATGGTTTCGGCGCGGATGAAGCCTTTCTCGAAGTCACCGTGAATGACGCCAGCGGCCTGAGGTGCAGCAGTGCCGGTGCGGATGGTCCAGGCGCGGGCCTCTTTCGGGCCGACGGTGAAATAGGTTTCCAGTTTCAGCAGGTCGTACCCGGCGCGGATCAGGCGATCCAGTCCGGGTTCTTCCAGCCCCATCTCTTCCAGGAACATCTGGGCTTCTTCGTCTTCCAGCAGGCTGATCTCTTCTTCGATCTTGGCGCTGATGATGACATGGGCATTGCCCTGTGCAACGGCCATCTCGGCAACCTTGGCCGAATATTCGTTGCCCTCAGCCGCCTCTTCTTCGGACACGTTGCAGACGTAGAGCACAGGTTTGGTGGTCAGCAGCTGCAGCATCTTCCACGCTTTGGCGTCCTCATCCGACACCTCAACCAGACGCGCGGGCTTGCCGTTCTCCAGCATGGCTTGCGCTTCGGCCAGCAGGCGTTCCTGTTGCTGCGCTTCCTTGTCGTTGCCCTTGAGCTTGCGCACCAGATTGGCGCGGCGCTTTTCGATGCTTTCCAGATCGGCCAGCATCAGCTCGGTCTCGATGGTGTCGGCATCGGCCACCGGGTCCACACGGCCGTCCACATGGGTCACGTCGCCGTCTTCGAAACAGCGCAGCACATGGGCAATGGCGTCGGTCTCGCGGATGTTGGCCAGAAACTGGTTGCCCAGGCCTTCGCCTTTTGACGCCCCTTTCACCAGACCCGCGATGTCCACGAAGGTCATCCGCGTGGGGATGATCTGTTTCGAAGACGCAATCGCCGCCAGTTTATCCAGACGATCATCAGGCACGGCTACGTCACCCACGTTGGGCTCGATTGTGCAGAACGGGAAATTCGCCGCCTGCGCGGCCGCAGTTTTGGTCAGCGCGTTGAAGAGGGTCGACTTGCCCACATTCGGCAAACCCACGATTCCCATTTTAAAGCCCATGACGGTCTCCTGATGCCATTCGAGGGGTGCTTCTATGCAGGTCCGGGTCGATGCGCAAGCCGGACTGAATGCAACCCGGCCAAGTCCAAACTGCAACATCACGAAAGTGTTCACCCCTTACCGGCTTGCCCGGATCGGAATCTGCGCTCTAAGATCGATGTATAGAACGTTAAGAACAAACAAAAAGTGAATAGTAGGAATGAAGAAAACTGTCATAACCGTTGCGATGCTGCTGGCCGCCCAGACAGCGCAGGCTCAATCCCTTGTCTTCGGCGCCGGCTACTCGGATTTTTCCGACAGCGCAGCTGAGGACGAAGCCGTATTTTCGCTTGAATACCAGCACCGCCCGTTTCACGAAGCTAAACGCTTTTCCGCCACCTGGGGCGGCGCGCTGACCGTGGATACGGCAAGCAATATCCATGTCGGCATCGGGCTGATCGGCTTTTATACCTTTGCAGACCGCTGGTTTGTCGAAGGCAGTGTCATGCCGGGGTACTTTTCCGAGGGTGACGACCAGAATGATCTTGGCGGAGAGTTCCAGATCCGCAGCCTGTTGGGCCTTGGTTACACATTGGAAAGCGGCAACAAGGTCTCGTTCGCCATCACTCACAAATCCAATGCCAGTACGAATAGTGATAACCCTGGCGTCAACTCGGCCCTGCTGCGATACCACTACCAGTTCTGAGGCAATCTGACCCGGCGGGATTGATTTTCGGGCAAAGTTTCTGCACATCAGGTTCAACTCTGAATGCAAGGACCGCAGATGACCCGTATCGACGCCAAATTCGCCGCCCTCAAGGCCGAGGGGAAAAAGGCCTTTGTCGCTTATATCATGGCAGGTGACCCCGATTTCGTCACCTCGCTTGAGATTGTGAAAGGCCTGCCCGGTGCCGGGGTCGACGTGATCGAGCTGGGGCTGCCATTTACTGACCCCATGGCGGACGGCCCGACCATTCAGGCCGCAGGTCAACGGGCGCTGGATGGCGGCATGACCCTGCAGCGCACTCTGGACCTTGCGCGCGCGTTCCGCGAAACCGACGACACGACACCCATCGTTCTGATGGGCTATTACAACCCGATCTACAGCCGTGGCGTGGACACCTTTCTGGTTGACGCCCAAGCCGCCGGTATCGACGGCCTGATCGTGGTGGACCTGCCGCCGGAAGAGGACGAAGAACTGTGCCTGCCCGCTCAGGCTGCTGGTCTGAACTTCATTCGTCTTGCGACCCCGACCACCGATGACAAGCGCTTGCCCCGTGTGCTGCAGAACACCTCGGGCTTTGTGTATTACGTCTCGATCACCGGCATCACTGGCGCGGCCGAAGCTCAGGCCACGAATGTCGGCCCCGAAGTGGCCCGGATCAAATCCGCAACCGACCTGCCCGTGATCGTAGGTTTTGGTATCAACACGCCCGAAAAATCCAGAGCCATCGCCACCGTCGCCGACGGTGCCGTCGTCGGTTCGGCCATTGTCAGCCAGATCGGCGCAGGCAAGCCGGTGGCCGAGGTTTTGGATTTTGTGAAATCACTGGCCGACGGCGCGCATTCCGCCTGACCGGACCGCGCGAACCCAATCAACAGACCGCAGCAAGCAATTGGCCTGCTGCGGTTTTTTCTTGCCCGCAGCCAATTGCGCCATCCCGATTGCCTCAGTAGAAATACTTGACCACTCAACCAAAGGCGCGGCCCATGCCCGTAATCACCACCATCGAAGACCTGCGGCGCATCTATGAACGTCGTGTGCCGCGAATGTTCTACGACTACGCCGAAAGCGGCAGTTGGACCGAGCAAACCTTCCGCGACAACAGCTCGGATTTCTCGGATATCCGCCTGCGCCAACGGGTTGCGGTGGACATGGCCGGACGCTCGACCGCCACGCAAATGATCGGAGAAGATGTCGCGATGCCCGTCGCTCTGGCTCCGGTTGGGCTGACGGGTATGCAACACGCGGATGGTGAGATGAAGGCCGCCAAAGCTGCCGAAGAATTTGGCGTGCCCTTTACCCTGTCCACCATGTCGATAAACTCGATCGAAGACGTGGCCGAGCATACAACGAAACCTTTCTGGTTTCAGCTTTATACAATGAAGGATCAGGACTATGTCAGCCGCCTGATCCGACGTGCCAAGGATGCGAAATGTTCAGCTTTGGTGATTACGCTGGACCTGCAAATCCTGGGTCAACGCCACAAGGACCTGAAAAACGGCTTGTCCGCGCCACCGAAACTGACGGCGAAAACCATCGCCAACCTGATGACTAAATGGTCTTGGGGTATCGAGATGCTGAGCGCGAAGCGACGCGAGTTCGGCAATATCGTAGGTCACGTCGATGGCATCTCGGACGCCTCCTCTTTGGGCGCATGGACGGCCGAGCAATTCGACCCCAGCCTTGACTGGAGCAAAGTTGAAAAGCTGATGGAGCAATGGGGCGGCAAGGTCATTCTCAAAGGTATTCTGGATGCCGAAGACGCCAGGATGGCCGCAAATCTCGGGGCTGATGCCATCGTCGTGTCGAACCACGGCGGACGGCAGTTGGACGGCGCACTCAGTTCCATCCGTATGCTGCCGCAGATCATGGACGCGGTCGGCAATGATATCGAGGTCCATCTGGACAGCGGCATCCGCTCT
Organism: Ruegeria sp. MALMAid1280; assembly: GCF_049195285.1. Taxonomy (NCBI): domain Bacteria; kingdom Pseudomonadati; phylum Pseudomonadota; class Alphaproteobacteria; order Rhodobacterales; family Roseobacteraceae; genus Ruegeria; species Ruegeria sp. MALMAid1280. Next base: position 79,704 of record NZ_JBMIRT010000035.1, on the reverse strand, counting down.
GGTCAGGACGTTCTGAAGGCCGTCGCGCTGGGCGCCAAAGGCACCTATATCGGTCGCGCTTTTGTATACGGGCTGGGCGCGATGGGGCAGAAAGGCGTGACGACGGCGCTGGACGTCATCCAAAAGGAACTGGACACCACAATGGCGCTGTGCGGAGAACGCAACGTGGGCGATCTGGGGCGGCATAACCTGCTGATCCCCGAAGATTTCGGCGGCCGCTGGCAGGACTGAACGCGCGGAAAAAGGGGGCTCTGCCCCCGCCGCCTTCGGCGACTCCCCCGGGATATTTACAGCCAGATGAAGCAAGGGATCCTGCATTCATCTGGCCCTAAATATCCCGGAGCGCGAGGCAGAGCCTCGCAAAAGATCATGGCGGCTAAAAAGCCCTTTCCAAATTCAATGAATCAAGCTAAGGACGCGGCTTCACGCGGGCATACAGCCTTGGAGGATGTCCGCCCTAACATTTGGAGATATATCATGGCTGGTGAGATTCCTGATCTCGTAGCTCTGGAACGGACGGGGACAGGCAAGGGCGCCGCTCGTCAAGCACGCCGCGACGGCATGGTTCCGGGCATTGTTTTTGGTGGTGACAAAGAGCCGCTGCCGATTCAGATCCCGTTCAACGTCCTGTTCAAGCGCCTGAAAGCGGGCCGGTTCAAGTCGACCCTGTGGAACCTGAAGGTTGACGGCCACGAAGACGTCCGCGTCATCTGCCGCGACGTTCAGCGTGACGTTGTCAAGGACCTGCCGACCCACCTGGACCTGATGCGCCTGCGTCGGACCACCAAGATCGCGCTTTTCATCCCCGTTGAGTTCATCAACGAAGAAGAAGCGCCCGGCATCAAGAAGGGCGGCGTTCTGACCGTTGTCCGTCCGGAAGTCGAACTGATGTGCACCGCCGGTGACATTCCTGAAAAGATCACCGTTGATCTGACCGGTCTGAACATCAACGACGTTGTGACCATTTCGTCGGTTGACCTGCCCGCAGGCACCAAGCCGACCATCGACCGTGATTTCGTGATCGCGAACATCTCGGCACCGACCGGCCTGTCGTCGAGCGACGATGAAGAAGAAGGTGAAGAAGTGGCCGCAGACGAGGTTGAAGTCGTCGGTCAGGAAGAAGCAGAAGAATAAAGCCGGACCCACCTATCCGGATTTTGAGACGGGGCCTCTAACAGGCCCCGTTTTCTTTTGGCGCGTGGACTGGAAAACGGATGGCTTTCTGTGCCATCAACCGGAAGCATCGCACAAGGACGAGACTATGAAACTGTTTGTCGGATTGGGGAACCCGGGATCGAAATACGCCCGCAACCGGCACAATATCGGCTTTATGGCCGTGGACCGGATTGCCGAGGACCACGGTTTTGGCCCGTGGAAGTCCAAGTTTCAGGCCGAAATCGCCGAAGGGCGTCTGGGCCGCGAAAAGGTGCTGCTGATCAAGCCGCAAACTTTCATGAACCGCTCGGGCCAATCGGTGGGCGAAGCGATGCGCTTTTACAAGCTAGATTCGACCGACGTGACCATCTTTCATGACGAATTGGACCTTGCCCCCGGCAAAGTGCGCGTCAAGGCGGGCCGCGGACATGCCGGGCATAACGGGCTGCGTTCGATCCATGAACATATCAGCCCCGCCTATGACCGGGTGCGTCTGGGGATTGGGCATCCGGGGCGGAAGGAGATGGTCTCGCCCTATGTCCTGAGCGACTTTGCCAAGGCTGATGCCGACTGGCTGGACGACGTGCTGCGCGGCGTGTCGGATGGCGCAGGATATCTGGCCGAGGGCGACGGCGGCAAGTTCATGAACGCGGTCGCCCTGCGCACCGCGCCGCCGCGGTCTTCGAAATCTCTGGCTAAAGCGCCGAAGCCCGACACGACGCCCACGCCGGAACCCGAGGTCGATGAGCGCTCGGCCATGCAAAAGCTGCTGGACAAGTTCAAATAGGCCTGTTGACCTTGCCGCAACGTCCCAATTGCGGAACCGCATCGGGCGGGTACCAATGTGGCAGGAATACGGGAGGCGTTAGATGAAAGCTCTGTTCAAGTGGGTGCTGCGCATCCTGCTGATGTTGGTGTTGGCCGCGGTCGCTGTCGGATTGTGGAAACGCGAAGAGATTCAACGGCTGATGGCCGTGAACTCACTGTTTTCCCAGGATAAGATTGTCCACAATTTCTCTCATATGGATGAAGCGTTCCTGACGGTCGACCTGCCGCGCGGCGATGGTCCGACCTGGGACCTGCCCTACGGCCCCGGTTTTGACCTGCCCGACGGCACTGACCAATGGATCGAGGACCGGGCGGTGACCTCTCTGCTGGTGTTGCAGAACGGGCAAATCCGGTTCGAAGAATACTATCTGGGCACCACCCCCGAGGATCGGCGAATTTCATGGTCGGTTGCCAAGAGCTACCTTTCGGCCCTGTTCGGCATCCTGTTGGCCGAAGGGGCCATCGGCTCATTGGACGACCCGGTGTTGAAATACGCGCCTAAGCTGGCAGGCACGGCCTATGATGGTGCAACGATCCGCAACGTGCTGAACATGGCCAGCGGGGTTACGTTCAATGAGGATTATTTCGACCCCAATTCTGACATCAATCGAATGGGCCGCGTGGTGGCCTTGGGCGGAGAGCTGGACGACTTCGCGGCTTCGCTGCAGGGCACGTTCGCTCCTCCGGGGGAGACGTGGCAATACGTCTCCATCGACACCCATGTCATCGGCATGGTGATCCGGGGCGCCACCGGGCGCAGCGTGACCGAACTGCTGACCGAAAAAATCATTCAGCCGCTGGGGCTTGAACATGACGGCTACTATGTGACTGACGGTGCCGGGGTTGCCTTTGTGCTGGGTGGTCTGAACTTCACCACCCGCGACTTCGCCCGCTTTGGCCAGATGATCCTGCAGAACGGAGAACATGACGGCCAGCAATTGGTGCCCGCAGACTGGATTGCCGAATCCGTGCTGCCCAGCGCTCCGACCGAGGCGGGCGAGATCGGGTACGGCTATCAGTGGTGGATACCCGTCGGCGCGCACGAGGGTGAGTTCCTCGCGCGTGGCGTATATGGTCAGTACATCTATTTCGACCAGCCACGCGGGGTGCTGATCGTGACTACCGGGGCGGATCGAAAATTTCGCGATGACGGCGTGAACGAAGAAAACATAGAAATGTTCCGCAGTATCGCCCAAAGCCTGTAAGGTGGGGTCATGCAAAAACAGGACAGTATCAACGTTTTGGGCGGTGTGCTTGCACCGTGCTCCCTCGATCCGCTGACCGGGTTCTTTCGCGATGGCGCCTGTAACACCTGCCCCGAGGATCAGGGCAGCCATACGGTTTGCGTGGTGATGACAGCCGAGTTTCTGGCCTTTTCCAAATATGTCGGAAACGATCTGAGCACCCCACGCCCCGAGTTCAACTTTCCCGGCCTGAACCCCGGTGACCGCTGGTGCCTGTGCGCCGGGCGCTTTCTGCAGGCCCATGACGAGGGCTGCGCCCCCAGGGTGCATCTTGAGGCCACCCATCAGCGCGCGCTGGACGTGGTGCCGCTGCGCCTGCTGACCGAACACGCGATTGTGGAATAGGCAGACCGGCCCGGAATACCCCGGACCGGCCCTTATTCGGGATCACTCCCGCAGTTTGACAAGGTCGGACATCAGCCCTTCGGTCCCGTTGTGGACCGTCAGCCGCTCGACCTTTCCGGCGATGGTTTCCAGCGCCTCCAGCTCTTTCAGCCGCAGCATCACCGGGTTTTCCGCCATCACCTTCGCGGTGTTCAGCAGGGACCGCGTGGCGTTGGTTTCTTCCCGCCGCCGGATGACGTTGGCCTCGGCCTGTTTCTCGGCGGCAACCACGGCGGTCAGGATTTCCCGCATCTCCCCGGGCAGAATGACGTCTTTCAACGCGATCTCACCCACTTCGATACCGATCCCGGCCATCTGTGTCCGCACCCGATCTGCGGCCTCGGTGTCGACGGTCACCTTCTCGGCCAGCAGCCGGTCCAGCGTCATCGCGCCCAAGGTCTTCCGGAACGCCAGTTGCAGCGCCCGGTGCAGGGCCCGGTCGAAGTCCTTGACCGCCCCCACCGCCGTGACCGGATCAACGACCCGGTAGTCGGCAGACAGGTTGACCCGGATGGTTACCCGGTCCTTGGTCAGGATCTCCTGCCCTGTCACCTCATGGGTCCGTTGCCGCAGGTCGATCTGCTTGACCTCGACGTTCCGCCCGACTTTCCAGAAAGCGTGCGCACCGGGGGTCAGCTGATCCACCAGCACTCCGTCAACCGTCAGCAGCCCGGTATGCCCTTCGGCAACCTCGACCTGCGTCAGGTTCAGCCGCAGCCCGGCCCGAACCAGCCGCTGTGCGACTGCTTTGGGAACGGCCATGGTTTCGGTCAGCGCGTGGTGTTCGCCCTTCCAAGGCCCTGCAGCTTTCCAGACCATTGCCCGCGCTTCGGGGTTCAGAACCCGAACAGGCACCCCATCCCGCAGCAGAACCAGAACTTCATCAGGCTCGGCCCGGAACTCGGTCAGATGCTTGGCAGCCAGTTCAGGCCGGTTCTGCATCAGCGCCCGCTCATAGGGCGACACGAAAAAGAGCTTCTCCAGATCGTGCAGCTCGGTCAGCACATCCTTGCGCGGCAGCCGGTGTTTACCGGGGCCGAGGATTGCGTCGAACACCCCATTGCGCAGAACCAGCATCCGCTGAGTCTCGGTCAGGGTCAGCCGCCGGTGGCCGGTCAGCCGGTCAATCAGATCTTGGAACAGTGTCATATCATTTCTCCTTTTCGTCTCGCTCTATCGTCGTCGCAAATGCGAACTCCTTTTCATGTTTTCAGTGGGTTGCACCCCGAACGGATGACAGGTGTGAAGCCTTCAGACGAAGGCAGGAAAGATCCGGACATCCCCCGCGCCATGCCCCTGCGCGGGAGGGTCAGAGAGAGGGGCGCGGGACCGATGCGCCACCCTGCCCGAAGGCCAAGCGGGGCACCGATCCGGCGGCACCGTCATCCACCCTCCGGCCCAAGGCCAGAGCAGCGAAAGCCCTTGCCCCGCCCGGCCAAAGCCTGACGTTGCGTGGTGCCGCCCCTGCTGGGGAACACCCGGACCCGAGGTTTGGAGACCGCTTTCGCGGCCGGCCTGGAAGGCCGGTGCTGACTGATCAGCGTTTGTCAAATGACGGGAATCGAACCCGCTACACATCGGTTAACAGCCGATTGCTCTACCTGAATGAGCTACATTTGGTGCCTTGGAAGGGGTCGAACCTTCGCCTACAGATGGGAAACCTGCCGCTCTATCCAACTGAGCTACAAAGCATACCAATCCCCGGTTTCGGCCCTGGTATACGGTTTCGGCAGCGCCGCCCGCACCGGGAGAGTGATCACCTCTGCCCGCTAGGGTCCGGCCCGTTGTGACCGGTAACGGCGGGTTTAGGCGAGGGCACTGGATTCGCTCAATAAATTTTTGCGCCCCTGAAACGCACCTGTGGCGAGTGCGCAACAAAATTACCCAGTTGCGCAACATTCAAAAAGGTATCGCGCCGAAAACAAAGCGGCGCACCCGTCAAAGGCGCGCCGCTCTTATCGAAAATTTCAAAATTTACCGCTTGGTCAATCCGCGGTACGGCCTTCAGTATCCGACATGTCGAAGTTCAGATATTTGGCCACGGTCTGCACGTCCTTGTCGCCGCGTCCGCACATGTTCATGCAGATCAGGTGATCCTTGGGCAGTTCGGGCGCGATTTTCATCACATGGGCCAGCGCGTGGGACGGTTCCAGAGCCGGGATGATGCCTTCGGTCGCGCAGCACAGCTGGAACGCCTCAAGCGCCTCTTTGTCGGTGATCGAGACATAGTTCGCGCGGCCTATTTCGTGCAGCCAGGAATGCTCAGGGCCGATGCCCGGATAGTCCAGACCGGCCGAGATCGAATAGCCTTCCAGAATCTGGCCATCGGCATCCTGCAGCAAATACGTGCGATTGCCGTGCAGCACACCCGGACGACCACCGGTCAGCGAGGCGCAGTGTTCCATCTTTTCGTTGACGCCTTTGCCACCGGCCTCAACACCGATGATATTGACGGACTTGTCGTCGAGGAACGGGTAGAACAGGCCCATCGCGTTCGAACCACCACCGATGGCGGCGATGATCGTATCAGGCAAGCGGCCCTCGGCTTTGTGCATCTGTTCCTTAGCTTCCTTGCCGATGATCGACTGGAAGTCACGCACCATCGCAGGGTACGGATGCGGACCAGCCACAGTGCCGATGCAGTAGAACGTGTCACGCACATTGGTCACCCAATCCCGCAACGCATCGTTCATTGCATCCTTCAGCGTGCCACGGCCCGAGGTCACCGGGATCACCTCGGCCCCCAGCAGGCGCATACGGAACACGTTGGGGGCCTGGCGCTGCACGTCATGCGCGCCCATATAGACCACGCATTTCAGGCCGAACTTGGCGCAGACGGTGGCGGTGGCCACGCCGTGCTGGCCAGCTCCGGTTTCGGCAATGATCCGGGTCTTGCCCATACGGCGTGCCAGAATGATCTGGCCCAGCACGTTGTTGATCTTGTGCGCACCGGTGTGGTTCAGCTCATCGCGTTTCAGGTAAATCTTCGCACCGCCCAGATGCTCGGTCAGGCGCTCTGCGTAATACAGCGGCGAGGGGCGACCCACGTAGTTCGCCCACAGATCGTCCATCTCGGCCCAGAAGGTGGGATCGTCCTTGGCCTTCTCATATTCCTCTTCCAGCGACAGGATCAGGGGCATCAGCGTTTCGCTGACAAAGCGCCCGCCGAAGATGCCGAAACGGCCCTGTTCGTCGGGGCCGGACATGAAGGAATTGAAAAGATCGTTGGCCATGGGTGTCTCCATCGTCGTACGCGACTGTCATAGGAGGTAGCGGCGGAATTTGCCATGGGCAAAACGCATCATTCCACCGCCTGAACACGCTGTGTCCAAACCTGCAGCGCCTGATCCCTGCTGGGCACGGCGATGCAAGGGAAGTGGTGAAACTCATTCACTTCGGCCAGTCGAAAAGCGGCCTGCACGACACGACGGTGCGGGCCTGAATGGGCGAAGGTCAGCATGGCCTCGGCGTCGTGCCAGACACTCAACGAGAAAAAGAGCCCCTGATGCGGAAATACGTCCACTTTCAGACACAGCGGATCACCGCGCGCCTGCAACAACGCCTGACGGGCCCGCCAGAAGAACTCGGGCCCGTGGTACCACCGTTTCAATGAAACTCCGCCAATCGCTGCCAGCATTGCCGCGCCCTCCGCTAACAGAGATACGCGGGCACCCGGCGATCAGATCACCGGGTGGCGTCGATAAACGCGCGGATCAGGGCCGCGTCCTTCACGCCGGGTGCGCTTTCCACGCCCGAAGAGACATCGACCTGCCGCGCACCGGTCATGCGCATGGCCTCGGCGACGTTTTCAGGCGTCAGCCCCCCGGCAAGCATCCACGGACGCCGCCAGTATTTGCGCCCCGCCAACAGGCGCCAGTCAAAGGCCAGCCCATTGCCGCCCGGCAATTCGGCGTTGCGCGGCGGTTTGGCATCGATCAGCAACTGGTCCGCCACTTCCGAATAGAGGTCGATCGCCGCAAGATCCTCGACTTCGGCCACACCAATGGCTTTCATCACGGGCAGGCCAAACCGCTGGCGAACCTCGGCCACGCGATCCGCGCTTTCCTTGCCGTGCAGTTGCAACATGTCCAGCGGTACGCTGGCCACGATCCGGTCCAGTTCCTCATCCGACGCATTCACGGTCAGCGCGACCTTGGCCACGCCGGCGGGCACCAGATGGGCCAGTTCGGCGGCGGTCTCAATGTCCAGATGCCGCGGCGATTTGGGAAAGAACACGAATCCAACATAGCGCGCACCAGCCTCAGCAGCCACGCGCACGTGATCGGGGGCGGTCAGACCGCAGATTTTGACACTTGCATCTTGGGGCATTGGCTTGCCTCAGCTGGCCTCATCCAGCAGGGCCAGAACTTCGTCCTGACCTTCGTTCTGCTTTTTCTTGAGCTTTTTGACCTCACGCTCAAGCTTGCGCACTTCGTTCTTCTTCACCGACGCATCCCGGCGGTGCTTGTGCTCGCGCAGCCATTCCCACAGGAAACCGATGATCAGGCCCGCAACCACACCGCCCAGCACCACCACAAACAGCGGCAGCGACGTGCTGAAGTTAAAGCCCACAAGCGCGGCAAAGGGTTCCGGCATCAGCGACAGTTCAACCGTCTCTCGATTGGCCAGAGAAACGGAAATCAGCACGATCCCGAGGATCGCCAAGAAAGCATATCGAAGGTAACGCATCATGCCTTAGGCTTTACCGTTCAATCGGTCCCTAAGCAACTTGCCAGTTTTGAAAAACGGTACACATTTTTCTTCGACCTGAACGGTCTCGCCGGTGCGGGGGTTACGGCCCACCCGCGCGTCGCGCTGTTTGACCGAAAAAGCGCCGAAGCCACGCAATTCCACACGGTCACCGCGGGCCATGGCATCCGTTACTTCTTCGAACACGGTATTCACGATCCGCTCGACGTCGCGTTGGTACAGATGCGGGTTCTCGTCGGCGATTTTCTGAATCAGTTCTGAACGGATCATGTGCGCTACCCTCCCAGGCGACCGGTTAACCATCTCTATTGTTCTGAACAGTATAGGAAAAAAGTCGGATCGGGGGAACGTAAACTCTTTGTGCAAAGCCTTCATTTTGCTGCTAAAACGCGCGATTTTTTGCTTGTTCACGCGAATTCCGCGCGTATAGCGCGAACCACACCCGGAATAAGCCCGGAAATCGGAACATATTGATTCGCAACAAAAACGGCCCCGCGCGGATACGCGGGGCCGTAAATTCGGCTAAGGCTGATGCCTGGGCTTAGTCGCCCGATTTCAGCGCTGCACCCAGGATGTCGCCCAGCGATGCGCCCGAGTCGGAAGAACCGTACTGTTCCACGGCCTCTTTCTCTTCGGCGATCTCGCGTGCTTTGATCGACAGGCCCAGACGGCGAGTCTTGCTGTCGACGTTGGTGACGCGAACGTCGACCTTGTCACCGACCGAGAAACGCTCGGGGCGCTGTTCGGCGCGGTCACGCGACAGGTCGGAGCGGCGGATGAAGGACTTCATGCCTTCGTATTCCACTTCGATGCCACCATCTTCGATCGCGGTCACTTCGACGGTGATGACCGAGCCACGCTTCACGCCGCCCACGGCTTCGGCGAACTTGTCACCGCCCAAGGCTTTGATCGACAGCGAGATACGCTCTTTTTCGACGTCAACTTCCGAAACGACGGCCGAAACCATGTCGCCTTTGCGGTAGTTCTGGATCGCATCCTCGCCGCGCTCGTCCCACGACAGGTCGGACAGGTGAACCATGCCGTCGATGTCGCCTTCGAGGCCAATGAACAGACCGAATTCGGTGATGTTCTTGACTTCGCCTTCGACCTGCGTGCCCTCGGGGTGGGTTTCTGCAAACACTTCCCACGGGTTGCGCTGAGTCTGCTTCAGGCCCAGAGACACGCGACGCTTGGCGCCGTCGATTTCCAGAACCATGACGTCGACTTCCTGGCTGGTCGAAACGATCTTGCCGGGGTGGACGTTTTTCTTGGTCCAGGACATCTCGGACACGTGCACCAGACCTTCGACACCGGCTTCCAGCTCGACGAACGCGCCGTAGTCGGTGATGTTGGTGACGCGACCCTGATGGACCGAGCCCAGCGGGTATTTCGCAGCAACCAGATCCCACGGATCTTCCTGCAGCTGCTTCATGCCCAGGCTGATGCGGTGGGTCTCTTTGTTGATCTTGATGACCTGAACCTTGATGGTTTCGCCGATCGTCAGGATCTCGGACGGGTGGTTCACACGGCGCCATGCCATGTCGGTGACGTGCAGCAGGCCGTCAACGCCGCCCAGGTCAACAAATGCACCGTATTCGGTGATGTTCTTGACGACACCCTCGACGGTCTGACCTTCGGACAGGTTGCCGATAACTTCCGCACGCTGCTCGGCACGCGATTCTTCCAGGATTGCGCGGCGCGACACAACGATGTTGCCACGGCGGCGGTCCATTTTCAGAATCTGGAACGGCTGCTTCAGACCCATCAGCGGGCCAGCGTCGCGCACGGGGCGGACGTCAACCTGCGAACCGGGCAAGAACGCAACTGCGCCACCCAGATCGACGGTGAAGCCACCTTTGACGCGACCAAAGATTGCACCTTCGACGCGCTGGTCGTCGGCATATGCTTTTTCCAGACGGTCCCATGCCTCTTCACGGCGGGCCATCTCGCGCGAGATGACGGCTTCGCCACGGGCGTTTTCTGCGGCGCGCAGGTAGACTTCGACCTCGTCACCAACAGTGATTTCAGGGGCTTCGCCGGGATTTGCGAATTCTTTCAGATCAACGCGGCCTTCCATTTTGTAGCCGACGTCGATGATGGCCTGGCCGGCTTCGATCGCCAGAACCTTGCCTTTGACAACAGAACCCTCTTCGGGCGTGTCCATTTCGAAGCTTTCATTCAGGAGGGCTTCGAATTCCTCCATGGATGTATTAGCCATGTGGCGTTGTTTTCCTTTACATACGTTTTGTCTGGCCGAGCGGTTGTCTCCGCCGGTCTTAGTGGATTGGTCAGGCAACCTGACATATGCCGCAAAACAAAGAGGGCCGGTTGGTTCCGACCCTGCTCGTCTCGTTGTTTTATGGCTCAAATCGCCTTGTCGACCGGCGCTCTATAGCGGGTTCGTCAAGTGGCTGCAAGTTATACCGTGCAAATCACGGGGTAACGTGCAAGTCGTCGCGGCCAACGACTTGGGATCAGATCTCCTCGCCCTTTTTCAGCAGTTCATCGATCAGGTCTCGCTGAAGGTTGCGGCTGTCACCGCCGCCGAATTGCTGCGCCCCGCCGGAATAGAGCGAGCCGTAGGTCTTGGCGATATTCACCGTCTGCGCCAGCCCCGAGATCAGCTGATCCTTTTCCAGCGGCGACAACGGGTGGATAAACGCCGCCCACAGCATCCCGTTGGCGATCGCATAGCGCGCATCCAAGGCGCTGTCGAAATTGGCCTGCATCATGCGATGCATATCCTCGGCGGTCAGGCCTTCGGCGCTGCGGATCGGGACCATCGCGCGCATCCGGTCGGCATTGCTGTCGGTGATGACCAGAACCGGAACGTCCGACACGGTCAGCTGAAACCCCGGCCCGCGCGGCTGTGCCTCGGGGTCGAGTGCAAAGATGATCTTGCCCAGACGTTCGTAGTCCATCGGTGGCTCGGCTTCCTGCGCCGCCAGACTTCCGGCCAGAAAAATCAGGGTTAGGGCTAGTCGGATCATCGCATCTCTCCTGCAGGTTATGCCCAACCATAGGGGTCGGCTGACAGGCTGACCAAACAAAGCTTGGTGAAGTAAATTTTCCAATCGACCGCAGGTTTGAACGATCTGCAAGATTTGGCGGGCTTCCTGAGATAGCCCGTTCGAAACCGCCCCTCTACCTATGTTTCAGCGGTTGGCCACCCGGCTGGCCCAAACCTGAACAGGAAAGGAAATTCCAATGAAGTCTCTGGTTCTGACCACCCTCATCGCCGCCCTGCCCTTGGTCGCCGCCCCGGCCTTTGCCGCGGATGAGATCAATGTCTCGAACGGTATCTCGGCCGCAGGAGCGCCGCTGGCCGCGCATGGCGTCGATCTGGTCGCGCTGGTCCATGACGGCAACCCGGTCGAAGGCTTTGCCACCCATTCCGCCACCTATGACGGGGCGTCCTACTACTTTACCAGTGCGGCGAACCGCGAAGCGTTCGAGGCCAACCCTGCCGCCTATCTGCCGCAGCATGGCGGCTTCTGTTCGTTCGGCGTGTCGGTGGGCAAGAAGTTCGACGGCGACCCGGATCAGTATCTGGTCGCGGATGGCAAGCTTTACCTGTTCCTGAACGCAGAAACCCGCGCGGCCTTCCTGAAGGACGTGGCGGCCACGGCAAAAACCGCGGACGATCAGTGGTCTAAAATCAAAAACGTTGCCGTCGGCGAGTTGTAATCCTGAAAGCCCGCGGTGTTACGACGTCGCGGGCTTTTTCTGTTCGATCACGGCCACCGCCTTGGCCAGCGCCGCCTCGATACTCAGATCGGACGTGTCCAGCAGAACGGCATCGTTGGCGGGTTTCATCGGCGCAGTGCTACGTTCGGCATCCCGCGCATCGCGTTCGCGCACATCGACCAGCACCTGTTCGCGGGTGACGTCCGAACCTTTGGCGCTCAGCTCAAGAAAGCGTCGCTCGGCCCGAACCTCGGCGCTGGCAGTGACGAACAGCTTCACCTCGGCCTCGGGGCAGATCACCGTCCCGATATCGCGCCCGTCCAGCACCGCGCCCCCGGCACGGCGGGCAAAGGCACGCTGGAAGTTGACCAAGGCCGCGCGGACCTCGGGGATCACGGCCACTTTCGATGCCGCCTGTGCGATTTCGGCCGTGCGCAGATCACCCTGTTCCAGTTCCTCAGCGGTCAAAGCCTGCGCGGCCTCGACCGGGTCGGCGCCCTCCAGCGTCCGACGCCCAACCGCACGGTAGAGCAACCCGGTATCCAGATGCGCGAACCCGAAATGCGCGGCAACACCTTTCGAGATCGTGCCCTTGCCCGCCGCCGCAGGGCCATCAATGGCGACCGTAAAGCTCACGTGCGTTCGACCTTTGCACCCAGGGACGCCATCAGTGGCTCGAAAATCGGGAACGAGGTCGCGATCGGGCCGCCGTCATCCACTGAAACCGGGGTCTTCGCGCCCATGCCCATCACCATGAAGGACATGGCGATGCGGTGGTCCAGAAAGCTCTCGCAGGTGCCGCCGCCGGGGACGTTGCCGATGCCCAGCCCGTCGACCGACCACCATTCCTCGCCCTCTTCCACGGTCACGCCGTTGGCGCGCAGACCCTTGGCCATCGCGTCAATCCGGTCGCTTTCCTTGACGCGCAGCTCTTTCACGCCGCCCATCATCGTGGTGCCGGTGGCATTGGCCGCAACCACCGACAGAACCGGGTATTCGTCAATCATCGAGGCCGCACGCGCGGGCGGTACGTTGATGCCCTTCATGTTGGGCGAGTATTTTGCGCGCAGATCGGCAACCGGCTCGCCACCCTCTTCGCGTTCGTTTTCATAGGTCAGGTCGGCCCCCATCTCGCGCAGTGTGGTGAACAGCCCCGCGCGGGTCGGGTTCAAACCGATGCCCGGCACCAGAACGTCCGAACCGGGCGTGATCAGCGCCGCGCAAACCGGGAAAGCCGCGCTGGACGGGTCACGCGGAACGACAATGACCTGCGGCTTCAGCTCGGGGCGGCCGGTCAGAGTGATTACCCGACCCTCATCGGTATCTTCAACGGTAATTTCTGCGCCAAATCCGGCCAGCATCCGCTCCGAATGGTCACGGGTGGCCTCTTTCTCGATCACGACGGTCTTGCCCGGTGCGTTCAAGCCGGCCAGCAGCACGGCGGATTTCACCTGCGCCGACGGGACCGGCACTTCGTAGCGGACCGGAACGGGTTCTGCGGCACCCACGATGGTCATCGGCAGGCGTCCACCGGAACGGCCCACGGATTGTGTGCCAAACAGCGCCAGTGGATCGGTCACGCGCGCCATCGGGCGCTTGTTCAGGCTCGCATCACCCGTGAACGTCGCCGTGATCGGCGAGGTCGCCATCGCGCCCATGATCAGCCGCACGCCGGTGCCCGAGTTGCCGCAGTCGATCACCTGATCGGGCTCGGCAAACCCACCGACGCCAACCCCGTGCACGGTCCATTCACCGCCGCCATGATCGGTGACCTCGGCCCCGAAGGCGCGCATCGCCTTGGCGGTGTCCAGAACGTCCTCGCCCTCCAACAGGCCGGAAATCTTGGTCTCACCCACTGCCATCGCGCCCAGGATCAGCGACCGGTGCGAGATCGACTTGTCGCCGGGCACCTCTGCCGTGCCGGTCAGCGGACCGCAGGGATGCGAGGTCATCGGGATGGGCGTGCCGTGTCCGGACATGGGGGCTCCTGTTTTCGCTATCAGTGCCCAAGCCGATTAGCGAATTGGGGCCGCTTGGTCCAGCGGCAATGCGACCGCCAACGCAAGCCAGGTTTGGGTGATCAGGGGTTTCCGGGCTACAATCACCGAATTCAGGACGAGTTTGTTTTTTGTTACTCATTAATCACTGTCCGAGGATTACCCCATGTCACAAATTCAATCCATGCTCTCAAGTGGCACAGAAAAGTACTTTCAGCCCAAGAACCCACTAAAGACTGATAGCGTTTTGCAGATGCGCCTGGCTTTTCTGGTCGGCCTTGTTGCCTTTGGCCTGCCAATCGTTCTTGCCGCTGGCGCAGTGTTTGGCGGCAGCTGTTTCCGCGACAGCATCAGCCACTTTTACTATGCCCAGTTTCTTGGCGCCATTTTTGTCGGGCTATTGGTTTTTATCGGCGGTTTTCTGATCGCCTATACCGGAGATCATTGGCTTGAGGATCTTGGGTCCTTCATTGCCGGAATTGGGGCCTGTTTTGTTGCGGTTTTCCCAACAAGCGGGTCTGGCTGCGAAGAGCCCGTCAGCTTCAAGTCACGAATCTTTGCCGATGTGATCCAAACGCCGCCACCGGTGCTGTCTGACCCCCAGCCAGACGCGTTCTTCACCCTGTTTTCAAGCGCTCCGCATTTACATGCCTGGGCTGCGGGCATCCTGTTTGCCTATCTGGGCCTTTATTGCCTGTTCGTTTTACGCCGTGTGGTTCCTGAACGTCACATAAGAAACGGGCAATTGATCCGGTCGAAAAGACAACGCAACACATTGTATTCGATGTGCGGCATCACAATCCTGTTGTGCGTTCTGGTTCTGGGCATCGTCGCCTTTTCCGGCGAAGGCACACAGGCGGGGTGGAAATCCCACAACCTGACGTTTTTTGTAGAGACCATCGCGCTTTGGGCATTCGGGCTAGCCTGGTTCGCCAAAGGCCGCGCCTTTCCCAGCCTGCGCGATTCCACGCCGTAGGGGTCAGGTTTTGCGGAACGTCAGGTAATGCGGCGTCCGGCCTTCGCGCAGGGCCTTCTGCTCATACCGGGTGGAAATCCAGTCCTCCCACGGCTCGCGCCAGTCCGCCGGGCGCTCGGCCAGCCATTCGAAGCCTGCACGCGGAACTTCCTCCAGCGTCTGGCGGACATAGTCGGGAATGTCGGTCGCCACGCGAAAGATTGACCCCGGTTTCAGCACGCGCGCCAGCGGTTCCAGATGTTCCGGCGTCACGAAACGACGGCGGTGGTGCCGCGTTTTCGGCCACGGGTCGGGGTACAGCAGGAAAGCGCGCGAGATGCTGGCCTCGGGCAGCACGTCGAAAAGATGGCGCGCGTCGCCGGGGTGCACCGCAAGGTTTTCGACCCCGGCCTGACGGATTTTGCCCAACAGCATGGCGACGCCGTTGATATAGGGCTCGGCCCCGATGATGCCGATTTCAGGGTTGCTGGCGGCCTGATGCACCAGATGCTCACCGCCGCCAAAACCGACCTCAAGCCAGACATCCTTGCCACCGAACAGCGCCTGCAGGTCCAGCGGGTGACGTTCGGGGTTGGTCTCCCAATCGACCGCACCGGGCGACAGGGCGTCGAGGTCTTCGTTCAGATACGTCTTTTGGCTGGGCTTCAGGGTCTTGCCCTTGAAGCGGCCATAGAAGTTTCTGCGGGGGCGTTGCGGTGTCTGGGTGCTCATGGCGTGCCCATACTGCGCGGGCCGCACCGTTGCAACCCCGGCACCGAATCGAAAAAGCGCGCCGGGATCGGCGCGCTTAGTTTGGTTTTGGATCAGACTGCGGCTTTCAGCGCGTCGACCAGATCGGTGCGTTCCCAGCTGAAACCGCCATCCGCGTCGGGCTCACGCCCGAAATGGCCATATGCAGCCGTGCGCTGGTAGATGGGCTTGTTCAGCTGCAGGTGCTCACGAATGCCGCGCGGGGTCAGGTCCATCACCTGTCCGACGGCCGTTTCGATCAGAGCGTCGGCAATCTGGCCGGTACCGTGCGTATCAGCATAGATCGACAGCGGCCGGGACACACCAATCGCATAGCTCAGCTGGATGGTGCAGCGTTCCGCCATGCCCGCCGCGACCACGTTCTTGGCCAGATACCGCGCGGCATACGCGGCTGAACGGTCCACCTTGGTCGGGTCTTTCCCCGAAAACGCACCACCACCGTGAGGTGCAGCACCGCCATAGGTGTCCACGATGATCTTGCGCCCGGTCAGACCGGCGTCACCGTCGGGGCCACCAATCACAAACTTGCCGGTCGGATTCACGTGCCACTCGGTTTCGGCGGTCAGCCAGCCGTTGGGCAGGGTCTCAGAGATATAGGGCTCGACGATGGCGCGGATATCGTCCGAGCTCAGCGCCGCGTCCAGGTGCTGGGTCGACAGCACGATCGAGCTGACGCCGACCGGCTTGCCGTCGCGGTACACAACCGACAGCTGCGATTTTGCGTCCGGACCCAGCGCAGGTTCGGTGCCATTCTTGCGCACTTCGGCCAGGCGACGCAGAATCGCGTGCGAATACTGGATCGGTGCCGGCATCAGCGCGGGGGTTTCCGTGGTGGCGAAACCGAACATGATGCCCTGGTCGCCAGCGCCCTCGTCCTTTTCTCCGGACGCGTCCACACCCTGCGCGATATGGGCGGACTGTTCGTGCAGCAGGTTCGTCACCTCGACGGTTTCGTGGTGGAACTTATCCTGCTCATAGCCGATATCCTTGATACAAGCGCGCGCGATCTCGTCGATACGGCCCATATAGTCGTGCAGCTTTTCCTGATCAGACAGACCTACTTCGCCACCAATTACCACACGGTCGGTCGTGGCAAAGGTTTCGCACGCCACGCGTGCTTCGGGTTCTTCGTTCAGAAATGCGTCAAGGACGGCATCGGAAATCCGGTCGCAAACCTTGTCCGGGTGCCCTTCGGATACAGACTCCGAAGTAAAAGTGTAGTTCTGTCGGGACATGAAAGTGCTCCATTAAGATTTTCCCATCACGCCAGGAAGCCGTTGTGACGGGCAAGCGAGGGCATACGCCCACAACTTCACAGGGTCAATCGCTATTTAAGCGCGTTCCCGCCGGACGTTGCGCCAAAGCAGCGCGAACAAAACCGCCAGCAAGAAAAAGACCGGAAAGTCACCAATCCGGGCATAGACGGTCGGTGCCAACGGCGCCGGCAATTGTGCATCCACAAAGCCCGCCTGCCCCAATGCCAGCGCGTTCGTGATGCGCCCCAGCGGATCGATCACCGCCGATACTCCGGTATTGGCCGAGCGCATCATCGGCAGACCCTGCTCGATCGCGCGCATCTGGGCCTGAGCCAAATGTTGATAGGGGCCAGACCGGGTGCCGAACCAGGCATCATTGGTGATCTGCAGCAGAAAATCCGCGCGGGCCGGTGCGGACAGGACATCCTGCGTGAACACGGCTTCGTAGCAGATCAGCGGCAGCGCCTTGCCCAGCTTTCCCGCGTCCATCAGCGCTGCACCGGGCCCCGAGCTGAAACCATGACCGGCGGTGGTTGCCATCCCGTGAATGCCAAACCTAGCCATCAGGTTTCCAAACGGCACGTATTCTCCGAACGGAGCAAGGTGGTGCTTGTCATACAGGCCCTGTTGCTGACCCTGCTCGTCCAGATAGATCATCGAGTTATAGATTTGCGGCCCATCACCCCGCTGAATGCCCAGAAACACCGGCACTGACTGCGCAGCATCTGTGACCGCATCCAAATACGGCTGTGCACTGCCCAGCCATGCGGGTATCGAAGTTTCCGGCCAGACGATCAGGTCAGGCCGGGGTTGCGCTGCGGTGAACTCGATCTGGCGCGC
This sequence comes from Ruegeria sp. MALMAid1280, assembly GCF_049195285.1. Classification (NCBI taxonomy): domain Bacteria; kingdom Pseudomonadati; phylum Pseudomonadota; class Alphaproteobacteria; order Rhodobacterales; family Roseobacteraceae; genus Ruegeria; species Ruegeria sp. MALMAid1280. Next base: position 61,877 of record NZ_JBMIRT010000035.1, on the reverse strand, counting down.
AAAGAACAAGGGTGCGTAGTCCGGGTCCCATTTCTGATGCTGGGGGGCGTTGGGCTGGATCAGGCGCACAGTGTGTTCGGTCTCGGTGACAGTCGGACGGGTGGCCGCATAGACCAACACCAAACAAGCCGTGCCAACCGTCAGGCCCAAGGGCAGCGCGAACCCGCCGCGTTGTGCCAGCGCCGCACCCAGGGGCAAGGTTGCCAGCAGGGTCAAAGCCCCCAGACCGTAGGGTCCGAACAGCGACAGAAGCTGCGCCACGGGCGTATCGACCCAAACCTGCGCCAGACCAGCCCAGGGGAACCCTGTCAGCACATAACCTCGGGCGAATTCCGCCAGAGACAAGGCCACGGCTAGGAAAACCGCCTGCTTGACAGCGCCTCCACCCGGCCGCCTTGCGACCCAAAAGGCCAGCGCCCAGAACAGGGCCAGCCCGCCTGCCAAGAAGATCAGCGCAAATGGGGCCATCCAGGCGTGGCGCTCGGCATCTACGAAAAACGGCTCGATGATCCAGCTGAGACCGTGGGCGAAGTATCCGGTGGCGAAGGCCCAGCCCAACCACGCGGCCCGACCCCGCGTTTCCGTCGACAGATACAGGGGGGCAAGCAGCAGCAGCCCAACCAGAGTCGCCGCCCAAATGCCAAACGGCGCAAGACCAAATGCCGCCAGCGCCCCCAGCAGGGCCGACAGCACGAACCTCAACCAAAACGGCCAGCCCCGCGATGGGTTCATGCAGCAAGATCCGGCAACATGACACGCAATCGCTTGATCCGGCGCGGATCTGCGTCGATCACCTCGAATTCCGGACCTTCGGGATGCAGAACAACCTCACCCCGCGCGGGTACGCGGCCGGACAGCATGAAGACCAGACCGCCCAAGGTATCGATTTCTTCCTCGTCCACGTCCTCGTGACTGGTCAGCGAGCGTCCGATCTCGGCCTCGAACTCTTCCAGAGGGACGCGCGCCTGAACGATGTAACATCCGGGCTTTTCCTGCACCCAAAGCCGATCTTCATCCGCGTCGTGTTCATCGGCGATTTCACCCACGACCTGTTCGATCAGGTCTTCGATGGTCAGCAAACCGTCAACGCCGCCATATTCGTCGATCACCAGCGCCATGTGGCGGCGCTCCGTCTGCATCTTGGTCAGCAGAACGCCAATTGGCATCGAGGGCGGCACGAAAAGCAAGGTCCGCAGCATCGACACCAGATCAAACTCGGTGCCGCCGCCGTTGAACCCGTGGGTCAGGGCGAAATCCTTGAGGTGGACGAAGCCCAAAGGCGTGTCCAGCGTGCCCTCATAGACCGGTATCCGGGACAAGCCGCTGTCGCGGAACACCTGCGCAAGCTCATCTTTGGTGATGGTGGACGGGACCGAGATGATCTCGGCCGTCGGAATGGCCACGTCCTCAACCCGCATCCGCCGCAGGTTGATCATGCCACGCGGCTGCACCCTATCGGTCTCGTGCCCGTTGGCTACGTGAACCTCATCCTCATCCTGTGGTGAGAACGCGTCCACTATTCGAGAAAAAAACCCGGCTTTCTCTTTGATATTGTCACCGCCGTTCTTCGGTTGCGCGCCCTGCGCCGCCATAGAACTGCCGTCTGTATCGCCCATGATCCCGTTCCAAATAATCGACCCTGAAGGCCCGTCTACGCATTATATGGGTCATCGAGACCCAGTTTGCCAAGTATATCGACCTCAACCGCTTCCATCAAATCCGCGTCAGCGTCGTGGATGTGATCGTATCCCAGCAAATGTAACGTTCCGTGAATGATCAGATGTGTGACGTGATCATCCATGGGCTTTCCCGCCTCAGCCGCTTCACGCGCGCAGGTGTCGTAAGAGAGCGCGATATCCCCCAACGCGATTTCTCCGGTGAAGTCCGGTTCGGGCGGCAGCGGTGGCTGACCCGGCTGGCCTGGCGCCAACTCCTCGGCGGGCCAGCTGAGCACATTGGTCGGAGTGGGTTTTTCCCGGAACTCCGCATTCAGCTCGGCGATCCGGGGGTCGTCACACGCCAGCACGCTGATCTCACATAGACCAGCGTCCAGATCGCAATGGTCCAAAACCGCCTGTATCGCGCGCGCGGCCAAAGGCTCCAGCCCTTGCCAGCGTGCGTCTTCAATCGTCAGTTCAAGGTTCATGCCATCACGTCCAAAGCCTGCGGCCCCGGATGATTACCCCGTCTCGCGGCCTGCGTCGGCCTCATACGCTTCGATAATGGCGGCGACAAGCGGGTGGCGCACCACGTCTTTCGAGGTGAAATAGTTGAAGCTGATATTCGGGATCGTCTTCAGCAACCGTTCGGCATCCGTCAGGCCCGACTGAACCCCACGCGGCAGGTCGACCTGCGAGCGGTCTCCGGTGATCACCATGCGGCTACCCTCACCCAGACGGGTCAGGAACATCTTCATCTGCATGGTCGTGGCGTTCTGCGCCTCATCCAGCACCACAAACGCATTGGCCAGCGTCCGCCCGCGCATGAAGGCCAGAGGAGCGATTTCGATTCGTTTCTCTTCGATCAGCTTGGCCAGTTGCTTGCCGGGCAGGAAATCATTCAGCGCGTCGTAAAGCGGCTGCATGTATGGATCGACCTTGTCCTTCATGTCACCCGGCAGATAGCCCAGCTTTTCACCAGCCTCGACGGCGGGACGGCTGAGAATGATCCGGTCCACATGCCCGCCGATAAACATCGACACGCCGACGGCCACCGCCAGATAGGTCTTGCCGGTACCTGCGGGACCGATCCCAAAGGCCAGTTCGTTGTTGAACAGAGACTGGACATAGGCCTTTTGCGCATCGGTGCGTGGCTCGACCAGTTTTTTGCGGGTTTTGATCTCAACCGTGCCGCCCTTGAACATCTCAAGCTGGTCACCGTCGCGGCTGCCGGTTCCTGTCTCGGAACCGCCCATCCGAAGCTCGCGATCCACATCGGCGGCCTCGACATCGCGACCGCCTTCGAGACGGGTGTAGAGCGCCTGCAGCACCTCGATGGCCTGTTTCTGCGAATCCTCGTCGCCCATGACAACCAACTGGTTGCCGCGTCGGACAATCTGGACGGACAGCTTTTGTTCGATTTCGGTCAGGTTGCGGTCATACTCACCGCACAAATCAATCAACAACCGATTGTCAGGGAATTCAACAAACGCCTCGCGCGGGGGCATGTCATTTTGCGGTGGGGTAAGGGCACCGATGGCCAATCCGTTCTCCTGCCTTGGCGTTTCACCCCGAGCGTAGACAACAATTCTCGGTGGGCGCAAGCCACAGTTTCAAATTTTCCGAAACGGATGGCAAAACCGCCGAACAATGCCTCAAGGGACGGCCGCCTCAACAGGGGTCAATACGTGTAGTTCAATCCAAATCTCAGACCACGATAGCGCGGTGTGGATTTTGTCGAGAACCCATTGCTGAACTCAACCCGGCGCGAGTCGAACTGCACATATTCATACTCGCCCGTGATCGACCAGTTCTCGCTCAGGCTGTGTTCTGCACCGATACTGGCCGAAAACCCGTTCCTGGTGTCACTGTCTTCAAAAAGTTGCGTCGTGGCCCCGGAAGTCAGGCTGCTGCCGGTCGTGACATCCCCTTGCACGTATCCGACCGTAACAAAGTACAATACCGTGCCGCTTTTATTGGTCAGACCGTTGCGGAACCGAACCGACAAGATGTCCGAGACCTCGGAGGAACCGGTGATTGCGGTGCTGCCAACATTCGTCATGACGTCGTCGTCAAGCGTGCCAAAATCATACCCAAGTTCGAACCCGTAGACATAGTCGCGCCCGCCGAAAGCGGGCAGAACACCGCGCCAGCCGCCTCGGACACCACCGTAGTTGCCTTTCAGGTCCAATTCTCCGACCCCGAAGGTACCGCCCGGGGTCGTCAGACCGAATCGGTCCGTCCCGCTTGTTGCGTAACCGCCGCTCAGACCCAGATAAAAGGCGCTTACATCGCTGCCGAAACGTTTCGGGCTGACGACCGGAGGGTCCGTCACACCCTGCTCCAGATTGCCCGCAACAGTTGCGCTGGAAAGAAGCGAAAGCACCAGCGCCGACGAAAAAACAACCCGGCGGCCTAGCCCAAAGAAGCGTGTTCGAATTTCCACTCGTAACCTCCATCGTCCCAACCCGTTAGGCGGACCGGCACAGAACTGGATTTTCAGGAGCGCGGCGCGCTATACCCTGAAAAAATCTGGCCTTTCTCGGAACATAGTTCTTGGTCGTGAATCAAGGGTTAAATTTTGAAACAAGTGCCGACTATGGCTTTCTGACAGCACCAGCCGAACAGGTTAGATCAATGTCCCCGCCAGAGAGTTTGCCCCCGAACCGGTGATCCGAACGTCTCTCAGCTCACCGACAGCAACATCGGCCTCGGACACGTGAACCGAATGCAGATACTCGGATTTTCCGACCATTTGCCCTGGCAGGCGACCGGATTTTTCGAACAGAACGCTGACTTTTCGCCCCACCATTGCGTCCTGAATTTCCCGCTGATGCTGGGTGATCAGGGCCTGCAGGCGCTGCAAACGGTCATCCGCCGCCTGCGGATCGACCTGCGGCCGCTCGGCCGCCGGTGTTCCGGGGCGGGTCGAGTATTTGAAGGAATAGGCGTAGCCGTATTTGACCTGCTCAACCAAATCCATGGTCGCCTGGAAATCCTCTTCGGTTTCCTCTGGGAATCCGACGATGAAGTCACCCGACATCATGATATCGGGCCGCGCCGCTCGGATACGCTCGACCAGACGCAGGTAGCTTTCGGCGGTATGGCTGCGGTTCATCCGCTTGAGGATACGGTCCGAGCCCGACTGCACCGGCAGGTGAAGGTACGGCATCAGCTTTTCACAGGTCCCGTGCGCCTCGATCAGGTCGTCCGCCATGTCATTGGGATGCGAGGTGGTAAAGCGGATGCGCTCCAACCCGTCGACCTTGTTCAACTCCCAGATCAGACCGGCAAGTGTCATATCTCCGTTGGCGCCAGCGCCATGATAGGCGTTGACGTTCTGCCCCAGCAGAGTGATCTCGCGCACGCCGCGTTCGACCAGATCGTGCGCCTCACGAATGATGCGATCCGCCGGGCGGCTGACCTCGGCCCCACGCGTATAGGGCACCACGCAGAAGGCGCAGAACTTGTCACAGCCCTCTTGCACGGTCAGAAACGCCGTCGGGCCGCGCTTGGCCTTGGGGCGGTTCTTGAGCTTTTCGAACTTGTCTTCCTCGGGGAAATCCGTGTCCAGCGCCTTTTGGCCCTCGCGGGTCCTGGCTTCCATCTCGGGCAGACGGTGATAGCTTTGCGGTCCCACCACCAGATCGACCAGAGGCTGACGGCGCATGATCTCTTCGCCCTCGGCCTGAGCCACGCATCCCGCCACGCCGATCTTCAGATCGGGCTTTTCGGCCTTCAGCCCCTTGAACCGACCCAGCTCGGAATAGACCTTTTCGGCGGCCTTTTCCCGGATGTGGCAGGTGTTCAGCAGAATCATATCCGCGTCGTCGGGGCTTTGGGTTTCGACATAGCCCTGCCCGCCCAGCGTCTCGGACATGCGTTCGCTGTCATAGACGTTCATCTGGCAACCATAGGTTTTGATGTACAGCTTTTTGGGTTCTGACATGGATATGGCCTTTGCGTTCGCGGGATCGGCGTCATCTATACCTTACGAACGCCGCTTGCAATGCCGGGGCGGATACCCGATTTTGGCCGAAGATTCCAGCAAAGTGGAACCGGACAGGCAATGCAATACGACTCACTCGACGTTTTCCTGAACTCAGGCAAATCGGCGCTGGCCAAAGGCCCGGTCGCCCTGATCTTTGCCGAGGACCTGGTCGAGATCGACAGCACCATCCGGCATCATCTGCATCTGGGGTTCAAATCCGTGGTGGCCTTCATGCCGCAGGACTTTGCTCTGGACCCCGAGCTTGCCGAACGCATCCACCGCGTCACCCTGACCTGCGTGCCCAGCGCGGTTGTCTTCGACACCATCAACAGAATCATCCAGGCCGCCCCCGGCCACTGGATGTATTACTGCTATAATGCCGAATACCTGTTCTTTCCGTTTTGCGAGACCCGCACGATCGGCGAACTGCTGGCCTTCCACGCCGAGGAACGCCGCGACGCGATGCTGAGCCACGTGGTCGACCTTTATGCCGACGACCTGGACGCCTTTCCGAACGGAGTCGCCCCGGACCGCGCGATGCTGGACAGCACCGGCTATTATGCCCACACCCGTCACGACGCCGAAGGTCATCCGGTCGAGCGTCAGTTGGACATGTCCGGCGGCCTGCGCTGGCGGTTCGAGGATCACATTCCATACGAACGCCGCCGCATCGACAGGATCGCGTTATTCAAATCCCGCAAGGGGTTGGAACTGCGCCCCGATCACACCTTCAACCAGCCGGAATACAACACCTATTCCTGCCCTTGGCATCACAACATGACGGCTGCCGTATGCTCATTCCGCGCCGCCAAAGCATTGAAAAGCAATGCCGGGTCCACCTTCGACATCCCGAGCTTTTGTTGGCGCAACTCGGTTCCGTTTCAGTGGACCTCTGGTCAATTACTCGATCTCGGGCTGATCGAATCGGGTCAGTGGTTCTGACCCTAGCGCCGTAGCAACACCGGGAACCAATCCTCGCGCAGGCGCTGGCCGGGGTTCATGTCGTGGCCTGGAAACGGCGGGGATGTCCGGCCCGGACGTTCCACATAGCGCGCATCATCGCCCACCAGACGCAGCGAGAACGCCCTGCGGCGGCTGTCGGATTGATTGCCACGCGCGCCATGCAGCGTGCGATAGTTAAAGGCAACCGCGTCACCCGGCTCCATCTCGAATTCCACAACCTTCATGCCCTCGGCATCGGGGTCTGGGACGGGGATGTACTGGCCTTCGTCGGCAAAAAAGCCCTCTTCCGAGACCCAGCGGGTTGGCAGAACCTCTTTCTCCCACCGGTGCGAGCCCGCCACGCAGCGCAGCGTCGCCTGTTTCACCGGGTCCAGCGGCGACCAGAAGCTGATCGTCTGCTGCCCTTCGACAAAATAATATGGACCGTCCTGATGCCACGGGGTCGCCATTGAAGTGCCCGGCTCCTTGACCAGTACGTGGTCGTGGAACATCTGCACGGTCTGCGATTGCATCAGGTCCGCCGCAACCTCGGCCGCCGGAGAGTTTTCGATCACCTCCCGGAACTGATCAATCCGCGACCAGTTGCAGTAATCGTCAAAGAACAGGCCGGTTTCGCCTTGCTTCTTGTTGTCCGACGCGTAGGGCCCAGGCTCAGCCATATTGGCGGCAACGCCGTCGCGCAGGGTCTCGACGTGGTCGGCAAACAGCCCTTTGATCAGGACAACACCGTCCTGCTGATAGGTGTCGATCATCTTTTGCGTGACCAGAGGGTGCGTCATGTTTGTCTCCGTGCCTTTGGGTTCTGTGATCTGCTCATGGGAGCACCCCCTGTTCAAGTCATATCTTTCAAAGATACACTTAACCTCATGTTATATATCTCACTGCGCCAATACGAATATGTCTGCGCCATTGGACAGCATGGCAGCCTGTCCGCCGCCGCGCAGCACCTGAATGTCTCGCAACCGGCGTTGTCCAACGCACTGACCCGGGTCGAACAGCAACTGGGCCACCCCCTTTTCGCCCGCAGGCGTGGCGCGGCGATGGCTTTGACCCCGCAAGGGCGCAGCTTCATTGAAGAAGCCGAGGCGCTGCTTGCCAGCGCCGCCCGTCTGGAAAACGCCGCCGAAAACAGCACGGGCAAGGCGCGGCTGCGGTTGGGGTGCTTCGTCGATCTGGCCCCGTTTCTGCTGGCCCGTGCCCTGCGGCAGTTGCGCGCCGCGATGCCGGATGTGGCGGTGTCTTACAGGGTGGACAGTTTCGAGGGTTTGATTTCCGGTCTGATCGACGGGCGGACCGACCTGGCGCTGACCTATGGGCTGAGCATGGACGCGACGTTCACCCGGCACACTTTGTTCGCCAGCTCTCCGCGTGCGCTTTTGTCGCCGGATCACCCCTTGGCCACAAACAGTCAGGTTTCCCTACAGGATCTCGCTGCACACCCGCTGATCCTGTCCGAGGAAGGTCTGTCCGCACAGCATGTACTTGGGCTGTTTCGACGGATCGGAGAAAGCCCAGCGGTGGCCCATCGCGCAGCCTCGCTGGAGATTCAGCGCAGCCTGGCAGCGCATGGTGAAGGGGTTGCGATCAGTTATGCCAATCCGCCAACCGAAATCAGTTATGACGGGATGGCCCTGTTCAGCCTACCTGTATCGGACCCTTTCGCGGCAGAGCCCGTAGTGCTGGCACGACATGGCACAGGCCCCACCGACGCGCAGATTGCAAACGCCGAGCGCGCCTTGTCCGATCTGAAACCGTAGATCTATTTTTTTCGCAGGCGGATCACGACATCGACCGAGGCGATTTCAACCCCTTCCGGCGCTTCGGGCAGACGCTGAATCACCAACTGATCCGAGGGCGCATCGCTCAGGCGGCTTTCGTCTTCCCAGTAGAAATGGGGGTGATCATGGGTATTGGTGTCGAAATAGCTTTTCGACCCATCCACCGTGATTTCCTGCAAAACACCGGCCTCGCAAAACGCGCGCAGCGTGTTGTAGACCGTTGCAAGGGACACGGCATCGCCGTTCTTTTTCGCCGATTCAAACAGGCTTTCCGCCGTGACGTGGCGGTGGCGGCCGTCGCCGACCAGAAGCTCGGCCAAAGCCATGCGCTGACGTGTCGGACGCAATCCCGCGTCAACCAACCAATTCGTGGCTCTGCTCTGGCTATGAGGTGTCATGAATCCGAAACCCGTTTGTTGCTGCCCTATATATAAGTGCTCAGGTCAGGTAATTTCAAATGAAATTCATTCGCAAAGAATGTCCTGAACACAACATGATGTGGGCGACCGCTCTTGCAGGACCTTGCATACGGGTGCTAGGTGAGGCCAGATTAGATAAACGGACCCCTGGCAGGAGAGGCGGCAGAATGGCCCAATTCCCGAGCAGCTTTGACAAGGACGATCTGCTGAAATGCGCCCGAGGCGAATTATTCGGCCCCGGTAATGCGCAGTTGCCTGCTCCGCCGATGCTGATGATGGACCGCATCACCGACATTTCGGCCGATGGTGGCGCGCATGGAAAAGGTCATATTCTGGCTGAGTTTGATATCACTCCGGACCTGTGGTTCTTTGACTGCCATTTCCCCGGCAATCCGATCATGCCCGGCTGTCTGGGTCTGGACGGCCTGTGGCAGCTGACCGGCTTCAACCTGGGCTGGCGCGGCTGGCAGGGGCGCGGCATGGCCGTGGGTGTGGGTGAGGTCAAGCTGACCGGCATGGTGCGCCCGGACCGCAAGATGCTGACCTACAAAATCGATTTCAAAAAGGCGATTCAGACCCGCCGCCTGACCATGGGTGTGGCGGATGGTATCGTCGAAGCCGACGGCGAATTGATTTACGACGTCAAAGACATGAAAGTCGTTCTGTCCGAAGCCTAAGCCGGACCGGCCTGAAATAAGGAGCACGCACATGCGTCGAGTAGTTGTCACCGGTCTGGGGGTTGTCTCCTCCATCGGGAACAATGCCGAAGAGGTTCTGACCTCGCTGAAGGCCGGCAAGTCCGGCATCGAGGCCAATGAACAGATGGTCGAACACGGCTTTCGCAGCCAGATCGCCGGATCGCTGAAGATTGACGTGTCCGAGCATGTGGACAAGCGCACCCTGCGCTTTATGGGGCCGGGTGCTGCCTATGCCCATATTGCCATGAGCCAGGCGATCGCCGATTCCGGTCTGACCGAAGATCTGGTTCAGAACCCGCGCGCCGGTCTGGTGGCCGGTTCGGGCGGCCCGTCGACCAGCGCCATGCTGACGGCGCATCAGACGGTGCTGAAAACCGGTGCCACCAAGCGGATCGGACCGTTTGCCGTGCCGAAATGCATGTGCTCGACGATTTCCGCGAACCTTGCGACCGCGTTCAAGATCAAGGGCATCAACTACTCGATCACCTCGGCCTGTTCGACCTCGCTGCACTGCATCGGCAACGCGGCGGAACAGATCATGATGGGCAAGCAGGACATCATGTTTGCCGGTGGCGGCGAGGAGCTGGACTGGACCCTGTCCTGCCTGTTCGACGCGATGGGTGCGATGTCGTCCAAGTACAACGACGCCCCCGAGAAAGCCTCGCGCGCGTTCGACGAAGACCGCGACGGGTTCGTGATCTCGGGCGGCGGCGGCATCGTCGTGCTCGAAGATCTGGACCACGCGCTGGCCCGCGGTGCCAAAATCTATGCCGAGGTCACTGGTTTCGCGGCCACCTCGGATGGCCACGACATGGTGGCTCCGTCCGGCGAAGGCGGCGAGCGCGCGATGCGTCTGGCGCTGGAAAGCCTGCCCGAAGGCCGCAAGGTCGGCTATATCAACGCTCATGGCACCTCGACCCCGGTCGGCGACGTGGGTGAGGTCGAAGCCGTCCGCCGCATCTTTGGCGAAGGCAACGTGCCGCCGATTTCATCGACCAAGTCGATGACCGGCCATGCGCAGGGCGCTGCTGGCGCGCTGGAGGCGATCTTCTGCCTGCTGATGCTGGACAATGACTTTATTACTCCGTCGATCAACGTCGACACGCTTGCCGAAGGCATCCTGCCCGGTGAAATTGCAACTCAAGTGGTTGAAAACGCAGGTCTGGACAGTGTCATGACCAACAGCTTCGGCTTTGGCGGCACAAACGGGTCCATGGTTCTGTCAAAATATAACGGGTGAACATGATGTCGGAACTTCTCAAGGGCAAACGCGGCCTGATCATGGGGGTGGCGAATGACCGCTCGATTGCTTGGGGCATTGCCAAGGCGATGCACGAGGCTGGTGCGGAACTGGCGTTCACCTATCAGGGTGAAGCGTTCGGCAAACGGCTGGAACCGCTGGCTCAGAGCCTGGGCAGCGATTTCATGGTGGATGCGGATGTCACCGATGACGCATCGCTGGACCGCGCGTTCAACGAGTTGGGCGCACGCTGGCCGACGATTGATTTCGTGGTGCACGCAATTGCCTATTCGGACAAGTCCGAACTGACCGGCCGTTTCCTGAACACCACGCGGGCGAACTTCAAGCACTCGATGGATGTCTCGGCCTATTCCTTTATCGAGGTTGCGCGCCGTGCCTATCCGCTGATGAAGGACAATGGCGGTTCGCTGCTGACGCTGACCTATCAGGGTTCGAACCGGGTTGTGCCAAACTACAACGTCATGGGCGTGGCCAAGGCCGCGCTGGAATCGGCGACGCGCTATCTGGCCAACGATCTTGGCCCCGAAGGCATCCGCGTCAACGCCGTCTCACCCGGTCCGATGAAAACGCTGGCGGGCGCGGCCATCGGTGGTGCGCGCAAGACCTATAAGTTCTGCGATCAGAACGCGCCGATGCGTTCAAACGCCACACTCGAGGCTGTTGGCGGCACTGCCGTTTATCTGGCTTCTGATGCCGGTGCCTGCACCTCGGGCGAGATCATTCGCGTCGATGGCGGCTTCCATGTTCTGGGCATGCCGCAGCCCGATCACATGTGACCCGATCTTTCCCTGCCCGCGCCAAGATTTCACCATCTTTCGCGGGCACGGATAGCGGCATGAGCAAAGCAGAACAAATCCTCTCGAACACCACTCGAACGTCCCGACGCAAACAGGGGTTTCTGGGGCAGCGCGGTCGGATCGCGTTGCTGGCCCTTACCATGCTGCTGATGCTGTTTGTGTTCTTTACACAGGCAGATGTGCGCGCGGCCTTTACATCCTGGACCAGCCTGATTTCAGGCTGATCCAACGCGCTGGCCTTCTGCGGTCAGTTGACGGAAACGACTTCGATGTCAAAAATCAGGTCCTGACCGGCCAGCGGGTGATTTGCGTCCAGCGTGACGGTCGCTTCATCAGCCTCGACCACCGTTACCGGCACCGCCTGCCCGTCCGGCGTCTGCATCTGCAACTGGGTGCCGGGGTCCAGCGGGATATCGTCCGGGATGCCCTCGCGCGGAATCTGCTGGCGTGCGGCAGGGTTGATCGGACCATAGGCGTCGACGCAGGCAATCTCGACCCGCTTTTTCTCACCCACGGTCAGACCGGGGATGGCCGTATCCAGACCGGGAATGATCTGGCCTGACCCGACCACGAACTCCAGCGGATCGCGTCCTTCGGAACTGTCGAACACGTTGCCGTCCAACAGCGTACCTTTGTAATGGATGCGAACGGTGTCGCCTTGTTTGATCTCGGTCATAGGTGGCCTCCGGCCGTTAAGGATTTAAGCGATCAAACCTAGGGAGTGACACGGCATTGTAAACCCTCCCCCCTTTTGCGCCTGCGACTCTTATGCCAACCTGCGCCCGATTGAGGGAGGGGCACCGATGCCAATCACCACATGCGTTTTTGACGCCTATGGCACGCTGTTCGACGTCGCCGCCGCCGCACGGCAGGCCGCCGCCGAGCCCGGGTTTGAGGAATTGCAGCAGAAATGGCCTGAACTGGCCAATCACTGGCGGCTGAAGCAGCTGCAATACACCTGGCTGCGCGCGATCACCGACGCCCATGCCGATTTCTGGGATGTGACCCAAGACGGGCTGGACTGGGCGCTTGAGGCCACCGGGCTGAACGGCGACCCGGCCCTGCGCCAGCGCCTGCTGGACCTGTATTGGGAGTTACAAGCTTACCCCGAGGTCCCCAAAATGCTGGCCGATCTGAAAGCCAGAGGGCTGAACACCGCGATCCTGTCCAACGGATCGCTACCCATGCTGGATGGTGCGGTAAAATCGGCTGGAATTGGCAACGTTCTGGACGATGTTCTGTCGGTCGAAAGTGTTGGCGTCTTCAAACCGCATTCCAGCGTCTATGATCTGGTGCAAAACCGCTTTGGCGGCACCCGTGATGAGGTGTTGTTTGTCAGCTCGAATGGCTGGGATGCCGCAGGGGCCAGCGGCTATGGCTTTGTGACCGCATGGGTCAACCGCGCAAACGAGCCGATGGACCGCTTGCCATGGACACCAGCACATGTACTGTCCGACCTGACGACGATCCCTCAACTGACTGGATTTTAATGACTTTCTTCACTACTTCCGACGACAGGCGCCTCTATTACACCGATACCGGTTCAGGAACTCCGGTGCTGTGTCTGGCCGGGCTGACCCGCAACAGCCGGGATTTCTCGTTCCTCGCGCCACACATCACCGATCTGCGGATGATCGCGATGGACTACCGGGGGCGTGGGCAATCGGATTTTGACCCGGATTTCATGAACTACAACGTCCTGCGCGAATCCCACGACGCGATCGAGCTGCTGGATCATCTGGGGCTGGATCGCGTGACCGTTCTGGGCACCTCGCGCGGGGGCCTGATCGCGATGGCCTTGGCCGCCAGCCACCCCGAACGCCTGTCCGCCGTGGTGTTGACGGATGTGGGTCCGGTGATCGAGACCTCGGGCATGGCCAAGATCATGGATTATGTCGGTCGGCAGCCGGTTGCGAAGACCTATGACGAAGCCGCGCAAAGCCTGCAGCAAGTGATGAAGCCGCAGTTCCCCGGCGTCCCCCTCAGCCGGTGGCGGCAGCAGGCCGAATTTCAATATGAGCAGACCGCAGACGGGCTGGCCCTGCGCTATGATCCCGCCTTGCGCAAGGCTTTGCTGGATCAGGCCGCCGCTGGCGCCATTCCGGATATGTGGATGTTCTTCGAGGCGCTGCGCGATATCCCGACCGGCGTCATTCGGGGCGCAAACTCGGACGTGCTGGGCAAGGATACGCTGATCGAAATGCACAAACGCCACCCCGGTCTTATGTCTGTAGAGGTTCCGGATCGCGGGCACGTTCCGTTTCTGGATGAACCGCAATCGCTGGACCTTATCCGCAAGGTATTGGACGCCGCATGAGCACGCTGCAAATGATCGAGGCCGCCGCCGAGCGGCTGAAAGGCCACGTCCGGGAAACACCGCTTCTGACCTCGCCGTTTTTGGACGAATTGGCGGGGCGTCGAGTGCTGGTAAAACCGGAATGCCTGCAACATACCGGCAGCTTCAAGTTTCGCGGCGCCTGGTCCGCAATCTCGGCTTTGGACGAGGCGGATCGGCAACGCGGCGTGATCGCCTTTTCCTCGGGCAACCATGCGCAGGGCGTGGCCTATGCGGCCGCGCGGCACGGGATTTCCTCGGTGATCATCATGCCCTCGGATGCGCCGCAGCTGAAGATCAACAATACCCGCGCGCTAGGGGGCGAAGTGGTTCTGTACGACCGCGCCAACGAAAGCCGCGAAGAGATTGGCGAGGCGCTGGCCACTGAGCGCGGGCTGACCCTGATCCGCCCCTATGACGAACCGCAGGTAATTGCCGGTCAGGGCACCACCGGGCTGGAGATTGCCCGACAAGCCGCCGAGATGGGTGTAGAACAGGCCGATGTGCTGGTCTGCTGCGGTGGCGGCGGGCTGACCTCGGGGATCGCTCTGGCGCTGGAAGCTCATGCACCCGGCCTGCGTGCCCGCCCGTGCGAGCCGGAAGGGTTCGACGATGTCAAACGGTCGCTCGCCACGGGCCAAATTCAAAGCAACGACGCCGCTTCGGGGAATATCTGCGACGCGATCCTGACGCCGCAGCCGGGGCAGATCACCTTTCCGATCCTGAACCGCCTGTGCGGGCCGGGCCTGTCGGTCACCGAAGAAGAAGCGATGGGGGCGATGGCGCAGGCCTTCCTGCGGCTGAAACTGGTGTTGGAACCGGGCGGCGCGGTGTCGCTGGCCTCGGCCCTGTTTCGCCGTGATGAAATCGAGGGTGATGTCGTGATCGTTGTGGCCTCGGGGGGCAACACGGACCCAGAAGTACTTGGAAAAGCACTGGAATTCCTGACCTGACATGGATCAATGATTGGGTCACTGTTACGACTTAACGTATGACGACGGGGATTGTGTCATGCAAATCGCAACTATTGGCGAAGTACAGTTGCACTATCGGGTCGATGGCGATCCGGATGGTGCACCGATTGTTTTTGCCAACTCACTGGGTACGGATCTGCGCCTTTGGGACGCCGTTCTGCCTCATCTGCCAGCCGGTCTTCGGATCATCCGCTATGACAAACGCGGGCACGGGTTGTCGTCGCAGCCCCCTGGCCCCTACTCCATGGGTGCGCTGGTCCGCGATGCCGAGGGCCTGCTGGATCACCTGAACGTCCGGGATTGTGTATTTGTCGGCCTGTCCGTCGGCGGGCTGATTGCGCAGGGTCTGGCGGTAAAGCGCATGGATCAGGTCCGCGCGCTGGTGCTGTCGAACACGGCGGCCAAGATCGGCATCCCCTCGATCTGGCAGGATCGGATGGATGCGGTGCGTCAGGGTGGGATCGAGGCCTTGGCCGATGCAACGATGGAGCGGTGGTTTTCGAAGAAATTCCGCGCCTCGCCCGATCACCTGCTGTGGCGCAACATGATGGTGCGGCAGCCGGTGGACGGATATCTGGGCTGTTGCGCTGCAATTTCGGGCACGGATTTCTACACCCCCACCAGTGGCCTGCGCCTGCCCACGCTGGGGATCGCCGGCAGCGAGGATGGCTCGACCCCGCCGGATCTGGTGCGCGAAACGATTGACCTGATCCCTGGCTCGAAATTCGAACTTATGCGCCGGGCCGGTCATCTGCCCTGCGTCGAACAACCAGCGGAATACGCGGCCCTGCTGCGGGATTTTCTGACCGAAATCGGACATATATGAAGGAGCGTGACAATGGCAGATTTTCTGTTGGTCCATGGGTCCTGTCATGGCGCCTGGTGCTGGCGTGATCTGATCCCCGCTCTTGAGGCTCTGGGCCATTCGGCGCGCGCCATTGATCTGCCCAGTCACGGCTCGGACCCGACGCCGATTTCCGATGTCACGCTGGATGGCTGCCGGGATGTGGTGCTGTCGACCTCGACCCCGCAGACGATTGTGGTCGGCCATTCCTGGGGCGGTTATCCGATCAGCGCAGCCGCCGAGGCCAACCCCAAGGCCATGCGCGCGCTGATTTACCTGTGCGCCTACGTTCCGCAGGACGGTCTGTCGATGGTTGAGATGCGCAGGCGCGCGCCCCGGCAACTGATCGTCGATGCGGTCGAAAAATCCACCGATGGCCTGTCCTACACGGTCAGGCCAGACAAGGTGCACGACCTGCTCTACCACGATTGCGCGTCAGAGATCTTGCCCTTTGCCTTTGCGCGCCTGTGCCCGCAGGCGATTGCGCCGCAGGAAACCCCTCTGCCGTTGTCCGACAATTTCGCGCGCGTCCCCAAGGCCTATATCCGCGCCACGGACGACCACACGATCCCAACGGAGTATGAAGAAGAGATGAGCCACGTTGCGCCCGAAGAGCTGCGCGCGACAATCGACAGCTCTCATTCCCCGTTTTTCTCGCACCCCCGCTATCTGGCGGAAATTCTGGACGATCTGGAACAAAAGCTGCCAGCGGTCTGACCAGGCGTAACGGACACTTCACAGGTGAACGAACCGTGATAGGGTCCGGTTAAAACTCGCGATTGGGTGCCATGCGTCTGCCATTTCTCTTTGTTCTCGGTACAGTCATGATCGACGCCATGGGCATCGGTCTGGTGTTACCGATCATGCCCGACCTGATTGTCGAGGTTCAGGGGGGTACCCTGGCCGATGCGGCGATCTGGGGAGGTATCCTCAGCACTGCATTCGCCGCGATGCAATTCCTGTTCGGGCCGGTTCTGGGGAACCTGTCCGACGCTTATGGGCGACGCGCGGTTCTGTTGGTGTCGCTGTTCGTGATGTCGCTGGATTACGTGGTGATGGCGATCGCAGGCAGCATCTGGCTGTTGCTGGCGGGGCGTATCGTCGGCGGCATCACCGCCGCCACCCACGCCACGGCCGCCGCGTTCATGGCGGATGTGTCGAAGCCGCATGAAAAGGCCGCGAATTTCGGCCTGCTGGGCGCGGCCTTCGGCGTTGGTTTCGTGCTGGGCCCGGTAATCGGAGGGCTGCTGAGCGAATACGGCACCCGCGCGCCCTTCTGGGCTGCTGCCGGTCTGTCAGCTCTGACCTTTCTGACCGGCTTGCTGGTGATGCCGGAAACGGTGACCGACAAAAACCGCCGGACCTTCAGCCTGCGCCGCGCCAATCCGGTGAATTCGCTGCGGGCTATCGCCTCACTGCCCGGCATCCGCCCGATGCTGTGGGTCTATTTCCTGTATTCGGTGTCGATCTACGTCTACCCCGCGATCTGGGCCTATTTCACCACCGAGCGTTTCGGCTGGTCGCCACAGATGATCGGCCTGTCGCTGGGTGTCTACGGGATCGGCATGGCCGCCGTTCAGGGTGGCTTGATCCGACCGGCAACACGATACTTAGGTGAGCGGGTCACGATCATCTACGGCATGGGATTCGAGATCGCCAGCTTTCTGCTGCTGGCCTTCCTGACCAATGGCTTCATTGCCCTGCTGTTGATCCCGGTCACAGCGCTGGGGGCGGTTGTCACCCCTGCCCTGCAGGCCCTGACATCCCGTGCCACGCCTGATTCTCAGCAGGGCGAGTTGCAGGGGGTGCTTACCTCTCTGAACGCGCTGTCGATGGTAATCTCGCCGCTGGTGATGACCAGCGTATTCGCGCAGTTCGCTCAGGCCGACGCAGCACCCTATCTGCCCGGGGCACCGTTCCTGTTGGCGATGCTGTTGATGGCCTTCGGGTTCGCACTGTTTTTGCGGGCGCGTCCTGTCGCGGCGTAACTGCGACACCCGAATGACGGTTTCCATCTTGCGACACACTCTTTCCCGCGCCACCGTGGGTAAAAGGGAGTGAGGAACAAGAATGCAAACCATCAAAGCCGCCGTCTGCCGGGCGTTCAACGCGCCCCTGGTCATCGAAGACATCCAGATCGCGCCACCCGGCACCGGAGAGGTCGAGGTGACGCTGGATGCGGTGGCGATCTGCCATTCGGACATCACCTATGCCAGCGGCGCGTGGGGCGGACATCTGCCGGCCGTTTACGGACACGAGGCCGCCGGGATCATCACCGCGACCGGAGACGCGGTCGGCGGGTTTCAGGTGGGCGATGCGGTGGTGGTCACCCTTATCCGCGCCTGCGGGTCCTGCCCGTCCTGCGCAGGCGGTCAGCCGACGATCTGTGAAACCCCCTATAACTCGGTCAACGGCCCGCTGCGTACGGCAGATGGCAGCCCGTTGGATCAGGCAATGGCCTGCGGAGCATTTGCCGAAAAGGTTGTAGTCAGCCACCGGCAGATCGTGAAAATCCCCGAAACCATGCCGAAAGACGTGGCTAGCCTGCTCTCTTGCGGCGTCATCACCGGGGTTGGCGCAGCGGTGAATGCCGCCAAACTCCGTCCCGGTCAGGATGTGGTTGTAATCGGCGCAGGCGGTGTTGGTCTGAACGCCATTCAGGGCGCACGCCTCGCGGGTGCGCGGCGGATCGTGGCGGTCGACATGACCGAAGAGAAACTGGAAATCGCCAAAGAATTCGGCGCGACCCATGGCGTGTTGGCCAGCCTCAAGGAACCGTGGAAAGCGGCGTTCAAAGCGTTGGGCGGACGCGGCGCGGATGCGGTTTTGATCGCCGTCGGAGCCATCCCGGCCTATGATCAAGCCCCCCGCTATCTGGGTCGGGGCGGCAAGGCGATCATGATCGGGATGCCGCATTCGGGCGACATGTCCAGCTATGAGCCGGTTGTTCTTGCGGCACTGGGTCAGGGGCTTGTCGGCTCGAAAATGGGTGATGTGGTCATTCAACGCGATATCCCGTGGATGATCGACCTTTATGAACAGGGGAGGCTGAAGCTGGACGAGTTGATCTCGGGCCGCTGGTCTCTGGACCAGATCAACGAGGCGATCGAGGACACCAAGACCGGATCGGCCAAGCGCAACGTGATCCTGTTCGACAGGGGGTAACGGCTGATGAAATTGCAGGATCTCGACATCATCGTCACCGCCCCTCCCGCACCGGGTTGGGGTGGGCGGTATTGGATATTGGTGAAACTCACGACCGATACCGGGATCACCGGTTGGGGCGAATGCTATGCGTCCTCGGTCGGCCCCGAGGCGATGCGGCACGTGATCCGTGACGTGTTTGAACGGCACATGCTGGGTGAAAACCCCGAGAATATCGAACTGATGTTCCGCCGCGCCTATTCCAGCGGCTTTACCCAGCGCCCGGACCTGACCGTGATGGGCGCGTTCTCGGGGCTCGAGATCGCCTGCTGGGACATTCTGGGAAAGGATCGCAACCGCCCGGTCTATGCTCTGCTGGGTGGGCTGATGAACGAGCGTATACGCGCCTACACATACCTCTACCCCCTGCCCCAGCACAACCTGACCGATTTCTGGACGTCGCCCGAACAGGCCGGGGAATGCGCGGCCGCGATGGTCCGTCGCGGCTTTACGGCGGTCAAATTCGACCCGGCTGGCCCCTATACCATCCGCGGCGGGCATATGCCCGCGATGTCCGATATCTCGATGTCCGTTGCGTTCTGCAAAGCGATCCGCGAGGCCGTGGGTGACAAGGCCGATCTGCTGTTCGGCACGCATGGTCAGTTCAATACGGCGGGCGCGATCCGCTTGGGGCAGGCGCTGGAGCCGTATTCTCCGCTGTGGTTCGAAGAACCCACCCCGCCCGACATGATCGCAGACATGGCCCGCGTCGCACGCAACGTCCGCATCCCCGTCGCCACAGGGGAACGCATGACCACCAAGGCCGAATTCGGCGCCGTCCTTCGCGCAGGGGCCGCCGAGATTCTGCAACCCGCGCTGGGCCGCGCAGGTGGCATCTGGGAGATGAAGAAGGTCGCGGCCATGGCCGAGGTGTTCAACGCACAGATGGCCCCACATCTTTATGCCGGGCCAATCGAATGGGCGGCCAATATCCATCTGGCCGCGTCGATCCCGAACCTGCTGCTGCTGGAGACTATCGAAACCCCGTTCCACGACGCCCTGATCAAAGGCACCATTCGCGTGGACCAAGGCTTTGTAACCGCCCCAACCGCGCCCGGCCTTGGGATCGAGGTGGACGAAGACCTCGCCCGCGCGCACCCCTACACCGGCGATGGCCTGCACCTGCAAATGCAGGAAGAGCCCTGCGACTATGTCAACGGCAACGCTTTTCAGGGCGGCGCACCTGCAACCGAGGGGTGACAACCAAACCCGGATTGGGGCATATAGATCAAACCCCATAACAAAACAGGCCGCGCGTGACCATCACAGCCGACGACAGCACAAGCGCATCTCCTGAAACTCTCGCGGACATGCAGGAAAACGCCGCGCGGGCGGCGGCTTTTCTCAAGGTGCTGGCGCACGAGGGGCGGCTTATGATCCTGTGCCATCTGGGCGAAGGTGAAAAGTCGGTCAGTGAACTTGAAGACCTGTTGCAAATCCGTCAGGCCGCCGTCAGCCAGATGCTGGCACGGTTGCGACAGGATCGGCTGGTCTCGACCCGCAGGGATGGCAAGACGATCTATTACTCGCTGCAGGACGGCAACACCGCGCAGGTAATCGGGCTGCTCTACGATCTGTTCTGCAAACCGGACAGTTAATTCGAGACATAGCCCGCGATCACCTGCAACAGCTTGAAGGCGGTCGCGGCGTCGTTTTCGACCACGGCCAGGAATTCTTCCTCACCGATGCGCAGACAGGACAGCTCGGTCTCCGCGATCATGCTGAGCGCGCGGGGTTCCTTGCGGATCAGCCCCAGTTCGCCCACCAGTGCCCCCGGACCGACCTTGGTGATCTGCTGATCGGGGCCTTCTATCTGCGGCAGATACAACCCAGCCTCGCCCTCAAGCACCACATAGGCACCATCAGTGGGCTGGTCATCCTTCAGGAACACAACCTCGCCCGCCTGGGCATCATACCAGCGCGCACCAAAGGCCAGCAGGCGCAGCTGTCTGCGGTCGAGACCGGAAAACAGCGGTGTCTGCTCCAACGCGCGCAGTTTGCGCGCCAGATCGGCCGAGGCCGCGCTGTCCTCTTCCACAGTGGCATCCCCTTCATCCGAGACCACCCGACCCTGCCGGATTTCGACAAAAATGTCGAATTTATCCGGGTTTTCGAAATGGTCGTTCAGGTAGATCACGGTCGTATCCGGCAGCAGTTCGCGCAGGTTTTTATAGACCGCGACCTGGGTCGCCATGTCATAACTGGCCAGAGCGTTTTCCAGGATCAGGATATCCGGCTTCTTGATCGTCGCGCGGGTAAAGGCTAACGGTTCGGCGAAAACCGCAGGCAGGTTCTGGCCCCCGATGGCGATGGGGACGTCATAGATCAGCTCGACCACCAGCGGGCGCGCACCATTTTCATCCAGCACATCGACGATCAACTTGCGCGCCTCGTCCGAGCGACCGCCGCCGATCTGGCTGACCTTGCCGAACAGCGCGTTTTCCATGACCGTCAGACCGGGCGCAAACGCATCCTTGTGCAACGGCAGAAAGACATCCTGCAGCCGCTCCAACAGCTTTTCAGAGTGACTGTGGCGCAGTTCCAGAATGCGGCTCTTGAGCTCGCCCGTGAAGGCAGGTCCGATCTGCTCGGCCGAGATCACAAACGGCACCGCCAGAAGGTTCGCCAGCTTTTCGTCATCCAACCCCGACACGCCCTCGTTCCGGGTTTTTTCGACAAGCTCAAGCGCAGCCTCATAGGTTTTGGCCTCCAGACCGAGCTTGCGGAACAACGGGTGATCGGTCCCGTCGTGGCCAAAGATCTGGCGCAGCATCTCGATCACGTCGCGGGTCAGATTGACCAGCGTTTCGTCCAATCCCAACTCGCGCAATTGACCCAGAAACACGGTCTGACGGGCCAGCAGCTCTTGCGTGACCGGAACCCGCGGGGTGGCGAACAGCAGATTTTCCGCGACCGGTAATGCCGAATTATACGTGCACCAGTCAAAAACCAGCGCCTGTTGCCCGAGCCCGGCCTTTTGCACCGCCTGCTGCACCAGAGGGCGCAGCTCGACCAGTTTCTGTGCCAGTTCCGGATGTTCGGCGGCGTCGAAAACCTGATCCGACCCGCGCTGGAACAAAGCGGCCCCCGATCCCATCCCGTCGATCAGATGCAGCCACCAGTCCCGCAACGCCGCGGGGCTGTCCAATCCGGCCAGGGACGGGTCCAGCCAGTCTGCATTGTAGGGGTCGGCGCTGTTGCCCGCGCGCTGTGTCTCGGCAAAGTCTGGATCGTCGCTTTGGGTCGTCAGCGGTCGCTGGCGCATCGGCATCATGACGTTGTCGCCCAACGTGCCCTGAAACATGACCGGACGTGACGAGGCATAACCGATACGCGCGGCCACGACGCTCTGATGCAGGGACGATAAGTTTTCGCCGCCAACCTCAACCCGGCCCGAGCTGGGCAGGATTTCCCGCGTCAGCAGCTCGGCCACGGCGCGCCTGTCTTCCTCGCTTGGGGCGGCGATGCCGATGGTTTGGCCGCCCGCAAAGGTGAGGTTCAGGTCATCCAGCACCTGATTGCCATCCATATCCCGGACCGAGGCCCGATCCAGAACGATATCGCCATTCAAGCGAGGCCGGGCTTCGGGCTCGCCCTCGAACAGCTTTTCATCCGGCATCCCCGGTGGGGCAAAGCGCTCGATCACCACGTCCCAACGCAGCGACATGTCCTGCGTCTGGTTGTAGTAGGTCAGCAGTTCCTTCCAAGGCGAGCTCAGATCTTTATACGCCGCCAGCGCCGCCACCAACGCCCCCAGCGAAACCGAACCCTGCAGCACCAACAGACCGCCGACCAGATAGAACATGAACGGCGTCAGCTGCGAGATGAAGTTGTTGATGAACTTCATAAAGAACTTTTTCTGGTAGATCTCGAACCGGATACCAAACAGCCGCCCCAACTGCTCGGATATCATCGCCCGGCGATAGCGCCATCCGCCATTGGCCCGTAGGGTCGAGGCCCCGGCGGCGTTCTCACCGATCTGCGCCGCCAGAATGCGGACTTCCTGAATGCGTTTCTTGTTCAGCAGGTTGATTTGCCGCTGCAGCTTGGGGATCAGCCAGGCCTGCAACGGGATCAGCGCCACGGCGGCAAGGCCGAACCAGACGCTTTGCAGGAACAGAAAGGACAGGATCGTGATCATCTGACCGGCCTGCAGCACCGGCTGACTGATCGCATCGCCCATCAAACCGCCCATCGGCTCGCTTTCGGCGGTGATCATCGACACCATCTCGCCCTGGCTGACCCGCTCGAAATAGGGCTGGGGGAAGCGGAGGGCGCGGTTGATCAGCTGATACCTAAACCGGCGCAGCATCCGCTCGCTGAGCACCCCTTTCATGGTGTTGATGCGCATCTTCATCAATCCATGAAACAGCACAGCCAGCAAAAACGCCCCGCACAGGATAATCAGGAACGTGGTCTGCGGCAGGTCATAGCCTAGGACATTCACCACCGGGCTGGCCGCACCAATCGCATCGTTGATGATGCGCTTGGGCAGTTCCAGAGTCAGGTACAACAACGGAAACAACGTAGACGTCACGGCCAGCAGGATCAGCTGATCGCGTTTTGAGTATTTCCAAATAAACCGGAAAATCGAACGTTCTATGGAAACCGCCCCTGTTAAGGATCACCTACCCGATCCTGAAGAAAGTGCCGCAAATCAAACACTCCGAATTTACAGCAATCCTGACCGGTGACGCAAACAGTTTCCAGTTTGATCATATATTCGCCGTGTGTGAACAAGTTCATTTGCGCGGCAACGGTTTAGCCCCTAAGATTCGCATCAGGACGATATCGGGAGGACCAATTTGACTGCCAGCATAGGCGCGGTACTATTGATGATCTGCTTGTTGCAGATCAAACATATGTTTGCGGACTATTACCTCCAGACGCCGAAGATGTTGTCCGGCCGTGGTCAGTATTTCCACTGGGGCCGCGCGCAACATGCTGGCGTGCATGTTCTGGGATCGGTTGCCGTCTTTCTGCTGTTCGGGGCACCGTGGTCCTTCATCCTGATCATTGCCGCATTGGAATGGGTCGTACATTTCAATATCGACTTTGCCAAAGCCAGCTATTCGGACAAGAAACAGCTGTCACCCGAGCAGGCCGCCTTTTGGCGTGCAACCGGGCTGGATCAGCTCATGCACAATCTGACCTATGTCGCGATGGTCTGGGCCTGGGTGAGTTTCGCCGCCTGACCGGCACTGCACCCGCAGCGATTTCCCGAACCGGTCAGCCCAATACGGAAAAACTGCTTTCCTCGTTGATCGGGCGTTTGCGGGAATAGAAGCCCACATCGATCATCCGCTTGATATAGGGCAGTTCAAACTGCAGCGGCTGGGCATCGTGATCTGCCCCGCCCTCGCAATAGTCGACCAGGGCCGCCATCATCTTGCCCGCGATCGGCGCGTTCTTGTACTGGTTCCCGCTGGTGCCGCAGGCCATGTAGAACCCCGGCAGGCTGGATTTGTCATAGATCGGAATCCAGTCGGTCGAGGCGTCATACAGATCCACCACCCCACGCGTTTTGGACGGAATGCCTAGGCTGGGCACCCGCTGCGCATAGCGCATGGCTTGCGTCGTCCATTGATCGGTGAAGTCGTGATTGTAGTGCACGTCGTCCTCGCACCACTGATGCGGATCGCATTCCGGGTCTTCTGAGCCGACCAGAATGTGGTTGCCGTGCTCGGGGCGGCAATAGCAGGCGATGTCACTGTCTGACACGATGGTGCCGTTGTTTTCGAAATCGAACCCTTCGGGCGCAGGGACGTGTACCACTTCCTGCCTCAGGGGGCGGGTTTCGATGGTCATATCCGCAAGCACACCCGCCATCTTGTTGATGATCGCTGAGCCCGGCCCGGCCACATTCACCACGACCTTGGCGTGGATTTCCTCACCCGAGGCCAGTTTGACTCCGGCCACGCGCCCGCCTTCGGTCAGGATTTCAACCACCTCGGCGCCGGTGCGCAGCGCGGCCCCATGCCGTTTCGCCGCATCCATCAGGTTTTGCGCCGACAAGGCCGGATCGGTGACATAGCCCGCCTGAGGCCAATACACCCCACCCTGCATCTTGCGCCCGTTCGGCTGGCCAAACTCCGGGTCATCCATGCGGCGCGGCGGCGCGAAACTGTCCAGAGAATAGACCGGCAAGCGTTCGGTGATCTTTTCAACCGACCATTCCTCGAACGGGCAGTCCAGATCGGCGCTGTTCTTCATGTGCTTTTCCAGCATCCCGTTGGCATCGGTTTTCATCACCAGACATCCCGTCTCGCGGAACTGCGCCAGATTGGCATCCGCGGGCAAGCCCAGATATTCGGCCCAGTCGCGCCAATAGTGATAGCCCTCCCACGCAAAAGCGGTGCCGTCGAAGGTCGAATAATGCATCCGAATGATCGCGCAGGACCCGGCGGTCGAGCCATGGCCGACCTGAGAATTGCGGTCCAGCGACAGGGTGTTCCAACCGGCTTTGGCCATTTCGAACGCGATGGCGGCACCGATGACGCCGGTGCCGATGATGATTGCGTCTGGTTGGCTCATTCTTTTGCTCCTTCCCAATAGCGCTTTGAATAGGCGCTGAATTCTTCGACTTCCTCGGGGCGGGGTTCGACTCCGGTGAAAACGTAAAGATAGTGCGGCACCATCTGCAGCCGCGTCTCCATCGGCTCATTCAGTTGCGCCAGATCGTAACCAATCTGCATGTAATACAGCACGCGGGCACGGGTTTCGGCTTCGACCTCGGAATATCCAAAGCGCGCGAACATGGCGTGCAGCGCCTCGAGCCGCCGCGCGTCCGACTGATCCAGCGCACGCCGCACCTTGCCCGACTTGCGCGCCCAGTCCCGCACGGCAAAGTCCAGCGCGGTATCGAATATATCCGTATTCACCACACAGCGATGCACATTGCAGACCGCCGCCGTGATGGTGTCTGCCGGGGCCTCGGCCTGCGCGACCAATCCGGCTGTATTCGTGGCCTGCCAGCGGGCCAGCAGACCATCCAGCAACTCCTGCCGCGACTTGAAGTACCAGTAGAACGAGGACCGCGACACCGCCATCCGCTCGGCCAGGCTCAGAACCTTGATCTGGTCTACTCCGTCCGAGATCAGCACATCCATCGCCACATTCAGCCAGTCGTCACGCGTGACCTTGACGTTGCCGACCAGAGGTTCAGCCTTGGGGTCGTCCCTGTGCAGGATCGGTTTGGTATTCATTCAACTCTCCGGTGGCGCGCCGCCTTCGGCAGTGCGGCGTGTGATGAAGTCCTGCAGGGCCCCCAGCCGGTCAGTGTCAACGGTGGGCGGCCTGAAGTCGTTCAGAATGCCCTTCCAGACCCCGGTCGCGCGGTGATTGGCATCGACCGATCCGCGCTCGGCCCAGGTGCCGAAATTGGCATAGTCATGGACGTGCGGCTGGTAGAACTCGGTACTGTAGCGTTCCATCGTCTGGCTGGTGGCGAAGAAGTGCCCGCCGGGTTCGACTTCGCGCAGGGCGGTGTCAAAGCCGATCTCGGCGGTTCCGGCCTGCGCCCCGGCGCAAAGCTCGGCGACCATGTTCAGCACCTCGGCATCGCAGACCAGCTTTTCGAAAGACACGGTCAGCCCGCCTTCGAGCCAACCGGCCGAGTGGATGATCACCGTCGCCCCTGCCATCAGACAGCCCCAGAGACCGAACTGGTTTTCGTTGGCGGCCTGCACATCGTTGATATTCGACGCTGACCCGGCTGCGGATCGCCAGGGCAGCCCCAGATGCCGCGCCAATTGCCCCGCCGCCAGCGACGCCTGAAAATGCGAGGGGGTTCCAAAGGCAGGCGCCCCCGATTTCATGTCCACATTGCTGGTGAAAGTCCCATAGCACACAGGCGCGCCGGGGTTGGTCAGTTGGGTCAGCGTCAGCGCCGCCAAAGCCTCGGCATGGGACAGGGTGATCGCACCGGCGACAGTGATCGGGGCCATCGCCCCCATCAGGGTGAACGGCGTGATGATCGACATCTGGCCGTGGCGGGCAAAGTCGATCAGCCCTTGCGCCATCGGAATATCCAGCGTGCGCGGGCTGTTGGTGTTGATGATCGTATAGCTGTGCGGATTGGCCCGGAACTCGGCATCCGACAGGCCGCGCGCGGTCGAAAGCATCTCAAAGCAATCCATCACCTGCGGCGTCCCGCGCGAAAAGAAGAACGGGAATTTGTCCGTCAGCTCCATCTGCGCCTGCGTCGTAAAGTAGTGACGCATATGGGTCGGCACGTCTTGCGGTTCGACCTGCGGCGAGATCATCTGGAACACGTCGAAATGATGCGTGAGCTTCAGGAAGTCCAGATAGTCCTGCCCGGTTGCGGGGCGGCGGCCCCGTTCCAGATCGGTGGCGTTTGGCGCCCCTGCCCCCGGCTGGAACACGAGACTGCCGAGTTCCAGCGTGAAGTCGCGATGGCGGGCGCCCGCGCGGCAAGCGATCGACTTGGGGGCCGAAGCAACAGCCGCCTCGACCATATCGCGCCCGATGAAGACCATCTCAGTTCCTTCATCCACACGCGCTCCGCCTGCGGCAAAGATCCGGCGGGCTTCGGGCAGCAGGACCTTGACGCCCAGTTCCTCAAGCGTGCGCAGGGACGTTTCGTGCATATCCGCGATCTGATCGGCCGGGAACACGTCCATCTGTGGGAAGGGATTTCTGAGCTGGCGATAGTTCACGTCGCGCGTGGGTGGAGGCGCGGCCTCGGCCCCGCGCCCACGCCGCCGCCTGCCGCGTTCGGAGGTTTGCGAGATCACCATCAGCCCCTCATCGCCTTGCCCTGCGGATCGTAGGGCGACGGTGCGATCACCCGCGCGGGGCGTTCGACTCCAACCACATGCACGGTCAGTTCGGTGCCCGGTTCCGCCTTGTCCCGGTTGACCAGAGCCATCGCCAGCGATTTGCCGGTGTAATGGCCGTAGCCGCCCGAGGTCACGAAACCCACACGGTCATTGCCCGACCAGATCGGCTCATACCCGCTGGCATCGGCATCCAGCGCGTCCACCTCAAGCGTCACCTGAACCTGCGCGGGGCCGTTGCCGTCACGTTCGGCCAGGGCGGCTTCTTTACCGACAAAGTCCTTATCCCAGTCAATCCAACGGTCCATCCCGGTCATTCCCGGCGTGTAAAGCTGTGTGAACTCCGCCGACCAGATGCCAAAGCTCTTTTCCAACCGGGTCGAAAGCATCGCGTTGAAACCACATTCGCGGATACCCTCATCCGCCCCCGCTTCCAACAGCATCCGGCGCAGTTTGATGTGGTCGCCATAGCGGCAATTGATCTCATAGCCCTTTTCGCCGGTCACCGACATGCGGGCAACGCGGGCGCGGACCAGCCCGATATCGAAATCGCCACAGCCCATGAACCCGAGACCCGAGATATCCTGTTCCGCCAGTTTCTCGACCACCCCCTGCGATTTCGGACCGACCACGGCAAAGCCGCAATATTCTTCACCCAAGTCACGGATATCGACACCGTCGATCATGTGGTCATCGAACCAGCGCATATGCCAGGCGCGCAGGTAATAGCTGCCCATGATCCACCATTTGCCGTCGCCCCAGTTGAGCACGGTCAGGTCGCCCTTGAGCCGCCCATTCTCGCCCAACATCGGGGCCAGCTTGGCGCGACCAGGTGCGGGCAGTTTCGAGGCCATGACCTTGTCCAGCCACGCTTGCGCATTCGGACCGCTAACCTCGAACCGTGAAAAGCCCGAGATATCCAGCAGGCCCGCGCCTTCGCGGATGACCTTGCATTCCTCGGCCACGATATCGAACGCGTTTGAACGTTTGAGTGTCGGCGTTTCCTCGAAATCCTTCGGCGCGAAATACAACGGCACCTCCAAGTCCCAGCTGACGCCCCACTTGCACCCGGCCTCGGTCATCGCGTCATGCGCCGGGGCCATTTTCAGTGGGCGGCCGGCGGGCAGTTGCTCGTTCGGATAGGTCATGACGAAACGCCGGGAGTAAAACTGCCCCGTCGTCTCGCGGATATAGCGCTTGTTCTGGGCGAAATCGCCATAGCGCGCAACATCCATCGGCCACGCGTCGGCCTCGGGCTCACCATGGATCATCCACTCAGCCAGCGTCTTGCCAACGCCACCGCCCTGCAGGAAGCCCGCCATCACAGCGCAGGCCGACCAATAGCCGGGCTTGCCGGGCACCGGACCGACCAGAGGGTTGCCATCGGGCGAGAACGTGAACGCGCCATTCACCCATGTCTTGATGCCGACATTCTGGATCGAGGGGTAGCGTTCAAAGCCCAGCGTCAGTTCGGTCTCGATCCGGTCAAGCTGTTCCTGAAACAGCTCCTCGCCATAGGTCCACGGCGCGCCGTCCATGGCCCAGTGTTCATGGTCGACCTCATAGATGCCAACCAGAACGCCTTTCTGGTCCTGCCGCATATAGGTGAACCCTTCGAGGTCCACGGTCATCGGCATCTCGAAATCGGCCTCGGCCACTTCGGGCACCGTATCAGTGATCAGATAATGGTGCTTCAGCGGTGAGACCGGCAGTTCGATGCCAGCCATCCGGCCCACCTGCTTGGCCCAGAGACCCGCCGCATTGACCACATGCTCACATGTAATGGTGCCCCGGTCGGTCACCACCTGCCAGCCATCTGCAGTCTGGATCAGTTCCTCGACCTTGGTTTCTTCATAGTATTCAGCACCGCGTTTCCTGGCTGCTGTTGCGTAGGCCTGCACCGTGCCGGTCGTGTCGATATAACCCTCGCGATCCGCCCACATTGCGCCCAGCACACCGTCAGTGGACATGATCGGGCAGCGTTTCTGCGCCTCTTCCGGGGACAGCAACTCGCAATCGTCGATGCCGATGGATTGGAAGATGCGATAATTCGCCTGCAACCACTCCCACCGTTCCGGTGTTCCCGCCAAAGTCAGGCCCCCGGTCATGTGCAGACCGATATTCTGACCGGATTCCTTTTCGATCTCGCTGAGCAGGTCGATTGTATAGGCCTGCAAGGACGCCATGTTGGGGTCAGCGTTCAGCGCGTGGATACCGCCGGCCGCGTGCCAGGACGAGCCCGACGCCAGCCGCCGCCGTTCCAGCATGACCACATCGGACCAGCCGAACTTGGCCAGATGATACAGAACCGAGGCTCCGACAACGCCGCCCCCGATGACCACAACGCGATACTGAGATTTCACCTTGCCCTCCGCCGCATGACACGCACAGGACGCTAGACGCACTGTTCATATCTGTCTAGACATTTCTGTACAGTTCAAGCCAAGCACAGCCAGCATCCAGATTTCACCGTTTTAAAGCTGAGCACTGGCCCGTGCGGCGACCGTTTCGAACCACGCCAGCGTGGCCGAGTTTTCCTGTGGAATCCGCCGCTTGATCACGCGGGCGAAGTCGACAAAAACAAAGGCGGTGATATCGGCCAGAGTGAACTCCGGCCCTGCGAGATAGGGGCTTTCGGCCAACCGCGTTTCCAGCAGGTCAAAGAAATGCCCGACCCGCGCCGCACCGCGTTGCGCCAGTTCGGGGATCTGAGCGTGATTCTCGGGGCCGGGAATTGCCCGGTTGGCAAATGCGGGATGGGTGTTGCGCAGTGTCTCGGCAATCGGCAGACCGCCCTGATGTTCAACAATGCTGTTCCACATCAGAACAAGCCCCTTCTCATCCGGGGTGCGCCCCATCAGCGGCGGCGCGGGAAAGCGCGTCTCGAGATAAGCCGCGATGCCAAGGTTCTCGGCCAACACCGTGCCTTCATCGGTGACCAGAACTGGAAGGGTCGCGTTTGGGTTTACCGCCTTGAACGCGTCGCCCAGCTGTTCCCCTTTGGCAATCGAGATGTCGCGGGTTTCGATCTGCAGCCCTTTTTCCGCGATGAACATGCGGGCACGGCGCGGGTTCGGGGCGGTGGAGCAATCGTAAAACAGCATGGGAAACCCTCTGGATCAGTGGCGATAGATGAAGCAACGCCCCTCAACGGCGTCAGGCGGCAAGGGCAGTTCGGTCAGCGTATCGAAATACATCCGGTCGCTGGACACCATCAGCCCGCCCTTGGCCAGCAAGGGCTCGATCAGGGGTGAGACAAAGCGGGCGAAGGCATCGTTCTTTTCCCGGTTATGTCCACCAAGATCAGCGTGGATCAGGCTTGCGGTCGCGCCGAAACGATCCAGCGCAGCTGGCAACGTCTCGCGCACGTCACCCAGAATCACGCGATCTTCGGGGGGTGTCGAATCCGG
This sequence comes from Ruegeria sp. MALMAid1280, assembly GCF_049195285.1. Taxonomy (NCBI): domain Bacteria; kingdom Pseudomonadati; phylum Pseudomonadota; class Alphaproteobacteria; order Rhodobacterales; family Roseobacteraceae; genus Ruegeria; species Ruegeria sp. MALMAid1280. The sequence goes on along the minus strand of NZ_JBMIRT010000035.1, from coordinate 30,747 downwards.
ATGCGAGGCCACCGCGCGTTCGAACACATAGACAGGGCGGTTCTGCACGTATTGCACCATGTGATGATAGGTGCGCCCATTGCCGAGCCCCAGCTCGAACGCCGGCCCTGATAGGTCACGCGTTTCCTCAATGGCGAAATCCAGACAGGCGCGTTGCGACACCATGCGGTCAATGAACAGATCCAGTCGGCTTTGATCGTCGGACACGGGGAAATTTCTCCTTGATACCAGTCGACTTGTCAGATGGGGCCGACTGGACGTTTGATGACAAATCCTCAAGACTTTGTGTAGGCAAATTGGTGTCAGTTTCACAATTCCGCGACATTTCACCCCAAGAACGGGTTTGACTAGCCCGCACCAACCGCGCGAAACTGCGACAAAAAACACGGGGAGTTGATCAAGCGAATGCCGAGCTACGGCCCACCGGGTGGAACACCCGCATGACGGCGTTATTGTCCGTCCGCGATCTGAGCATTGGGTTTGGCACGGGTGAGCCCGTTGTCAAAGGCGTCAATTTCGATGTCGAGGCCGGGCAGACGCTAGCCCTGGTCGGAGAATCCGGATCGGGCAAGACGATCTCTTGCCGGGCGGCGCTGCGGATTTTGCCGCGCACCGCACAGATACGCAGCGGTACGATTATACTCAACGATTCCAAGGGCACCGAGGACCTGATCCGGATCAGCGAAAAGCAGATGCGCGGTATTCGCGGCAACCGGATTTCGATGATCTTTCAGGAGCCGATGCGATCCCTGTCGCCGCTGCACAAGATCGGCAATCAGGTCAGCGAGGTTCTGTGGCTGCACCGTGGCGCCTCCGAGGCGCAGGCCCGCAAAGAGGTGCTGACCCAATTCGAGCGCGTGGGCTTTCCCGACCCTCAGCGCGCCTACGATTCCTACCCGTTCGAGTTGTCCGGCGGTATGCGCCAGCGCGCCATGATTGCAATGGCGATGGTGTCCAAGCCGGAATTGCTGATCGCGGATGAGCCGACCACTGCGCTTGACGTGACGACACAGGCGCAGGTGCTGGGCCTGATCAAAGAGCTTCAGCGCGAGACCGGGATGGCCCTGATACTGGTCACGCACGATCTGGGTGTGGTCGCCAATATGGCCGAGCAGGTCGTCGTCATGCACAAGGGCCGCGTGATGGAGGCCGGCGCCGCCGCGCCCATCCTGACCGCACCCGCGCATCCCTATACGCAGCAGCTGTTCAACGCCGCGCCCGAAATCCCGGACGAGGACTCCGTTGGCATCCCCATGCCCGACGAAGACCTGATCCTGCAGATGAAGGGCGTGTCGAAAACCTACACCATGCGCTCCAGCAAAGGCTGGCAGGGCGATAAGCTGATCCACGCCTGCCGCGGCGTCGACCTGAATCTGGCGCGCGGCAAGACGCTGGCGATCGTCGGCGAAAGCGGGTCGGGCAAAACCACCGCAGCCCGCATCGCGCTGGGCGCAGAACCACCCGACCACGGCGGAGAGGTCTTGTTCCGGACGTCACCGGATACCGACCCGATCACCGTGCACCATATGACCCGCGCCCAGCGCACCGCCTTTCAGCGCAAGGCGCAGATGGTATTTCAAGACCCCTACAGTTCGCTCAGCCCCCGGATGCGCATTCAGGACGCCATGACCGAGCCGCTGGAGATTCACAACATCGGCACAACGTCGGAACAGCGGGACAAGGCGGCCGAGATGTTGCAACGGGTCGGCCTGAACGCCGACATGCTGAAACGTTACCCTCATGCCTTTTCCGGCGGTCAGCGTCAGCGCCTGTCTATCGCCCGCGCCATGATGCTGGACCCGCAGCTGATCGTCTGCGACGAGCCGACCTCGGCGCTGGATGTCTCGGTGCAGGAACAGATCCTGACACTGCTTGAGAATCTGCAGGACAGTCTGAACCTGTCCTATTTCTTCATCTCGCACGACCTTGCCGTCGTGGCGCGCATCGCCGACGAGGTTGCCGTGATGCGCCGGGGGCTGGTGGTTGAACAGGCCCCGCCCGAAACGCTTTTCTACAATCCCCGCCACCCCTACACCAAGGCGCTGATTGCCGCTCAGCCAGAACCTGACATCAACCGCCCCATTGACCTGAAACTGGTTGCTTTGGGCGCAGGTTCGCCAGACAGTTGGGATGACGCCTTCCGATTTACCGACTCCGTGATACCTTCACTGGTAGAGATGGAGCCCGGCCATAAGGTAAGATGCCATGTTTAAGACCACTCGCCCACTGTTTCTGGCTGCCACGCTGACCGCCGCATGGATGCTGCCCGCCACGGCAGACACCCCCACCCCTGTGGAAGGAGAATTCTGGTCCACCGAAGTAAAAGCCGGGCATCTGCCTCCCATTCAGGACCGCCTTCCGGACGAGCCTCTGGTGGTCGATCTGGCCGCCAAGGGGCGCGAATTCGGCACACCCGGCGGCACGTTGCGCACCATGGTGACCCGATCCAAGGACATCCGCCAGATGGTTGTCTATGGCTATGCCCGGTTGGTTGGCTTCAACGAGAATTACGAACTGGTGCCGGATCTGCTGGAAACGTTTGAAAGCGAAGACAATCGCAAGTTCACGCTGCATCTGCGCGAAGGACATAAATGGTCGGACGGGTCACCCTTCACCGCCGAGGATTTCCGCTATTGGTGGGAGGATGTGGCCAATAACGAGCTTCTCAGCCCCTCAGGCCCGCCGGATTTCCTGATCGTCGAGGGCAAGCTGCCCACCGTGTCCTTTCCCGACGAAACCACCGTTGTTTACGAGTGGGAAGACCCGAACCCCGACTTCCTGCAATCGCTGGCGCAGGCGCGACCACCTTTCATCTATCGTCCCGCCGCGTTTCTGAAAGCATACCACGAACAATATGCAGACACCGAAGAGCTTGCTTTTCTAGTCAGCGATGCCCGTGTCAAAAGCTGGGCGGCACTGCATAACAAGCTGGACAACCTTTACAAATACGACAACCACGAGCTGCCGACGCTGCAGCCCTGGCTGAACGCCAGTTCGGGCAAGAAGATCCGGCATAATTTCGTCCGCAACCCCTATTACCACCGCATCGACAGCAACGGCGTGCAGCTGCCCTATATCGACGTGGTCGAGATGGAGATCGTTGCCCCCGGTCTGGTTGCTGCCAAGGCCAATGCCGGTGAAACCGACCTGCAGGGGCGCGGGCTGGCGTTCCGCGATGCCTCCATCCTGAAAAAGGGCGAAGAGGTCGGCAACTACAAGACCCGCCTGTGGAAGACCGGAGTTGCATCGCAGATTGCGATCTATCCGAACCTGAACTTTGCCGATGACGGCTGGCGCGAGGTGCTGCGCGATGTACGCGTGCGTCGCGCTCTGTCGCTGGCCATCGACCGCAAGACGATCAACCAGGCGCTCTATTTCAAACTGGCTCATCCGGGGGCCATGTCGGTTTTGCCCGCGTCCCCGTTCTATAGCGAGGAAAACGCACAGGCCTGGGCGCAGTTTGATATCGAACAGGCCAACGCCCTGCTGGACGAGGCCGGTCTGACCCAGCGCGACAAGAACGGCATCCGCCTGCTGCCCGATGGCCGCCCGATGGAACTGATCATCGAAACAGCCGGTGAGCGGCAAGAGGTCGAGAACGCGTTGCAGATTGTCACCGACACCTGGCGCGAGATCGGTATCGATCTGGTGATGCGCCCGCTGGACCGGGACATCCTGCGCAACCGTGTGTTTGCGGGCAACACCATGGCCTCGGTCTGGTTCGGCTGGGATGATGGCATTCCGCAGACCCATACCTCGCCTGCCTATCTGGCACCAACCGATCAGGTGTTTCTGGCCTGGCCCAAATGGGGTCAGTATTACCAGACCGGCGGCGATGTAGGCGAAGCGCCCGACATGCCCGAGGCAGAACGCCTGATGCAATTGGCCCATGATTGGGAGGTCGCCACCACCGATGACGAACGTAAGGCGGTCTGGACCGAGATGCTGGACATCCACGCCGACCAGCTTTTTGCCATCGGCATCCTGAACGGCGCGCCCCAGCCGATCGTGGTTTCGAACCGTTTGCGCAATGTGCCCGAACAGGCCATGTGGGCGTGGGAGCCTGGCGCGCATTTCGGCATTCACCGGCCGGACGAATTCTTCTTCGCCGACTGAGCAGGAGCAGCTAAATGGTCATGCTGCGCTATGCAGTCTATCGCTTTTTCACGATGCTGCTGACGCTGCTGGTGGTGTCGGTTCTGATCTTCGTGATCATCAATTTGCCGCCCGGCGACTACCTCAGCAACCAGATCGCCGAATTGCAGGCATCGGGCCAGTCCGCTGGTGTGGCCAAGGCCGAGTTCCTGCGCACGGAATACGCGCTGGACCGCCCGATTTGGGAGCAATACCTGATCTGGATGGGGTTCTGGCCCGGCCCGCACGGGTTTGAGGGGTTGCTGCAAGGCAACTATGGCTGGTCCTTCGAATTCGACCGCCCCGTGGCCGAGATCGTGGGCGATACGCTGTGGCTGACCGTGGTGGTCAATCTGGCGGCGATCCTGTTTGTCTATGCGGTGGCGCTGCCCTTGGGCGTGATCGCTGCGGCGCGGTCGCGGACGTGGATCGACTACACCTCGGCCTTTGTGGGGTATCTGGGTCTGGCGACGCCGAACTTTCTGCTGGCACTGATCCTGTTCTACTACGGCCACCGCTATTTCAACCTGCCCATCGGCGGCCTGATGGACCCGGTTTACGAAGGCCTGCCAATGAGCTGGGACAAGTTCAAATCCATCCTTGTCCACCTGATCGTCCCGACCTTTGTGATCGGCACGTCAGGCGCCTCGGCGATGATGCAGCGTCTGCGGGCCAATATGCTGGATGAACTGGGCAAACCTTACGTGGAAACGGCCATCGCCAAGGGCATGGCTCCGTCGCGGATGCTGACGAAATACCCGCTGCGCGTGGCCTTCAACCCGTTCGTGGCCGATATCGGCAACCTTCTGCCCTCGATGGTGTCCGGCTCGGTTCTGGTCTCGGTGGTTCTGGGCCTGCAGACCATCGGCCCGACCCTGCTGACAGCGCTGAAAACGCAAGATCAGTTCCTGTCCGCCTTCATCCTGATGTTCGTGGCGCTGCTGACCCTGATCGGCACCATGATCTCTGACATCCTGCTGGTCATGCTCGACCCGCGCATCCGGTACGAGGGGCGTGAAGCATGACCCAACGCCCTGACGACCGATATGTTGACGACGCCCCTTATGACCCGGAAGTCGCCCTGCAACAGCTTGAGCGCGCCGATCTGGACGCCCCCAACTGGGTGCTGGTCTGGCGCAAGTTCAAGACCCACAAGCTGGGCCTGATCTCGGGCATTTTCCTGCTGCTGTGCTACCTGATGCTGCCCTTTGCCGGATTCATCGCGCCTTATGGGCCGAATGAACGCAACGGAGAGCACCTCTATGCCCCGCCGCAGAGCGTAAGCTGGTTTCATGACGGTGAGTTCATCGGCCCCCACGTCTATCCGATTGTGGCCGAGGCCGATCTTGAGACATTCCAATGGAAATTTGTCCCTGACCTGGAAGACCCGCGCGCGATCAAGTTCTTCTGTGAAGGGGCTGAATACAAACTCGCCGGTCTGATCAAATCGGACACCCACCTGTTCTGCGCGCCCGAAGGGGCGACGCTGTTCCTATGGGGTTCGGATCGGCTGGGTCGGGATATCTTCAGCCGCATCCTATACGGCGCGCAGTTATCGCTGACCGTGGGTCTGATAGGCATCACCGTGTCTTTCGTTTTGGGCATCTTTTTCGGCTCGATAGCCGGGTATTTTGGGGGCAAGATCGACTGGGTCATCAACCGCGTGATCGAAGTTCTGCGCTCGTTGCCGGAACTGCCCCTGTGGCTTGCCTTATCCGCTGCGGTGCCGTCGAACTGGAGCCCCGTGGCGGTGTTCTTCATCATCTCGATCATCCTCGGCATCCTCGACTGGCCCGGCCTCGCTCGCTCTGTGCGGGCCAAGTTCCTGTCGCTGCGCGAAGAGGAATACGTGCGCGCGGCCGAGATGATGGGCGCAAGCTCGGGCCGGGTGATCCGTAAGCATCTGTTGCCGAACTTCATGTCCCACCTGATCGCCTCGGCCACCTTGTCGATCCCGGCGATGATCCTTGGGGAAACGGCGCTCAGCTTCCTTGGTCTGGGCCTGCGGGCACCGGCGGTCAGCTGGGGCGTCATGCTGAACGACGCGCAGAACCTCGCGTCGATCGAGATCTACCCGTGGACGGCCATCCCGATGCTGCCGATCATCGTTGTCGTGCTGGCCTTCAACTTCCTCGGTGACGGCTTGCGCGACAGTCTGGACCCCTATCAGCAATGAGCCTGTTCTCCGCCCTCCCCGCCGCTGACAGCTACAAGACAACCGGCAAGGGTTCGCGACCCAGCGCGTTTGCGGTGTCGGAACTGGCCACCGCCAGCTTTGCCGCCGTGGGTCAGGAACTGGCGCGCCTCGTGACCGCGCTGAACCTTGCGCCCAACGCACCCAAGGTGTCAGTCGATCACCGGCTGGCCTCGTTGTGGTACGGGTTTTCGTTCAAGCCGGACGGGTGGGAGATGCCCAGCCTCTGGGATGCTGTGGCCGGAGATTATCAGGCCGCAGACGGCTGGATCAGACTGCATACCAACCTGCCGCGCCACAAGGCGGCGGCGCTCAAGGTTTTGGGTGTTCCGGGCAGTCGGGACGCCGTGGCGCAAGCGCTGAAAGAATGGTCAATCTCTGATCTGGAAACCGCGATTGTGGCCGAAGGCGGCGTTGCCGCCGCAATGCGCAGCCGCGCAGAATGGCTGGAACATCCGCAAGGGCGCTCTGTGTCCCGCGATCCGCTGATCGGCTGGCAGAACCCAAGACGCATCACCCTGCGCGACCGCCCGCAGGCCACGGCCAGCCGTCCCTTGGCTGGCCTGCGCGTTCTGGACCTGACGCGGGTGCTGGCGGGCCCGGTCTCAACTCGAACGCTGGCGGGTTTCGGGGCCGAGGTCCTGCGCATCGACCCACCCGGATGGGACGAACCCGGTGTCATTCCGGATATCTCTTTAGGCAAGCACTGCGCCTATCTGGACCTGAAATCGCCCGACGGCCTGACGAAACTGCAGGACCTGTTGGCGCAGGCGGATATCTTTGTCCACGGCTACCGGCCCGGCGCGCTGGATGCGCTTGGCCTGACCAAGATCAAACGCGATGAGCTGGCGCCAAACCGGGTCGAGGTCACCCTGAACGCCTATGGCTGGCAGGGTCCGTGGTCCACCCGGCGCGGCTTTGACAGCCTCGTACAGATGAGCGCAGGGATCGCAGATGCGGGCCGTGCCTGGGCCAAGGCCGACAAGCCGACACCGCTGCCGGTGCAGGCGCTGGACCACGCGACGGGCTACCTGATGGCAGCGGCCGTCTTGTCCGCACTGGCCGAGGCTGCCTCTGGCAATTCCATCATGCTGGCCCAACTATCACTGGCCCGAACGGCAGAGTTGCTGGCCGCACTGGCCAAAACCGAAACCGATAGCGACATTACGGACGCATCGCCCGCCGACTATTCGCAACAACCCGAAGAGTCGGGCTGGGGAACAGGCCGACGCCTGAAACCCGCTTTGACCGTTGGTGCCGCGCAGATGTTCTGGCCATTGCCCGCCTCGAAACTGGGCACCTCCCAACCGGTCTGGCCATCGCTGCCCACCTGACGCCACCGCCGCGCGGAACGCGCGGCTTGGCCCAACCCTTTGGTTGGCGTCTCGTCAGAGACGCAATTCAAAGGGGCGGGAGCCGCCCCTAGCGGTCATCGCCTCCGGGGCCGATATCGTCCAGATAGTCCTCGTCAATCGCAGCCTGTACCGCGCCAGTCACCGCTTCACGCTGTTTCGGCGAAAGATCTTCCGGGTCCTTACCCTCGGCCAGACGCACGGTGACCTCGCGGTGCGCGAACTTGATGCCTTCACGCGCGAACAGTTCCCGGATGTCCTGATACACCTTCTTGCGCACCAGCCACTGATCACCCGGCTTGGTCATGAATTTGACCCGGATGATCATCGCGGAATCCTGCATTTCGATCACACCCTGCGATTTCAGGGGCTGAATAAAGTTCTCACCAATCACCGGATCGCTCAGCAATTCCTGCCCCAGCTTCTTGATCAGTTTGCGCACCTTCTCGACATCTGTGTCATAGGTCACGCGCAGCGGCAGCTTCATGATCACCCAGTCACGGGAATAGTTGGTCAGCACCTTGATTTCGCCAAACGGGATCGTATTCAGTGCGCCCAGATGGTGGCGCAGCTGGAACGACCGGACCGAAATCTTCTCGACCGTCCCCTTCACATCCCCGATATCGATATATTCCCCCTTGCGGAACGCATCATCCAAAAGGAAGAATGCGCCCGAAAAGATGTCCCGCACCAACGTCTGCGATCCGAAGCCGACGGCCAGACCCACCACGCCGGCGCCCGCAAACAGAGGGCTGACATTGATACCCAACTCCATCAGCACGATCAGAACGATGGTGACAACGACCACCGCCAGGATCGCGCCACGAAACAGCGGCAGCAACGTGGCCAGACGGCTCTGCCCACCTTCACCGCCTTCATCGCCCAGTTCCGCCTCTTCGCCGCCATCATCGACTTCCTCGGCGATTTTCGTGTCGATCCAGATGCGGAAAAAGTGGAACAGGATGTAGCCGATGAACAGGATGACCATCACGTCCAAAGCCCGCCCGACCGGCAGGTCCTCGCTCCAGCTGGCTTCGGGGTTCCAGATCACGACAAGGGCATAGAGGCCAACCACAAAGGCCAGAATTCCAGCCACGCGACGGGCCAGATCCTCATAGGTCAGCATGCTGTGCCTGCGGTCCTCGGCCTCGATGGTTTCCGCCGGTTCGCCGACCTCTTCCGGGGCCTCGTCTTCGGCGTTCATCTCCTCCATCTGGCGGTTGCGATCAAAGTAACGCTCAAGCAGGTAATTCATCGCCCCATAGGCCACGACCACCGACATGAAGATCGCATAGCTGCTGGCCACGATCGGTAGCGAGTTCTCGTTTTCCAGCACAAGATCCACCGCCAGCTTGAACCAGCTGAACACGATGTAGACGATCAGAACAGGCGCCCATGCGAAGGAGATGAAGCGCACGATCCACGACACCTCATCCGGTGCCCGTCCGCCGCGAATGGCGTTGGAAATGGCGCGGGCATTGAACAGGATCATTAGAACATTGCCCAGCGCGCCGAACATGGTCAGGCTGCCATAGACCATGGCATAGACGTTATAGTTCAGCCCGAAATCCGCCACCCAGGTCGCAAACAGCACCACCGAAATGTCATAGGTCGCAAGCGCCGAGGCCCAGAAATACAGCCGTTTCGCGTCCCGGTCGGAAAAGGGCGGCAGGCGGTATTGGCTGAGGTAAGGCGACAGCACCATGCGCCACAGGTCGGACACCGTGCGCGACAGGAAAAACGCCGTGAAAATCGCCGTGACCGTGAACTGGATCGAGATATCCTCGGCCTCACCAAAGAACAGGTACCCCACGATCAGAGCCATGAGCATCGCAAAGACCGTGCCGCCGATCCCCATGAAGAACCGGAACACCAGAAACGGCATCTTTTCGCGATAACCTTGCGGATTTTCTTTGGACCGCGCCACAACCAGCTTTTTGGCCATACGCTTGCCGTAAATCTCGGTGGACAGCCAGCGCCCCAGCAGCAAGAGCAGAATATTCAACAGCAGGACCTCGACATAGGTCTGTATGCGGCCGTCGGGGCTGGTCTGGCGCAGGATGTACTGCACTTCGAAGATCGAATAGGGCAAGGCCTGCAGGCGCGATTCCATCGACTCGCGGAATTTCGAGAACCTCTCCTGCGCCTTCATCAACTGCGAGCCTTCGGCCATCGGATCATGGGGTTCATCCGCTGCGGCGCCGGCATCGCCTGAGGACACGACCTGCCCCGCGCTGTCGATGACGATCACGCTGGCGCCGGCCTCGGTCGCGGCGCGTATCGCGGCAGCCAGATCGCCCTCGGCGGTTGTGTCGGTCGCTGAACCGGAACCCGAATTGTATCCCGGGATCAAAGACGTCTGCGCCGCCGCTCCGGTGACAAAGGCCGCTGCAAATGCCCAGATCAGCAGGACCATTCCAGCAAGAAGTTTGAGTTTCATCGAGTTATTCGCCCAATCCGAGTGATGCACCACAGGTTACCGAAGCACCTGAGTGTATTCAAATATTCAGCCTTTCTCTTCCCAAGATCGTGTCATTTCGTGTTCCCGCTGCAATGCTGGCGACTTGGGTGTTTGCAACCTTGAAAAAACTGAATATGACCAAGCTGGTAAACCGGAAGGAATGGCGGCATCAGGGCTTGGATAGGTCCGCAAAGCCAAAAGCGCCGAATGTTGCCATTTCGCAATGCTTGTCGAATTTGCACAATCTCGTCACCCCCTTTGGCAAGCGGCCGCAAAGAATATACGGTAACGGGTGTAAACGCGCGGATTTGCACCGAGAAACACGACAGGCGAAGGCATGAGCCTAGGAATACAAAACGACACCACCGGCCGGGCGCCGCGCATCCTTTTCTACAGCCACGATACGTTCGGATTGGGGCACCTGCGCAGGTCGCGCGCCCTGGCCGCGGCCATCACGCAGGCCAACCCCGAGGCGTCCGCTCTGATCCTGACCGGGTCCCCGGTGGCCGGTCGTTTCACCTTTCCGCGCCGGGTCGACCATGTACGCCTGCCGGGCGTGACCAAACGCGCCGATGGGTCCTATGCGGCCCGGACAATCGGTATGGGGATCGAAGAAGTGACCGAGCTGCGTGCGGGCCTGATCCAGACCGCCGTACAGCAATTCGAGCCCGACATGCTGGTCGTTGACAAGGAACCCACCGGCTTTCGCGGCGAGCTTTTGCCGACGCTCGAAAGCCTGCTGCATTCACAGCGCACCAAGCTGGTGCTGGGTCTGCGCGACGTGCTGGACGAGCCCGAGGTTCTGGCCGCCGAGTGGGAGCGGAAAGAGGCCTTGGCGGCGACCGAGCGTTTTTATGACGAAATTTGGGTTTATGGGCTGCGCTCGATCTATGACCCGACGCAGGGCCTGCCGCTAAGCCACGCGGCGCAGTTGCGCATTCACTGGACGGGCTACTTGCGCCGCGATCTCGGCCCGGTCGGAGAGCCGCCCGAACAACCCTATATCCTGATCACGCCGGGTGGCGGCGGTGACGGCAAGGCGATGGTGAACCTTGTCCTGTCGGCCTATGAAAAAGACCCGACCCTGTCGCCGCGCGCGGTGCTGGTCTATGGCCCTTTCCTGTCGGGCGAACTGCGCGAAGACTTCGAAACCCGCGTGGCCGCGCTGAACGGGCGGGTGACCGCTGTGGGGTTTGAATCCCAGATCGAAACGCTGTTTGCCGGGGCCGCCGGGGTGGTCTGCATGGGTGGCTATAACACGTTCTGCGAAGTGCTCTCGTTCGACAAACGCGCCGTCATCGTGCCCCGCACGACACCGCGGCTGGAACAGTGGATCCGTGCCTCACGCGCCGAAGGTCTGGGCCTTGTCCGGATGCTGGACGAAACCCGCGACGGCCTGACACCCGATGCGATGATACAGGCGATCCGCAGCCTGCCCAACCTGCCCCTGCCATCGCAGGCGATCCAAAGCGGTCTGCTGGACGGGCTGGACTATGTCACCGATCGGGTCGACGCTCTGCTGAGCCGGGAACAGGAACGGGCCACCGGATGACTACGCCCCAGCCGAAACTGGCGGTGCTGGTCAAGGGATGGCCGCGCCTGTCCGAGACGTTCATCGCGCAGGAACTGGTCGCTCTGCAAGAGGCCGGGCACAGCTTTGACATCTGGTCCCTGCGCCACCCGACCGACGTAAAACGGCACCCGCTGCATGACCGGTTCCGGGGGCAGGTGCGTTATCTGCCCGAATACCTGTACGAAGAACCCCAGCGCGTCTGGGCCGCGCGCAAGGTGGCACAGGCGCTGCCCGGATATGCCGAGGCCTACCGGGTCTGGCGCGCCGATCTGCGCCGTGACCCGACCCATAACCGCATCCGCCGCTTTGGTCAGGCCTGCGTTCTGGCCGCCGAACTGCCCGAGGCGACGCGGGTGATGTACGCGCATTTCATGCACACCCCGTCCTCGGTTGCGCGCTACGCCGCCATCATGCGCGGCCTGCCGTGGAGCTTTTCGGCCCATGCCAAGGACATCTGGACCTCACCCGATTGGGAAAAGGCCGAGAAATTGCAGGCACAGACCCATGGCGCGGCTTTTGGCGCGACCTGCACGGCCATCGGGGCAGACCATCTGCGCAGTCTGGCCGATGATCCGGCGCGGGTTGACCTGATCTATCACGGGCTGGATCTGGCCCGTTTCCCTGCGCCGCCTGACCGCGCCCAGCGCACACAGGATGCACCGTTTCACATGCTGTCTGTGGGTCGTTTGGTCGAGAAAAAGGGCTTTGACCGTCTGATCGACGCTTTCGCAATGCTGCCGGACACGCTGGACTGGCACTGGACCCATATCGGCGGCGGTACACTCGGCGATGCTCTGCGCGCCCGGGCCGAAGCTGCCGGCGTATCGCATCGGATCACGTGGAAAGGTGCTTGCGACCAGCCCGAGGTAATTGCGGCGATGCGCGTATCCGACCTGTTCGTGCTGCCCAGCCGGATTGCCGCTGACGGAGACCGCGACGGGCTACCCAACGTGCTGATGGAGGCGGCGTCGCAACTGTTGCCGATCCTGTCGACGCCAGTGTCGGCTATTCCTGAGTTTATCGAAACAGGCATCCACGGCGTCTTGTCAGACGACGACCCAGCCGCGCTGGCCTTGGCCATCACCAACATGGCCGCCGCGCCCGGGCATACCGCGTCGATGGCCAATGCCGCCTATGACCGCCTGATCGCCGAGTTCCGCATGGACCCCGGCATCACTCGTCTGTCCGAACGGCTACGCGCTCTGGGTGCGGACACGGTCTGATGGCAAGAATCGCCTTTTACACCCCCATGAAAACGCCCGACAGTCCGGTGCCGTCGGGCGACCGCGAGATGGCGCGCAATCTGATGCAGGCGATTGGGGCACAGGGGGATATGGTCGAGCTGGCCTCGCGGCTGCGCATCTATGACAAATCCGGGGACGCGCAGCTGCAAGCTGCCTTGCGTGCCGAAGCCGACGCCGAGGTTCAACGTTTGATCGACGACCTGCCATCGGACACGGCGCTGTGGGTGACCTATCACAATTATTACAAGGCACCGGACCTGCTGGGCCCACGCGTGTGCAAGGCGCGGAATATCCCTTATGTCCAGTTGGAAAGCACCCGCGCAACCAGCCGCCTGAACGGCCCCTGGGCCGGGTTTGCAAAGGCCGCGCATGACGCCTGCGACGCGGCGCAGGTGATCTTCTACCACACCGCCAACGATCTGATCACGCTGGAACGGGAACGGTACGGGGAACAGCGGCTTGTGGAACTGCCCCCTTTCCTGCCCTTGTCGGACCTGCCGCCCGCCTCGAACTGCGATGGCCCGATGCTGACGGTGGGTATGATGCGCCACGGCGACAAGCTGGCCTCTTATACCCTCCTTGCGCAGACGCTTGCGCTTCTGCCCGGGGACTGGGCATTGAACATCGCGGGCGACGGCCCCGCCCGATCCGAGGTCGAGGCCATGATGGCTCCATTCGGCCCGAAGGTCCGGTTTCTGGGGCAATGCGACCGCAACGCCCTGCAAGCGCTTTATGCGGAGGCTTCCGTCCTGGTCTGGCCCGGCGTCAACGAAGCCTATGGCATGATCTATCTTGAGGCACAGGCCAGCGGCATTCCGGTCGTCGCACAGAACCGGCCCGGTGTGCGGGATGTGCTGACCCCGTCCGAGTACCCTTCGGTTGAGGCAGGGCCAGAGGGTCTGGTTGCAAGGCTTCACACTTTGTTGGGTGACCTGAACCTCCGCCTTTCGCTGGGGGCCGAAGCCCGTGACCGGATAGCGGATCGCCACATGATGCCGACAGCCACCAGCCGGTTCTGGCAGGCCGTTCGCCCGTTGCTCAAGGCCGCCCGATGACCCGGCTGGCCTTATTGCGACACGGACACACACATTGGAACCGCGCTGGCCGCATTCAGGGACGCAGTGACATCCCACTGGATGATGAAGCCCGAGCCGAACTGGCATCCACGCGCCTGCCTGCAGAATGGGACGGCGCGGTGCTCTGGTCCAGCCCGCTGCAGCGGGCCAGTGAAACCGCCCGTCTGGTGGCCGGTCGCGAGCCGCAAACCTCGAACGCGCTGACCGAGATGAACTGGGGCGAATGGGAGGGTCTGCGCGGGGTAGATCTGATCGCCGACCCCAACAGCGGCTATCGCCACATAGAGGACTGGGGATGGGAGTACCGCCCGCCGAAAGGCGAAACCCCGGCCCAAGTGTGGAAGCGACTGCAGCCCTGGCTGGACGGGTTGACGGGCGACACGGTTGCGGTCTGCCATATCGGCATCATGCGGGTTATCCTGGCCCGCGCCTGGGGTTGGGATTTTTACGGCCCCGCGCCCTTTAAGATCAAGCGCAACCGCCTGTATATCGTTGACATGTCGAATATGACGACCCTGCCCGAACCCATCCGCTTGATCAGACCCGAGGTTTCCTCATGAAGATCATGATCGTCGTCACGCACCTGTTGGGCACCGGGCATCTGAGCCGCGCTCTGACGCTGGGCCGGGCCTTTTTGCGCGCGGGGCATCAGACTTTTGTCGTCTCGGGCGGGATGCCTGCGCCGCAGCTGGACAGTTCCGGCATGACCCTACTGGGGCTGCCACCGCTTCGTTCGGATGGCACCGATTTCACCCGGTTGCTGACCCAAAGTGGTGACGTTGCGGACACCACCTATCTGGCGGCCCGCGAATCCGCACTGGTCGAAGCCGTTCGGAGTTTTGCGCCGGATATTCTGATCACCGAGCTGTTCCCCTTTGGCCGCCGATCATTGGCCTCTGAGTTCACCGCAGCGTTGGAAGCAGCCCATGCCCTGCCGCGCCGCCCGGTTGTTCTGGGATCGATCAGGGACATTCTGGCACCGCCTTCGAAACCGTCGAAAGCGGAACGTGCGGAAGAGATCGTGTACGAGCACTATGACGGCATCCTCGTACATTCCGACCCCGGCGTTGTTTCGCTGGAGGTCAGCTGGCCAGTGACCGACCGGCTGCGCGAGCGGTTGTTCTATACCGGCTTTGTCGCCCCCGAGGCCCCTGCGCCGCACCCCGATACCCTGGGCAAAGATGAGATTCTGGTCAGCGCCGGCGGTGGATCGGTGGGCCAGCCGATCTTTCGCGCGGCCATCGAGGCCGCCCGAAAGATGCCCAACAGGCGCTGGCGCCTGTTGGTGGGCGGACAGGACGCCGCCGCGCGCGTTGATCAATTGCAACAGTTGGTCGGCGATGCTCGGGTGACCATAGAACCGGTGCGCCCCGATTTCCGGCAAATGCTGCCCCTTGCTGCGGCCTCGGTCAGCATGTGCGGCTACAACACTGCGCTGGATATCCTGCAATCGGGGACGCCTGCCGTGTTTGTGCCGTTCGACGATGGCAAGGAGGTTGAGCAGAGCCTGCGCGGTCAGAGCCTCTCGGAACTACCCGCCATTGAGGTGTTGCCCCGCAAGAAGCTTGATGGTGCAGCTTTGGCGCAGGCTGTTGCGGCGGTCATATCCAAGGGCCCCCGCCCGGTTTCCACCGACGGCATTGACGGGGCCGCCAGATCGGTTGAGATCGCATGTTCCTTGAGGGGGCAGGCATGATCATAGACTGGCGCCCTTTGGACACCGAGTTGAACATCTGGCAGACACAGGGTCTGACCCTGCCCTTGTGGTGGCGGGACGATGACGCCGTTTCGGCAACGCCGCAGCTTGAGACGCTGTCAGAGCTGTCCCGGTCTCTCGACCTGCTTGTCCATCTTGCGATCATCCCCCGCGATGCCGATGCCGGATTGGTGGAGTATGTCGGGCAACACGACACGCTGATCCCGGTAGTGCATGGCTGGGCGCATAAAAACCACGCGTCGCCAAAGGAAAAGAAGTCCGAATTCCGGTTGCACAGGCCGATACCTGAAATCCTTGCCGATGCACGCGCAGGGTTTGAACGATTGAACGCGCTGTTCGGCGACAGGCTGCGCCCGATCTTCGTACCGCCCTGGAACCGGATCGCGCCCGAGGTGGTGCGTGAATTGCCCGCTCTGGGCTACCGCGTCATCTCAACGGCTACACCGCGCAAGATGCGAACGCCCGCGCCCGGGCTAGAGCAGATCAATACCCACCTGGACCCAATTGATTGGCGGGGAACGCGGGGGCTGGTTGCACCGAACAGGCTGATCAAACAAACGGTGGATCTTTTGCGGGACCGACGCGAAGAGCGGGCTGACAATACCGAACCTTTCGGCGTTTTGACCCATCATCTGGTCCATGATCCCGACATCTGGACCTTTACCGAAGACCTGCTGCGCAGGCTTCTGGACGGCCCCGGTTTTGCCTGGGCCTTGCCTGCCACCAAATCAACCGGAGACCCCGAATGAGCCGACTGGATTCCATGCTGCGCCGCCTGACTGCGCAACGCGACGGGCTGAACTGGGCCGTCGCTCAGATCAGCGAGATGGAGGGGGACGTTCTGGACATGGGGCTGGGCAATGGCCGCACCTATGATCACCTGCGGGAAATCCTGCCGGAGCGGCGCATCTGGGTGATGGACCGGGTGCTGCAATGCCATCCGTCCAGCACCCCTCCGGCCGAGGATTTCCTGCAGGGCGAGGCAGAACCCATGCTAAAGAAGCTGGCGGCTGGCGGGGCCAGGATTGCGCTGGCGCATTACGATTTCGGGCGTGGCATCAAGGAAGAAGACGTGGCCGAAGCGGCGCGGCTCAGCCCTCTGATCGCGCAGGTGATGCGGCCCGGCGGATTGCTGATCTCTGGCCAGCCTCTGGTGGGGTTTGAACAGATCAGCGGCCCGGACACCATCGCGCCGGACCGGTATCTGTTCTATCGCGCCTGATCAGGCCACGCGCCGGCCGCGTGACCAGACACCGTTCAACGCGGGCGCACCTTCGCGCATACGGAAGCGGATGATGTCCGCGCGGGCGCCCTGGCGTAGCTCTCCGCGGTCGTCCAGCCCGACAATGCGCGCCGGGGTTTGGGTCACGGTACGCAGTCCGCGCGCCATGTCACCCCAGCTTTTGCCCAGACGTGTCGCAGACAACAACAGCGCGGCCGGAACGTAGTCCGACGACAGAATATCCAGGTGGCCCAGATCGGCCAGTTCTTGCGCCGCCACGTTGCCGGAATGCGATCCGCCGCGGATCACATTGGGGGCGCCCATCATCACCTTGATGCCATGGTCGTGGCAGGCACGGGCGGCTTCGACCGTGGTGGGAAATTCAGCCAACCGAATGCCGTGTCCAGCCGACACCGCCACCTGTTCCTGCGTGGTGTCATCGTGGCTGGCCAGCATCGCGCCGAAACGCCGGGCGGCCTTGACGGTTTCAACCTCGTGCCGGTCGCCAAACCGGTCACGCAACGCCTTAAGCTGCGCGACATGCTGCAGGAAGTCATCATCGGTCATGCCGTGCTTGCCCTTCATGTAAGCTTCAAGCTGCGACATGTCCCGAAACTGCCGCTGCCCGGGCGTGTGGTCCATCAGTGACACCAGCCCGACGCGATCTTCGGGGCCGAATTCATCCAATTCCGCCACCAGAGTTTCCGAGCACACTTCGGCCCGCAGATGCAGAAAATGACTGATCTTCAGCGCACCCTGCTCGCGTAGCTGCCACAACTCGCGCGACAGGTCACGGGCATATTTCTTGTATCGGTTGCCGCTGGGGATCGAACCGATGCGCATCGCGTCGAAGACCGTCGTGATCCCGGTGCTGGCCAGTTCAGCATCATGGGCCAGAATTGCCGCCGCGTGGGGCCAATCAACCTTGGGGCGCGGCTGGATGTGGCGTTCAAGATTGTCCGTGTGCAGTTCGACCAATCCGGGGCTGACGTAATCACTACCACAATCCACTGCGTCTGTCGGAATCGCGGCGCCCGTGGCGATCTCGGCAATGGTTTCGCCCATAATCCGCACGCTGCCGGTTACGGTCTCATCCGGCAGGACCAGCGTGGCATTGGCAAGGATCATTTCTTCTGTCATCTGAACTTCACACGGTCTGAGCTATTGAGAAGGCCACGCATAGGAGGCCAATGTGACATTCACGCGATACGCGATCTATTTCGCGCCGCCAGCCGGGGCTGAATGGGTGAAATTCGCCACCAATTGGCTGGGCTGGGACATGGAAACCGGCAAGGCTGTCCCGCATCCGGTGATCGATGGCGTGGATATTGCGGCCGTTAGCGAGGTGCCGCGTAAATACGGGCTGCACGCGACGATGAAACCGCCTTTCCGCCTGCGTGACGGGCAGTCGGTGGAGACGTTGACCGAGGCCTTTGCGCAGATTGCGCAAGCGCAACCTCCGGTCACGTTGGAGGGGTTGGACATCGCCCGCCTCGGACGGTTTCTGGCCCTGCGCCCGCTGGGGGATGAGACCGCGCTGAACGCACTTGCTGCTGCCTGTGTACGCGACCTGGATAGCTTTCGCGCGCCTGCATCCGAGGCCGAACTGGAGCGCCGCCGCGCCGCTGGCCTGTCGCCCGAACAGGACGCCAACCTGGTGCAATGGGGCTACCCGTATGTGATGGAGGCCTTCCGCTTTCATATCACCCTCAGCGGCAAGCTGAACAAGCCGACGCTGAACGCAGTTCAGGACACGCTGCAATCGAGGCTTGCTCCCCTGCTGCCCACCCCGTTCCGGATCACCGATCTGGCGCTTGCGGGCGAGGCCAACGACGGACGCTTTCATCTGATCCATCGCTACACCCTTTCCGGTTGAAGCTGGGACAGGATGGCGGAAACCGTCGCTTCCAGCGACCCCGAGTTGTCAATCTCGATGACCCGGGACAGCCCCTCTGGCAGAGGTTTCGTTGCACGAGCCAGCCGCCGCGCTTGTTCACGGGCGCATTCACGGGCCCTCGCAGACAGACGGTGTGCCAGAATCTCGGGGTCGGCGGTCAGAGAGATCACGATCAGATCGCCAAACACCTCTTGCGCTTGCAGCAGAACCGAGCGGGACAGGTTGACCAGAACCGCGTCCGGCTGGTTCCGCAGATCCTCAATTCCCTTGGGCACCCCGTAGAACAAGCCATGCGCGGGCCAGTGCAGCACAAAGGCACCCTCGGCCACCATCTGTTGAAAGGCTTCAACGGACACACGGTCGAAATCCTCGCCCTCTTCACCTTCGGGGCGGGTGATCACCCGACGCGCCCGAACAAAACCCGGTGCACGGGCTTCCAGCGCCGCCATCACGCTGTCCTTGCCAACACCCGAGGGGCCAACAACCGCTATGACCGGCGCAAGGCTCATGCGGCAGCCCCGGGGGTGAAATCAGAGACGTTGATCTCACGATCACAGACCCGTTCGCGCGCGTCGACGTCGTGAAAAATACCCACGATCGCGGCACCGCGCGCCTTGGCCTCTTTGATCAGCGACAGCACCGTTTCCCGGTTCTGCGCATCCAGCGAGGCCGTGGGTTCGTCCAGCAACATCGCCGGATAGTCATGCGCAAAACCCCGGGCGATGTTGACCCGTTGCTGCTCGCCCCCGGAAAAGGTTGTCGGGCTCAGCGCCCACAGACGTTCGGGAATGTTCAAGCGTGTCAGCAAAGCCGCTGCCTTGTCCAGCGCTGTCTGACGGTCGCACCCGATGGCCAGCAGAGGTTCCGCCACCACATCCAGCGTCGGCACCCGAGGCACCACGCGCAGGAACTGGCTGACATAGCCCAGCGTCTCGCGGCGCAACCTCAGAACCTCGCGCGGCTCGGCCCGGGCCACATCCAGACCACCGACCAGAACCTGCCCCGAGGCTGCCAGATAATTCCCGTAGATCACCCGCATCAGGGTCGACTTGCCCGCCCCCGACCCACCCGTAAGCGCGACACATTCACCGGGCGCAACCTTCAACGCGGCGCCTTCCATCACCGGGATCACTGCACCACCCTGGTTATGCAGAGTAAAGCTTTTGCTAACGTCCTTAAGCTCAATCATCGCACTTCATCTTTTCCCAAATACTCAAACCTGCAGAACGCTGGACACAAGCAGCTGCGTATAGGCATGTTGCGGATCATCCAGCACCTGATCGGTCAAACCGGCCTCGACCACGTGACCGTCTTTCATCACCATCAACCGGTCCGCCAACAGGCGCACCACGGCCAGATCATGTGTGACGATGACGGCGCTTAGCCCCATTTCACGCACCAGCCCGCGCAGAAGGTCCAGCAGCCGCGCCTGAACCGAGACATCCAGCCCGCCGGTCGGTTCGTCCATGAACACCAGCCGAGGCCCTGTCACCAGATTGCGCGCGATCTGCAACCGTTGCTGCATCCCGCCCGAAAACGCGGTCGGGCGTTCGTCCACACGGGCGCCGTCGATCTCGACCCGGCCCAACCAGTCAATCGCCCGATCACGGATCTGGCCATAGTGTCGGTCGCCAACGGCCATCAGGCGTTCACCAATATTGCCGCCCGCGCTCACCGACATGCGTAGCCCGTCGCGGGCGTGCTGGTGGACAAAAGCCCAATCGGTACGGCCAAGCATCCGCCGTTCGGGTTCCGACATGGTCACCGTATCCACCGGACCATCGGCTCGGGTGTCAAAGATCACCTGCCCCGCGTCGGGCTCCAGATGCCCCGCAAGACAGTTCAGCAAGGTCGATTTGCCGGATCCGCTTTCACCGACAATGCCCATCACCTCACCGGGGTAAAGATCGAAGCTGACGCCAGTGCAGCCGATCCGCGCGCCATACCGCTTTTCGACGCCTTTGACCTGCAACAACGGAGTCATGCTGCACCCTCCTTGCTCATGCGCCCTTCGTGGCCCTGCGCGCGGCGGGACCGGCAGAAATCGGTGTCGGAACAGACAAACATCCGGTTGCCTGCGTCATCCATGATCACCTCGTCCAGATAGCTGTCCTCGGCGCTGCACAGGTCGCAGGGGTGGTCGGCCTTGGTTGCCTCGAACGGGTAATCCTCGAAATCGAGGCTGACGACCTGAGTATGCGGCGGCACCGCGTAGATGCGCTGTTCCCGTCCGGCTCCGAACAGTTGGATTGCGTCCATTTCCAGCTTGGGATTGTCGAATTTCGGGATCGGAGACGGGTCCATCACGTACCGCCCCGACACTTTCACCGGATAGGCGTAGGCGGTCGAAATCGCGCCATGCTGGCTGATATCTTCGTACAGCTTCACGTGCATCAGCCCGTATTCCTCGAGGCTGTGCATCTTGCGCGTCTCGGTCTCGCGCGGCTCCAGGAACCGCAAAGGTTCCGGGATCGGCACCTGATAGACAAGAATCTGATCCTCGGTCAGCTTTGCCTCGGGAATGCGGTGACGGGTCTGAATGACCGTGGCCTTTTCGGTTTCCTCGGTGGTCTCGACGCCTGCGGTGTTCTCAAAGAACTTGCGGATCGAGACGGCGTTGGTGGTGTCATCCGCCCCTTGATCGATCACCTTGAAGGTATCATCCGGCGTCAGCGTCGCGGCCGAGACCTGAACTCCTCCGGTGCCCCAACCATAGGGCATCGGCATCTCGCGGCTGGCAAACGGGACCTGATAGCCGGGGACCGCCAACCCCTTCAGGATGGCACGGCGGATCATCCGCTTGGTTTGTTCGTCCAAATATGCGAAATTATACTCATTCATTTTTTGTACTTCGCTTTTTTTTGGTGTTTTTATGGACGTAATTGTTGTTACCGCGTTCTTTTTGGTCATTTTGGCATATCTCTTCAGACATAACCGTCACGCGAGACATCGCCGCCGCGCGCAACAGAGAGACCCAAAGGGGGTCTGGTGTTCGGTTGGTGCGTCGCATCTGTGTTCGAAACGCAACAGCGCCCGATCCGGGAAAGCAGAACCGCAGACACGTGCCGAAGCCACCTGCGCTGAACAGTCTGGTCCCTAAGGTCATTCCGCAGCCTCCCTCGAAGTGATCCGTTCTTCGGCCTCGCGGCGCAGTTTGCGGACCAGTTCCAGTTCGGACTGGAAATCGACGTAATGCGGCAGCTTGATATGCTCGAGGAAGCCGGTGGCCTGAATGTTGTCGGCATGGCTCAGGACAAACTCTTCATCCTGCGCGGGGGCGCCTAGATTGTCCTCTCCCAGTTCTTCCCAACGCAGCACGCGGTCGACCAGGGCCATAGCGATGGACTTGCGTTCCGACTGGCCGAAGACCAGCCCATAACCGCGGGTGAACTGAGGTGGTTCTGTCTTTGATCCCTTGAACTGGTTGACGGTCTCACATTCGGTCAGCTCGACCTCACCGAGGTTGATAGCAAAACCCAGCTCGGGGATGTCCATCTCGACCGCGACTTTGCCGATGCGCAGTTCACCCACAAACGCATGGTTGCGGGCATAGCCGCGCTGAGTCGAATAGGCCATGCCCAGCACGAACCCCTCATCCCCTCGGGCCAGCGATTGCAGGCGCAGGGGGCGACCGGCCGGGAACTGCATCGGTTCACGGGTCAGATCGCCCGGAGGTTCATTGCTAGCGGGTTCGTCCTGAATGATGTCCTCGCCCTTGAGGAATCCGGTGATGTGCGGCGTTTGTTCCATGCGCGGCTGTGCTTCGGGGGCTGCGGGAACCTCGCCCTCGGCCGCCAGTTTGAAATCCAGCAGCCGGTGGGTGTAATCGAAGCTCGGCCCCAGCACCTGCCCGCCCGGCGCATCCTTGAACGTGGCCGAGATGCGGCGGTCGCAGGTCATCTCTCCGGTTTCCACCGGTTTGGAATAGCCGAACCGGGGCAAGGTCGTGCGATAGGCGCGGATCAGAAAGATTGCCTCGATCAGATCCCCACGCGCCTGCTTGATCGCCAGCGCCGCCAGATCCGGATCGTACAAAGAGCCTTCGGCCATCACGCGGTTCACCGCCAGCGACAGTTGTTCGCGGATTTGGGCGATGCTCAACTCGGCAATATCCGTCGATCCCCGGCGTTCTTCGGCCAACCAGGCATGAGCGTTATCGATGGCCTTTTCGCCCCCTTTGACAGCAACATACATGGTCTAACCCTCTGCCCTGATTTGCGTGCTGCGTGGCAGGGCCGCAATCCTGTCACCGCAGGTGAAGAAGAAGTCACAGCCCAAGGGGTAGAGCGCCGCATTGGCCCGAAGTGGCGGTACGTCCGGCAGCGACAGAAGCGCGGTGTCTTTGATACCCGGGCCAGACAGCACCGCACCCGCGTGTTGCAGATCGTCACATTCGACAATCAGCGTGGCCGAGCGATCCGGGTACTCGGGCGTTCCGATGCGGTATTTCGACATCGGCGCAAGGGCCGACCATGTCCCGACGGCAAAATCCGCCTCGGACGCTTGTGAAATCGGCGCACCGGTATGGAAGGTCAGCCATTGACGCACAGCATCCGTGCCCAGCGCGCCCGCCAGATGCACGCGCGTGTCCGGATCACATAGCGTCAGCAGCAACGTCCCCGCCGCCACGGACAAAGGCGCGGGTGGCTGCGCACCCGAGATCAACCGGATCTCACCGGGCCGCGCCATAACCGTCATTGCGGCGCGGAAGGCGTGGGCTGCGTCGATCGGCGCGTTTTCGAACCCGCCCAAGAACTGGGTCTGCGCGTTCATCAATCCTCTCCCCGTACCAGCGTGAAGAACTCGACCTTCGTTGCCGCCGCCTTCGCAGCGCGGGCCATCCGGGCTGCCCTCATCTGCTGGCTGAGCGGTGTGATCACACGGGCACGAATGTCCCCGGCAGCGTCGGTCTGCATCAGTGCGTCGATCAGCGCCGCGGCCTCAGCCTTGCGCTTCGACCGACCCTGCACATAGCCATGCCCGACCGTTCCATCCGTCAGCACCAGAGAACAGCGCGTGACAGTCATTTCCCCCAGGTTGAACGGCGCACCTGTACCGCCCGTCCGACCACGCACCATCACGCCCCCAACCTCGGGGCTGCGGAGCCAGTCAAAGCTTGGGGGCACGCCAACCTCGCCCCACAATTCCATCAACGCGTCTTCCGGAGCGCGGGCCAGCAGACCCATCCACTCCTTGCGTGCAGCGATTGCCATGTTCTGTTGATCCGCCATCGAAACCCCTTGGCTGGGTTGTCTATTTGAACTATACAACTAGACAAATATTACACCCCAAAAGTGAGTCCCGCAATCCGCGACACTGTGAAAGTTTGGTGACATGAACAAAACACCGGTCTGGAAAAGCATCGCGCTGAGCCTGACCTCGGACATCGCCGAGGGGCGTTACAACACCGGAGATCGCCTGCCGACCGAGGCGCAACTGGCGGCGCAGCATGGGGTCAACCGGCACACGGTGCGGCGCGCATTGGCGGATATGGCCGAACAGGGGTTGGTGCATGCCCGGCGCGGCGCGGGTGTGTTTGTGGCCGCGCGACCGACCGATTATCCGATTGGCAAACGGGTCAGGTACCACAAGAGTATCTCGGCCAGCGGCAAGATACCCGGCAAAACAATCCTCTCGCTGACGACCCGTGTGGCGGATGACACCGAAGCCGAGGCGCTGGGGCTGACTGCGGGCGACAAGGTGCATGTATATGACGGGTTGTCACTGGCCGACGGCCAACCCATCGGCCTGTTTCAGAGCGTTTTTCCAGCAGATCGACTGCCCGACATCCTGACAGCTCTGCAAGAGGCCCAATCCGTGACCAAAGCACTGCAACGCTGCGGCGTCGCGGATTACACCCGTGTTTCCACCCGCCTGACCGCGCGGGGCGCGACAGCAACGCAGGCTCTGCATCTGCAATTGCCCGAAGGCGCACCGGTGCTGTTTTCTACCGGGGTGAACGCCGATCTTTCAGGGGTCCCGGTTGAGTACGGGCGCACTGTTTTCGCCGGGGAACGGGTCACACTGACCCTGAACGACGACTAGACGACGCAGGTCTCCCGCCCGTCTTCAACCTCCTTGCGGAGGTCTCATCCCGTTGGGCGTAGCGCCGCGCTTTGCGCGGCGCCGGGCCCAAAGCCGCCAAGGGGGATCGGCGCAGCCGATGCCCGTGCGGGTGCGGGAGCATTTCCTGTCTCTGACACAACCGGCTTATTCGTAATTTTCAAGAAAGACTTCGGCGCCAAGTGATCGGAAGTCCGACAATGCCGCGCGCAGGCGCGGGTTGTCCCAGTTCCACCACGCCAAGGTCAGCATCCGCTCGGTTACTTCCTCAGAAAACCGGCGGCGGATCGGTTTGACTGTCACACCACCAACGATGGTTTACGGGTCGACATCCTTGGTCACCACAGCGCCTGATGCCAACACCATGCCGTGGCCAATCGTCACTTCGGGTTTGATGATCGCCGCGTGGCCGATCCATGTGTCATGCCCGATCACCACCTTGCGGCTGGCGCGATAGGTGAACCAGTCCTGATCGTCCTCGGCATCGTCCCAGTAATCTGCGGACCGGTACAGGAAATGGTGCTGAGACGCCTTTTCCATTGGGTGTTCTGTTGCCCCGATCCGCGTGAAACTGGGGATATTGGCGAACTCGCCGATCTCGACATACGCACCAAAGTCACTTTTCGCAATCTGGCAGCCGGGGTGAATGAACGGTTGATCCGGGCGCAGGCGCGGCATCGTCTTTCGTCCTTGGTCCTTGCTCAACCCGGCGGCTGCGGCTGTTGGATTCGAAGACATAGCGCCGTTGGCTCAGCAACACCGGCGTCACTTGCGGGATCACACCAAAGCGGTAACGTTTCGGCGCGTTGGCGCCGGTGAATGGGACGCCCTCGATCTGTTTGTTGTCCACGTTCTCCAGCGCCTCCGGAAAAATCTTGCCCAAGGTGCCCGTGTCGGTCACCAGAATGGCCAGCGGCAGGGCGACCATGGCCGCACCGAACGTGCCCAGAAATGCCATCAGAATGGCTTCAAAGATCGCCCAGGCCACATCCTGATGCCGCCACATCTTGTTGGTCCAGAATTCGTTCAGTGTCGCACCGGCCTCACCGTTCATGGCCCGCCCGGCCAACTCGGGGAAGGGCTTGCCGTAATTCCGACTGTCGAGCGTGAACCAGAACAGCTCCCACCCGGTGAAGTAACGGAACACCTCGGACCGGTTGCGGGTTACGGTCAGACGCCCCGCATCGGTGTCGACAGTCAGGCAGTTCTTGGACACGCTGATCCAGTCAGGCACATCACCTTCGGGCAGTTCTGCCTGCACCCGGCTGCGCGCGAAGGCGTCGCCCGAACGGTGCCATAGCCGGAAATGTCATGTCCAACGGTCTCAGAGCCAGAGCGCACGACGTGCCCAATTTCCAGATCAATCAACGTGTTCTCGCCCAGCACCACCCAATCCGGGGCCTAACCTGCGGGGTTCGTGCCCATGCGCTCGCCTTCGTTGGTCGCGGACACTTCGCCCGAGCGGTTGTCCCGCTCAATGTGGGTATTGTAGCTGTGGCTGTCCAAAACCAGTATCTTACCATTGCCCCAGTTCACCCGCACGGCCAAACCCGGTACGTCGAGGGCAAAGAACACATATACCAGATAGGTTAGAACCAACGCGGGCAGGCTGAAATTCTTCATGCGCTTGCGATTGAACAGCCGGCCTGCCTCGGGCCTCAACTCATCAACGGTCAGGTTGGTTGCAAAGATACTCATGCCTTGGCTCCTTTTTCCGACCCATTGGCCAGACCAGTGCGCAGATAACGGGAAATTTGATCCACAACGACAATTGTGACGAACGACAGAATGAAAATCGCGGCGACTTCACCGTAACGCCCCTGCCCCCAGGTTATCGCGTTGCGCAGCTCATACCCCAGACCGCCCGCACCAAAGAAACCCAGAATGCCGAGGCGCGGATGTTGATCTCGAACCGCAGCAAGGCATAACTGACATGGTTCAGCCCGACCTGCGGGATCACGCCCAAATACATGCGCTGCGACCAGTTGGCGCCCACCGATTGCACCCCATCGACCGGCTTCAGCGAGGCGTTTTCGTTCACCTCAGAAAACAGCTTGCCCAATGCGCCCGCCGTGTGAATGGCAATGGCGACCAACGCGGGCACCGGGGCCGCCGCCCGGAATGATGATCAGACCCAGCGCTATGACGACCTCGGGGATGGCCCGGAATATGTCCGAGATGCGCCGAAACAAAGAGATCAGCAACGGCCAATTGGCCATCCCGCGCGTCGACATCAGCGATAGGAACGTCCCCACAATCGTTCCGATCAGGACCGAGGCGGCGATATTCAGTGTTTCGACCACGTCGTTCATGTCGACCGGACC
Source organism: Ruegeria sp. MALMAid1280 (assembly GCF_049195285.1). Lineage (NCBI taxonomy): Bacteria > Pseudomonadati > Pseudomonadota > Alphaproteobacteria > Rhodobacterales > Roseobacteraceae > Ruegeria > Ruegeria sp. MALMAid1280. The sequence goes on along the minus strand of NZ_JBMIRT010000035.1, from coordinate 3,490 downwards.
GTCGGCCCAGGTCACGCCACCATCAGCGTCGCGGTTGTTGACCGCAACGATGGTCTGCTCGTGATCGCGGGTGAACTTGACTTCACCGAAGCAGGCGCCGGATTCCATTGTCGCGCCGGTGGCAGCAGGGATTTCGATCGACGGGATCAATTAGCCCGAGGTCGAGTTTGGATCACCGAAACCAAAAGCTTTGCTCTTCATGTCTTCCAGCGAGGTGATGCTACTGTCCTTGCGGGTAAAGCCGACCGAGAAATAGCCATAGCCGCCATCGGTGTTGACCTTGACCAGAACCGGCTCACCGGCTTCGGGGTCAGACAGGTAGGTTTCGCGCAACCCGACGCCAACAGTGTGGCCGGGACGCCCAGTGCTTCTTCGGTGTTGACGCGCAGACATTCATTGTTGTTCAGAGGATCCTGAGCGTTCTCGCCGCCCGGAATGCCAAAGTGGAACTCGCAGATCTTCCGGGCCGTGGCTGATGCGGCCAGTGCAGTGGTCGCCAGTGCAGCAATCAGGTTTTTCATCTGTCCTTTCCCAAGTGGATGTATCGGCCTTTCCTTGGGCCGGCCGACGAAAAGGGAGGGGGGTGGGCTCGGATGGTGGCTTCGGCGTCCATCAAATCCTTCTTGGCGATGTCCAGCATGTGCAGGTTGGCGATGACGGTGCGGCCGCCCTCGTCGTGGATGCGGCGCAGTGCCTGCATCAGGGCGGGCGTAATGGCGACCTGCTGCTGGCCGCCCGACAGAGCTTCGGCCCGTGCTCGGCAATGCCCAGAAGAATCAGAATGCCGATGGCGCGGTGGATCTGGTTCATCGGAAACAGGTTGAACATGGTCGACAGCGCCAAGTGGCGATTCAGCGTGCCGTGCAGCACGTTCGAGACCACATCCAGCGTCGCCGCGTCCACAGCAACATTGTCGCCGAAGCGTTTGGTCAGTTTCTCGATACGCAGCTCGCGCCACCCCTAGTTCGTGTTGGAAGTCGCCTACAGAGGCCATTCAGCGACCATGTGTCGGTGTGGTGATAGTTTGTAACGGCGCGCGAGCTGCGGGGGCTACCCTTTACGGCACGGCACAGGTATATGCGGGTCGACTCTTCAGCTGACACGAGACCGCCATGAGCTTTGACCGCACCATCAAGATCGCCCCGTCGATACTGTCCGCCGATTTCGCCAATTTCGGGCAAGAAATTCAGGCCATCGAGGCCCAGGGCGCCGATTGGGTTCATGTCGACGTGATGGACGGCCATTTCGTCCCGAACCTGACCTTTGGCCCGCCCGCCGTCAAAGCCTTTCGCCCGCATGTAAAGACGGTGATGGACGTCCACCTGATGATCACGCCTGTCGACCCCTACATTCAGGCCTATGCTGACGCCGGCGCCGATATCCTGACCGCCCATGTCGAGGCCGGACCGCACACCCACCGCACCCTGCAGGCCATCCGGGCGGCTGGCATGAAGGCTGGTGTCGCGCTGAACCCCGGCACCCCGGCCGAAGCGGTCGAGCATCTGCTGGACCTGACCGATCTGGTCTGCGTCATGACCGTAAACCCCGGCTTCGGCGGTCAGAAGTTCATTGATATGACGAACAAGGTCCGCAAACTGCGCCAGATGATCGGCGACCGCCCGGTGCATATCGAGATCGACGGCGGCGTTGATCCACAGACCGCGCCCCTGGTAGCGGCCGCAGGTGCCGATGTTCTGGTCGCAGGGTCCGCTGTTTTCAAAGGCGGTTCGGTGTCCAGCCCCGAAGTTTATGGGGAGAACATCCGCGCAGTACGGGCCGCGGCCGTGTCTACGGCCTGCTGACCAAACGCCCGCTGAATCGCGGCTTGGCTCCGCTATCCCTGCGTTGAAGTGGCGTATCGCAAGCGCATTGCGATGGCTTGCATAAACCGCCCCTCGGCCACCAACGCCTCAAGGAACTCCGGCAAATAGTCCTCGGACAACCCGGTCGTGATTGCGTCGTCGAACCTGCGTTCGGCGGCTTTGAATTCACCTTCGCTGAGCATCACCAGCGCATCCACAAAATGCAGATGAGTGTCGTCAGGATTGTCCGCCAGCGCCAGATCGATGGCACCGCGCGCTTCCACCGTTTTATTCAACCAGAGCGCAATCTCAGCATGAAGGCGGTGATCAAAGTGGTTCGCATCCTCCATTCGGACACTGCGCCGTATCTGTACAAGCGCCGCTTCATACTCAAAATCATCAACCAGCAGATCGGCGCGCCAGAACAGAAGGTAACTGTCGGCTCCGATGTTTTCTTCCGCGGTTTCCAGGATTTGATGTGCCTCGGCCCGGCGACCCAGTGCTGACAACGCCCGCGCCTTGCGCACATAGCCATCTGTACTATCTGGCCAGGCAGCGATGACCGCCTCAGCATCTTTTTTCGCCTGTTTTGGCCTGTCCAGCATCAGCAGGATCAACGAGCGTCGGGACTTTGCGCTGATATAGTCAGGATTAATCTCCAACGCACGGGTGATATGGGTAAAGGACTCTTCCCACGAGTCCCGTTCAGACAGAATATAGGCAATCCCGTATTCCGCATTTGAATCCTGCGGATCGATTTCCGTCGCTGACCGGAACAACGCCAGCGCCTCTTCATACCGCCCATGGTCACTCAAGCCCCAGGCCAGTTCCCTGATACCCCACGTGTATTTCGGGTCCAGGGCAATCGCCAGGCGCATACGTTGTTCGTATTCGTCAAAATTCACCTGCCCGCTGCGACGCACGCTGGCGGCCAAACCCGACAGGCTTTCTGCTGTGGGCTTGCGGGACACCGCTTTGCGAAACCATACAGCGGCTTCGTCATAACTGTCCTGATAGTACAGCATCCAGGCCCGCCCCTGCAGACCCGGTTCTGCGTCTGGATCGATATCCAGAATCTCAGAAAACGCCGTATCCGATTTGTCATATTCGCCAAGGTCGAAATGCGCCCAGGCCATTCGGTCCAGCATTTCGATACGTTGTCGGTCTGAAGCACCGGTGCCGCCCAAGCCCCGCTGACAGATTTCAATCAATCGTTCCGGCGATTCTGGTTGTTCCAGACAGGCCGAGGCGTAGGTCGATTGCGAGCTCGTCAGCAGAGGTTTGGAATACCCCTCAGCACCCGAGAAATTCAGTGCAATCGTTGCCAGAAGTGCCAGTCTGGCTGTTTCAAAATTGATTTTTTGCATTTTGACGGAATACGCTTTGTTCGTTTTCCACAACATACCCAGAATTGTGATGAGAAAAAGGCCGCCCCACAAGGGACGGCCTTCTTACGTTCAACAGTTGTGTCCGAGATCATTCGACGAATAATCTCATCACCGCCTATCGATTACTCGATGATTTTCGACACAACACCGGCGCCGACAGTGCGGCCGCCTTCGCGGATCGCGAAGCGCAGGCCGTTTTCCATCGCGATCGGGGCGATCAGCTCAACGCCGAACGACACGTTGTCGCCAGGCATGACCATCTCGGTGCCTTCGGCCAGGGTCACGGTGCCGGTCACGTCC
>NZ_JBMIRT010000025.1:0-23478 GCF_049195285.1 Ruegeria sp. MALMAid1280 | reverse complement strand
CCCCTGAAAACTGGATCGTTTGCGGCTAGAGTTTTCCGCTAGATTTCCCTGGCTGGGAGAGGAGCGGAATCGCATGAAAGCATCGAAGTTCACGGAGGCGCAGAAGGCCTTCATCCTGAAGCAGGGCGAGCAAGGCACGCCGGTTCTACGAAAAATATGGTGCTCAGGCCGTTGGCGACGTGGACCTATTGCAAGTAGCTTTTTGATTTCAAGCCTACGTCACTCCTCCTGCATCTCACAACCTGCTAAGAACGTTCCGGAGCCCTCTTTGCGACGGGGACACGTGCCAAAGTTCAACCGCTTCGGTCACCGGGGCGGAGGACATGCGGCGCGGATGGTCTGGCAGAGGATTATGTTTGAGCGCCCCAGGGTCTGGCCCGGCCGGTGTCAACCGGCAGGCAGACCGACGGCCTTGCGACCCTCGTCGTTTTTCAATGAAAAATCCCCGCCGTCATGGACTCGGGCGGCGTCGGTGGTCAGCCAAGCGATGGCCTGGGCGACCCATTCGGCGGGGATGTGGGCGTCCCAATCCAAGCGGCTGACCGGGTTGATGCCCGACGATTTGATCGCGCGCTGCATGTCGGTTGCAACCGTGCCGGGGCTGAGGCCGATGACGTTCACGCCTTTGGGGCTTAGTTCCTTATGAGCGGTGCGTGTCAGGCTGAGAAGCGCGGCCTTGGTTGCGCAGTAATGTGACCAACCTTCGAGAGCGGAGGTCGCTGCCCCTGATGAGATGTTTATGACCAACCCACGGCCATTGGCGATCATGCCAGGCGCGACGGCGCGTAACATGTGAAAGGCTCCTTTGACATTCACATCAACCACCTTGCCCCATGCCAAAGGATCGGCGTCTTCGATCCGGGCGATAGGGTCGATCAAGCCTGCGTTGTTCAACAAGATGTCAACGCCTCCAAATTCCTCTTGCGTGCGGGCGACGGTTGCGCTGACTTGTGCCCAGTCCGCCACGTCGCATGATAATCCGATGGCCTGCGGTCCGATTTCGTTGGCGATTCTCGCCACGGCATCTTCGCTTCGTGCGGCAAGCACAACGTTCGCGCCAAGATTGGCGAGGTACCGGGCAGCAGCTTCCCCGATGCCGCGGCTCGCCCCTGTAATCAGGGCAGTCTTACCGGTCAGATCAATGTTTTGCGTCACTTTGTCTTCCTTTCGTGTATTCAATCTTGCAGGGTGGCGACGAAATGGCCGTGGAGCTGAACATTGGCCCCAACGGCCTCTTGTCCGACCCCGATATCGTACCGCAGACGGGGGATCGTCGCGGCGATCTGCGCTTCGCCGCGCCCGTTGTTCACCTTCAGTGTTCCTGTGAGAGTTAACGGTTGGGTGATGCCGCGCAGAGCAAGGCCACCATGTACGGTCAAAGTCCCTGTGTCTGGTGTCCAATCGAAGCCTTCTGCTTGGAAAACGGCCATTGGATAATCACCCACCGCCAACCAAGTGGCATTGCCAATGGCCTGGGCGCGCGGATCGTCCACATACACGCTGGTCATTGCAATCTCGACCCGAAGGCTGGCCGTTTCGGGCTGTGACTGGTCGAAGCGTGTCGTCGCGGTCCAATCCGAAAATCCACCAGTCACCGTCGCCCCGCCGATATCGATCACGAACTCCAGCGTGCTTTCGTTAGCCTTCATGATCCAACTCGGCTCGGCCGATGCAACCGATGTCGTCAAGACCAAAGCGGACAAGGCCGCGCACCCAAACGGAATGTTCATTGTCTTTTCTCCAGGTGCCGCAAGGGCGGCAGCATCGCGGTCAGCGTGCCGTCACGGTCAACAAGGTGGTGTTTCAAGGCGGCCGCCGCGTGCAACCCGGCAATTGCCAAGGGCGTGGAGCGCTGCCAGGATCTCTTCCCGTGCCACATTCGAGCCAAGCGGATGAGGCACGTTCACCAGACCGAACCACATCGTCGGCAGGCCGAGCGGTGACGAAGACACCATGAGCCAACCTGTCAATGGCATCGACAGCATCAGCGCATAAAGCACGATTTGTACCGTTCGGGCGACAAACCGTTCCAGCCGCGAGTGGTCGTGGCTGGGTGCGGTCAAGCCCAAGGTCAGCCGCAGACCCAAGCGCAGCACAATCAGCCAGAACAGTGTCAGCCCAACGGATTTGTGCAGTTGATAGGCCTGATACAGGGGGAAGCCGAACACCTTGATCGTGAAATCGCCGGTTGCGGCGGCCGTTTCCTCCACCGCAACCATGACAATACCCACCCCGATCATGACACTCAGCATCAGGGCAATGACCCAGTGCAACGCAATGAACCAGCCAGGCCATGTGTCTGATACAGGGCGCGGTTTCACTCGTTCGGCCCCTTGAAGCCTTCGACGCGGCCCCAGTGGCAAGGCACGTTGGTTTCCGGCGCGCCGTCGCATTGAATCAGGTCGAAGCGGGCGTCGAGAGTGACAGCAAAGCCGGTGGGCGACCCGATGAAGGCGATGAAATCCATGCCATGATCAAGGCGCATGACCTCACCGGTGACATGAAAGCCAACAACTTCAAGCTCGTCATAGTTGGGGATGAAATCGGGATAGTTGCGACGGTTCACCATCTCGAAATCCAGCTCGACTGGCGCCGTGACGCCGTGCAGGTCAAGATCGCCCATCAGCTTGCCCGTGGTCGGTGTCAGCATCTGAACCGCGGTAGAGGTGAACTTGATTTCTGGATATGTTTCCACATTCAGATAGTCCGCGTTGCGGATGTGGTTGTCGCGGCCGACATGGTTGCTGTCGACAGAGGCAGCATTGATCGTGAACGTGATTTGCGAATTGGCGGGCTCTGCCTCGTCGATCAGGAAGGTGCCGTCGAACTCGTTGAACCGGCCGACCGTGTTGGACATGTTCATGTGGTCGATTTCCCAGCCGATATAGGCGTGGCCGAGATCGAGGGTCCATTCGACGGGTTCGGCATGGACGGCGGTGCCCGCAAGGAGCGCGGTCGTCAGGAGAGTGCTGCGTAGCATAATGGTTTCCTTTCTAGGGATGGGCGCTTAAACGGCGCGGTCGTCGGGATGGATCCAGGCGAAGGGTTTGACGGGCTAGTCGAGCTCGGTATGCGCCAGAGCATTGGTGAAGTTACTGAGTAGCTTGGTGGCCAGTCCGGTTAGCACTTCGAGCGCCTGTCGCTTGTCGTATCCGGCGTCGAGGAAATGTTGCAGGGCGGCGTCGCCTACATGTCCACGTTTGTCGATCAGCTGCCGGGCAAAGCACCGCAATGCCTCAAGCTTGGGGTCGGCAATAGGCACGCCCTCGCGCAGAGCGTCGACGATGGCATCATCGGCCCCGATCATCTTCATCAGCATGGAATGCCCGCCGGTGCAGTAATGGCAGCGGTTCTCGTAATTTGCCGTCTGCATGACCACGTGCTGCTCTAGCGGAGTCAGCGTGGTCTCTTCGGCGAAGATGCGGAAGGTTTCCAGATAGGCCCGATAGGTGGCGGGCGCTTCGGCCATGATCTGGTGCAGCTTGGGGTGAAAGCCGTAAGCCTTGATCGAGGCGTCGATCAACGGACGGCTCTCACCGGGGATGGTGCCCTTGGAATGATAGGCGAATTCGGTCATGACGTTCTCCAGTGGGGTGGATAGGTGTCGGCCACGCCGGGCAGCGCATCCATGCGCGCCCGCCAGACGGCGAGTGCGGGGCGGGACGTGATGAGATCTGTCAGCGTTTCAGGCGGGTCGGCGTTCAGCGCGACACCGCGGCCGATCCAATAAAGTGCCGGGTAGAGCCAGATATCGCTGGCCATTCGGGCGGTGCCGCCAAGGTAATTGCTGGCCTCAAGCCGGACGCACCAGGCATCGGTTTCGGCCTCCAACGCGGTGATTGCTTCCTTTGGGATCGCCTCGCGGCGCATCAATCCAAGACCGACCTCTGACAGGTGCGGGTGCAGGTCCTCAATCAGCAGAGCCACATCCTGCCAGACGGAGGCAGCCTCCACCGCATTCTGTCCCCAAATCGGACGCGCGGGGAATGCGCGGTCGAGCCAACCCAGAATGGCCAGGCTTTCGCGGATCACCACGTCGCCCCAGACCAGCGTCGGTACCTGACCTTTGGGGTTCAGCGCGAGGTATTGGGCCTGACGGTTCTCGTCCTTTCCGGTGTCGAGCTTGCAGCTTTCGAAGGCCACGCCTTTCAAGGTCAGCGCCAACATCACGCGCCAGGCGGGCGTGCTGCCAGAGATCCAGAAAAGGGTGGGACGTTCGGTCATCTCAACCCCCTAAATGCACGTTGATCTGGTTCAGCGCTTCGGCCATGCTGGCCTCGACCGCAGCGGCATCGGCAGTGGTGCCCTCTACCGCAAAGCTTTCGACTGATGTCACACCCATGAAATTGAGCAGCAGTGTCAGGTACGGCCGCATATAGTCGTAGCTTTCCAGCGGCCCGCCGGATGCATAGCCACCCGCCCCATAGGCATAGGCGACATAGACGGGCCGGTCGGCGACCAGCCCTCGGAACTGGCCGTCCTCAAAGGCAAAGGTCTGGGTGATCCGCATGACGTGATCGATCCAGGCCTTGAGCGCGGAAGGAATGGAGAAGTTATAGATCGGAGCAGAAATGACCACCGTATCCGCGGATTTGAGCTCGGCGATCAGTTGATCGGACAGCGCAAGCGCCGCGGTGAGTTCGTCGGTCAGTTGCTCGGGCGGGGTGTAGAAACCGGTGATGGTGTCATTGGCGATATGCGGCAGTGGCCTCGCGGCCAGATCGCGGGTGATGATCTCGGCGCCGGGCTGTTGGGTCTCAAGCTGTCCGACGATCCGGTCTGCCAGTTCCCGACTGCGCGAGCCGCCGGAAACCGGGCGGGCTGAGCTGTCGATACGTAGGATACGTGTCATGTCGGGCTTTCCATGATTTGTTTAGCCAATACTCGTTCATGTAAGACTTGCGAAAAAGGTAGGTTACTGACAATCTATCATGCGAATTCTGCATGAATGTGAGCGGCGATGGACAGCGAACTTCTCAGAACAGCGCTTCTCGTTGCGCGCGCGGGTTCCTTTGCCGCCGTCGCGCGCCAAACCGGTGTGGACCCTTCTTCGGTGTCCCGGCAGGTCGCCGCTCTGGAGGAAGCACTAGGCATCCTGATCTTCGAACGAACGACCCGGCGGCTCGACGCGACCGAAGCCGGACGGCTCTATCTCGACAGGGCAGCATCTGCTCTTGATGCGATGGACGAAGCAGCAGACGCAGCCCGTGACGTGATGTCCGATCCTTCGGGGCTGTTGCGCGTGACCTCTTCGGTCGCTTTTGGGGAGCGCTGGTTGATCCCGCGCGTAGCCCACTTTCGCTCCGCCTTTCCGCGCATCGATCTGGATCTGATCCTGACAGATGCGGTTGCCGATTTGGCAGGCGAAAGCATTGATGTCGCTCTTCGCCTTGGACCACGCCCTGAAACTGGCGCAATGGTGGCGGCAAAGCTGTTTGACACGCCCTATCGCGTGGTGGCCTCACCCGACTATCTGGCGCGGTCCGGTCGGCCGGAAAGCCCCGCGGAGCTGGCCCGGCATGACGGGCTCATGTTTCGCCTGCCCGCGTTCCGCAATCCGTGGCATTTCCGCTCTGCGCGAGGCGAAGAGACCGTCGACGCCATGCCCCGGCGGGCCTTGACCATTTCCAACGCCCTGGCACTGCGCCGGGCGGCGCTGGCCGGGATGGGGGTAGCGCTGATGGCGGATTGGACCGTAGCTGATGATCTCAAGTCCGGAGAGCTGCTCAACCTCTTCCCCAACTACGAGGTCAGCGCCGGCCAGTTCGACAGCGCTGCCTGGATCGTGTATCTGTCCAAAGCCTATGTCCCTATGCGCCTACGGGCCTTCATCGACCACCTGAAGGCATAAATGCACATTCCGGGCTTCTCGGACAGCTGTTCCAACGGCACATGCATGGTATTCCGGGGAGGGCAGGCATAACCCGTGCGGGATGCTGAGCGTTTGATTCAACATCCCAGTGTGGGAAAAGTGCCGATGATCGGGGTAGCCTCGGGGCCGTGTTTTGCCGGCTACGTGGCGCTTTTGGGCTGTTGCGATGTCGTCATTGCGACTGAGGACGCCGACATCGGCATGGCAGGCCCCGCCATGATCGAAGGCGGCGGATTAGGGCGGTTCCGCCCCGAACAGATTGGCCCGATTGAGGTGCGAACCGAAAATGGCGTTGTTGTTATGCACGGCGCCGATGAAACCGAGGCTTGCGCGATAGCCCGGAAATACCTTGGCTATGGCCAGGGCTACCTGACCGATTGGACCGCCCCCGACACACGGCATCTGCGCGCTGTCATCCCCGAGAACCGCAAACAGGTATATGGCATCCGCTCTGTTTTGGACGGGTTGGCCGATACCGATAGCGTTCTGGAACTACGACTAACCTAAAACGTTGGCATTATCACTGCGATGCTACGCATCGAGAGGCTAGCATATGGGGTGATCGCCATCAATTCCACCCATCTTGGAGGTGCCATTGATGGCGGTGCGGCACTTAAGGCCGCGCAGTTTATGGGGCAGTGCGATGCGCTTGGCCTGCCGATCATTTCGCTGTGTGACACGCCCGGTTTCCTGGTTGGCCCAGAGGCCGAAGAAACCGGGCTGGTGCGCAAAGTTAGTCAAATGTTCCTGGCCGCCGCCAAATTGCAGGTGCTGGTCTTTGGGGTGGTCCTGCGCAAGGGCTACGGTCTTGGGGCAATGGCGATGGTTGGGGTCAGCTTTCATGAAAACGCTTTTACGATTGCATGGCCGACTGGTGAATTCGGTGCCATCGGGTTTAGGGCGCGGTGCGGCTGGGCTTTAGAAAAGAGCTGGAAGCGGTGAGCGACCCAGATGAACAAAAGGCCCTGTTTGAGACATTGCTTGGAAAAAAGTATGCCACAGGCAAAGTCAGTTCTATCGCGGCCGGGATTTAGATCGACCCAGTGATTGAGCCTGTTGAAACCCGGCGCTGGATCAGTAACAGCGCCAGGGGGTTTTGTGCACCCAGCTAGCAACTGTATTTCTCAGGGGGTCTGAGCCGACCAGTTTTGCCGAGATTTGAGGAGTGCGTTTGCGATTGTGACGAGCTTTCTAGCGACTGCCGTGATGATGACTTTGTGTGGCTTGCCCGCGTCACGCAAACGATCTGCGAAGATCTTGAGATGCGGATTGTGATGACTCGCGACGAGAGCAGCGTGGAACATGACGTGTCGTACCTGTCGCCGTCCGCCACCAATGGCGCGCTTGCCGCGCATCGCACCGCTGTCGTGAGCAATGGGAGCCAGGCCCGTGAGCGCAGCAGCTTGTTCTCCCGAGAGTTGGCCCAGTTCTGGCATTTCCGCGATGCCCTCGCCCTAATGTGCGAAACGAAGTCCCATCGTCCTATTGCAAGGTCAAGAGCTCCAGATCGAGGTGGAAATAGTCGTTCAGTTCGCGGTTTGATGCTCGTCCGAAAGGGACCTAGAAGTTAGATAAACGGGCAAGGTCTCTGACGTGCAGTGAGTGAGTGAAAAAGTGCCTAAATCACGAACTAAGCGCTCCCGAAGGTGCCGGTTGTCTGACGTCAGCGCCAATGGGACAGTTTAGGGTAATTTGATAAGAGAGATACGGTCATCGGGCCGATTCACCACAATTGTGGTGGTGATTTGAAGCTCAGAGGAGATGACCATGACTTATTACGTAGGACTTGATGTTTCAGTCGAGAGCACGGCAATTTGCGTGATCGACGAAGCCGGTAGCATCCATCGAGAGTTTTCGGCACCAAGCCATCCCGATGACCTTGCAATAGTGCTTGGTCCATTTTCCAGTGACATCGGTGGAATAGCCCTCGAAGCAGGCCCTATGTCGGCCTTCCTTGCAGATGGCCTGAAGAGGAAGGGTCTGGACAGCGTTCTGATGGAGACGCGTCGAGTACATGCGGCATTGTCTGCGATCCCGAACAAGACTGACCGACGTGACGCCCGCGGCATCGCAGAGTTGCTTCGCATGGGTTGGTTTCAGCCAGTTCATTTGAAGACCCCCACCGCACGGGATCTGCGGTTGATGCTGTCGGCACGAGATAGTCTGGGGCGTCGTGTCCGGGAGCTCGACAATTCGGTTCGAGGCCTTCTCCGCGGATTTGGCTTGAGAATTCCGACAGGAACGCGAGGCCGGTTTTGTGATCTGGTTCGCGATCTGATCGCGGATAACCCGGTTCTGGAGGCGGCAATCCTCCCGCTCCTGTCAGCGCGTGATGCGATGGCAGAAGAATTCGCTGAATTGGACAAGCAGGTTCGAGATCAGTCTCGCAACGATGAGGTCTGTCGTCGTCTTATGACAATTCCCGGTGTCGGCGCCATAGCTGCAATGACCTTCCGTGCCGCTATCGATGACCCCAAACGTTTTCGTTCGTCAAAATCAGTGGGTGCCTGCTTTGGCCTGACGCCACGACGATATCAATCCGGAGAAACGGATCGAGTCACATCAATTACCAAGGACGGTGATGCCAGTGTGAGAGCAGTGCTTTATGAAGCAGCGCATGTGATGCTTGTGAGAACCACCCGATGGACTCCGCTGAAGGCATGGGCGATGCGTGTTGCCGCCCGACGTGGTGCAAAGCGCGCCAAGATTGCCCTTGCGAGGAAACTGGCCGTCATTATGCACCGGATGTGGACGGACGGCACGGAATTCAGAACCGTCTGAAAGGCAACGAGTACCAACTCTTCCGCAAGGAAGGCGCCCCTGAAAGGACGTGGCGCGGGAAAAGCCGACAGAAACCCTGGCAAAAAACAAACGCCGCTAGAGAGATGGGCTTTCCCCCGTCAGAGCCGACCGCATCATGTGAGTGCATTACGCAGATCACGGACAGAAGCATGCACTTTCAGGCGCTATATCCTTGCAAAACCGAGCCCGATTACATAAGGGTTTCTGACACATCGTGACCGCCTAGGAGTGGAGATGAGACAGAAAACCGGAACCAAGCGGAGCCACGGCGAGAAGGTTGTCAAAGACATCCGTCGGGCGATCTCAGGCAGCAGATCGAGGCCTTCGTCGATCACTACAATCTCCGGCGCTGTCACGAGAGCCTGCAGAACCTCACGCCCGCTGATGTCTACTTCGGGCGCGGTGAAGCCATTCTGAAACAACGAGAAAGGATCAAACGAAAGACCATCGAAACGCGGCGCTTGCTTCACCGCAAATACGCCGCATAATCTGTAAAACACATGACTTGATCTGACGTTTCTGCTCTTTTGGAGCGCAAGCAAGGAGTGTCGAACAATGACAAGCATTCAGGAAAAGATCATCAAACCGCAGCTTGGCCTGCTGGAATTGGCCAAGCAACCCGACAGCGTTTCACAGGCCTGCAAAGTGATGGGTTATTCGCGGGACAGCTTCTACCGGTTCAAGGAACTGTATGAACAAGGCGGTGAAGAAGCCCTGATGGATCTCAGCCGCAAGAAGCCCATCCTGAAGAACCGGGTGCCGGAGCATGTTGAGAGGGCGGTCATCGAGCTGGCCATCGAAAACCCGGCCCTGGGCCAGAAGCGCGCTTCATGAGAGCTCCTGCAGAAGGGCATCATGGTGTCCTCGTCCGGCGTGCGGTCGATCTGGCTCAGGAAAGACCTTGAGACGATGAAGAAGCGATTGAAGGCACTGGAGGCCCGTGGTGCCCAGCATGGCATCCTGCAGAACGAGGAACAGATGGCGGCGCTGGAAAAGGCGAAGCAACAGAAGGAGGCGCATGGCGAGATCGAGAGCCACCATCCACGCGGAAACCGCAGAACTCGCCATCGACCGGCTGGCGATCATAGTGCTGCAGGCCGGCACACCGCTGACCTTCGCCGAGGTGCGGGAATACATACGGAAATCCATTGATGTGATCGTCCAGCTCGGGCGGGCTAAGGGGAAGCGGGGGATTGCGGAGTTCTATCTGCCAGGGCGGTGACCACGTTCAACTGAATTGAGCCGCGAGGCGGACCGTAGCAAGGCTACTGCTGACACGAAACGTGCTCGCCAGTAGTGCATATCTGTTGCTTTGATACAGAATGTTTCTCTGTACCGGCTGCCCCGAGACCCAAACCAACTTTTCCGAGACTGCACTTACGCCACAGTTACGCCGAGACCTCTGCTGAGTAGAATCCTGTGTATCGCTACCAATGAAGCCACGGCTTCACTGCACGACCCGGATTGAGAGATACATGCCCAGAACAAGCAACGGAAACATTATCGCCATTCGAAAAGCCTGCTCTGATAGCATGCCACATGCGCAGACAGCGCCGGTTCCGCCATTTCCCGTACCCTTCAGATCGCCAGCACAGCCACCGGTTTTACCGATGGTAAAGAGTTGGGGCGCAAAAAATTTAGAATCTCTGTCACACTATCGCTGGTCGAACGCTCCTAATTAATATGTGCCGGGATTGGCCCGGTGCAGAGATTCAAGGACGACATCCATGCAAACCCACGACGTTCAATCTGTCAGCATCGCCAAACCTGTGTCGCAGGTCTTTGACTATATTTCCAATCCAGCGCATCTGCCCGAATGGACCAACGCCTTTCGTACGGCCGACGGCACATCCGCAGAGCTTGTCACCCCAAACGGCGCGGTTCCGATTCAACTGGAAACCCGTGCCTTTGCCGATCAGGGAACGATCGACTGGATCATGACATTTCCCGATGGTTCGACCGGAGCGGCCTATTCCCGTGTGACCGAAGATGCCGATAATAAGGCCATCTATTCTTTTGTGCTTATGGCACCACCCGTACCTCTTGAAATGCTGGAAGGTGCCCTGGATGAACAGAAGAAGACCCTAGCCAATGAACTTGTGAAGCTTAAGGCTAAACTGGAGTCATGATCCATTTGGACTCCAAGACGGTAAAGGCGGCGCGGCACGGAGATCGTGCCGCACTTGCTGATGTTGTGAAGGCGGTTGAAAGGCCGGTCTTTGGATTAGCGATCAGGATGCTTGCAGACCGGTTCGCCGCAGAGGATGCGACACAGGAAATCCTTGTGAAGATCATCACCCATCTGGGCACGTTGCGGGATGATGCCGCGGCCGGAGGCTGGGCGCTTAAGCTCGCCACCCGCCATCTTGTCGCGACGCGCAAACGCAGCCGAATCGAGACGATGCGGCTGAGTTTTCGGGACTTTACCTCAGACCTTGAATCGGGGCTGGTGGACGTGGACGAAGCCCATCTGGACAATGCCGTGACCGCCATTGCGATTGAAGAAATCAAGATTGGCTGCACGCTCGCCATGCTGACCTGTCTGAAGCGGAGCCTTCGGATTGCGTATATTCTGGGGGACATTTTTGAAATGTCAGACAGGGAGGCGGCGGACGCGCTGCAAATTTCTTCGTCTGCGTTCCGGCAGCGGCTTCACCGGGCGCGGGTAGATGTGACCCAGTTTCTTCAATCCTCGTGCGGGCATGTTTCCCAGAACGCGGCCTGTCGCTGTGAAAACCGGCTAGCGGCAGCGCAGTCCAGTGGACGGATCACTCCCGGCACTCGGACCTATGATCTGGACACGCCGCCTGTCGATATCCGCGAGCTGCGCATCCATGTGCGCCGTCTGGAGGAGGGTCGGCGCGCAGCGGCACTAATGCGATCCAATCCGGCTTTCCCAACCAAGGTCGGCGCACTTGTTCTGGAGGCGTTGAAATAACCTTTACGCTGGCGCGAGTCATGTTTCTTTGGCGCGGTGAGCTACTCCCCATCAGTTGGACAGGTTTAGGTGTAAGTTAAACTACTCTCTGCTCCCGCTAGCCGCTTTCGATCTTGTTGAAGTAGACCACAGCGGGCGACTGCCCGCCATGGGCAGCGTGAGGCCGCTGATGGTTGTAGAAGCTGATCCGCTTCGCGACACCAGCCTTGGCCTGCGGGCCTGTCTCCAAAGCTTGCAGGTAGACGCATTCATGCTTCATAGAGCGCCACGGGCGTTCGATGAAGATGTTGTCGAGGCAGCGCCCTTTGCCGACCATCGAGATCCGGAAGCCAATTCGTTTCAAGCAGTCGGTCTGGGCGAAGGACGTGAACTGAAACACCTGGACGCCCTTCTAAGATTTAAACCACCCGAGAACTGGCGCCAATCGTATGACAATCCGTATTCATGATCTCGGGCGGGCCGAAGCGGTGGACCGCCTCGCACAAGGCCTCGACGCAGAAGTCCGCCTCCAGGGTGTTCGAGATGCGCCAGGCCAGGACCTTCCGCGTGAACCAATCCATGATGCGACCAGGTAGAGGAAGCCCCTGCACATTGGCAAATTGGTGATGTCTGCACACCAGACCTGGTTGGGCTGCTCGATGCATAATCACCGCTCAAGTTCCGATAGCAAAAAGACTCTCTGACTGTACAAGATTACCACGCGAAAACGGCCTCAACTGACCGCCGCAGATGCAAGTTCAACCAAGTCATGCGCCGCCAGCGCGGGCCGCGGCTCGCTTGCGGGCCAGAATTTTCCCGAGCGCAAGATCAACCCAACCCGGAGCCCATAGCCACGCGCCCCTACGACATCCCACCAGTTGGAAGACACGAACAGGGTTTTTGATTTCGAACTGTCGGAGAATTCCGTTCCAACATCATATGAGGCGGGGTCGGGCTTGTAGCTGCCACTTTGCGTGACAGAGAGCACTGCATCCAGATGGTCGCCAAACTGCGCTGCATCAACCGCCTGTTTCAACGAGCGCAACTCCCCGTTCGACAGAATACCTGTACGCCAACCTGCAGCCTGGAAGACTTGCAGACAGGCAATTGCATCGGAGTAAGCCGAGACCGTTCGAAACCCTTCTTCCAGAGCGGCAACCAACGCGTCATTTTCGATCCCTTCACTGGCCAGCGCGTCCAGAAACGCGGTCTTGGTGCAGGTATCAAACGGGAGACGCTTGCCCCGGAGCACGGAAAGCCATGCATATTCCAGCTGAAGTGTCCGCCAGCGATCGAACACGACCCCTGCCCGATCACCAAGCAGCGCATTGGCCGGCGCCAGAGCAGTTTCAAGATCAAAGAGCGTTCCATAAGCATCAAACAGAACGGTAGGCATTGCACAGGTCCTTTACGAAACCGGCCGCTATGTCCGGCCAGGAGTAAAAAAGGCAGCCACCCTCCAGTGGCCGCCCATAGCTTCAACCAAACGCCGCGCCATGTTTTACAGCGTCGAACTCGTTGACCAACGGAAAGTCATGATCCGGATCGGCAACATGGCGAACATATTGGATCAGGGTATACTGACCAATGACGCCGATCGTTTCGAGAAGCGCCTTGTCGGAAAACCCGGCTGCGCGCGCCATCTCAAGCACGGGGGCTGGCACCTGACCGCGGTTGCGCACAACCGCGTCAGTGTATTCTAACAAAGCCCGGGTTTCGGCATCGTCTGCCTCTGCTGATAAGGCTTTGAGCAGTTCGTTTTGCGTGGCCCCCTGGGCCATGCCGACCTTCATGTGCACGTTGACGCAATAATCACAGTGGTTCAGGGCCGAAACCAGCATTGCGACCAGTTCGATCTGGCGGCCCGTCAGTTCTGCCCCGTCATTCAAATGCCCGTTCAGGGCAAGAAAGCCCTTGAGCAGATTGGGGGCGTTACCAGCCACGCGGAAGAGGTTGATGACGCCGCCAAACTGACGGGCCGCTTCATCGAAAGCTTCTTTGGTAGCCCCGCTCGCCTTTTTCGGGTCGATTTGAAGCATGTTTGGCATTTTGTAGTTCCTTTTGCTGCTTGTCAACTGACCGGTCAGTCAACTCTCTGGGTTAAAGATGTTCCCGCCGAAAACGGGCGTTTGATGTCAAGTATTGGCCTTCAAATGGGCAATAGCCCCTGACGCCATCAGGGTAATCTTGTTCGGATCGTTCATAGTCTTGGCCAAAAGCAACCCCCCCTGAATAAGAGCAACAACCACTTCTGCGGCTTGGCGCTTATCTACCTCTGGAAGAACCTTGGTGCCGATCAGTTCTGCAACGACAGAAGCGATAGGACGGCACCACTGCGCAATCGAAGCACGAATGGCTGCTCTTATCTTTTCATCAGCACCGCCCAATTCTAGCGTCATGTTTCCAACAAGACAGCCCTGTGCGTAACCGTGTTTCACCTTCCAAGCATCATTGGCAACTTTTGGCACATCAAACAGTGCGACCAATTTCGCTTCGGGCGAGATATCCGAGTTCGCAATGCGTTCAAATTGTTCGGAAATTTCCGCCGAATACTCCTCTATCACTTGAACCAGAAGATCTGCCTTAGATGGGAAAAAGTGATAAAATGTCCCTTTGTTCACCGATGCCGCTGAACAAAGTTCATTGGTACCAACGGCAGAGTACCCCTTCTCCAAGAATAGCTGTGTTGCTTTTTCGAGCAAATTGTCGCGAGTTGTCGTCATATGTTCGATTACTAGCACAACTGACCAGTCAGTCAAGAAAACAAATGGCGCCCTGCTTGCGACTACTGGGGCTTGAGCTGAACAGCGCCCTCATACAAAATTAACTTCGTTCTCTGGCGCGCCGATTGAGGACCAACACTTTCCCTTTCACGTTTGCGCAAAATTCTTCTTCGATATGCCTACTCGCCCAGCAATTCTTCAATAGAATCCCCTCGCGAAGCAAACACTGTCTCCCATTCCTTCAGCACATCCGCTTCCCGCTCAAGCATCTCTGGTTTTGGCAGCCCACGCCCGGCCTCCATCGCCATCACGCTCATCACCCGCGCTTCGCGCCGCTGCGAACGATCCCGGACTAGTGCGCGTTCGGCTGGTTTGAAAGTCTCATCCGCGCCGGTCTCGTCACCACCGTCGCCACCCCAAGGCCCCACCCCCTGCACACTCGGCGGGTACGGGAACGGCTTGCCCTCCTGGCGGGCGAGCATGTCCTTGAAGAAGAGGTCGTCGTAATACTTGATCCGGCTCGCCTTGATCGGATGCTGGGGCGAGGCGAGAGTGATGACCTCATCTGCGTCCATGAGGCGGGCTTCGGTTTCGGAAAGCAGCGGTCGTTCTTCCAGCCGCGGCGGAGACCTCCTTCACCGTACACTGGTCACAGCAAGGTGTACACCGAGTGGCAACGGTCAGAGCCGCGGTCTTGAACGGAAGACTTGGCGAAGGGCAGCTTCGCGCGGCTTGATCCCCAGATTCTTTCGACTACTGTGCCAAAGTAGGCCACGTGAAGTATTCCCACTTCACCACGGTCAGCTGCTCGGGTTCGATCAACCGCGTAAGTAGACTGCTTCAAAGTCCGTTGAGCTTCCTCAAAAAAGACGCGCCCGGAATCTGTTAGCTCTACGCCTTTGGCAATCCGGACCAGCAAGGTCGTACCAAGCTCACACTCAAGTGCTTGAATTTGTCGGGTGATTGGGGTTGCGAAATGTTCAGGCGAAGAGCGGCACGAAATTTCGTAACGAGATTTCGGACGACGATTAGTTTCGAGCTGATCAAACAGCGCGCAACTGTAGAAGATAGTAACTCCAAAAAGCGGATAACTGGTGCAGTTCCAGTAATGTTGTGTGTTCCGAGCTAAGTTCCGCGCAAATCCCAATAGCGGCGCTGCACAATCATATTATGAACGAGCAGCTGGGCTACTGAGACTAGTGGTCATCTGCGGCATTCTAGGGCACTTGATGCGCTCGAAACCCAGTTCAGATTTGGCATGCGCGTGCGTGGTCATACTTGCGGTAACTCGAGAGAAACGGCGCTGTCTGCAGTGGCCCGCACGATGGAGCTGCGGACCTACCTGGAAAACAATCGCACGGCGACTGTCGATTATGGTCGTCTACGTCGACACCGGAAAGCAGTCTCGACGTCATGGGCCGAAGGTCTGGTCAACGACATCGCGAACTCACGCATGGGCAAGAAGCGCCGGATGCGTTGGTCCCCACAAGGCGCATATCGGGTGGCGGCAGTAAGGGTCGCATTCTTGGATGAACGGCTTGGCGAAGGTCATCTTCGAGCCGCTTGATCCCCAAATACCTTCCACACCCCCGATCATGACGCCCTGCGCGATTTTTGGATGGCGATCCCCGGTCTCATTTCCGGTCCCACCCAGGGTCACATTTTGCATGATCGAGACGCCGTCATCGATCACTACGGTTTCACCGATCACGACACCGGAACCATGATCGATAAGGACGCCACGTCCAATCCGCGCCGCAGGGTGAATATCGGGCCCAAGGACAACCGAGACGCGGTTCGCCAGCCACGAGGCAAGCTGAGTTCGGCCATCATTCCAAAGCTGATGTGAGATCCGATGCGCTTGGAGCGCCTGAAACCCTTTGTAGTTTAGCAACGCGTGAAGAAAGCTGGCACATGCCGGGTCCCGTGCGCAAACCGCTTCGAAGTCGGAGACGACCGCGTTTGTAATCGAAGGATTTGCCAGCAGCAGCTCGGCAAACATATCCGCCAGGATGTCGTGCTCGAACCCGAGGGTTTGCAATATGGTCGAAAGCTGACATGCCAACAATTGCTCCAGGGAGCTTGCCTCGGCGAGGTGCGCAAGCAGGTTGTGCATGACCGGCTCCTCCGACTTCATGTGGTCAACTTCGGCCAAAAGAAACCTGTACATCGCTTGGCGTGAATGCCCGTTTGCCTTTTCCACTTTCATTCAGCTGCTTCTTCGAACAATGCAGTTCTGCATTGGCCAGATGTTCCTTTCAGAAAGTCTCGACATGTGGACGCAACTCGATTTCATAAGTCCATGCGCTTTTGTGTTGCCGGGATAGCTCAAGATATGTTCGGGCAATCTGATCAGGGTGCAGAGTGGTTTCGGGGTCATCGTAGGGATTGCCGCGTTCCGGCCGAAGGATCACCCCGTCGATAACAACGTGCACCACATGGATATTCTGCGGTGCAAGTTCACGGGACAGGCTTTGGCACAGTCCGCGCAATGCGAATTTTCCCATCGCGAAGGGAGCAGATTGCGCAAAACCTTTGATACCTGCCGATGCGCCGGTGAACAGCATCGTGCCGCTGCCACGCGGGATCATCCTCCGGGCCGCCTCTTGCGCAACGACCAGCGCGCCCCACCCGTTAACCGACAGTGTCGAGCGTACTGCGTTCAGATCCAGGTCGGCAATAGGACCACGGGTGTAAGCCCCGGCGTTGTACACGACCAAATTCGGTGCTCCCAGCTCCGCGTCGATCTGGCGAAACAGGTCTTCAACACTCTGAGCGTCGGATACATCGCACACAAAGTGCCTTGTCCCTGTCTCAGAGCAAAGAGGCTCAAGGCCAGCCGCATGTCTGGAAGCCACGGCAACGTCGTAACCCACCTGTGCGAAAGTTCTTGCCAGCGATGCCCCGAGGCCGGGACCGGCTCCTACAATCAACGCGACCTTACTCATGGAACTGTTTCCACGAAACGGGCGAGGTTGCTGACATTTTCGTCACCTCGACAGGAGTGCTCAGCCATTCCTCATATTGCTGGAAGACTTTCCTGGTGTAGTCCTTGGAATAATGCTCGTTCAGGGCATCCTCGTCTTCGAAACACTCAAACAGGTTCAGCGTGTTGCTTGCAGTTTTACTTTCGAAAGCGGAAAAAACATGGCAGCCAGGCTCCTGCAGCGTTGCCGGAATAATGCCTTCGAGAGCCAGTTTTGCCTGTTGAAAATATTCCGGCTTTGTCTGAATTGTCGCGATGAGGAACAGCTTGTTTTTCGTGTCGGCCATTCAGACCTCCCCCATGTAAACCGGCTTGAGACCCTTGACGAGTTCAGCCTGAAGCGGTGCGACCGCGTCATTGACAGCCGTGACGCCCATGTCGTGACCAACCTGTGTCCGGATCGGGCGCGGTGCGGGCATGTCGACAAGATCTGCGATGCGCTCAGCGACGTTGTTGGCATCCGTGCTGGCGTCCCCCTGATCGAACATTCCCTGAAACATGCCGAGCAACCGCTCCCGGCCCATGGCAAAATCGCCGTATTCCTGAACCCTCGTGGTGTCACTCGGCGCCGGAGAGGTCACCACCAACTCGGTCCCGTGGCCGCTTGGCTCGATCAGGATTGACTCGATGCCGAACGGTTCCAACTCGTAGTGCAATGCTTCGCAATAGGCCTCCATGGCCCATTTGCTGGAACAGTAAAGGCCGAAGAATGGCATGCCGAAACGCCCAGCGGCCGAGCTCAGACTGATGATCAGCCCCGCGTTTCTCGGGCGCATATAGCTCAGAACCGCCCGGTTCATGCGCATGATGCCATATAGGTTGACGTCGAACAGATCCTTGGTCTGATCCAGCGAGAAAGCTTCGGTCAGTCCCACGGGCATCACGCCAGCGTTGTTGATCAGCACGTCAACGGAGTGCTTGATCTCGATCTGGCCCACGGCTGCGTCGCAGGCGGCCTCATCCGTCACATCCAGCTCAATAGGCTCAATGCTGCCTGCGACATCCTGGGAAAATTCAGTCAAGGCCTCGGCGGCCTCCTTGTTGCGCCCGTTCATATCGCGCATGGCCGCGTAAACCCGGTGCCCCTGTGTCGCCAACATCTTGGCGGTTCGCAGCCCAATTCCTCGGCTGGCCCCTGTAATCAGGATTGTCTGTGACGTCCTCATGGTTTCGTTTCCTCTGTTTTGAAGATCGTGTGCATGAAAAGTGCCAGCGGTTTGTCGTTCCCGCTGGCCTTCATCCGGGTAAGCGCTCCGCTCCAGGCGTTGAGCAGCCAATCAGCGGCCTCGTCCGGGGTCAGGTGCTGCAATCCGATGTCGGACAGATCAGCCTGGTCCAGACACTTGCTCAATTCAGCGACAAGGGCGGTCCAATGCGCGTCCAGCTCTGTCTGGAAATTCGGTCGCTCGTCGGCCAGTTCGGTGGAAAGGTTGCACATCAGGCAACCCTGCGCGAATTGACGGCTCTTCATGTCTTCCCGCGCACCTTCGAAGAACGAACGAAGCCGTTCCACCGGAGGTCGCGTGATATCATCCAGGCAATTTCTGGCGTATTCGACTTGTCGTTGGTGATAGCGACGGGCGACTTCGATCCCGAACGCCTCCTTGGAGTCGAAATAGTGGTAGAACGACCCTTTTGGGACACCGGCCGTTGTCAGGATCTCGTTAATCCCGCTTTCGCCGTAGCTTTTCGACCGCATTGCATGCTCACCCGCGTTGAGCAGCTTTTCCCGGTTTGAGGCAAGAGCTTCGCGGTTTTGAGGGCGCGCCATGAGTGGTTCCTAACTGTGATTCCCGTTATTATTAGACCAGTCTCTTATTTATGCGAATTGACAATTAGTCACGAACGCGTGAGCGCAAGTGTTCCCGAGTATAGCCCAGAACAAGCTCGGACAGAAATACGGTCCTTTCGCATCGGAAAGCGTCTCCCGACCGTCTAAAGAGCAGACTGTTCGGCGTGTGTTTCCACCCAAATGGAAAGGCTGAGCGCGACAGAATGCGGCTGTCCCGTGAGATTTGGACAGCTAAAAACCAGTCGAATGAAAACTCGGCATGGAGCTCTTCCAAGGTCAAACGCGGTCAAACAGATTTATTGACTTCTTGCCAATTTGCCACCGCGCAGATTACCCTCGTAATCTAATTGTGTTGGGAAATCGCGATCACATTGTGTCGATTGCAACATTGGAAGGTATACAGATGCGCGTCAGCAAGGAAATCGCACAGAAGAACCGCGACAATGTCGTGAACACGGCATCGCAACTGTTTCGTGAACACGGCGTCGACGCTGTTGGAATCGGCCCCTTGATGAAACAGGCCGGTCTGACCAATGGCGCGTTCTACAAGCAGTTTGACAGCAAGGACGCGTTGGTACTGGAAGCGGTCGATCATGCCCTCAAACAGAACCGGGCCGCGTGGCGCGAAACACTGGAATCCGATTCGCTTGATGCGCTTGCTGATTTCAAGAAGTGGTACCTGTCGCAAGACCATATAGAGCACAGGGACCTTGGGTGTACCTATTCGACGCTGGCATGCGAAGCACCACGTCGTGGCGAGCGCAATCAAACACTCTTTGCCGTAGCCGTCGAAAAGTCTCTGGAATTGCTAAACAAACATACACCGATGGAACGACCCGAACAGGTAAAGACCCTCTGCGGCCTCGTGGGAGCTCTAACCCTGGCGCGGGCGGTCGGGGATTGCGGTTTGAGGGAAGAAATCGTTGCAGCCATGACTGAAGGGGCAATCGCTTCGAATGGTTGATTGAGTGCTTTGTTGCGGGTCTCCTTTCATTGTTTGGACATTTCAGACTTCGCTGTAAAAACGAGCGCGGCTGCCTTTGGGGCATGTGCTATCACCTTTGGCAGCCCAAATTTCCTGACAATCAATATCATAAACCTACGTGGCGGTGGGCGCGGGATGGAGGCAAGTGCGCCAGACAATGATATAATAAACCTCCAGCCCAAACCCCTCGCCGAAACTGCCACCGAGGAATGCGGAGATGTGCAATTTCCGAACAGTTGCGTAGTTTCGTGGCTAGTTTAGCGAGTTAACAGCAAGAACCGATCGTGCAGTGCGCAGCATTTGGTAATGTGTCTGCAAAAGGTATGAGTCACACCTGCTGAAGTCGTGCTATCGCTTTGATCTCCAGAAAGAGATCTGGAAGCGCCAGGTTCACAACACCGACAGCAGTCCAGTTTGGAAACGGAGCCTTTGGGAATACTTTCTGCTTTGCAGCGGCAAAGTCATCAAAATATTCGTACATATTGACATGAAAGCTCGTGACATCGACGATATCGTCAAACCCGCAACCGGCCGCGTTAAGCACCTCGCCCAGGTTGGCAAAAGCCACGTCAAACTGCTCGGATGGCATTCGAATTGGTGCTCCGACTTCGTCCGTACCTACTTGGCCTGATACGAACAAAAACCCCCCGCTTTTGACCGCCGCCGAGTATCCAAATTTTTCATAACTCGCCTGTCCTTTGTTCGGAAAGATAACATCGCGCA
Organism: Ruegeria sp. MALMAid1280; assembly: GCF_049195285.1. Classification (NCBI taxonomy): domain Bacteria; kingdom Pseudomonadati; phylum Pseudomonadota; class Alphaproteobacteria; order Rhodobacterales; family Roseobacteraceae; genus Ruegeria; species Ruegeria sp. MALMAid1280. The sequence continues at coordinate 2,678 of NZ_JBMIRT010000025.1, read as the reverse complement.
TCGCATTTCCCATTTCTATACAGTTGCATCGCAAACGTTTCTATGCGACTGTATAGTAACAGTCAATGGGAGCAAACATGGCGCGGCCAAAGTCCTATGATCGAGCAGACGCCATCGAGAAGGCCTGCTATGCTTTTTGGGAGCACGGCTACCAGGCATTAGGGGTGCGTGAACTGGAACGCCTAGCCAATATCAATCAATTTGCCATTCGGTCAGATTTTGGGGGCAAGGAAGGCCTTTTTTTGGAGGCGCTCGCATACTACGCAGAATCCGCCACTTCAATCGCGATGGCTCCGATGAAGAGCGGTGGCATCTCGTCTGTCATTGGTTTTCTGGAAGGACTGGTTACACTTGGTTCCGCGACTTCAAGTGCGTTCGGTTGCCTGATCGTGAATACCGGCATCGAAAACACACGGGTAAAAAGCCCGCGGCTGAAAGAAGCAGTCGAGACCTATTGGATGACGCTCGAAAAACACTTTCGGCACGCACTGGAAAACGAAGCGATGGCGCAAAACGGCGGTTCAAATATTTCTCCAGAAAAACTCTCCAAGGCCTTAATTCCGGCGGTTATGGGGATTCATGCAAAAAACCGATTGGACGGGGATCAAACTGCAGGTCGACCCCTTGTCGATCTGCTTTGCACGACCCTTCGGAACCTCAAATCATGAAACGAATGACATCTGAGTTCTTGGCAGTTGACGGGCTTGATGGTGTCTACATTGCACGTGCGAGAAATTTGAATTGCTTCGCGCTGCGCCTCAGACATGGAGGGCTGTGTCTTTACAACCCGATCAGGGGCATCTCCGACGCTGTCAGCAAGCAACTCAATGACTTGGGCGGAGTATCGGTCATCCTTGCACCAAATCACTATCATAACATGGGGTTGCTAGAGCATGCCAAAGCGTTTCCACGGGCGGCCATCGTTTGTTCCGCAGCAGCTGAGCCTCGACTGCGGAAAGTCACTGAGCTGAATTTTGAACCGGTCGAAAAGCTAAAAGCGTATCTGGCGAAAAATCATGAAATTTTGGAACCGGAAGGCCTGAAAACTGGAGAAGTCTGGGTGCAGATTTCCGAATCTGTAACGAACTGGATCGTAGCCGATGCTTTCAGCTCAGAGTTACGCTCACTCGGGGTTATTGAAGAAACCGCTACCTTACTCCGGACCTTTCCGAAATTCGGTGTCAAGGATGCGGACAATTATAAACATTGGGTGCTGGACCTGATGGAAAGTTCAAGCCCAACACGCCTTCTCTCTTGCCATGGCTCCCCTGTAGTGACGCCCGGCCTCAAGGAACAATTGTCTGCATTGTTGAACTCCCTGAACAAATGAGAAGAATGCTTGGATTAGAAATGGCAATATCCAGGGCTTCCTTTCGCACATCCTTGCAGCATCACAAGAACTGACCTGCCCCCCGCTGGTCCCTCGTTCATAACGAGAGTCTGTGGGTTTGTGTTCTGCTCCCCAACATTGGACCGCTGGAAGCTGGATTTTTCCGGTTCTGTCACGATGACGGGCTGGTGACGCCATCGGGATAATGCATGGCAATCGGGACGTTGTACCCGATTGCACTATGGGGCCTGTCCTCATTGTAGTGTCTGCGCCAATCCTCCAATTTTTCGCGAGCATCTGCAAGGCTCATGAACCAGTGGGCATTCAAACACTCCGCCCTCAGCTTGCTGTTGAACGCCTCAATGAAGCCATTGTCCGTGGGCTTGCCTGGCCGCGAGAAGTCCAACGTGACGTCGTTGGTATAGGCCCAGAGATCGAGGTCACGAGAGATGAATTCGCTGCCGTTGTCGACCCTGATCGTTCTCGGATAGCCGATCTTTCCACAGATCCGTTCGAGCGTCTGCACGACATCTTCGCCCCGATAGGTGAAGCGTGGATCGACCGCCGGGCAGAGACGGGAATGCGTATCGACGATGCTCAGAATACGCAGCTTCTTACCAAGGGCGAGCTGGTCGTGCACAAAATCCATCGCCCAGACATCGTTTGGCCCGACCGCTTCCCGGCGATCCTCCCGCAGCTTTGCCTTCACCCGGCGCTTCGGGTGCTTGTTCCTGAGCTGCAAGCCCAACTCGTTGTAAATCCTGCGGGTCTTCTTCATGTTAATCGCCCATCCCTCCCGTCGCAGAAGAACGTGAACACGCCGATAGCCATAGCGCACACGCGTCTCCGCGATCTCCTTGATCCGTCTCTCGACGGCAGCCTGGTCCGTCCGCCGGGACTTGTAGTGGTAGGTGGAGGTGTCGAAGCAGATGGCCCCACAGGCCTTCCGGATCGACACGCCCCAGTCGACGCACATCCCGGTGACAATCTCGCGCAAACGGCCAGGCTTCAGAGCTTTCGCCGAATGACATCCTGCAACATCTCGCGGTCCAGAGTGAGGTCGGCCACGATCTTCTTCAGCCGGGCATTCTCGTCCTCAAGCGCCTTCAGCCGGCGCATCTCGTCCGGCAACAAGCCGCCGTACTTCTTCTTCCAATTGAAGTAGGTCGCCTGACTGATCCCAGCCTTGCGACAGATCTCCGCGACGGGCGTGCCTTGCTCGCCCTGCTTCAGGATGAAGGCCTTCTGCGCCTCCGTGAACTTCGATGCTTTCATGCGATTCCGCTCCTCTCCCAGCCAGGGAAATCTAGCGGAAAACTCTAGCCGCAAACGATCCAGTTTTCAGGGG
>NZ_JBMIRT010000058.1:0-4756 GCF_049195285.1 Ruegeria sp. MALMAid1280 | reverse complement strand
GCCCGTCTTATCAATTGGCGGCAGCGTTGATGGGAGTTGTTATGAGGGATGGGGTTATTTGTGAGATTGTTCTGCCCCATTTTGTGACGGGGTTTTCTGCGATGAAGATGATGTCGTTGTTGCGCAGTTCGAACTGTGCGGCGAGGGTGAGGTGTGCGGCGTTGCGGGTGTCGAGGTGCCAGGCGGTGACGGCGCCGAACTCGCGGGGGTCCTGGGCGGCGCGCAGGACGTAGACTTCGGAGGCGTCGCCGGTTTCCTTGGCCACGCCGCCGCCGGTGTCGTAAAGCGCGTCAGCCAGGGTGGCCGCGTGGTTGAAGGGCAGGGCATAGCGGCCCTGGGTGCGGACCTCGCCGCTGAGGTAGACGTAATCGCGGTCGATCGCGTCCAGTTCGAGGGACTGGACAAAGTTGTCGCGCCGCTCGGCCAGATCGTCGCGGCGCAGGTTGACGGCGACGTTCAGCTCCTGCAGCGCGGTCTGGCGGCCTTCGAGCACGGTCTCGCGCAGGGCGATCTGCTGGGCAAAGTAGCGCTCGGCGCGGTCCAGATCATAGTCGGTATCGACAAAGACCGAATCGTCGGCGATCAGGTTGAGGTTCTGCAGTTCGGTGCGGGAATAGAGCTGTTCCAGCGGGATCTGATAGACCTGCCCGTCGCGGTAGATGCGGACCGAGGAATTGTCGATATCGCTGACCGAGACCGAACCGGCGGCCGAGAGCGCCTCGCCCAGGGTCAGCTGGGTCAGGGTGATGGGCTGCACGCCGGGCTGGCCGACGGCGCCGCCGACCGAGACGCGGCGGGAATTGAACTCGGCAATCTCCAGACTGAAGGTGGGGTCGATCTGGTTTTCCACCAGACGCTGGAACAGCAGCGCCTCGGCCTCGTCCACGGTCAGGCCGACCAGCCGCACGCGGCCGACATCGGGGATGTTGATCGAGCCGTCATCCTGCACGGTATAGCCGTTGCGGCTGTTCTGCGCGGCCAGCAGGCCCGACAGCTCTCCGGCGGTGCCTTGCGTCGAGGGCGTGGACAGCACCAGCACGTCGCCGATGCCGATGGTGTAGGGGCCGGGATTGATTTGCGGCGGCGGGTCCAGTTCCAGGCGCGCGCGCGATCCGTCCTGGGTCGAGGGCGCCTCGGGCAGCGGGCCGGTGCCGCGCAGGCTGGTGGACGAGCCCGATCCGGCCGACAGCGCAAAGACCGAGGGCAGGGTCTTGGGCGCGTAAGGCGAGCGGTTGGCGACCAGCACGGTCTCGGGCGTCACCGGCACGACGCGGACCTTGCCGGCATCCGACACGCCTGCGGTCACCGAAGGGCTGCGGTAGATGGTCGAGCATCCGGCGATCAGGCCAGCCGCGGCCAGCGCACTGAGGAAAAGGGGGATATGGCGCACGATGCGTCCTCTGCTGTTCAGAATCTTACCTATCATCGGGCACCACCTTTATGAACATGTTGCCCAGGAAATCGCCGGTCCATTGCGAGGACTGGACGATGCGGCCGGTGCCGTTTTGCACCCAGTAAATGTTGCTGAACTGCTGGGCCACCCCATAACAGTCTTCCTGCTGTTTTTGCGTGGCGACGGGGGTGCCCTGCACAATCACCGTGTCCGCGCCCTGCGGCGTGATCCGGCATTTATAGGCGTGCAGCTCGATCTCGTCATTGCCGTTGAGAAAGCTGTGGAACCGTTCGGCGTGGCCGGCACCGCCGGTCAGGATCAGCGCCGCGCTCTGGCGCAGATCCGATGCGCTCATGCCGCCGCCAAAGCCGATGGCCGAGGTCAGCAGGCCCTGTTCCAGCGTGATGGTGGCGCCATCCGCGGTCAGCCAGGTCTGAACCCCGGCGCGCTCGGTCTCCAGCAGCATGACACCGGCCAGATCGCGGCTGGGAAAGCCGACCTCAAGCCGGGGCGGGATCGGGCGGCGCGCGGCCAGCGCCCCGGCGCGGGGATGGAACCGGGGCGTGTCGGGAAACAGCGTGCCCTTCAGCAGATCGGCATCCTCCTGCGCCTCGCCGCAGGAGATCAGCATCAGGGCCAGCAGGGCCAACAGGGCAGGGCGGCGCCGGGCTGTCATCGCCAGAACCTCCCCCAGCCGCGGGACAGGTCCTGGGCGCGGGCCTCGCGGGTGACGCCGTACAGCCGGTTGCGCACGTTCAGCCGGGCGCCGCCGTCGCGCAGCACCGGGCGGATGGTCTGGGCGATCCTGTTGCGCGACGGCCGCCCGGTCAGCCACGAGATCGGAACCTCAAGCCGGATGCCCTTGTCGAACGAGCCTTCGCCGAAATCATCGAAGCTGACATCGGTCAGGGTAAAGAAGGCCCCGACCTTGAAGCCGTTGGTGAACGCGCGGTCCAGCGCAAAGGTGGCGCCATAGTCGCCGGCCAGATAGCGCCCGACATCGACCTGCGCGTGATAGTCGCCGGGCAGATCGTAATAGGCCGACACATGCCCGGTGGCGACATTGTAATCCTGAAAGCCGAACAGCACGTCATAGTCGCGTTGGGCGACGTAATTGGCCTCGACCCCCAGGGCCAGGCGGCTGTTGGTGGGGTACCACAGCAGTTCGGCCGACAGCCCGCCGAACATGGTCTCGAGATAGCCCAGCGTGGTGCGGGCATAGAGGTTGGCGCCCGGCCGCCACATATACTCGGCAGTCATATGCTCGACGCGCAGGTTGGAGTCGCGGGCATAGATCGCCCAGTCCGAGCGCACATGCGGCAGCGGCGAATCCGAGACCCGGGTGCTGTCATCCAGCGTGCTGAGGACCGGCTGGCGCAGGCCGGTCGACAGGGTCAGCCCGGGCGACAGGGTATAGTCCAGCCCCAGCGCCGCCCCCATCTCGTACCGCAGCGGGTCGTCGGGGTCGAAGAAGGAAAAGTTCAGATAGGGCCCGAACCGGTAGGAAAAATGCGGGTAGGCATCGCTGAGGATGCCGCCCTGCAGCAGCGGGATCGTGTCCGAGATCCCGGCCCGGGCAAAGCTGCGCCAGGCATTGTCGGGGTCGTGTTCCAGCTCGTAAAGATCGTCGCGGTTGATCCGCACCGCGCTCAGCGGCACGCCGTTCGACATCAGCGCGATGTCGAACTGTTCGGTCTGCGGCGGTTCTTCATTGGCCAGCACGCGGGCGGTGCGCCCCAGCGCCTGGGCGGCCTGGCCATAGCGGGTGTTCTCGACCCCGACCTGCACCGTGTCGCCGCTGTCCGACAGGTAGACCAGCCGCAGCCCTTCCTGCGCCAGCGCGGCCTGCATCCGGTCGCGGATGTCGCCGGGGGCGCGGGCGGTGGCGGCGGCGGTCCGGGGTTCGGGCGTCAGGGGCGGTGGGGCGGCGCCCTGCCCGCCGGGCGTCACCGCTTTGCGCGGATCGATGAAATAGCTCAGCGTCAGCCCCAGCGTGGTGCCATAGAGATAGGATGTGGTCAGCTGGGTGCCGTTTTTGAACCGGTATTGGACGCCGACATTGATCGGAGATCTGACCCTGAGACTGTCTGCCACCGCTTCCTGAGTATACAGATCGGGGGAATATTCGGCCAGAAAGGTCAGCCGGTCGTCATACTGCCAGCTGACGCCGCCGAACAGGGCTGCGTCGCCGCGGAACCAGTTGCCGAAATCCAGCTGGCCGGTGGTGGAAATCCCGCCCGCATCCGATACCGGCCGGGTGTCGAAGCGGTCGCCGAAGATGCCCAGCGGGTTGGAAAACGCGCCGCGCCCGGCCATCCGCCCCCAGCCGATACCGCCGGTCACCTTGACCCGGTCGTGAAAGGTTTTTGTGGCCACGACATATTCCGCCGCATAGATGCCGGTGCCGCCGAAATCGCGCAGCCCCATCACGATGGCCGGGCTGTGCCTGCTTTCCTCGCGCAGCCGGAAATGCAGGTCGAAGCTGCGGTCATAGAGCGTTCTGTCGGTGCTGTTGAACCTGTCGATCACCGCATAGCGGAAACTGCCATGCACCCAGGGCAGCATCTGGAAGGTCATCGTGCCCCGGCCGGTGTTGCGCAGCCCGGCGGCGGTGAAGACCAGCATGCCGTCCTCGAACATCTCGGCGGTCGGAACCTCCAGCAGGCCGGGCGTGCCATAGGTCGAGACCGACTGCGCCTGCGCCATGCCGGTCGCCACCGCGCACAGCACTGCCATCAGGCCTTTCCGCCTTGCTGATACCGCTCGAATCTTCACGTCAGTTTATCGCTTTTTTTACGGCGCCTGATTAGCGGGTTTTGCCGGTGGCGTCTTGTGGCAAATCGCGGATGCGGGCATTCCCGGATATTTGTGGCTGAGCTGCAATTTGACCGGGCAGCTGCGCAGCGATCAGGCACCGTATGGCAGCGGCCGCAGCGGCGGTGAGCCTTGCCGCAAGCCGCTGAAAAAACCGGGCTTTCCCGGCAAATCCGCGCATTTTTTGCGGATGCGGCATTCTCAGGCCCAGACGGTTGTGTTAGCCTGCGCCCAAGACCCGTTTTAGGAGACTAACGATGATCAGAACAACACTTCTGGTTCTGGCGCTTTCGGCCACCGGCGCCTATGCGCAGGACGCCTCCGGCACAACCAGCACAGACCAGAGCGATGAGGCCCGCGCCGCGCGCGACGCCGCCGCACAAGAGGGCGTGACCGGCTTTGTCCCGCTCGTCGCCCCCGCACTCGGCGTCGCAGCAGCCGCCGCAGGCCTCGCAGCCGCAGGCGGCGGCGGTTCCTCAAACAGCACAACCACAACCAGCACCGTCAGTACAAACTAAACCCATAAAAACAAATCATAAAAAACGCGCC
>NZ_JBMIRT010000057.1:0-259579 GCF_049195285.1 Ruegeria sp. MALMAid1280 | reverse complement strand
GGATGTGTCGCAAACATTTGGAACGGCCAAAGCCAGCGACTTACTGGATACACCTATCCTGCTATCTTTGCGAATAGCTGAAAGCCGGAAGTCGTATCAATAGAGAATTGCCGCTTCCGGATCATGTTGGCGACCTCGATGCCGTCCAAAGTGGCGGAAGCGGATTCGAACGACTTAAACCCACACATGTGCCGAACACGCCGCTTTATGAACCGATGATCCTGTTCGATCATGTTGTTCAAAATTTGGACCTAATCGTCTGTACTTTGGCTGGGCAACCGAACCGCTTCAGGATCCTGTTCACTTCTCGAATGCCAGCTGCATTTGCGCCACTTTTGTCGATGACGATTTTGTTTGGGATCCCGTTTGACGACAGTGCTTTGGCAAAGAACCTGGTTGCTGCTGGACGATTTCGTCGCTCAGACAGCATGAAATCAAGGGTGTTTCCCGCTTTGTCGACTGCTCGATAAAGATACATCCACTTGCCGCGCACACGGAGATAGGTTTCGTCCATGCGCCAGGAAGTCAGCGTTGGTCGCTTCTTCGATTGCGCGCTCGCGGCGATCATCGACGAATACTTAACGACCCACCTGTTGAGAGTGGCGTGGTCCACCTGCACGCCGCGTTCGGCCATGATCTCTTCCAAATCACGATACGACACTGTGTACCGCAAATAGAAATACACAGCGTAAAGAACTGCATCCTTGGGAAAGTGGCAGCCTTTCAGAGAGATCATACTTAATACCTGTTCGAAAACTATTCGACGGGAAGAGACTGCGAAACCTGAGTGCTCGTCAATCTCAGTTCAAAATTTGCGACACAACCGAGACTCAACCGAGGCCCTGCTGGGCGGTCTTGGCCCCGGACTACAATTCTAATCAATGAGGGACAGCAGTATGAAAACCTGGATTTGGGCATTAAGGGCCAAGCTGGGCCTGTCACTTTCTCTTGCGGCACAGCAAAGCGATGCGCCGCTTTGGTCGGTCAATTGCAGCAACCTGGCCCGAGGCGAAACTGCTGGCTATGACGGTGTTCTGGCGCTCATCCGCCTGCGCAGCTGTGGTTGAAGCCCCGGCACAGTCGTTGAGTGACCAGCGGGACTACGATGCTGTTGCTGATTGCAGGGGCGATGCCGTTGCCAGCCCTGTGACTGTTAATGCTCTGACAATATCCGGCGTTTTTCAGCCATGGTTTCGCGGCGGTTGCGTTCGATCCCCAGCCTGAAGGATTCTTCGACGAAATCGATATGATCAACTGCGGCTTTTTCGGCGCGCGTCTCATCCCCGTCGATCACTGCCTTCCCCAATTCCATATGCTGAGCCAGAAGCTGCTCGCCGGTGCCGTCAATCGTTTTCAGGAAATCGCGATTGTAGAATACGCCTTTGCGCGTGAGTTCGTAGATCGAGGCCATTATGTGGATCAAGGTCGCATTCTGACTGGCATCCACAATTGCAGTGTGCAGCGCGAAATCGGCTTCCTGCGCGGCCTTGGTGTCATTCTCTTGCCAGGCCCGTTCATTTTCGGCCAGGATGTCCGCGATCCGTTCCTTGTCGGCCTTGGTCGCGCGCCGGGCGGCAAGACGGGCGGCAAAGCTCTCTTGTTCGCGCCGGTATTCCAGGTAGTCGAAAAAGGCAGGCTCGTGCCGTTCATAAAGAGCCAACAGCGCCGGCATCATCGCCTGACCGGTCAGGGCGGCGACAAACGTACCCTCGCCATGCTGAGTTATGACAAGGCCGCGTTCTTCCAGAACCGCCAGCGCTTCGCGCAGCTTGGGGCGGGACACTCGCAGCATTTCGGCAAGATCCCGTTCCGAAGGCAGTTTACGGCCCTGTTTCAGGATGCCGGATGCAATCAGGTCCTCAATCTGGGCGATGACGGCCTCGGCCAGCGATTCGTGTCCGACCGGTTCAAAAATCGCCGTGGGGCTCATGGCGCTGTGCCTCCGCTAAGTGTCAGATTAGGAGTTACTGGTAAACAAATATAACCATGTCGGCCAAAAATTCAAGCGATCGTCGCGGCCAGAAACTAGGAACGTAGCCTTATGTAATTGAATGAAAATTACGAGCATCATGTTTTTTGCTCCGTTGAAACGCATCGGAGTGATGTAATTCTGGTGCGGTTGGGAAATGGATTGGTCAGACCAGTGGTTAATAAACTTGTTGACTGGCTTAGACTGGTAAAGTTAGTTTACCACCGGAGAGGCGCTGGAAGAGCCTGCGCCACTGATTGGGGTAGATGCCCTGACCGACCTGGAGGAGATTTCATGAAAAAGACCCTGACGAGCCTCGCCGTGGCCGCCAGCCTGCTGGCCGCACCTGCAGTCGCCGCTGACAAGCTGCTGCTGAAAACCCCGATTGCATTCTCGACCGAGCTGCCGGGCCTTGGCTCGCCGATCCCGCGTGTGGCCGAGCAGCTCGACCTGATGTCCGGCGGCACTCTGAAAATGAAAGTCTACGAGCCGGGCAAACTGGTTCCGCCGTTCGAGATTCTGGATGCCGTTTCCACCGGCAAGATCAATTCGGGCTACACCACCGCCGGTTACTGGGCAGGTAAAATCCCGGCCGCGCCGCTGTTCTCGGCTGTCCCGTTCGGCCCCGAGGCCGGCGAATACATGGCGTGGATGTATTATGGCAACGGTCTGAAACTGTATCAGGAGATGTATGATCAGGCGGGCTATAACGTTCACGTCCTGCCTTGCGCCATCATCGCCCCTGAAACCTCGGGCTGGTTCGCAACCGAGATCAACTCTCCCGAAGATCTGAACGGTCTGAAGATGCGCTTCTTCGGTCTGGGCGGCAAAGTCATGCAGAAACTGGGCGTTGCGACCTCGCTGCTGCCGGGCGGTGAAATCTTCCCCGCGCTGGAAAAAGGCGCCATCGACGCGACCGAGTTCTCGATGCCTGCTATCGACGCGCGTCTGGGCTTCCACAAGCTGGTGAAATTCAACTATTTCCCCGGCTGGCACCAGCAGGCGACCGTGTTCGAACTGCTGGTCAACAAGGACGTCTGGAACGAAGCCACCGACCAGCACAAGGCGATCATCGAAAACGCCTGTAAGGCTTCGATGGCGGACAGCTTTGCCGAAGGCGAAGCCATTCAGCACGCCGCTCTGATCGACAACGTTGAAAACAACGGTGTCACCATCAAGCAGTGGTCGCCTGAAATGCTGGATACGTTCCGTGCAACCTGGGAAGAGGTTGCCGCTGAAGAAGCCGCCAATGACGCCTTCTTTGCACAGGTTCTGACCGACATGAACGAGTTCCGTGACGGCTATGACCTTTGGAAAACGAACGCTTTCCTCCCTCGTCAGTAACCTCCCTTACTGACGACGCCGGGGCGGCGGCAACCGCCGCTCCGGCCCCTTTCCTTCTTTTTCGGAATTTCTAACCAATCACTGCCCGCGCGCCGGGCTGCTGAGCGAGGAATGACCATGGACAGCCAAAAGAACCTCAACGATCCGGTCGAAGCCTATGAAGGCATCCTGGAACACCCCGAGACAGACCGTCAGAAGATTGCTGTCGCCATCGACTCTGGCGTCAAGGCGGTGGGTCATGTGGTCATGTGGGCAAACGTGCTGCTGATGGGGGCGATTTTCGCTCAGGTCTCGCTGCGTTACCTGTTCAGCCAGAACTATCCCAAACTGGACGAGATCCAGTGGCATTTCTACGGCATCGTCACGATGATTGGTATCTCTTATGCCTTGATCACGGACAGCCATGTACGTGTCGACGTGTTGCATATGCAACTGTCACGGCGCGCGCAGCGGGTGATCGAGGTGATCGGCATTCTGACCCTGCTGACCCCGTTCATCTATCTGATGATCGACCAGGGGTATGACTATTTCTACGAAAGCCTCCGCGTCAATGAACGCTCGGACAGCCCGACCGGTCTTCCCGCACGCTGGGCGTTCAAGGCGGTCATTCCGCTCAGCTTCGTCCTGTTGGCACTGGCTGCGCTGGCACGGCTGATCCATGACGGGCATGCGTTGCTGTACGGACCCGAGACCGAGCGCGAAGGCGCACCGCTGCGCCGTATCCTGCTGGTGCTGGCCGTGTTCGCCGCCGTCTGCGTCGGCCTGACCTTCCTGGTCGAAACCACCGAGGAAAAGCTGGTCATCGCGATGTTCCTGACCTTCATCGCGCTGCTGTTTACCGGGTATCCGGTGGCCTGGGTTCTGGCCGGTGTCGGCGTCGCCTTCTGCGGGCTGGCCTATCTGTTCGACAATGACCTGATGCTGTGGACAGGCCTGGAAGGCACCCTTACAGGGCTGGATTACCTGACCCTTGGCGCCGTGGTGAACCGGGTTTATGCGACAATGTCCAATGCGGTTCTGGTGGCCCTGCCGATGTTCATCTTCATGGGCTTGATGCTGGACGAATCCGGTGTGGCCGAGCGTCTGATGTCCTCAATGCAGCGTCTGTTCGGCACCGTCCGCGGGGGTCTGGCGATCACCGTGACCCTGATCGGGATCATTCTGGCGGCCTCGACCGGTATCATCGGAGCATCCGTGGTGCTGCTGGGCGTGCTGTCGCTGCCCTCGATGATGCAGCAGAAGTACCAGCCGACGCTGGCTGCCGGCGTGGTTTCCGCGTCGGGGACGCTGGGCATTCTGATTCCGCCGTCGATCATGCTGGTGATCATGGCCGACCAAATGGCCCTGTCGGTGGGCGACCTGTTCATGGCTGCGGTCTTTCCCGGTGTGATCATCGGTGGTCTCTACCTGACCTACATCTTCATCCTTGCACTGGTGAAACGCGACGCGGCCCCCGTGCCCGAAGGCGCCAAGGCCCCCGACTGGGCCGCCGTCAAGGATGTGCTGATCGCGGTCATCCCGACGCTGATGCTGATCCTGGCCGTGTTGGGCTCGATCTTTGCGGGTCTGACTACCCCAACCGAAGCCTCGGGCATCGGTGCACTGGGTGCAACGCTACTGGCTCTGGGATATCGCAAGCTGACTTTTGCAAAGCTGTGGAATGTGCTGGTCTCGACCTTCAACACCACCGCGTATATCTTCGCGATCTTCCTGGGCGCGACCGTGTTCTCGTATGTCCTGCGGGAATTGGGCGGCGATGAGCTTATCGAACACGTGGTTCAATCCACCGGTTTCGGCGCCAATGGCACCATCCTGTTCATCCTGTTCATCGTCTTCCTGCTGGGCTTTGTTCTGGACTGGATCGAGATCACGCTGATCGTGCTGCCGCTGATGCGCCCCATCGTGAACGGCCTTGGCATCGACATCCCTGGCTTCGGCGTTCTCGATGAACCGGCGCTGGTCTGGTTCGTGATCCTGGTTGCGGTGACGCTGCAAACCAGCTTCCTGACCCCGCCGGTTGGCTTTGCGCTGTTCTATCTGAAAGGCGTCTGCCCGCCCGAGATCAAGCTGACGCACATCTACAAGGGCATCATCCCCTTCGTGCTACTGCAGCTGACCGGCCTGGCGCTGGTCTTCCTTTGGCCGACCCTCGCCACCTGGCTGCCCTCGGTCGCTTACTAAGGAGCTGCCCGATGCGTCTGAGCCAATGTCATAACTTTCACGATTTCCGGCGGCTGGCCAAACAGCGGCTGCCGGGGCCGATCTTCAACTATATCGACGGTGGTGCCGATGACGAGGTGACCTATCGGGAAAACACCCATGCGTTCGACCGCTGCGATCTGTTGCCATCGGTGCTGTGCGGGGTGAAGGACGTGGATATGTCCGTCACGGTGATGGGGCAAAAGCTGGACATGCCGGTCTATTGCTCACCCACCGCCTTGCAGCGCCTGTTCCACCATCAGGGTGAGCGCGCTGTTGCAGCGGCGGCCGAGAAATACGGGACCATGTTCGGTGTGTCCTCGCTGGGCACCGTCTCGCTGGAGGAGCTGAGGCAGAAGCACAAGAACCCGCAGGTCTACCAGTTCTACTTCCACAAGGATCGCGGCTTGAACTCTGCCATGATGCAGCGCGCCAAAGAGGCGGGCGTCGAGGTGATGATGCTGACCGTGGACAGCATCACCGGCGGTAATCGTGAGCGTGACCTGCGCACCGGTTTCTCGATCCCGTTCCGGCTGACGCTGGGCGGCATGATCCAGTTCGCGATCAAGCCGATGTGGGGCATCAACTATGTCACGCACGAGAAATTCCGCCTACCGCAACTGGAAGAGCACGTGGATATGGGCGGCGGTGCCAGCTCGATCGGTGGGTACTTCACCGACATGCTGGACCCGTCGATGAACTGGGATGACGTGGCGCAGATGGTGCGTGACTGGGACGGTCAGTTCTGCCTCAAGGGCATCATGACCGTCGAGGATGCCAAACGCGCGGCCGAGATCGGTTGCACCGGCATCATTCTTTCGAACCACGGTGGCCGTCAGCTGGACGGTTCGCGCACGCCGTTTGATCAACTGTCCGAGATCGTCGATGCGGTTGGCGATAAGCTGGACGTGATGATGGACAGCGGTATCCAGCGCGGCACCCATGTGCTGAAAGCCTTGTCACTGGGGGCCAAGGCGGTCGGTGTCGGACGGCACTATCTGTATCCGCTGGCTGCGGCAGGGCAGGCGGGTGTCGAGCGTGCTCTGGGTCTGATGCGGGCCGAGATTGAGCGTGACATGAAACTGATGGGCGTCACCAGCGTCGACCAGCTGAACCGCGAGAATATTCGGTTCCGCGCCGCATAAACCACAACGGGGGCTGCCATGAACAATGAGGAACTGATCAAACATTTCCGTTCCATCGTCGGGTTGCGCCACGTCCTGACCGGGCAACGCGCGACAGAGCGGTTTCGTCGCGGGTTTCGCTCGGGCGAGGGCGAGGCGCTTTGTGTCCTCCAGCCCGGTTCCCTGCTGGAACAGTGGAAAGTGCTGCAAGCCTGTGTGGCGGCGGACAAGATCGTCATCATGCAGGCCGCCAATACCGGCCTGACCGAAGGCTCGACCCCGTCGGGCAGCTATGACCGCGACGTGGTACTGATCAACACCCGTCGGATGGACACTCTGGTGCCGTTGAACAATGGCGAGCAGATTGTCAGCTTTCCCGGCGCCACGCTGTTTGCGCTGGAAAAACTGCTGGCGCCGCTGGGGCGTGAGCCGCATTCGGTGATCGGGTCTTCGTGCATCGGGGCCTCGATTGTCGGTGGCGTCTGCAACAATTCGGGCGGATCACTGGTTGAACGCGGGCCTGTATATACCGAACTGTCGGTCTATGCGCAGATCACCGAGGCAGGTGAGCTGGAGCTGGTCAACCATCTGGGCATCGATCTGGGCAACACGCCCGAAGAGATTCTGACCAGCCTGGATTCAGGCACGTTCGAGCGTAATCCGGGGGCCACGAACAAACGCGCCTCGGCAAGTGATTATGCGCAGATCGTGCGGGAGGTGGATGCCGAAACTCCGGCGCGGTTCAATGCAGACAAGGGCAAGCTGTTCGAATCCGCCGGGTCAGCTGGCAAGATGGCGGTGTTCGCCGTGCGACTGGACACCTTCCCCAAGAATGCGGCCGAGAAGGTTTTCTATATCGGCAGCAACAGCGCGGATGATCTGGCGGCGCTGCGTCGGCACATCCTGTCTGAATTTAAGTCCCTGCCGGTGTCCGCCGAATACATGCAGCGCGAGGTGTTCGATATCACCGAACGCTACGGCAAAGACACGGTTGTCATGATCGACAAGCTGGGCACCGACCGGTTGCCGATGTTCTTTGCAATGAAAGGGGCAGTCGATGCGCGGCTGCGGCGCATTCCGTTCCTGCGGAATTTTACTGACCGGTTCATGCAGGCGGCGGTCTCGGTCTGGCCTCGGGTTCTGCCGAAACGGATGGTGGAATTCCGTGATCGCTTTGAACATCACCTGATCCTGAAAATGAAGGATGACGGCATCGCCGAGGCCAGTGATTGGCTGCCCGAATTCCTGCAGGGCCGTGATGCAGATTTCTTCGAATGCACCGCGCGGGAAGCCAAGATTGCCGGTCTGCACCGCTTTGCCGCCGCCGGTGCCGCCGTGCGTTACATGGCGATCCACGCCAATGAGGTCGAAGACATCATCGCGCTCGACGTCGCGCTGCGCCGCAACGATCAGGACTGGCTTGAGAAACTGCCGCCCGAGATCGAAAACCAACTGGTTCACAAGCTGTATTACGGTCACTTCATGTGCCACGTGATGCATCAGGATTACGTGGTCAAGAAAGGTGCTG
Source organism: Ruegeria sp. MALMAid1280 (assembly GCF_049195285.1). Taxonomy (NCBI): domain Bacteria; kingdom Pseudomonadati; phylum Pseudomonadota; class Alphaproteobacteria; order Rhodobacterales; family Roseobacteraceae; genus Ruegeria; species Ruegeria sp. MALMAid1280. The sequence continues at coordinate 251,415 of NZ_JBMIRT010000057.1, read as the reverse complement.
ATCCCAAGGCGCTGAAAGCGGCGATGCTGGACCTGTTCGATCAGCGCGGTGCGGAATACCCGGCCGAGCACAATGTTGGGCATCTCTACAAAGCCAAGCCCGATCTGGCGGCGCATTACAAATGCTGCGACCCGACCAACTCGTTTAACCCCGGCATTGGCAAGATGTCCAAGGCGCGCAACTACGGCGAAGACGGCGCCGTCTAGCCGTTTTGCGCCGACTGACCGATTGCCGTTCGACCAGCCGCGCCTCAAGCCGTTCGGCGCCGGGTCGCTTCTGGTCCGAGATCCAGCGCGCCAGGGCAATGGCGGCTTTCTCGCCCATTTGGGTTACGGGCAGATGCACCGTTGTAATCGAGGGCGCTGCAACGGCGGAACTGGGCAGATCGTCGATGCCAACCAGTGAAACGTCACCGGGCACGGAAATGTCCTCGGCCTGAAGTCCGAACAGGACACCCAGCGCAACCACGTCCGACTGGCAAAGAAGGGCGTCCGGCATTTGGGGCAGGGCGCAAATCTGTCTGGCGGCGTCCGCAATGCGCTGATGGCGCAGATCTGTCAGATGCTGCAAGGCAAGTTGCGCTGCGCCCGCGTTGTCGTATCCGATGGTCGGCAGCGGGTTTTCTGCATCGTAGTAAGCGGTGATGATCGTCGGTAGCATTGTCCGCTCGACCAGGTCATGAAGCGCGGTGCTGTGTGCGGCACCCGTGATGATCAGACCTTCGGCCCCGATATCCAACAGACTTTTCGCTTTTTCGGCCTCGATATCCGGGTCCGTGTCAGTTGTGGCCACAACAAGGGACAGTTCGAGCGCTGCAAGGAAACGGGCAAAGATCGCGTTGTCCAGAGTGGGCACCAAGGCACCAACAAACCGGGTTCGCCCGGAAATGATGGCCCGTGCAGCGGCGCTGGGAACGAATTTCAGCTGGGCAATTGCGGCCTGAACCTTTTCCAGCGTGTCCTTCTTGACCACGCCGGGCTCATTCAGGACCCGCGACACCGTGGCAACCGATACGCCCGCAGCTTTTGCTACATCTCTGAGATTTGCGCGTTTTTTTGGGCTCGGGGGATTTTTGCGTCACCGTGTTTTGCGTCCGTTTTTCATGGTCTCTCAGGAAAGAGTTGACATATGTAACTAGTTACATATGCGAGAATCTGACACCACTATGCTGGGATCTTCGGTCCTACATGCGTTTACGAATGCCGGGTTTGACGGCCTCGGACGCCGGTTTCCGGGATTCCCAAAGGCCTTGGGCACGCGGACCCACAAGCTGGCCCCGCGTGAGGCGGTCAGGTTGGCAATGGTGCCGAGGGACTTGCTGTCGCTGGAGCGTCCGGGTCAACCTTAGGACCTCGTGGCGTTCGCCGAGGGCGGGCGGGCCAGGCCGAAAGCTTTGGGGTTGGCGGCAATTACACAGATCGACTGCGTCGAATTCGACAGCGCCCGCTTTGTCGGCTGGGTCGAGGCGCAGGGCAGCAGGCTGACGGTCACAGGTCATCGGCTTGGTCGGTCCACCGACCCGCTGATCCTGCGAGCGGATCAAAAGATAATCGTCTGGGAAATGCGTCCCGTGCCGGTTGCGGCGTTGGTCGAGGGCGCAAACACCGGCTGCGTTATTGTCCGGCGCAAACCTGCAGTCTCGAGCGGCCCGCATCTACCGTTTATGCTGGGTGATACGCGGGACGAATTCACCGTGTCGCGGGGCAGCGCCTTCGCCTATGAGCTTAGGGCAGGGGAATTCGTCCAGATCATCGATGTCGAAGGGCAGCAATGTTCCGACAATATGTCGAACGCGCTGTCCCCTATGGGGCGGCGCGGTGGGCAGCGTGGCTTGCGATCAACTTTTTCTGAAACACCTGGATCGATCCGGCGACCCATCACATCCTGACCGAAGAATCCCACCCGCGCCCCGGACACTACGTCACCATGCGCGCGCTTGCGGATATGGTTTGCGTCTCGACCGCCTGTCCCGATGACATCGATCCGATCAATGGTTGGAACCCGACGGATGTGCATGTGCGCATCTTCCACCCCGAAACGCCGATCCGCCGGGCGGTTGCTTATCGTGAAAAGGAATATGCCCCGATGTCGATCAGTCAGGAATCCGCCTTTCACGACCGTCTGGCCCCGCTGACCCAGCACTTTGCCCCGGCGCGGGATCTGTGGGCACCCGTCAGCTATCCGGCGCATGGCACGCTGGGCGAATACTGGGGCTGCCGTCAGGCGGTGACGGTTCAGGATATGAGTGGGCTGTGCAAGTTCGACATCATCGGTCCGGATGCCGAAGCGCTGTTGCAACAAGCCACCACGCGCAACGTCGCGAAGCTGCAGGTCTGGCGCGGGTCTTATACGCTGATCTGTGACAAGAGCGGTTCGGTCATCGACGATGGCACCTTGTTCCGCCTCGCGCCCGAGATATTCCACTGGTGTTGCGGGTCCGAGGAAAGCGGTCGCGTGTTGCAGGCGCTGGCCGACGAGCGCGGCCTGCTGGTCCGGGTCCATGCGTTGCGCGGCGCGATGCCGAACCTGGCCATTCAGGGGCCAAAGTCGCGCGACCTGCTGCGCAAGATCGCCTTTACGCAACCGCATGTGCCCGCGTTGGACCACCTGAAATGGTTCGGCGTGACCGTGACCCGCCTGCGCGATCGCGAAGGCGCGCCGTTCATGCTGTCGCGCTCCGGCTATACCGGAAAACTGGGGTATGAGGTTTTGTGCGCCAAATCTGATACCGTCGCGATCTGGGATGCGGTTATGGCGGCGGGTGAGGAATTCGGGATCACCCCGATGGGCTCGGCCGCGCTGGACATCATCCGGATCGAGGCCGGGCTGGCCGCTGCGAATGCCGAATTCGCGCCGGGTGTGGATGCCTTCGAGGCCGGGCTTGGCTTTGCCGTTGATCTGACCAAGTCCGACTTTACCGGCAAAACGGCGCTGGAACGCAATGCGCGCGACGCGCGCCGAATGCTCAAGGGGCTTCTGATCGGCTGCGATGACGTGCCGGACCATGGTGCCCCGATCTTTGCCGGTGAGCGGCAAGCGGGTGTCGTCACATCAGCCACCCGCTCGCCCATGCTGGAACACGCCATCGGCATGGCGCGGCTGTCGGTCGAACATGCGGAAAACGGCACCCGGCTTGAGATCGGCCAACTCGACGGGCGGATGAAGCGGCTGGGGGCCACCGTTACGGACATTCCATTCATAGACCCGCATCGCAAGCGGGCGCGCGCCTGACGCGCATGAACCTCAACCCAACGGGAGATTTAACATGAAGAAACTGACACTTACCGCAACTCTGGCCTTTGCCTTGGGCGCGACAGGGGCGTTGGCACAGGATAAAGTCATGGTTGGTGAGCCCAGCTGGCCCGGCGCCAAGATCATGAGCCGGGTGATCGGTCAGGTCATCGAAACCCGTTTGGGCGGCGAGGTGGGCTATGCCCCCGGTGCCAATGCGGTGATCTTTGCCGCCATGGATGGCGGGCGTGGCGATATTGACGTGCACCCGGATGTCTGGCTGCCGAACCAATCCTCTTTCACCAATGAATATGTCGATCAGAAGGGCTCCGTCGCCTTGTCTTCGGGCAGCTATGAGGGCCGCGCCGGGATTTGTGTGCCGAATTACATGATCGAGGATCACAACACCCGCTCGATCTACGATCTGGCCACACCGATGGCGCAGGAGCTGTTCGATTCCGATGGCGATGGCATGGGTGAGGTCTGGGTTGGTGCCTCGGGCTGGGCCTCGACCAACACGTTCAAGGTTCGGGTGCGCGACTATGGGATCGAAACCTTCCTGACGCCCACCACCGAAGATGAAACCGTGTTCTATTCGCGGTTGAAGGATCAGATCGACCAACAGAAAGGCGCGGCCTTCTACTGCTATGCGCCGCATTACGTCCATGCGCTGTATGACGTGACCATCCTGGAAGAGCCCGAGCATGACGCGGCCACCTACAGAATGATGCAGCCCGATCAGGATGCCGACTGGTACAACAAATCCCATGACAGCATCGGTGAGCCGGTGAAAACCGTGACCGTGGCGCATTCCAAGTCGCTGGAGCAGCGCAACCCGGCGGCGGCCTCTTTCCTGGCCAATATCGACATGGACGCCGGGCAGCTGAGCGGCCTGACCTATGAGGTTGTGGCCAAGGGGCGCGACACCGACGAGGTCGTGGCGGAATGGATCGCCGCCAATGGTGAGACCGTGGACGGTTGGCTGGGCCTGACCACCAACCAAAGCCAGCGCGCCCTCGGGGCCGGGGGCGCCGCCAGACACACTCAACAGCGGTGGGACCAGTATGACAGCGGATATCGCAATCGACGCAAAAAGCGTGTGGAAAGTGTTCGGCGCACGCGCGCAGGAGGCTTTGAACGCCATTCATAGCGAAGGCCTGAGCAAGGCAGAAGTGCTGGATAGGTTCAACTGCGTGGTCGGTGTGGCCGATGCCAGTTTCGAGATCGAACGGGGTGAGCTGTTCTGCGTCATGGGCCTGTCGGGGTCAGGCAAATCGACCCTCGTACGCCATGTGAACCGCCTGCTGGAGCCGACGGACGGTCATATCTATCTGGACGGCGACGATGTGATGGGCCTTGCCCGTGCCATCGCCGCCGATCCTGAAATCCTGCTGATGGATGAGTCGTTCTCAGCGCTGGACCCGCTGATCCGCAAGCAGTTGCAGGATCAGTTCATGGAGCTGAGCCACAAGCTGAACAAGACCACGATGTTCATCACCCACGATCTGGATGAGGCGATTCGCATCGGCCACCGCATCGCGATCATGAAGGATTGGCGCATCGTGCAGATCGGAACTCCGGAAGAGATCATCCTGAACCCCGCCGATGATTATGTGGCCGACTTCGTGGCCGGGATTTCCAAACTCAACATGATCTTTGCCCATGCGGAGATGAAACCGGTGGACGAGTTTGAGGCGCGTCACTGCGAAGTGCCCGATGATGCCAAGAAAGCGCATCCGGATATGGATCTGTCCGATCTGGTGAACCTTTGCGTTGAGGGTCACGGCGTCGTGGCGGTGACGCAGGATGGCAAGACTGTGGGGGCGATCAACCGCGCCGGCCTGATCCGCGCGATTCAGGACAGTCAGGCATAAGGGGGCCGCTATGAAACATGTTGATATGCAACAGATCCAACCGGAAACCGCCGACCGTCTGAACGGATTGATCGGAGAGTTTGTCGGGCAGGGTCAGGCCTACTATCAGAAGACCTTTGCCTACATGATGCAGGCGCCGGGCTATCGTTTTACCCTGAACAAGGCGGCAGCGGTTCTGGGGCCGATTTGGTTTGGCGCGCGCGGGTTGTGATCATGGTTTCTGGGGTTCCTTGTGCTGGAAACGCTGGCCTATATCCAGATCGGGCTGGGCCTGTTCGGCGATCTGGGTCGCGAGTTCCGCGAACGGGCCGAACAGATCGAACAGACGCTGAAACTGCGTCGGCAGCAGATCGCGGCGGCGGAACAATCTGGTGCCGCGTCGCTGGAGTCCCTGAAACGTGCCGCAGACTTGCTGGAGGGTGCGCTGGCCGGGGCGCAGGACGCCGCCAAAAGCGCGGATTCAACCGGCCTGACCTATCTGGCAATCGGGATCCTCCTGTTGTTGGCGGTGAATGTCCTGGCGGCATCGCTGGCCAATTGGACGCTTGAGGGGCAGTTTGCCCGCTGGCGATCGGACCCGAGCGTTGCGCATGGCTGGTTGTTGCCTCGGTGCTGACCTATGGGATGCGCACCTTGCTGGACTGGATCGAAGTGGTTCTGGTCGATACACTCTGGCCGGACGTGGCGCTGGTGATCATCATGCTGGCCTATCTGTCTGCTGGTGCGCGCATGGCGATTTCTACCGGCGCGGCGCTGGCTTATCTGGGTCTGCTGGACTTCTGGGAAAAGGCGATGACCACGATTGCGCTGCTGGGCGCTGCGGCGCTGATCTCGATGACGCTGGGCATTCCGCTGGGGATTTACTGCGCCCGCCGTCCGCGTTCCTTTGCCATCGTGCGACCCATTCTGGATTTCATGCAGTCGATGCCGTCATTCGTCTATCTGATCCCGGTGGTGGCCTTCTTCGGATCGGGCAAACCGGCGAGCGTGGTTACGACGATGATATTCGGTAGCCCTCCGGTGATCCGGTTCACCGTTCTGGGTCTGCAACAGGTGCCGGAAACCGTACGCAAGGCTGCATAGGCCTTTGGTGCAACACCCCGATATCTGCTGTGGCGCGTGGATCTGCCGCTGGCGCACAAGACGATCATGGCGGGGTTGAACCAGACCATTCTGATGTCGCTGGCAATGGTCGTCGTCGCCTCGCTGATCGGTGCCAAGGGGCTGGGCGAGGACGTGCTGGAAGCATTGCAATACGCGGCCGCAGGGCAGGGTATTCTGGCCGGTCTGGCGATCCTCTTCTGTGCTTTTATTCTGGATCGGATTGTGGCCGGTAAGAAACAGCGCTTAACGTGGGTTTGCCTTCAGCAGCGGGAATTCAGTGCCTCCACTGCCTCGTCAAAGGTTTGCACATTCTCTTCCGCGCGGGCGGACAGATGTGCGCTTTCCAGCAGTGCCAGCGCTGCGCGGGCCTCCGACGCCGGGTTTGCAATGCCCGAGATCGACTTGTCGGCCTGACCAAGCGCGAAGATCGCCTCAATCCGCGCCGCCATCTTCGCCCGGAAGTCTTTGATCTTTTCGATGACCTGGTCCGACAGGCTTGCGCGGCTGCTGATCAGCGTCACACACAGGCCCAGTGTTTTGCCTTCATTCAAGGCATTGCGGTATAGCAGTATCAGCGCCTTTAGGCGGTCAGCCCCGGTGTCGTGGGAGGTTTCGATTTCCCGGCACTCCGCATCAAACGTCGCATGGTATCTGTCCATCAGTGCGGCGGACAGCGTGGCCTTGGTGGGAAAGTGACAATGGATCGACGCCTTGCGGATACCGACGGCTTCGGCCAGATCGGCATAGCTGAACCCGTCAAACTCGCGCGCACGGACGGCGTGTTCTGCAACATCCAGCAAGGCGGTTTTGGTATCGGTTGCCATATGCATCAACCCTGTTCCGTTTCGACCCGGACCTCAGAGCCCGTCCGATTGCACCCCGATTGTGTATGCCCCGCGCAGACGGGTGCAATAACCTAGAATTGCGGCGCCTGGGCATAAAGAAGGTGCCCGGTTTTCATCCAGACTTTCGCGCCCTCGGGGCCTGCCGTGGCTGACAGGGCCTGGCCCTCGGGCAGGCGCAGCCAGCTGTTCTTGCTCAGAGCGCCTTGATCGGTCGTGATCGACCCGTCGATGATGAGGATCTCGATCCCGCCGGGTGCGTTTGTTGACAGCGTCGCGCCCGCGTCCAGATGGCTATAGGTCACCTCTTCGCGGGCGTCCTTGTGCAGGATCGCTGTGGCGACGCCATTCACAGGGGCGGCCAGTTCGTCCGTCATGGTCTTGCGAAACTGCGTACGGTCATTCATGTCGAACTGCCAGAGTTTCACGAAGATGGTGCAGCCGGGTTCCGACCCCGGCGTATGTTGCGATGTCGGCGGATTGCGCACATAGGTTCCGGCCGGAAAATCGCCGTGCTCGTCCTGAAATACGCCGTCCAGAACAATGAATTCCTCACCGCCGGTATGCGTGTGCGCTGAAAATTTGCTGCCCGGTGCGTAACGTACAATGGTTGTGGCGCGGGCGACCTCGCCCCCGATCCGGTCCAACATGCGCCGGTCGACGCCTTTCATGGGCGAGGCTTGCCACTCAAGCTGATCAGAGTGAACAACGACGCGGGTAGAAAAATCCGAGTTGATTTCCATGAGGCGGGCTCCTTTCGACATATGGGGTCATGATCGGCGCGGGCCGCTTTTTGCACACCATTCCTGAAGATGGTGCGGACCTTCGAGGATTTCCACCTTGGCGCAAGGGCAGAGTTTCAGGCCCTGCGCAGTTGCGCCGCCAGAAAATCGATCAGCGCCCGTATCCGAGCGGTCAGGTGGCGGTTTTGCGGATAGGCGGCGTAAAGGCCGACGGATACCGCTTCTTGCGCTTCGAAGATCAACTGCAGTGTTCCCGCGTTCAGAAACGGCTGCGCGGTGTACAGGGGAATGCGCCCGATCCCCAACCCGTCCGCAGCCATATGGGCCACCGCGCGTGGGGAATTGGCGCGGAAATTGCCGGACACCGGAACCGAATACGCGCCGTCCGGTCCCTTGAATGCCCAGTGGTCGGTATTGCTGCCGGTGGCTTGCAACAGACAGTTATGAGAGGCCAGCGCCGATGGCTCTTTCGGGGTTCCGAACTCCGCCAGATAGTCCGGCGACACACAGCACACGATCCGCATGTCCATGAGCTTGCGCGCCACGAGGTTCGAATCCTTCAGAACGCCGAAGCGAATGGCCAGATCATAGCCTTCCTCGACCATTGGGACGTGGTGATCTGACAGGTGCAGCTCGATCGAGACCTTGGGATGCTCGGTTTGGAACGGTTTCAACAGGTGGATCAGTTCCGCCGACCCAAATCCGGTGGGCGCGGTGATCCGGATACGGCCCGCCAGTTCGGTCTGGCGTTGCTGGACCAGGCCTTCAAGCTCATCGAACTGCTCCAGCAAGGGCAGGCAGCGTTCGTAATAGGCGCGTCCGGTATCGGTCAGGGTGACGCTGCGGGTGGTGCGGTTGAACAGTTGCGCGTTCAGGCGGTCCTCAAGCTGGCCGACATATTTGCTGGCCAGTTTGGTGCTGATGCCAATTTGCCGCGCGCCTTCAGTGAAGGAGGAATGCGTGGCCACGGCCGCAAAGGCCTTCATGCCCTGAACTGTATCCATTATCCACGCTGCGTTCAAAGTAATTCACCAAATATGTATATTATCGCCTTTGGGAAAGCAAACTAAGTCTGGTGCTCAGATGCTGATCCTCAGCCGAACCCCTTCAGTCAAAGAAAGAGCTATCAGATGTCCAACGCCATCCGAATCCACAGTTTCCCGCTGTCCGGTCATGCCCACCGCGCGGTTCTGTTCGCCAGCCTTGCAGGTATCAAACATGATGTCATCGATGTTGACCTGGCCGGGGGTGAACATAAGGGCGACGCGTTTCTGGCGCTGAACCCGGCAGGGCAGGTGCCGGTGCTGGAAGACGGCGATGTGGTCGTCAGCGACAGCAACGCCATCCTTGTCTATCTGGCCCGGAAATATGCGCCGTCCTACCTGCCGACAGATCCGGTGCTTGAGGCTGAGGTGCAGAAATTCCTGACCCTCGCCGCAGGCGAGATCGCCTTTGGCCCTGCCGCCGCGCGGCTGATCACCGTGTTCAACGCGCCTTTGGACGTCGAGTTCACCCATGCCACCGCTGCCAAGGTTCTGGGCAAGCTGGACGCCCATCTTGAGGGGCGCGACTGGCTGGTCGGAGACGCGCCCTCGATCGCGGATGTTGCGATCTACAGCTACACCGCGCACGCGCCCGAAGGGGGTGTTTCGCTGGAGCCTTACGCAAATGTGCGACGCCTGCTGAGCAATATCGAGGCGCTGGACGGGTTTGTCCCAATGCCCCGCACGGCGGTCGGACTGAACGCCGCCTGACCCCGAACCTGACCGGTTGCGCATTGGCGCAACTGGTCCCTACGCCACATGAGGTCCGCCATGAATGTTCCGGTCGAAGCCAGCGCATCCCCCTTTCACACCGGCGAGCGCGCCATGCAGTCCCGTGTGGGGAAACGCGAACAGGTCGAAAAAATGGGTCGGGACTTTATCCGCCCCTATATGCCCGACCAGCATCGGGAGTTCTTTAGCAAACTTCCCTTCATCGTTCTGGGTAGCGTCAATTCCGATGGCTGGCCCTGGGCGTCAATGATCTCGGGCAGGCCGGGATTTGTCCGTTCGCCGCATGACCGGCAGCTGGATGTAGCGATCCGACCGTTGAAGGACGACCCGCTTGGTGGCGCATTGCAAGCCGGTGCACCGATCGGCGTGGTGGGGGTGGAGCTTTCCACACGTCGTCGCAACCGAATGAATGCAACCGTGCGCCGGGTGGATGAGAGCGGTTTCTCGTTGGATGTCGTGCAGTCCTTTGGGAACTGCCCGCAATACATCCAGACCCATGATGTGACCTTTGTCCGGGAACCTGAGGCCGATTCCGTCCGTCCCGCCAGTGATCGGTTTTCCGCGCTGGACGCGCAGGCCCGCAAGGTGATTTCGACTGCCAACTCGTTCTACGTGGCAAGTTCCGCCGTTACGCCTGAACACAAAGGCGTTGACGTATCGCACAGGGGCGGGCGTTCCGGTTTCATCAAAGTGCAGGGCAACAGCCTGTTGGTGCCCGACTTTGCCGGCAACAATTTTTTCAACACGCTTGGCAATTTCCTGGTAAATCCCCGGGCGGGTCTGCTGTTTCCGGACTATCAGACCGGTGATGTGTTGATGCTGACCGGAACGGTTGAGGTTCTGTCCGACGATCATCCTGACATTGCGGCCTTTCATGGTGCAAGGCGGGGGTGGTGGTTTCATCTGCATCATGGGCTGCGTATCCATGACGCGTTGCCGTTCCGGGCCGAATTTCTGGAGTTTTCGCCCAACAGCCTGATGGGTGATGACTGGAACACGCTCGCCGCTCGCCAACAGGCCGAAATGCAGCGCCGCCAATGGCGCGCCCTGCGGGTTGCCTCGGTGCGTGACGAAAGCGAGGTGATCCGGTCCTTTACCTTTGAAAGTACAGACGGTTTGCCCCTGTTGCCCTTTGAAGCGGGCCAGTTTCTGACGCTGCGCGTGCGGCCCGACGGCAGGGCGCCAGTGACCCGGACCTACACGCTGTCCTCGGCACCGGGGGAACCCAGTTACCGGATTTCGGTCAAGCGCGAGCCGGGCGGCGCTGTGTCGAGCCACTTGCACGACACGTTTTCAGTCGGAGACCTTGTCGAGGTCCAGGCCCCCAAAGGCCGGTTCTTTCTGGACCCCGCCGAAACCCGCCCCGCCGTTCTGTTCGCCGGAGGGGTCGGCATCACGCCGATGGCCTCGATGGTCCAGCACGTTTTGAACGAAGATGTGCGCACCCGCCACACCCGCAGGCTGACCGTTTTCCACGCCGCGCAATCCGTGGCGCAGCGGGCTTTCCATGCGGATTTGCGCGAGGCCGAGGCCGCCAGCGACGGCAAGATGCGCTATGTCTCGGTTATCTCGCAGCCCGAACAGGGTACGCGCGATGGTGTGGATTTTGATGTCGCGGGCTACATCACGCCCGAGCTGATCCGCGACACGCTGTCTTTCGATGACTATGATTTCTTTCTATGCGGCCCGCCGCCCTTCATGCAGGCCGTCTACGACATGCTGCGTGAACTGGGTGCACGGGACGGTCGTATATTCGCCGAAAGCTTCGGCCCGGCTGCGCTGAAACGGCGATCTGATGACGGCGCACGCAACCCACAGCCCGAGGCCGGAGCGGCTCAGGTCACCTTTGCGGCCAGCGGGCACAAGGCGCATTGGGTGAAAGACGGGCCGACCCTGTTGGAAACGGCCGAGGCTCTGGGGCTGGAGCCATCCTTCTCATGCCGCTCGGGCTCTTGCGGCAGCTGCCTGACGCGCAAAATCGCGGGTAAAGTCGCCTATCGCACACAGCCGACCGCGGACCATTCCGAAGACGAGGTGCTGATCTGCTGTGCGGTGCCCGGCAAGGGGGCAGACGAAGTGATCCTGGACCTCTAGCGCCGCCCCAGGGAAAGGGGTCGGGACTTTATCACGGACGCAGGTTAGAAAGATGGGATTGCACCCGTGATCATGTGAGGATTTCCAATGACCGACTCAAAGCTCAGAACCACCTCGGGCAATGGCCGTATTTATGACAGCGTGCTCGACACGATCGGCAACACACCCACGATCCGCATCAACAATTTGGGGCCTGAAGGCGTCGACCTGTTCGTGAAGTTCGAAGCGTTCAACCCTGCCGGGTCGGTCAAGGATCGCCTTGCGGTGAACATTATCGAGGCCGCGGAGCGCAACGGGACCCTGAAGCCCGGTCAAACCGTGGTTGAGGCGACCAGCGGCAATACCGGCATCGGCCTGGCTATGGTCTGCGCGCAAAAGGGCTACCCTCTGGTCGTCACAATGGCCGAGAGCTTTTCCACCGAACGCCGCCAGCTGATGCGGATGCTGGGGGCCAAGGTCGTTCTGACCCCGAAAGAGGAAAAGGGCTTTGGCATGTATCGCAAAGCCGCTGAGCTGGCCGAAAAGCACGGCTGGTTCCTGGCGCGGCAGTTCGAAACCCAGGCCAATGCCGAGATCCACGCCGCCACAACCGCGCGGGAAATCCTGGGCGATTTCAACGGAGAGCCACTGGATTACTTCGTGACCGGCTATGGGACCGGCGGCACGGTTACTGGTGTCTCGCGGGTGTTGCGCGCCGAGTGGCCGGATACCAAGATCATCCTGTCCGAGCCTGCCAACGCGCAGCTGGTGGGCAGCGGCATTTCAACCGAGCGGGGCAAGGACAACGATCCCGTCTCAAGCCACCCGGCGTTCGAGCCGCATGTGATACAAGGGTGGACGCCGGATTTCATCCCCTCGGTCCTGCAGGAATCCATCGATAACAAGTATTTCGATCAACTGATCCCCGTGCCAGGCCCGACCGGTGTGGAATGGGCGCAGAAACTGGCCAGCCAAGAGGGGATTCTGACCGGCATTTCCGGCGGCGCGACCTTTGCGGTGGCGATGGAAATCGCCGAACAGGCCGAACCCGGCGCATCTGTTCTGTGCATGTTGCCCGATACGGGCGAGCGGTACCTGAGCACACCATTGTTCAGCGACATTTCGGTGGGCATGACCGATGAGGAAACCGAAATTGCGCAATCGACACCGGGTTACACCATCGGCTGACGCCAAGTCGTGTAGATACGCCCTGACGCGTTCCTTGCCTAAAGCCCCCCGTAACTGCAATGATATTGGCAGGTTACGGGGGTTGATAGGGGGCGCAGATGCACAAGATTCGACTGTTGCTGCAGGCGGCGATCGTGCTGTCCTTGCTCTGCGCATCCCCGTTTGCGGCCCGGGCGCAGAACCAGACATGGGCCGAGGTGAAACCGATCATGGATCGCCGCTGTGTCGTGTGCCACAGTTGCTATGACGCACCGTGTCAGTTGAAACTGACATCCCCGATGGGCGTTTCGCGCGGGGCCAGCAAAGAGGCGGTCTATCACACCGAACGCTTGGAGGATGCCCAACCCACTCGGCTGGGGATCGACGCGCAGACCGTTCCGGAATGGCAGGCGCTTGGGTTCCATACCGTCCTTCGCGGGCAGGAAGCGGGTTTGCTTGAGCGGTACCTTGATCTGGGCCGCCAGAACCCGATGCCGACCGACTCCCCTCTGCCGACGGAGCTTGGTCTGGCAATCGACCGCCCTCTGGTCTGCCCCACCTCGGATGAGTTTGACACGTTCAGCAGGAACCACCCGCTTGCGGGTATGCCCTATGGCACGGCACCGCTTGCCGAGGCCGAGTTTCAGACGCTCATGGGCTGGGCACGCGGCGGTGCGGCCTTGCCATCCGCCGCGCCCGACATTCCCGATGCGATCCAAGTCTGGATCGCTGATTGGGAGACGTTCCTGAACACAAGCGACCCCCGCAATCAATTGATGAGCCGGTATCTGTACGAGCATCTGTTTCTGGCCCGGCTCCACTTTCAGGGCGACGATCCGCGGCGGTTCTTCCAGCTTGTGCGCTCGACCACGCCGCCGGGGGTTGAGATCGAGGTGATTGCAACGCGACGACCCTTCGACGATCCGGGTGCGGCAGCGTTTTACTATCGCTTGCAGCAGGTCACGGAAACGATCGTGCATAAGGAACATCTGGTCTACACGCTTGGGCCGGATCGCATGGCGCGTTACCAACAGCTGTTCCTCGACACCGATTGGACGCTGGCGGAACTGCCCCCGTTTGGGGATGCCGAAGGCGGCAACCCGTTCAGCACCTTCATGCAAATGCCAGCGCGCAGCCGCTATCAGTTCCTGCTGGATGATGCGCTGTTCTTTGTCCGCAGCTTCATCCGTGGCCCCGTCTGCCACGGAGAGACCGCCGTCGACGTGATCGAGGACAGGTTCTGGGTCAGTTTTCTCGATCCGGACACGGATTTGTCGATCACCGACCCCAGCTACTTGCAGGAAGGCGCCGCCTTTCTGGAACTGCCCGTGTCCGAGGCCGATGCAGGTGTGCCGGGCATGTTGCAGGGGTTCTCGCACAAAAATCAGGTTAAGTATCTCGAATTCAGGGACGCGCGCTATCGCGCCGCGCCGATCTATCAGGCCGGGTTCGATTACAATTCGATCTGGGATGGTGACGGAACCAATCCCAACGCGCTGATCACGGTGTTCCGGCATTTCGACAATGCCTCGGCCATGACCGGGTTTCACGGCGGCATCCCGGAAACCGCCTGGGTCATCGACTATCCGATTTTTGAACGCATCTACTATGACCTTGTGACAGGCTACGACGTGTTCGGGCGGGTTGAACATCAATTGTCCACGCGGCTTTACATGGATGAACTGCGGATGGAGAGCGAGGATACCTTTCTGGCCTTCATGCCGCGGGATGTCCGGCCGCAAATGCATGAACACTGGTATCAGGGTGTTCTGGCCGAATTGCACACCTATTGGCATCGCCGCCGCGTCGATGACCGTTTCCCCACCGGTATTTCCTTTCAAACGGATCAACCGAAACAGGAATTCCTTCTGACCTTGCTGAAACGCGGCAACGGGTTGTGGGCCCAGACGGACCCGATCAACAGATGCGCCGCCGCAGGGTGCCCCGCAGGTCAGCCGACCGAAGCGCTGCGCGATCTGGCCAACCAAACCGGCAATTGGGTGAAGTACTTGCCGGACCTGTCTGTTCTTGCGGTCAAGCAAAACGGCGGAGAGACGGCCCTGTTCACTCTTGCGCATGACAAAGCCCATTACAACGTTGCCTTCCTGTTTGATGAGGAGGCACGCCGGGACCCTGGGGCGGATGTTCTGACGATCCTTCCCGGGCTGATCGGCAGCTACCCGAATTTTTATTTCCACGTCGGGCAGGACCGGTTGCAGTCCTTTGTCGCGGCCCTGAAAGGCATACGATCGCAAAGCGACTATTTGGCCCTGGTGGCGGAATACGGTGTGCGTCGGGCCAGCCCCGACTTTTGGGCGTTAAGTGACCGGATTCACGATATTTTCTTGCGCCAAAACCCAATTCAGGCGGGTATTTTCGATCTGAACAGGTACAAGGACCCGAAACAGGGGGATGACCCCACTTAAGCGCAGGTGTCCACACAGAGCTTTGATCGGTCGCAAGGCGCGTTAACTTGTTCGAAATCCCTTTGACGCTTAAGTTAAGTGTATGTGGTCCTTTGCAGATATCCGTCCTGCCTACAGCCGCGCCGAGCGGGTGAGCGACGGAATTGTGCACGTTCTGGGCGTCACGTCGGCGCTTGTTGCGGTTCCCATTCTAATCACGATCACTGTCTTTCACCGGTCTGAGCCGGAGGCCATTCTGGGGGTCTCGGTCTATGGTGTGACGCTGCTGTTGATGCTGACGTTTTCTGCGCTCTACAACATGATCGAAAGTGACAGGTGGACCGAACTGCTGCGCCGTCTTGATCACTCGGGCATTTATGTGAAGATTGCCGGGACCTACACGCCGTTCCTTTTGCTGTCGGCCGGGCAGGGACCGGGGCTTTTGATTGGCCTGTGGTCCTCGGCGACGCTGGGTTCGGTGCTCAAGCTGATTGACCCGGCCCGGTTTCGCTGGTTCGGGCTTGTCCTGTACCTGATGATGGGCTGGGCTGTTGTCTGGGCCGGTCCCTCCATGCTTAGCGAATTGCCGACAGTTGTGGTTTGGCTGATGATCGCAGGCGGTGTGGTCTATACCGTCGGAGTTGTCTTTTACCTTCTGGATCACCTGCCGTTTCACAACACTATCTGGCACGTGTTTGTTCTGACCGGTACGGTTCTGTTTTTCATAGCAATTTCTGCCCGGGTTCTGCTGGGACCACACCCGGTTGCCTGACGGGTTTTCGAGGTTGGTGCCTTTGTGGTGCAGAGCTGCGGGCGGTTTTTGCATATCAAAGACCGCAGGGCCTTCTTTCTGAGCAATTGGGGGTTGACTTGCCTCGGTAGTAATCGACTAAAAGGGTCGGAAATAATTTCCGATAAAAAAGGTCGGACAGAACGAGGACTCCCCATGCTGAAATCCACACTCAAATTTACTTCGGCGCTTGTTGCCGCGACCGTTATCGGCGGCGGCGTCATGGCCGATCAGGCTTATGGCCCGTTTCCGGTCACCGTGAAAGGCTATGAAGGCGACAAGACCAACTCGGTTTCCTATTCCGGCCAGATCGCGCGCCACGTGCTGCATGACAGCCTAAAAAAAGCGGCTGCCAAAGGCGATGGCGGCAACAATGCGGCCCAGGTCGAGGTGCTGATGCTGGCCTATTTCAACGGATCCGAAGAAGATCTGGAAATCATCGCACCTGCGTCAAAAGACGGATTTCCGGTCAAGCAGTCGACCGTGAACGAAATTTCAAAAGGCAAGAACATCTCGGGCAAGTTCTACAATGGCGCGATGCCTGCATGGCCGGGCAACCAGTCGGGCGTCGATGTCGCGCTGCAGATGATCAATCTGGCCGCGGCGTCCGAGCAAGGCTATGACCCGGTCAACGGCATGGATTGGGGTCAGCTGATCTCGAAATTCACGCTGGGCGCGATGGCCTATAATCAGGCGGTCGACAACTATCTGGACGAAAAACTGGACGCCGGCACCAAGCCCAACGACAAGCCCTACAAAGAGGGCGCCCATTACACCGGCAAAGAGCATGTCTGGGATGAGGCGTTCGGCTATTTCGGCGCGGCTGCGCATTCGGCCAGCCTGTCGGCAGAGCAGAACTATGCCGTGTCCAAGCAGAAAGACATGGCTGCTGCGGATGCAAACGGTGACGGTGTCATCGACCTGAAAACCGAGATGGTCTTTGGCCCGGCCTACTATGCCGCCGGTGCCGACAAGGGTGGCAACCAGAACACCCAATACATGACCACCATATTCAACGCCTTCCGCGACGGTCGGGCGCTGATCGCCTCGGCCAATGGTGAGGCGCTGACCGACGCGCAGCGCGCCGAGCTGAAGGGCTATGCCGACATCATCGAAACCAACTGGGAAAAGACGCTTGCCGAGGCCACGTTCAAATATGCCGGTTCGGTCTACAAGGATATCGACAAGCTGAAATCGGGCGAGGACAGCGACAAGGCCCTGCGCACCTACGTCAAGCATTGGGGTGAGCTGAAGGGCTTCTCGATGGCGCTGCAGTCGGGCAAGAACAATCTGGGCGCTACGGCGATCGACCTGAACTGGCTGATCGGTTTCGGCCCGGCGATGCCCGACGGCAAGATGGTGTCGGATATCGATGCCGACGGCAACTTTGTTCGTGACCGCGAGATGTCTCTGGATGACTATCAGGTCAACATGTTGAAAGTGCAAAAACTGCTGATCGACAAGTTCGGCATCGAAAGCCGCGCCAATGACGCAACCGCCGATCTGGCCGCGCTGGCCGAAAAGCTGGGCGCCACCGAGGCTGCCGAAACCGATTGAGGCTCCACTGATCCCACCCCGGCGGCTTTAGGGTCGCCGGGATTTCCATCGAAAGAGACCCTTTGGAATTTCTCGATCACATAAGCGCGGTCTTTGCCGATTTTTCCAACCCCAAGAAGCGCGTCTTCGTGGGGTATTTATTTTTGACCGTTCTGCTGGCGCTGGTGTGGCTGGTGGCGGTGCGGCGGTCCTCGATCCGCGCTGCGTTGCGAGAGGTGTTTGATCGCAAGATCCTGTTTTCATCGTCGGCGCGGGCTGATTACAAGATTTTCGTGATCAACCGTGTCTTTACCCTGTTCATCTCGCCGCTACCGGTGTCCCAGCTGGCGATCGCAACCGCGCTGTTTTATGCGTTGCACGACGTCGATTTCCTGCGGCGGGGTTTGTTCGCGGATACGCCAAAGGCAGTGATTGTGGCGCTGTTCACGGGCGTGATCTTCCTGGTGGATGATTTCACCAAATACATCGTGCACCGCTGGATGCACCGTTGGCCGGTACTGTGGGCGATCCACAAGGTTCACCATTCGGCCGAGACGATGACCCCGATCACCGTTTACCGCGTTCACCCGTTAGAGGGTGTTTTGTACGGTCTGCGTTCGGCTGTGGCGCAGGGAACGGTGATGGCGGTCTTTCTGTTTTTCTTCGGCAGCGCCGTCGACCTTTACACCGTGCTGGGCGTCAATGTCCTGTCGTTCGTTTTCCATGTGACGGGCTCGAACCTGCGGCATTCGCATATCTCGATCCGGTACTGGCGCTGGCTGGAACATATCCTGATCTCTCCGGCGCAGCATCAGGTGCATCATTCGATTGCACGCAAACATCATGACAAGAACTTTGGCGTTGCCTTTGCCGTCTGGGATTGGCTGTTCGGATCGCTGCATCTGTCCGAGCGGGACAGCAAGCTGACTTTCGGGCTGAAACCGTCCGAGGCGCACGCGTCGAACCTTCTGGATATCTATTTCCGCCCCTTTCGGGACATCGCAAACGTTCTGTGGCGGCGGGTTGGGAAATTGCGCGCCGGACTGGCAAGCCGGTCAGAGCATGAACGCGATCCCATAGCTTAACCCCTCAAACAGCTTTGGTTCGCCGGGCGGTTCCGCGCTGACCGGGCAGTTAGCAGTTGAAATTTTCCGGTTTATCGATATTAGACAAAGCAGGCATGGAGTTTTGGACAGATTATCGATAAAATGGAAAACACCTCTCCCACATGGACCCGCGAGGCGGCGCAGGCCGTTTATGATCTTCCTCTGATGGACCTGCTGTTCCGCGCGCAGACCGTGCATCGCGAGAACTTCGATCCCAATAAGATCCAGACCTCCAAGCTGCTGTCGATCAAGACGGGCGGTTGCGCCGAGGATTGTTCCTATTGTTCGCAATCGGCCCGGAACGGCTCGAAACTGTCGGCGTCGAAGCTGATCGAGGTTCAGCGCGTCCTGACCGAGGCCCGCAAGGCGAAAGAGGGCGGTGCGACCCGGTTCTGCATGGGCGCGGCCTGGCGCGAGCCGAAGGACCGCGACATGGACGCGCTGGTTGCGATGGTCGAAGGCGTCCGCGATATGGGGATGGAGACCTGCATGACGCTGGGGATGCTGGACGACAATCAGGTGTTCCGCCTGCGCGATGCGGGGCTGGACTATTACAACCACAACATCGACACGTCCGAGCGGTATTACCCCGAGGTCATCACCACCCGCACCTTCGCTGATCGCATCGACACGATGAACCGCGTGCAGGACGCCGGTATCAAGGTGTGTTCGGGCGGTATTCTGGGCATGGGTGAACAGATCGGCGACCGCGTCGATATGCTGGTCACCCTGGCCAATATGGGCCCTGCGCCCGAATCCGTGCCGATCAACATGCTGATGCCGCAGGAAGATACGCCGCTGGCCGACGCCAAGCCGATCGACCCGATCGACTTTGTGCGCGTGATCGCAACCGCCCGCATCATGATGCCGAAATCCTATGTGCGCCTGTCCGCAGGCCGCAGTGACATGACCGAAGAGATGCAGGCCATGTGTTTCTTCGCCGGTGCGAACTCGATCTTTGTGGGGGAAACGCTGCTGACCGCGGAAAACCCCGAAGAAGACACCGACGCGATCCTGTTCAACAAGCTGGGGCTGCAGGCCGAAACCGTTGCCGGGCAAAGCTGTGCGGAAGCGGCTGAATGAAAGCATTGAGTCGCCTGCGCTCGATGCTTGAAACGCTGGACGCCCGGCATCGCCGCCGGGTGCTGGCCCCGAGGCGTGGGCTGGACTTTGCCTCGAATGACTATCTGGGTCTGGCGGACTCACCGCTATTGCGCCGCGCCGCGCAAAAGGCGCTGGAACGGGGTGTGCCGCTTGGATCAGGCGGTTCGCGGCTATTGCGCGGGAACCATCCTGAACATGAGGCGCTTGAGGAAGAAGCTGCCGCCTTTTTCGGCGCCGAGGCTGCCTTGTTCATGGGGGGCGGATTTCAGGCCAATCAGGCGATTTTTTCGACTCTGCCTGCGGCGGGGGATTTGATCCTGTATGATGATCTGGTCCATGCCAGCGCCCATGAGGGGATGCGCACGGGCCGGGCTGAAACCCGGTCCTTTGCGCATAATGACGCGGCAGATGCCCGACGTGTTCTGGCGGATTGGCGGGCCTCTGGCGGATCGGGACAAGTTTGGATCGCGGTGGAAAGCGTCTATTCGATGGAAGGCGACGTCGCGCCCTTGCCCGCACTGTCCGAACTGGCCGTTGAACAGAACGCTGTTCTGGTGGTGGACGAAGCCCATGCCACCGGCGTTTTTGGTCCGAATGGCAAAGGCCTGGCGCATGGTTTGACGGCTGAGGTTTTGACTCTGCACACTTGCGGCAAAGGTTTGGGTGTCGCGGGCGGTTTGATCTGCGGGCCTCGGGTGATGATCGACGCGCTGATCAACCGAGCACGGCCATTCATATTTGCAACCGCCCCGTCGCCGCTCAACGCGGCCCTTGTGCGGGCGGTGCTGGATCATCTGCGATCCGACACCTGCCTGACCGACGCCGCAACCGCCCGAATGCACCACGCCCACGCCGAGGCACGCCGCACGGGCGTTCCGCAAGATGTGCTGAACAGCCAGATCGTTCCCGTCATTCTGGGCGACGAGGCGCGGACGATGCAGATGGCCGCAAGCCTGCAGGCGCAGGGCTTTGACGTCCGGGGTATCCGCCCGCCGACGGTTCCGCGTGGCACCTCGCGACTTCGGATCTCGGTCACCGGCAATGTGACCAACGCCGATATCAGCGCCCTGTTCGAAACGCTTGCCCAGCATCAAAGTGAGGCCGCATGAGTACCGTTATTGTTGTCGGCACAGATACTGGCATCGGCAAAACCGTCTTTGCTGCGGGTCTGACTGCCGCCCTCGGCGCGCGGTATTGGAAGCCTGTGCAGTCGGGGCTGGAGGACGCAACGGATTCGGAAATCGTCGCCGAACTGACCGGGGCCGAGGTGCTGCCCGAGGCCTATCGTCTGAACATGCCCGCCTCGCCGCATCTGTCGGCCGAAGATATGGGCATCGAGATTGACCCGGCCCGTCTGACCCCGCCGAGTGTGTCCGGCCCTCTGGTGGTCGAAGGCGCGGGCGGGCTGATGGTGCCGCTGAACCGCAAGGTGTTTTTCCTCGACGTGATCGCGCAATGGCAGGCCCCGGTTGTGCTGGTGGCGCGCACCGCTCTGGGTACGATCAACCACACGACGCTGTCTCTGATGGCGCTGCGCAATGCCGGTTGCAATGTGGTCGGCGTGGCGTTTGTGGGCGATGCCGAGCCGGATGTCGAACAGACCATCGCCCAGATGGGCAACACCCGGCATCTGGGCCGTTTGCCCATTCTCGATACCCTGTCCCGCGACACGCTGACCGACGCCTTTACCGCCATCGACGTCGATACCATCCGGAGCGCCCTGTGACCCCGCTTGAGTTCGACGCCCGCCATCTGTGGCACCCCTATACCAACGTGCTGAAGCCTGGCCCGATGCACCTGATCACCGGGGCTGAGGGCGTTTGGTTAACGGCCGAGGACGGGACGCAGATGATTGACGCCATGTCCTCGTGGTGGTGCGCGGTGCATGGGCACCGTCACCCGGCCATCATCGCGGCGATGCAGGCGCAGTTGGATCAGATGCCGCATGTGATGTTCGGCGGGCTCACGCATTCACCAGCGATCGAGCTGGGCCGCAGAATGATCGACCTTCTGCCCGATGGGCTGGACCGTATTTTCTACAGCGACAGCGGCTCGGTGGCCATCGAAGTGGCGCTGAAAATGGCGGTGCAATACCAGATGGCGCAGGGCCGCACCGGGCGCACGCAGTTTGCCACAATTCGCGGCGGCTATCACGGCGACACCTGGAAAGCGATGAGCGTTTGTGACCCGGTCAACGGGATGCACGGGCTGTTCGCGGGGGCTTTGTCCGTTCAGCATTTCCTGCCGCGTCCGCAGATCGCCTTTGGGCAGGATTGGTCCGAGGATGGTGACCTGAACGGCCTGAATGCGCTGGAAGAATTACTGGAAACCAAGGCCGACCAGATCGCGGGTCTGGTCCTTGAGCCGGTCGTTCAGGGTGCGGGCGGGATGTATTTCTATCACCCTACATGGCTGCAGCGGGCGCATGAGCTGTGCAAAGCCCATGATGTGCTGATCATCTTCGATGAGATTGCCACAGGTTTCGGCCGTACCGGAGAGCTGTTTGCGCTGCATCACGCTGGGGTCGTGCCGGATATCCTGTGCCTGGGCAAGGCGCTGACCGGCGGACATATCACGTTGGCCGCCACCGTAACGTCCGAGACCGTCGCGCGCCGCATTGGCGAAAGCGAGGCTGGCGTCATGATGCATGGCCCGACCTATATGGCCAACCCGCTGGCCTGCGCGGCAGCAGTTGCCAGTCTGGAGCAGCTATTCGTCAGGGATTGGCGGACCGAAGTGGCCAGGATTGCCGACCAGATGGCGCAGGAACTGGCCCCCGCGCGCGGATTGCCCGGGGTCTCGGATGTGCGTGTTCTGGGTGCTATTGGCGTCATTGAGATGGAGGATTGGGTCGATCCGTCCGTTGCACATGGATTGGCACCAGAAACCGGCGTCTGGCTGCGGCCCTTTGCGCGGAACATCTATTGCATGCCGCCCTACATCATCTCTGTAGATGAACTGAGCCGAGTGACTTCGGCCATGGTTTCACTGGCGAAAGGCGCGTCATGAAACAGCAGTGGCTGTCCCGCTCGGGCACTGAAAAGGTGCTGTTGGTCTTCGGAGGCTGGGCGCTTGGACCCGCGCCTTTCAAAGGCCTTTCGGGCGATGCGGATGTCCTGTTCGTGGATGACTACACCCGGCTGGACAACCCGCTGAGCGACCTCGCGCAATATGACCGGGTCACCCTGATCGCCTTTTCCTTTGGCGTGGCGTCGGCCGCGCATTGGTTGTCGCAGACTGGGATTCAACCTGCGCGACGGGTCGCCGTCAGCGGCACCCTGTCCCCAGCCGACGCCGAACACGGCATCGCGCCGGATATGATCCGCGCTACGGCGGATCAGTTGAACACCGCCAGTTTCGCCAAGTTCTGCCGCCGTGCTGGGTTGGCGGGGCCAGCCCCCGAAATCGATATCGATGCCGCGCGGGCCGAGCTTTTTGCGGTGATCGCGCGCGGCGCGGCGCCGGACCACAAGTTCGACCGCATCTGGATTCCACAGCGGGACCGGATTATCCCCACCCGCGCGCAACAGGCCGCATGGGCCGGGCAGCAGGTTGCGGTGCGCGAGATTTCCGCGCCGCATGTTCCCTTTGCCGCCGGTCAAAACTGGAAGGAGTGGATCGCATGAACGCCCAGTTGACCGACCGCGTCCAGCGCAGCTTCAGCCGCAGTTTCATGACTTATCACGACTCGGCGGGTCAGCAGGCCAAGATTGCGGATCGTCTGGTGCAGGATTTGCGCGACGGCGGCGCGCCCCGGCACTTCGCCTCGGCGTTGGAGTTCGGCTGTGGCACCGGCCACCTGACGCAGCACCTTTGCGAGCATTTCGCGTTCGATACGCTCACGATCAACGACCTTTCGCCCGAGGCAGATGAAACCGCTTCCACCCATGGGGCCGAATTTCTATGTGGGGACGCCGAGACTGTCGCCTGGCCCGCGCAGCCGCATCTGATTGCGTCTGCCTCGATGATCCAGTGGCTGCCCGATCCCGCCGCTTTCCTGCGCCGGGCCGCGATGGCATTGGCGCCCGGTGGCTGGCTGGCCATTTCGGGGTTTGGGTCGCAGCAATACCATGAGTTGGTCCAAGTCGGCTCGGCGTCGAAAGCGCCCGGACTGTGTGGGCCGGACGTATTGACCGCTGCTGTCGAAGGGATCGTGGATGTTGTCTCTGCCGGAGAGGTGGAACAGCAAGTGCATTTTTCGTCGCCCCGAAAAGTGCTGGAACACTTGCGACGGACCGGCGTAAACGGGCGGGCGCAAAAAATCTGGACCAAATCAAGCCTTATGGTCTTTTCCAATGACTATGTCCGTCAGTTCGGGGGCGAGTCCGGTGTTTCGCTGACCTATCACCCGACATGGATCATCGCCCGCAAACCCGGCTGAACCGGTTTAGGCCAATCGTGTCAGGTGGCGCTGCATCACCGAATGGGCCTTGGCCGCGTCGCGATCCTTGATGGCGGCCAGAATGGCGGCATGGTCGGGATCGGCGCGCTGACGCCATTTGGCGGTGTGCAGATTGTTGAAATGCCACGTATACAGCACTTGCAGATTTCTGATCTCGGCGATCATGCGCGGCATGTTGCAGGCGGCGATGACGGCCATGTGAAAGCGCTGATTGGCGTCCTCCCAATCATCCGCCGTGGTAGCCCCGTCGCATTCGTCGTGAATCTGTTCAATCCGAGCGATCTGACGGGTAGTCAGGTTAGGCACGGAATGCAGCAACGCTACCGGCTCCAGCGCGCGCCGCATCACCCGAAGTTCCTGAATGGCGTTCTGATCCATCGGGGCCACGCACATCCCCCGGCGCGGAACGGCAACCGCCAGCCCTTTTGAGGCCAGGTTCAGAAGGGCTTCGCGTATGGTCACCTGACTGACTCCGAACTCACGGGCAATCAGGTCCTGCCGCAGCTTTTCACCGGGCTTCAACACCCCCTGAACAATTCGCGTTGACAGCTTGTCAGCGATGTCATCCGATTTCTTGATCTGCTGCTCGGACACCTGACCCTCGGTTCATTGCACGTGTTCACAGACGCTTACCGTTATGGAGAGGGTTGGGCAACAGAGCTGTGAACAGGTGGGTTTTTGCGGCGACCAAAGTGACCTCGCGGCACTTGCGGCTTAGACCCCGCACGTAGGTTTCACAAACGCCGGTCGCACGGCTAGGGTACGAGGGACAGTCTGCCGTAACAGCCTGAAAAGGGATCACCATGGATTTCGCCCCATCGCCGCGCGCTATGGAATTCCGCGACCAACTGAAACGCTTTATGGAGGCGCATATCTATCCGCGCATCCGCGACCACAAGGAAGAGATCGAGGCGGGTAATTTCCCGGTGTCCTTCATCGAGGACCTCAAGGCGCTGGCCCGGTCCGAGGGGTTGTGGAACCTGTTCCTGCCCTCTTTGCGCGACGACGAACCCGGCACGCGGCTGAGCAATCTGGAATACGCCCCGCTGGCCGAGCTGATGGGGCAGGTGACGTGGTCGTCCGAAGTGTTCAACTGCAGCGCGCCGGACACCGGCAACATGGAGCTGTTGCACATGTTCGCCACGTCCGAGCAGCGCGAGGAATGGCTGGTGCCTCTGCTCAATGGCGAAATCCGGTCGTCCTTTGCGATGACCGAGCCGGATGTAGCCAGCTCGGACGCGACCAATATCACCACCTCGATCCGGCGTGAGGGCGATGACTATGTCATCAACGGCCGCAAGTGGTTCATCACCAATGCGTGCCATCCGAACACAAAGATGTTCATCGTGATGGGCAAGACCGATCCGAACGCGGACCGGCACAAGCAACAGAGCATGGTGATCGTGCCCAAGGACACGCTCGGTCTTGAGATCGTACGCAATCCCACGATCCTGAACATGCACGATCCCGAGGGCCATGCCGAGCTGGTCTTCAAGGATGTGCGCGTATCGGCCACCAATCTGCTGGGGGAAGAGGGCAGCGGTTTTACTCTGGCGCAGGCGCGACTGGGGCCGGGGCGTATCCACCACTGTATGCGCTCGGTCGGCGCGGCCGAGATGGCGCTGTCGCTGATGGTCGAGCGCGCGCAGGAACGGAAGACCTTTGGTAAACAGCTTTCAGAGCAGGGCGTGATCCGGGAATGGATCGCGAAATCGCGGCTTGAGATTGATCAGGCGCGGTTGCTGACCCTGCAGGCGGCGTGGAAGATTGATCAGGTCGGCGCCAAGGCGGCACGGCGCGAGATTTCGCTGATCAAGGTGGTGGCGCCCAATGTGCACGCAACTGTGACCGACCGCGCGATGCAGGTCTTTGGAGCGATGGGCATGACGCCGGATACGCCACTGGCCAACAGCTATACCTGGGCGCGGGCACTGCGCTATGCGGATGGCCCGGATGAGGTGCATCTGCAGGCCATCGCAAAGCAAGAGCTGAAAGAGTCGAACTTCGGCATGTCGGCGCAATGGCTGACACCGCCGAAGCGTTGATCTCTTATTTGCCCTTCCAGACCGGGTCGCGTTTTTCCGCAAAGGCGCGGGCGCCTTCCAGCTGGTCTTCGCTGGCGTAAAGCACGTCGACGGTGCGCAACTGGCGCTTGGTGATGCGGTTCATCGCGTCCTGGAACTTGCTGTCTTCGGCATCGCGGACGACCTCTTTGATCGCGGCGTAGACCAGCGGCGGTCCCGAGGCCAGCAGACTCGCCAGCTCCCATGCGCGGTCCATCAGCTGATCGGCGGCAACGATCTCGTTCACCAGGCCCCAGCGGTTGGCTTCCTCTGCATCGAACCAGCGGCCGGTCAGCAGCAGCTCCATCGCGATGTGATAGGGGATACGCTTGGGTAACTTGACGCTGGCCGCATCGGCCACGGTGCCCGAGCGGATTTCCGGCAGAGCGAAGGTGGCGTGTTCTGCGGCCAGGATCATGTCGGCCGAGATCGCCAGTTCCAGCCCGCCGCCGCAGGCGATGCCGTTTACCGCCGCGATGACCGGCTTGTTCAGATCGCGCAGTTCCTGCAGGCCGCCAAAGCCGCCCACGCCATAGTCGCCATCAACCGCGTCACCGCCGGCGGCAGCCTTCAGGTCCCAGCCGGGGCAAAAGAACTTCTCGCCCGCGCCGGTCAGAATGGCCACGCGCAGGTCCGGGTCATCGCGGAATTCGGCAAAGACTTCGCCCATTCTGCGGCTGGTGGTCAGGTCGATGGCATTGGCCTTGGGCCGGTCCAGCGTCACCTCAAGGATCGCCCCTTCGCGGCGGGTTTTGATCGGGTCCATATCTCAGGCCTTTCTGATGAGGGCATCCACCGCAACCGCCTTGTCGGGCGTGCAGAGGAGCGGGTTAATCTCGACCTCGCCAAGCGTGTCGGCATTTTGCATGACATAGGCCTGAACGGCCTCTACGGCAGTGATGATCGCATCCATATCAGCCGCAGGTTGGCCGCGATAGCCTGCCAGCAGCGGTGCGATTTTCAGCTTGCCAAGCGCGGCGCGGATGTCGTCAGCGGAGCTGGGCACCAGCAGGGATGCGGTGTCGCGCAGAACCTCGGTCAGAACGCCGCCGGCGCCCAGGGTCAGCACAAAGCCGTGGGCCGGATCGCGAACCACACCCACCAGCAGTTCGGCGACGGTTCCGGTGACCATCTCTTCGACCAGAATCTCGTTGGTTCCGATGTCGGTGGCAACATCTGCCACATCTTCGGCCTGAATGCCCAGTCGTACGGCGGAGTGTTCAGATTTATGGGCAAGACCAACGCCTTTGACGGCGAAAGGAGCGTCCATTTCCTGTGCTGCCGCTTGGGCTTCCTCCGGGCCGCGTACGGTGCGATTTTGTGGGACGCGCAACCCGCAATCGGCCAGAGCTTGTTTGGATTCGCCTTCGGTCAGGGTCCGGTTGGCCTCGGCGATGCCCGGCAGCCAGATCGGATGCGTGGACGGTGCCCTGATCTGAGCCGCAGCGCGGGTGGCGGCCAGTGCTTCGCGCAGACCCATAAAGGGCACAACGCCCCCGGCCATCAGCTCTTGTGCGACGTCTTCAGGCAGAAGTTCCGGCAATGTCGCCGCGATCGCGAACCGCGCGCCGGTTTCGGCGCGGACTTTTATCGCCGCACGCGAGGCGCTGGCCCATTCGGTCGCGTCCGTGGTCGGGTAGTCGACGATCGAGAAGGTCAGGTCGATATCGTCGCCGGTCATGCCCGACCACGCCTTGGCCATCGCCTCTTCGTCGCGCCAGATATAGGTGTGATAATCCAGCGGGTTATTCAGCGCGACCATCGGCCCGAGCGCGTCACGAAGGTGGGCTTTCTTATCGTCGGTCAGTCGCGGGAAGGTCAGACCCGTGCCCATGGCCATGTCCGCGATCAGACTGGCCTCGCCCCCCGAACAGCTGATCGAGGCGATGTTGCTGCCCGGCAGCGGGCCATAGCAATGCAGCAGCTTCAGCGTTTCGAGAAAATCGGGCAGGGCCGACAGGCGCGGGATACCCAGACGTTCCAACAAGGCCTGAGCCCCGGCATCGCTGCCCGCCAGCGACGCGGTATGGGATATGGTCGCCGCCTGTGCCTGTTCCGATGCACCGACTTTGAGCGCCACCAGCGGGACGCCTTTGCTACGCGCTTTGGCCGCCAGCGCTTCCCATTCTCGAATATCCTTGAAGCCTTCGATATGGAGGCCCACGGCAGTCACACGCGGATCGTCGATCAGGGCCGAAGCGATCTCGGCCTGGCTGGTCTGCGCCATGTTCCCGCAGGTCACCATGTAAGCAATCGGCAGGCCGCGTTTCTGCATGGTCAGGTTGATCGAGATGTTCGAGCTTTGCGTCAGGATCGCTACGCCCTTTTCGACCGGGGTTGCCCCATGCTGATCCGGCCACAACAGCGCGCCGTCCAGCGCGTTGATGAAGCCATAGCAGTTCGGCCCCAGAATGGGCATGTCCCCGGCGCCTGCGATCAACCGGTCCTGCAGGTCTCCGCCCGTGTCATCCTCGGCCGCAGCCTCGGAAAAGCCCGAGGCAAAGCAGACGGCGCCACCAGCGCCCATGCTGGACAGGATATGAACCGCCTCGATCGTGGCGTGGCGGTTGATGCCGATGAACACCGCGTCGGGGGCTTCGGGAAGGTCTTCGAGGTGCCCATAGACCGAATAGCCCGCGATCTCCGTCGCCTTGGGGTGCACTGGCCAGATTTGACCCGCATAGCCCATGCGTTCCGATTGCAGAATAACCTGTTGGCACCAGGCGCCGCCCCCAATGACGGCAATGGTTTTCGGGCGCAACAGTCGGGTAAGATCTTTGTTCATCGACGATCCTGATCGTGTCTTTGGAAATAAACGACGGAGAGCGGACCCTGGTGGGGTGAGAGCATTTGATGCCAGAGCCCGCCCACCGCGGTAACGTGGTCTTACGCGCCGAGGGGACGCAGAAGATCGCGGCTGATGATGTGACGCTGAATCTCGCTGGTGCCGTCCCAGATGCGTTCTACGCGGGCATCGCGCCAGAAGCGTTCGATCGGGAAGTCATGCATCAACCCCATGCCGCCATAGATCTGCAGCGTGGTGTCGGTGACCCGTGCCAGCATCTCGGACGCGTACAGCTTGGCCGAGGCGATCTCGCGGTTCGACGGCAGGTTCTCGTCCAGACGCCATGCGGCGGACAGGGTCAGCCAATCGGCAGCGTCGATCTCGGTGATCATGTCGGCGATCTGGAAGCCGATACCCTGGAATTTTCCGATGGGCTGACCGAACTGTTTGCGCTCGGCGGCGTAATTCAACGCATAGTCAAAACACCTGCGCGCACGCCCGACCGAGAAGGCCGCAACCGTCAGGCGGGTGGCGTAGAGCCATTCGTTCATCACGGCAAAGCCACCATCGACCTCACCCAGAACCTGCGCGTCGGGCAGGCGGCAATTGTCGAAATACAGGATGTAGTTCTTGTAGCCCTTGTGGCTGACCGAGTTGTAGCCCTCGCGCACCTCGAAGCCGGGTGTGCCGCGATCGACCAGGAAAGTGGTGATACGCTTTTTGGGGCCTTTCGGGGTCTCATCCACACCGGTGGCGATGAAGACGATGAAGAAATCCGCGTGTTCCGCGCCCGAGATGAAGTGTTTGGAGCCGTTAACAACCCAGTCACCGCCATCACGCACCGCCTGACATTTCATACCGCGCACGTCTGACCCTGCGTCCGGTTCGGTCATTGCCAGCGCGTCCATTTTCTCACCCCGCACGGCGGGCAGCAGGTAGCGTTCACGCTGCTCGTCGTTACAGGCCATCAGGATGTTCTGCGGACGGCCAAAGAAGTGCGTCAGCGCCATCGAACCACGGCCCAACTCGCGTTCGACCAGAGTAAAGTCCAAATGCGACAGACCGGCGCCGCCGACCTCTTCGGGGAAGTTGCAGGCGTAAAAGCCCAAATCGATGCATTTCTGCTTGATCTGCTCGCCCAGCTCATGCGGAACCTGACCGGTGCGTTCAACCTCGGCCTCGTGCGGATAGATTTCGTTTTCGACGAAGCTGCGAACAGTCGAAACGATCATTTCCTGTTCTTCTGACAGACCAAACTGCATGGCGCGTATCCTTAGATAGGTGATTGACGCAGGAAACGGCATTGCGCAGTGTCGCGACATGCAGAGTTGGCGAAGAATCGTGCAGAGTTGGAAAAAATTTGACCCGGCAATACAACATTTTGCTGTTCGATGGGTTCTCGAACCACTGCTTGGCCAACATGGTCGAGCCGTTGCGCGCCGCAAATACATTGTCACGGCAGGCCCTGTACGCGTGGCGGTTCTGTTCGATTGATGGAGGGGTGGTTGAAAGCTCCAGCGGCCTTGCCGTCACGCCGAACGGTGCCTTGAGTGATCAGCGCGGGGATGTGCTGGTGGTTATGCCGTCTTATGGTTTTCTCGAACTGGATACGCGCGAAACCACCCGCGCGGTGCTGATGGCCGCGGGAAAACACACGCAGCTGGCGGGTCTGGACACGGGCAGTTGGCTGTTGGCGCGGGCCGGGTTGCTGAACGATCATCGGGCAACTATTCACTGGGATGAGCTGGTCCGGTTCGAAGAGACCTTTCCTTCCGTCGACGCGGTCCAGGAGCGGTTTGTCATCGACGGCGACCGGTTGACCTGTTCCGGGGCGATGGCGGCGTTTGATCTGGCCTCGGCCCTTATTCGCCGCGATCACGGGCCACTGCTGTCGATGGAGGTGGCGCATCTGCTGATGAGCCGGGGCGGTGCGGATCACTATGCGCTGCCGCTGAAATCGGAAGACACTGTGGTCAATCGGGCGCTGACCGTGATGCAGGCCAATCTGGAAACGCCGCTGCCGATCAAAGAGGTAGCGCGTAAGATCGGATGTTCCCAAAAGCGCATCGAGGCGCGGATTCAGGCCGAACTGGAAACCACGCCGCAGGCGCTGTACCGGCGTCTGCGCCTGAACCTTGCGCGCAAGTTGGCGGAAGAGACGGAACAGTCCATCGCCGAAATCGCCGGGCGCTGCGGTTATGAGAACGCCAGTGCCATGACCCGCGCGTTCAAGGCCGAGTTCGGGCAAACGCCAACCGCGTTCCGCAGCGGCAGTTGAAGTATAGGACGTTGCGGACCCTTACGCTTTCTGCACAGTAGCAAAGCAAACCGAAGTCGCAGAACGAGACCCAGAACAAAGGATTCAGAACATGGCCCAATCCCCAGACGTCAACCGACAGATCGTTCTGAACGAACGCCCCAGCGGCCAGCCCGACGAAAACACGCTGCGCCTGACCACGGCTGAGGTTCCGACCCCCGGACCGAATGAGATGCTGGTGCGTACGGTTTACCTGTCTCTCGACCCCTACATGCGCGGGCGTATGAACGATGCCAAATCCTATGCCGAACCCGTGGCCTTAGGTGGTGTCATGACCGCTCAGGTCGTGGGGCAGGTGGTGACGTCGAATTTGGATGGGTTCGAAGCCGGAGATTATGTCCTGTCGGGCAGCGGATGGCAGGACTATGCGATTTCCGACGGAACCGAGGTGATGAACCTTGGAAAATCACCGCAAAACCCGTCATGGGCATTGGGAATCCTTGGGATGCCCGGCTATACCGCCTATGCCGGTCTGCTGAAAATCGGTGAGCCAAAGCCGGGTGAAACCGTGGTGGTTGCGGCCGCTGCCGGGCCTGTGGGGGCCACCGTTGGGCAAATCGCAAAGCTCAAAGGCTGCCGGGTTGTCGGCGTCGCGGGTGGTGCGGAGAAATGCGCGCATATCGTTGAGAATTTGGGATTCGACGCCTGTATCGACCACAAGGCGCCGGATTTTGCCGAGCAGTTGAAACAGGCCTGCCCGGACGGGATCGACGTCTATTTCGAAAACGTCGGCGGCAAGGTGCTGTATGCAGTGTTGCCGCTGCTGAACCCGTTTGCGCGGGTGCCGGTTTGTGGCGTTGTCGCGTGGTACAATCTGCCGGGTTTGCCCGAAGGTCCGGACATGGGGCCCGCAATCATGGGCACATTGCTGCGCATGAAGGTGAAAATGCAGGGCTTTATCATTTTCGACAGCTTCACGCGCGAAGTTTATGAGGAATTCCGCCGCGACATGACCGGATGGATTGCCGATGGGTCGATCCAGTACAAGGAACACATGGTCGACGGGCTGGAAAACGCGCCGGACGCGCTGAACCAACTGCTGAGCGGCGGCAATTTCGGGAAAATGGTGGTCAATGTAGGGGCGTGATACTGCGCCCGGAAAACACGTTCACCCGACGCAGGGCGCCGGGTGAACAATTCTCGGGCCAGAAAATTTACGCGGTCGTGCCCTTGATGCGGATGGCCGAGCCCAGCGAACCGGCGCACAGACCGACAACCACGGCAATCAAAAGCTCGATCGTTTCGACATTGGCAAAGTTCCAATGGGCAAAGACCAGCGTTTCCATCACACCGACCGCACCGCCCATCAGGCCGCCCAGCCACACACGCCGTGTCATCATCCCCAGCGCAAGTCCCAGAATACCCGGCAGGCTGATGATGTTGGCCCCGATTGTTCCAAGAAATTCCAACATGTCTTGCCCCCTTATTCCGCCTGATCGGCCAGGAATGACCGGATTTCGGCGCTGCCATCCGCCACCTGTTGCTGCAGCTTGCCCGAGGGTTCGCCGGCCAGTTCCTCGGTAATTTCCTGATAGGTCTCAAGGTAGTTCGGCGGCAGAGTGTGCGCGATACCCTGGTGACAGTCGATGCAGGTCATGTTGTTGTCGATCGCGCGCTGGTGTTCAGACGCGGCGCGGGTTTCCTGAATGGTAAAATCCATATAGTCGAAGTTGTGGCAATTGCGGCATTCGCGGCTGTCAGACGCCTTCATCTTTTTCCACACGGCCGAGGCCATGCTCAGCCGGTGTTCTTCGTATTTTTCAGGCGTGCTGATGGTTCCGGCCAGCTCGTGATACACGTCCTTGACGGCCATGATCTTGGCCTTGATCTTGTGGTTCCACTCGTGCGGCACGTGGCAGTCGGAACAGATCGCGCGCACGCCCGAGTGGTTGTTGTAGTGGATCGTCTCGCGATATTCGCCCAGATTGGTTTCCATCGTGTGGCACGAGGTACAGAATTCCTCGGTATTGGTCAGTTCAAGGGTCCAGTGGAACCCGCCCCAGAACAGGATACCGGCCAGAAAACCTGCCAACACCAGAAAGCCCGAGCTGAACATGACAGCCGGTGTCCAGATTGCGTTCCAGATGCGGCCTATCCATCCGCGTTTTTCGGGGGAGTCTGCCATGTCGGTGCTCCTTTCAGACTTGCGTTGGATTAGTTGCCGGATGAGGGTTCAAACACGTTGTCGACCAACGCAGGAGCATCCGCCTGAGGCACGTGGCACTGATTGCAGAAATACCGGGTGCCTGCCACTTGGTCCAACTCGTTGCCGTCGCGATCCAGGTAGTGGGTCATCGACAGGGTTGGCGCGTTGCGGTCGCCGGCCTTGGTCCAGTCGTGGCAGGACAGGCACTGGTTGGTGCGCACATCGATCTGGTACTGCTCGACCGAATGCGGGATCAGCGGCGGTTGCTGGCGATAGTTGCGCTGCATCCGTCCTTCGATATTTCTGTGAATCTGATCAAGGGGAATGGGTTCATCCACCTCCGCCCCGCGCAGGGTTTCCACCTGGGCTGACTGGGCAAGGGCGAACCCGCTCAGGAGCAAAACGGGGATCAGGGCAATTCCGCCTGTCACGATTGATTTTTTCATCTTGGCACTCCCTTAGATAGGTCTGGCTTCGCGCGGCTCGGGCGCGGGAACTGGATCGGAAGGTGCGACGACATGATCGTCGAACCGGTGAGTAAATTGGAAAACATCGACGGCGCAGACATCGATGCAGCGGCCGCAATTGGTGCAGTCCGGCGACAGGATCAGCGGTGTCGTGCCGGGCTTGCCCTTCAATGCGGGCGAAATGATCTGGTTTTCGGGGCAAACTGCGTAGCAGTCCATGCAATCGTCACAGGCCGTCCGGTTGGCGGCGCTGACCCGCAGCAGGCTTTTGCTGCCGATCAGGCCATAGAAGGCGCCCACCGGGCAGATATGGCCGCACCAGCCGTGGCGCGCGACGATCAGATCAAAGATGAAGATTGCAGCAATCAGAGCCCAGACAAAACCGGCGCCAAAGATCAGCCCGCGGTGCAGCATGGTGATCGGGTTGACCAACTCCCACGCGATCACGCCGGTCAGGCCCGAGACGATCAGAACCGTCGCCAGTACCCAGAGGCGGGTGTTGCGTTTTGGCTGCCAGCCTTTTGGCAGGTCCAGCCGACGGTGCAGCCAGTTTGCCGCATCGGTCACCGGGTTGATCGGGCAGACCCAGGAACAATAGACCCGGCCGCCGATCAGCGCATAGGCGACGAGAACGATCACCCCGCCGATCAGCGCGGTCAGTTCGGGCCAATGCCCGGCCATAAGGCTTTGCAACAGAACCAGAGGATCTGTCAGAGGCAACGCGCCCAGGGTCAGAGACCCCGCCAGCGTGCCCTGAACGATCCAGATGCCGAACCAGGGGCCCAGCAGGAACAACGCCAGAAAGAACAGCTGACTTGTGCGGCGCAGCAGCAAGAAACGGTGCGCGCCGATCCAGCCTTTGGTGGCTACGGCCTCTTGTCCGACCGGCAGAAGGGTACGGGCGCTCATTGTCCCACCCCCGGCAGGTCGTAAGACGGCGCGAAACCGCCCGGAGTGGCCAGATTGTCCGTGCCCGGCCCCGGCAAACGGTCGGGCAGGTCGATCAGACCGTCCACAAGCGGACCGCCATGGCTTTCTTTTTCTTCCCAGCCTTTGCGGTAGTGATCTGCGCTGCTGCCGCGCGCCAGTCTGGCGGGCAGCACCTTGATCGCGGCTTCGGGCAGAACGCAGCTTTTCTCGCACATGCCACAGCCGGTGCAGCGGTCGGCATGGACGGTCGGGATGAACATCGCATGGTGACCCGAGCGGTTGTTGTGTGCGGTTTCCAGCGTGATTGCCTCGTCGATGACGGGGCAGACGCGGTAGCAGACATCGCAGCGCAGGCCGAGGAAATTCAGGCAGTTTTCCTGATCGACCAGAACCGCCACGCCCATCTTGGCATCGTCGATATTGTTCAGCCCCGGATCCAGAGCACCGGTGGGGCAGGCGGCGACGCAGGGTATGTCATCGCACATCTCACACGGCACATCGCGCGCCGTGAAATAGGGCGTGCCGGTCGCAACGGCATCAACCCCAAGTTCAGCCAGTTTCAAGGTGTCGTAAGGGCAGTCCCGCACGCAGAGCCCGCAACGGATGCAGGCCGACAGGAAATCCTCTTCCGGCAACGCGCCGGGCGGGCGCAATGCCTCGGCCGGCAGCGCGCGGGCATCGCGGGCCAACCAGGCCAGCATTGACCCGGCGACTACGCAGCCGCCAGCCGCACGCGCCGAATCCTGCAGGAACCGGCGCCGTTGCGGCGAAAGAGGAGTACCGGTCAGGGACATGGGGACTACCTGTGCGATCCTTCCCGGTTACGCGCGTTCAACCTTGCACGCGCATTTCTTGAAGTCGGTCTCTTTCGACAGCGGGCAGGTTGCGTCCAGAGTCAGCTTGTTGGTCAGCTGATGCTCGTCGAACCAGGGCATGAAGACCAGACCGCGCGGCACCTTGTTGCGTCCGCGGGTCTCGACCCGGCTGGTGACTTCGCCGCGACGGGTGGACAGAACGATCTCTTGTCCACGGCGCAGACCCCGATCCTTGGCGTCCTGCGGGTGCATGTAGACGACGGCCGACGGGAAGGCGCGGTGCAACTCTGGCACCCGGCGGGTCATCGAGCCCGAGTGCCAGTGTTCCAGTACGCGACCGGTGGACAGCCACAGATCATATTCTTCATCCGGCTCTTCAGCGGCGGGCTCATAGGGGGCAAAGATGATGCTCGCCTTGCCGTCGGGTTTGCCGTAGAACTTCACGCCCGCGCCTTCGGGCACATAGGGGTCATAGCCTTCGCGGAAACGATAGAGCGTTTCTTTCCCGTCCACGACCGGCCAGCGCATACCGCGCGCCTCGTGGTACATCTCGAACGGTGCCAGATCGTGCGCATGACCGCGACCGAAGTCGGCATATTCCTCGAACAGACCTTTCTGGACGTAGTAACCGAAATGCTCGGCATCGTCATTGTCGAAGCCCTCGGCTGTTTCGGACAGCGGGAACTGGTCGATTTTGCCGTTGGCATAAAGCACGTCATACATGGTCTTGCCGCGGTGCTCGGGCATCTTGGCCAGCAGCTCTTCGCCCCAGACCTCTTCGACGGTGAAGCGTTTCGAGAACTCCATCAGCTGCCACAGGTCCGATTTCGCCTCGCCCGGCGCATGCACCTGCTGCCGCCAGAACTGGGTGCGGCGCTCGGCGTTGCCATAGGCGCCTTCCTTTTCGACCCACATGGCGGTGGGTAGGATCAGGTCGGCGGACACCGCCGTGACCGTCGGATAGGGGTCGGACACGGTGATGAAGTTTTCCGGGTTGCGATAGCCGGGATAGCCTTCTTCGTTGATATTGGGCGCGGCCTGCATGTTGTTGTTGCACTGCACCCAATAGGCGTTCAGATCGCCGTCTTTCAACTTGCGATGCTGCAGCACGGCGTGGAAGCCGGGTTTCGCCGGAATGGTGCCGGCGGGTACGTTCCATGCGGTTTCGCAAATCTCGCGGTGCTTGTCGTTCATCACCACCATGTCGGCGGGCAGACGGTGGGCAAAGGTGCCGACTTCACGCGCCGTGCCACAGGCCGAGGGCTGACCGGTCAGCGAAAACGGCGAGTTGCCGGGTTCCGAGATTTTACCCACCAGCAGGTGGACGTTATACATCAGCGAGTTCACCCAGGACCCGCGGGTGTGCTGGTTGAAGCCCATGGTCCACAGGCTCATGACCTTGCGGTTGGGGTCGGCGTATTGCTTGGCCAGACGCTCCAGCTTGTCGGCGGGCACACCGGACAGTTCCGAGGTGTATTCCAGCGTGTATTTCGAAACCGCCTCGGCATATTCCTCAAAGCTGATCGGTTCCATCTTGCCGACATTGGGGTTTTCGGCAGCTTCCTGCAGCGGGTGGTTGTCGCGCAGGCCGTAGCCGATATCGGTGGCGGTTTTGGTGATGTTGACGTGGTTCTTGACGAACTCTTCGTTCACCGCACCGTTCTGGATAATGTAGTTGGCGATATAGTTCAGGATCGCCAGATCGGTTTGTGGCGCAAAGACGATGCCATTGTCGGCCAGCTCGAACGAGCGGTGTTCGAAGGTGGACAGGACGTGCACCTCGCAACCCGGCTTGGTCAGGCGGGTATCGGTCAGGCGCGACCACAGGATCGGGTGCATTTCGGCCATGTTCGACCCCCACAGCACAAATGTATCCGCTTGTTCCAGGTCGTCATAGCAGCCCATCGGCTCATCGATGCCGAAAGTGCGGATAAAGCCTACAACCGCCGAGGCCATGCAGTGCCGCGCGTTGGGGTCGATGTTGTTCGACCGGAACCCGGCCTTCATCAGCTTGGAGGCCGCGTAACCTTCCCAGACCGTCCACTGGCCAGAGCCGAACATGCCAACGCTGGTCGGGCCTTTCTTGGCCAGCGCCTCTTTCCATTTCTCGGCCATGACGTCGAAGGCTTCGTCCCAGCTGACCGGCTCGAATTCACCGTTCTTGTCGTAGACACCGTTCGATTTGCGCAGCAGCGGCGTGGTCAGGCGGTCCTTGCCGTACATGATCTTGGACAGGAAATAGCCCTTGATGCAGTTCAGACCGCGGTTGACCGGGGCGTCCGGGTCGCCTTGGGTGGCGACAACGCGGCCGTCCTTGGTGCCGACCAGAACCGAGCAGCCGGTGCCGCAGAACCGGCAGGCCGCCTTGTCCCAGCGGATATCGGGAGCACCGGTTTGCGCAACGGCCTGACCGGTGGCCAGAGGGATGCCTGCGGCGGACGCAGTGGCAGCGGCCGCTGAGGCCTTGAGAAAAGTCCGGCGAGATTCTGAAGTAGTCATAGCGTGAGCCTCCGGCTGGTGGTTTGGCTTGGGGCCTCGGGATGCGGAGCGCTTTCCGCGAGATCCTCGAAATGGTGATAAGTCAGCGTCAGTGAGATCACTCCGGGGATCTGATGCAGATCCATGATGATCTCGGACGCAAGGCGGTCGGGTGTATCTTCGACAACGATGACGAAACGGCCATCGTCGGCCTGGGCATGAACTTCGACGCCCGGCGTGTCCCGCATGGTTTGCGCCGCGGCGTCGGTCTGTTCTTGTGCAACATGTGCAAGGCAACCGCAGATATTCATTGAACCGTTTCCGTTTGAGTTATGGGCCGACGTTCAAACGCGACAGCATCGGCAGGGCAGAGCGCCACGCAGGCACCGCATCCGTTGCAGGTATCAGCATCCAGCGACGGTTCGGCCCGTCCGCCCAGCTGCAGCCTGAACCGGATGGCGTCCTGTTCGCAATTGTCCTGGCAGACGCGGCAGCTGACGCCGTTTGAGGACAGGCACGAGGCCTCCTGAATGGCGGCCCGCCATGGCCAGTCGGTCAGACGTTCGATTTGCAGAGCGTCCGTCGGACAGGCCTTGGCGCAATCGCCGCAGAACGTGCAGGGATCGTCGCCGGGTTGAAACACCGGGAAACCATCCTGGTCAATGGCGATCACGTTTTCGGGGCAGGCCTCGGCGCAGTCGCCGCATTTGGTGCACTGCTCCACAAAGCCCGGCACAACCGAGCCCGGAGGTCGGACGGTATTGCTGTCCTCCCGGAACATGCTGGCGCTTAGAAACGCCCTGCGGCTCGTCATCTGGCTCATGTGGCTGGACTGTTCGCGTTTGATTCTTCTTTTACGATACCTCATTAGCGCTTCTAAAGTTGATGAATTTTGATCCAGATCATAGATGAGAGCTTTATTTTTCATCGCTTTGCGTACCCCTGAATGATCAGAACAGCCAACCCGGCTGCGGGGACAGAACGGATCAACAGTTTGGCGCTGTTTTTAGGCGTAAAACGCACCAAATTGGCCCGTGCGGCGGGCCAAAGTCCTGTTGTTACATTTTCTTGCTATGCGGCGTTGCAGCACCGAAATTGAGTCCCATATCGAAACTCGGAACGCTGCACTGCAGAATTCGCGAGAGGATCGGCCCAAATGTTCAGTCTGGACGGGACCAATCATCCGACTGAGGCGCAAGCTGCCGATGCCGGGAATCAGGGTGGGTAAAGGACAGGATCATGTTCTCAAATGTTCAGAAGACTTCGCTTAAACTTGGTTCCGAGATGGCGCAGGATGCGGCCGCGGTTCAGGACCGGACGTTTGACATTGTGACCCGCGCGCTGGACCAGTCCGGCGTACAGTGGCACCTGCTGGCCCAATCGGCCCGATTGCAGTCGGAAAAGATCGCCGAAACCCACTCGGAACGCACCCGGTACCTGATGCAGGGGGTTGCCGATGCGACCCAACGCCTTATGCGGTCGCAGTCCATGGCGAAAGACTGGGCGAGCTACCTGAAGGACGCCTCGCAACGGGTGGTGCTGACCATGGATGCGCTGCGCGAACGCGGCGACGTGTTTCTGGAGCATGAGGCAGCGGGCTGCCCTCCGGTGCTGGTCTATGACGACGAGGTCATCGTTGATGGGAAGACCTTGAAACGCGCCTGCAACTACCAGTTGCTACGTATTCTGCCGCCCGAAGGTATGGCGGTGGATGACAAAAGACGCCCCTATATCATCATCGATCCGCGCGCGGGGCACGGCGGAGGGATCGGGGGTTTCAAGCCGGACAGTCAGGTGGGCGTGGCCCTGTCCAAGGGGCATCCGGTGTATTTCGTCAGTTTCGGACGTGATCCAGTGCCCGGCCAGACCCTTGCCGATGTCATGCACGCCGAGGCCGGGTTCGTGCGCACCGTGCGGGCGCGCCACCCGAACAGCCCGCAGCCCGTGGTGACCGGAAATTGTCAGGGCGGGTGGGCGACCTTGCTGATGGCTGCTTGCAACCCGGACCTGACCGGGCCGCTGATCCTGAACGGCGCACCGGTTGCACCGTGGTCGGGTGAGGTGGGTGAAAACCCGATGCGCTATAACGCCGGTGTCCTGGGGGGCACATGGCAGCCGATGTTCTGGTCCGATCTGGGCGCGGGCAAGTTCGACGGCGCCAATCTGGTGATGAATTTCGAACAGCTGAACCCCGGTCGCAACTATTTCGGAAAGTATTTCGATCTGTATCGCGACCCCGAAGCGGGCCGGAAACGCTTCATCGATTTCGAGCGCTGGTGGGGCGGCTATTTCATTCTGAACGAGGCCGAGATCCATTGGATTGTCGAGCAGCTGTTTGTCGGCAATCAGCTGGTCAAGAACACCGCTCAGCTGGAACCCGGCGTACCGGTGGATATCAAGGCCATCAAAGGTCCGATCTTTGTCTTTGCCAGCCAGGGCGACAACATCACGCCACCGCAGCAGGCGCTGAACTGGATTGCTGCAACCTATGCGGACGAAGAGGAAATCCGCCTGCGCGGGCAGCGGATCATCTACATGCTGCATGACGAGGTCGGCCATCTGGGCATTTTCGTCTCGTCCAAAGTGGCGCGGAAGGAGCATACCGAGCTGGCCTCGACCCTGGAAACGGTCGAGGCGATGGCACCGGGCCTTTATGAGATGGTGATCGAAAAAATCGAAGGCGAAGGTCAGAACAAGCGGTTCGAGGTCCGGTTCTATGACCGGAACCTTGACGACCTGGCCGCATTGGATGACGGTCAGGAGGACGAAGCCAGCTTTGCCGCCGTCGCGCATATGTCCGAGGTTCAGGCCAACATCTATGAAACCTTCGGGCGCCCCGTTGTGCGGTCCCTGTCAACGCCGATGGGCGCAAAAGCCCTGCGCGATCTGCATCCGCTGCGGGTTCAGCGGGTTGCCATGTCATCGGCGAACCCGGTGATGAAGGGCGTGGAGCATCTGGCCGATACGGTGCGCGAACAGCGCGCGCCCGCCGCGCCGGACAATCCTTTCCTTGGGCTTGAGAAACTGACGGCCGATTGGATCGAACAGGTCATGGACCTGAACCGCGACCTGCGCGATGCGTGGTACGAGGCCACGTTCTTCACGCTTTGGGGCGGGCCGCTGGCTGTGTGGTTCGGCAAGAAATACGCAGCGCACCGGACCTTGCCCGATCCCGAATCCCTGCGTTCTCTGCCGCAGGTCGAGGCCGCGCTGGCGCATATGAAACAGGGCGGGCTGCCCGAGGCGGTGATCCGTCTTTTGATCCTGCTAGGCAACAGCAATCAAAGCTTCAGGGCCGAGATTCTGCATCGCTGGGCGCATGTGTTCCGCAATGAGGCGCCTTTCAAGGACCTGACTGTCGAACAACGCCAGCGGCTGCTGCACGAACAGACCGTGATCGTGACCTTTGACGAACGGGGCGCGATGGGCTCGTTGCCCGATTTGCTGCCGCGCGCCTCGGAAAGAAAACAGGCGGTGGATCTGATCAAACGTGTCTTGGGCGATATCCCGAACCCGTCACCCGAACTTGTAGAGATGGCGCAGGCGCTGTACGAGACACTCGATCTTGCTGAGGTCGAACAGAAATCCGATGCACCGGCCAAACCTGCCCCCAAATCCCGGGCGCGCAAGGCTGCCGCAGTGAACAAGGCCAAGCCGCTATGAAGATAGAACAAAACCGCACTTACGCGCAGGTGGAGGTCGGGGACGAAGCGCAGGTGACACGCCTGTGCACAATCGACGATCTTTATGCCTTTGCGTCAGCCTCGGGTGATCACAACCCGTTGCATCTGGCGGGATATGACGGCGATGGCGATGGTCGCCCCGAGGCAGTCGCCCCGGCCCTGTGGCCAGCTGGTCTGATTGCGGCTGTTCTGGGCAATATCCTGCCCGGCGCGGGGACCCAGGCCCGTTCGGCCAATCTGACCTTCCATCTTCCCGTGGTGGCGGGTGACGAAGTCACCGCCTTTGTCACCGTGATCGAAAAACGCGCGGATGGTGACTTGCTGTGTGCCGCCAAGGTGCGCCGCGTCGGTGACAACGCGCTGGTCCTCAGCGGTGAGGTGCAGGTCACCCCGCCGGCCAAGCAGATGGTCTTCGATTCGGTCGAAGTTCCCGGCCTGATCGTCCAGCGCCACCGTCACTTCGACGCGTTGATCGCAAAAGCCGAGCCGATGGACCCGTTGCCCACCGCAGTGGTCGCGCCGGAAGAACCGAATTCGCTGGGCGGTGCGCTGCTGGGCAAGGCCAGGGGTATCATCACGCCGATCCTGTTGGGTGACCCGGACAAGATCGCCGCTGCTGCGGCTGAACTCGGCGCCGATCTGTCGGGGATCGAAATTAT
This sequence comes from Ruegeria sp. MALMAid1280, assembly GCF_049195285.1. Classification (NCBI taxonomy): domain Bacteria; kingdom Pseudomonadati; phylum Pseudomonadota; class Alphaproteobacteria; order Rhodobacterales; family Roseobacteraceae; genus Ruegeria; species Ruegeria sp. MALMAid1280. The sequence goes on along the minus strand of NZ_JBMIRT010000057.1, from coordinate 208,920 downwards.
CAAGGCCGACAGCCACGAGATCGCCGCCCACCGCGCGGTCGACCTTGTGGTCGAAGGCAAGGCTGAGACCCTGATGAAGGGGCATCTGCATACGGATGTATTGCTGCACGCGGTATTGCGCCGGGACAGGGGGCTGCGGACCGGGCGGCGCCTGTCGCATGTGTTCGTGATGGACGTTCCGGGCATGTCGCGACCGATCATGGTGACGGATGCGGCGGTCAACATTGCTCCGGACCTCGAAACCAAGGCCGATATCGTGCAGAACGCCATCCATCTGGCGCATTCCATCGGGATCGAAACGCCCAAGGTGGGCGTATTGTCGGCGGTTGAGACGATCAACCCGCATATGCCCTCGTCCGTCGATGCGGCGCTGCTGTCGAAAATGGCCGAGCGGGGCCAGATCACCGGCGGTCTGGTTGATGGCCCTCTGGCGATGGACAACGCGGTCGATCTGAACGCGGCGCGCACCAAGGGGATCACCTCTGAGGTTGCAGGGGTGGCCGATATCCTGGTGGCGCCGAATATCGAGGCGGGCAACATGGTGGCGAAACAGCTGACATTTATCTCACATGCCGAGGCAGCTGGGATCGTTGTTGGCGCCACCGTGCCGATCATTCTGACATCGCGGTCGGATGACGATGCGTCGCGTCTGGCCTCGTGCGCGGTGGCGGCGCTGCACGTGCAGGCGAACAAAGGTAAATTTCATGGCTGACTATGTTCTGGCGCTGAACGCCGGATCTTCTTCGTTGAAATTCGGATTGTATGAACTGGCCGAAAGCAACCGACCCAGTATGCGCTGGCGTGGCCAGATTGAACGCCTTGGCGACGCGCCCAGGTTGCTGGCGCAATCTGCCGGAGGGCGCTCGGTCGACCGGCCGCTCACCAATGCCAAAAGCCATGATGAGGCCATTCAGGCCTTTTTGGAAATGGCCCAAGAGTATCTGCCGAACATCAACATCCGCGCGATTGGCCACCGGGTCGTGCATGGCGGGACGGTGTATTCCGAGCCTGTGCTGATCGATGACAAGGTCATTGAAACCCTGACCGGGTTCATCCCCTTTGCGCCGCTGCACCAACCCTACAGCCTGGCCGGTATCCGCGCCGCCAGCGCCGCCTTTCCCGGCACCGTTCAGGTTGCCTGTTTCGACACCGCGTTCCACCGCACGCATCCATGGGTCAACGACACATTCGCCCTGCCGCAAGGCTACTATGAAAAAGGCGTGCGCCGGTACGGCTTTCACGGTCTGAGCTACGATTTTATCTCGCAGAAACTGAAAGAGATCGCCCCGGGGCTTTATGACGGCCGCGTGGTCATCGCGCATCTGGGCAACGGGGCTTCGATGTGTGCTGTCTCAGGCGGCCGGGCCGTGGCGTCGACCATGGGCTTTTCGGCGCTGGACGGTTTGCCGATGGGCACCCGCAGCGGTCAGCTGGACCCCGGCGTTGTGCTGTATATGATGCAACAGGAAGGCATGTCGGCGGACGAAATCGCCGAGATGCTCTATCGCAAATCCGGCTTGCTCGGTCTTTCGGGTATTTCATCGGATATGCGTACCCTGTTGGCGGCTGACACGCCCGACGCGCGCAAGGCCATCGACTATTACGTGTTCCGCATCCGCCGCGAACTGGGCGCGCTGTCAGCCGCGCTGGAAGGCATCGACGCGCTGGTCTTTACCGGCGGGGTTGGCGAGAACTCGGCCCAGATCCGTCAGCAGGTTTGTGACGGGATGCGCTGGATCGGGATTGACATGGATCACAACAGAAATGCCGATGGCGGCACGGTTCTGTCGACCGATTTCAGCCGCGTTCGGATTCTGACGATCCCCACGAACGAAGAGATGGTGATCGCCCGCGCCGCGGCGCAGATGATGTAACCGCCGCTACTGGTCCGGCTTGTTTTTACGCCGCCGGGCATACCGGACCAACGTCCCCAGGATCGCGCTGATGACATCAGGCGTCAGCGCGCCCAGCGGATCGCGGCGGAGGCCCGTCACGGTGCCGCGCACCTCGGACAGGGCGTCTGTTACCTCGGTTTCGATGTCCTGCAGGGCCATGTCGCGCAGTTCAACTGCCGCTGTCGTATCGGCCTGTGCACTCTGCGTGTTGGCCAGCAGGGCAAGGATCAGCGCCAGCAGTAGGTTGGCCCCGGCCATGATCAGCGCCGCCAGCGGTTTCGACAGGCTTGCCGACAGCCAGAAGAACCCGGCCACGTTCAGCATGATGACAGCCAACCCGACGGCCAGCCCTGCAGCGGCGTAGAACCCGGTGCGCCGCGCAGCCACCGCCACATGGCGTTGCGCAATCAACCGTTCGGCGCGCAGGACGATTGAAATATTGCGGGAAATGCGGCTCATGATCGGGCTCCTACCGGGATCGGCCTAGCAGATAGCCAAGCGTGAAAATGCCAAGGGCAAACAGGATCGGCCGTTTGTGGGGCAGGTCTTCCAGCTCGGTCAGGGCTTCTTCCAACTGACCGGACCAGTTGTCGAAATTCTCGGCTATCTTGTCGGCCACCGTGTCATGCGGTTCGGGCTCGGGTGCCTGTCGGCTGGCCGCGGTTTGCTCGGCCAGCTGGCGGCGCAGTTCGGCGACCTGGGCTTCAAGCTCGGCTTTCGTGACCATTGTACCGGTCCTCTCACGGTTGTTGTCCCGGAGGGGTGAGGTCAGCACCTCACCCCCGGTATTGAGGACCATGTTAATGCGCTTTTCCGGTTTTAGAAAAGGGACTTATCTTTTTTCACGCATAGTAATCCGCAACCAACAGGAAATCGGGCGCGATGTCTTCCTCGATGGTGGCGTAACGGGGGATCGGGTCTTCGAAGACATTGTCGGTTCGGTCGTCATTCACGGTCGACACCTCGCCGATCAGGCAATCGCCCTTTTCGGCCCAGAACGCGTGCCAGATGCCGGGCATCAGGGTGACGCTTTCCCCAGGCTTCAGGCGCAGCAGTTCACCGGGTTTGATCGTGACCGGGCAGCCATCGCTGGGCACGACAACGGGGTTGTCGCGGTCTATGCCGCCTTCGGAGTCCGAGGCATAGATCTCCATCACCAGAGCGCCGCCGCCCCGATTGATGATATCCTCGGCCTTGACGATATGACGGTGCATCGGCGACAGCTGTCTGTCGCGCGAAACCAGCAGCTTTTCGGCATAGAGCATACCGCGACCGCTGTTCAAATCCCGCACATCGCCATTGCGCAGGGTGAACAGGAACAGACCCAGCTCGTCAAAGCGGCCCTGCCCATAATCGGTGATATCCCAACCCAACCCGCGTTCGCGAATGCCAGCGGCTTTGTCGCTGCGCATCTGATCCGGTGACCAGTTGGCAAAGGGTGGCAGCACCGCGCCGAACGAACGGATAAAGTCTTCGGCCTCGGTCTTGATGGCGTTGATGTCGGATCGTTTCATGTCGGTCTCTTATGGGTCAAAGCTCGTGCGACCAGGGCGGGTTTGCCCCGGCGCGGGAGACGGTAACGGCGGCAACCTCAGCCCCTTTGGCGAGGGCGGACCGCAGCTGGCCCGAGGTCAGGGCGCGCAGGGCAGGTTTGCTCAGATGCCCCGCGCGTTCGAGCTCTGCCAGAACGCCAGCGTTGAAGGTGTCGCCTGCTCCGACCGTATCGACCACTTCGACAGGTGGAACAGGGACCGACGTCTCGGACCCATCCGCCAGATAGCCGGACGCACCGTCGCTGCCCCGTGTCACGATGACAACCGCAGGCCCCGCCTGTAACAGCAGTGGTACTTTCTCGGCGATGGTTTCCGGGCCGGGGACGATCCAGTCCAGATCCTCATCCGAGACCTTCACGATATCCGCCTGCGCGATCATGCCGTTCAGACGGGTGCGATAGCGGGTCTGGTCCTTGATGAAATCCGGCCGGATATTCGGGTCGATCATCACTGCCCGATCCGCCCCATGCTTGTCCAGCAGCGCGGCATAGGCGTCGGCGCAGGGTTCACAGGCCAGACTGATCCCGCCGAAATACAGCGCCGACACGGCGGGCAACTGGTCGGGCATATCCTCGGGCATCAACATCCGCCCGGCCGAGTTCTCATCCATGAAGCTGTAGGTCGCGTGCCCATCCTTCAACTGCACAAAGGCCAGTGTTGTGGGGCGGTCCGCGCGGATCACATGGCTGTCTTCCACATGGCTGGCCTGCAGGGCCTCGGCCAACTGTTCCCCGAACATATCCGAAGACAGTCCCGTCAGCAGCCCGGCCGGAGCCCCCAATCGCCCCAACGCAATGGCCGTGTTAAAGATGGCGCCGCCGGAATGGGGCACGAACCCTTTTCCGCCCGAAACGGTCGGGGTGGGGATCATGTCGATCAGGGCTTCACCGCAGCACAGAATCATGCCGTGGTCCTTTCTGTTTCATGGGGTCGGGCGCGCATTCTGCCGCGCGAGCACACTTTTGCAGAAATTGTTAGCGCCAACAATGCCAAATTCTTCCTGTTCCGAGACATAGAGGTTGAACGATCGCCGCAAATCGCTGAATCGCCCTCCGGCGTTGAAAGCGTCGCGAAATGCATCCTTGAACAGCCAGCGGTTCTTTTCGGCGACGCCGCCCACAAGGAACACACCGCCCGAAGGTATGAGGACGACGGCCAAATCGCCCATCACCGCGCCCAGATGAGTGGTGAACATATGCGCTGTTTTCACTGCGACCGGGTCGGTTTGCGTGCGAGCGTCTTCCAGAATGTCCCGGGCGCTGCGCTGTGGTGTATTGGCCTGCCCGGCGGCCATTCCGGCGGCCTGATAGAGGATCGGTAGACCCGTGCCGCTGAGAAACATTTCGGCTTCAAGCACCAGAGTGTCGTCAAAAAAGCAATCCGGCGCGATGTGGCGGGCGGCGCGGAAAATCTCGACCTCATCCAGATGGCGGGGCGACAAGCCGACATGGCCGCCTTCGCCCGATGCGGTGTGGTAGCGGCCATCGGAAAAGAGCAGGGCGCCGACGCCAAGCCCGGTGCCAGGCCCCACCACCAGCCTGGTGCCGGGGGGCGGGGTTGCGATGCCTTGCAGAACCTCGACATCATTGCCGGTGACCTCGGCAACCGACCAGGCGGCGGCGGTGAAGTCATTAATTACAAAGGTGTGCTGCGCGCCGGTTGCCCTGCCGATATCACCCTCGGACAGATCGAGATTGGCGTTGGTCAGGCGGATCGTCCCGTCTTTTACCGGTCCGGCGCCGGCAGCAACCACGGCGCGCGGATCGGTGCCGATCTCGTCGCGCAGGCCGTGAAACGCCGCGAGCAATTCGGGCAGGGTCCCTGTCGGGTATTTGCGCAAGTCGGTCAGCTTACCATTCGAGATTACACCCAGCCGTGTATTGGTGCCGCCGATATCGGCAACCAGATTCCAATGCTCGCGCATGGCACCGGCAGGCTGCGCAAGGGGCAGAGACACCGTGCTTCCTCTCAATTTGGTTTCCATAGCAGGAAGATCTTCAATCCCTGATGCGTGGATGAACAGGGCTTTCAGCTGCACGCCCTGGTCCAGAGCCTTGTGCGCGGTCTGCAGGGTCTGGCTGAACCGGGCAGGATCCTTCTGGCGTTCCGAGTTGCCGTTTTCGATGAGATAAAGGGGCAGGTCTTTGGTGAAGCCTTGCGCGATGCGGGTCAAGACTGCGGCGTCAGTTGGTCCGCGGGCATCGCAATGCATACCGCACCAGTCAACCGAAGTACGGATGATGTCGAAATCGTCCTGCCAGCCAATCGGCAAGTATGGTTCCAATCGCCCCAACGCGTTTTCGGCGTAGGCATTGTTGAATAGGCTGCCTAACAGGTCAGCGGAACACGAGTCGTTCTCGGCCTTTCCCAAAGGGATTTCCACGCCCAGTTTGGTCATGCCCAGCCCGCGCATCGCCTCAATCGAGCGGCCATGGCCCAGTAGCATGTGATGCATCCTGCGTGTGGTGGTCCGGACGTCGCGCAAATTCGGGTCGCCCAGCCATGCAGGCCCGTCAATCGGGGCAACGCTGAACATGCGGTCACCGATACGGCTCATGAGGGTTTCGGCAAAATCGGCAAACCAGCCCGCAACATCGCGGTTTCGCCACCCACCCAGATCGTCCAGCGTCAGGGGAAGGTCGTGGCCACAAAGCGTTACACAAGGGCGCATACCATGCTCCAGCAAGGCATCGGCCAGCCGGTCGTAATGGTCCAGCCCGGTGTGGTTCACCGGTCCCCGGCCTTCGGGCAGGACATGCGCCCAACGGGTCAAAAAACGATAGCAATCAAACCCGGCCATTTGCACCGGACCAAGGTTCAGCGGTTCAGAAGCGTGATGACCGCCAGAGGTCGCAAAGCCAAAGAGGAAATCTTTGGGAAAATCAGCGCGGATATCTTGCATGATCAGTACCTGTTGGCGCGGGACCGGTAGGATCGCCACCTATCAGCTTGGCCTCCGGCATTCCAGTTTGATGCGGGTTTCGTGGCGTTATTGGGCAGTCCGGTTCTGTTTCATGAGAGCGGCGATATCAGGAAATGATAGCGCTAACAACACCTGAATCCTGACCGTTTGCCGGGTAAGGCGGGTCGCAAAGTGACGCTAAGTGTGTTGTTGAACCCTTTTCTTGACAAATGCGGTCGTGCTGTTTCAACCTGATTGAAACGTTTCAAATTGGGATAATTCCGGGATATGCGAATAGCGGCGCAGCTATATACCGTCCGGCAGGTTGGGGATTTGGCATCCCAGCTTGATCTGGTTGGCGCTTGCGGCTTTGCAGATATTGAGACGATTGGATTCCACGAGCTGACCCCTCGGGAGATGGCAAAACAGGTGGCGCGAACAGGTCTGGCCGTACAATCGGCACATTTCGACTGGGCCGAGTTTGAAAAGCGGTTCGACGATATCGTGGAGCTGTTGCGTCTTTTGCACTGCCCTGTGGCTGTCATGCCATGGCTGGAGCCCGAGGAACGGCCTGCCACGCCCAGGGAATGGGCTGCCATGGCGGATCGGTTGGCGGGCTGGGCGAGGCAGCTTGCAGCACGGGGTATTCGTCTGGCCTATCATAATCATGATTTCGATCTGGTGGGCGATCCCGGCGAAACGCCTCTGGACTTGATCCTGTCACATGACAACCTGTACTGGCAGCCCGATATCGGGTGGCTGCAGGTATCGCAGCAAGATCCGGAAAAGCTGCTGCTGCGCTATGCCGACCGAATCGTTTCGGTGCACGCCAAGGACGCGGACCCGTCAGCAGGGAAAGGCGACGAGCGCTGGCGCAACCTGGGTCAGGGCGTGGTGGACTGGCCCCGCGTGCTGCGCATTCTGGCTGGCAGCCCGTGCAGCGATCTGTTCGTCGAACATGACGAAACGCCCAACCACGCCGAGACCTTGCGGACAGGGCGGAGCTTTTTGATGCATCAGCTTGCGGCGGAGGTCGGATAATGGCGCGCGCGACGATCAAGTCCATCGCGAAAGAGACCGGCTATTCCGTCGGTACTGTCTCGAACGCATTGCGCAGGGCGGCGTCGGTCCGCGAAGAGACGCGGCAGGAGATTCAGGCCGCCGCCACCCGGCTTGGCTATCGCGTCAACATGGACGGGTTGAAGCTGCGCACCAACAAATCCTTCCGCATCGCGGTTCTGGTCAGCGTGTCGCCGGACGCGGCAGAGGAATGGGAAGGGGTCGAGTTCACCCGCATTCTGGCCGGAATCTCTGCGGCGCTGCAGGATTCGCGGTATGAAATGAGTGTGTTCAACGTGGCCGATATTCCGGACGCCATGACGGTATTGGCGCGGATCGTTCAGGATGGGCTGGCCGATGGGGTCATATTCTCGGGCACGCTGCACGATGATCCGCGCATCGCGTATCTGCAACAAAACGCGTTCCCCTTCGTGACCATGGGGATGAGCGACAGCGAAACGCCCCATGCCTTTGTCGATTTCGACAGTCAGGCCGCTGCGTTCGACGCCACTACGCGGCTGGTGCGGCTGGGCCACCGGCGCATTGCTTTGGTCAACCCTCCGACCGGGTTGATCTATGCGCGCCAGCGTCAAACCGGATACGAACAAGCGTTGGCCAATGCCTGGATTGCGCCGGACCCGGCCTTGATCTTCAACGGCCCGACTACGGCGCGCACCGGGCAGCGCAGCTTTGACGCGCTGATGCGGCTGCCGGACCGCCCCACGGCCTGTATCTGCGCGAATGAGGCAATGACATTGGGCGTGCTGTCCGCCGCCCACGCCGCCGGGGTTCGAGTTGGCCGCGATCTGGTGGTGATTTCCACCGACGATTTGCAGCTCAGCCGCTATTTCGTGCCGCCGCCCAGCACCTATTATGTGCCGATCGATGAGACCAGCCGCCTGCTGGGCGAATACATGTTGAAAGCTTTGGATGGGGCCGACCCGTCCGAGACCCAGAAAAAGATCAGGGCCACACTTATCGAGCGCCAACCTGACACCCCTGCGCCGCAAACGGCGCCCGTCAAATAGACCAACAGAAGGAGAAATGAAGATGTTCAAGAACCTACTGGCCGCTGCCGCTCTGACCGCGCTGGCCGCGCCTATGGCCTTTGCCGCCGACCTGGAAGGGCGGGTGCTGAAAATCGGAACCGACGCCACCTATCCGCCGATGGAAACGGTCGATGAAACAACTGGTGAGATCGTGGGCTTTGACGTCGATGTGATGACTGCGATCTGCGAAAAGGTAAATTGCGTTCCGAACTTCGTGAACACCGCCTGGGACGGCATCTTTGCCGCGCTTCAGCAGGGGGAATTCGACCTCGTGATCTCGGGCGTGTCGATCACGCCGGAACGCGAAGAGACGATGGATTTCTCGGAGCCCTACATCGTGGTCAGTCAGGCGATTCTGCTGCAGGTCGACAATAGCGACATGACGCTGGACGACTTCAAGGCCGGTGGTCAGAAACTGGCGGCGCAAACCGGCACCACCAACGCGCAACTGGCCGAGGATCTGGTCGGACGTGAGAATGTCAACCTGTACGACAATTTCTCGGCCGCCATCCTGGCGCTGCAGAACGCAGACGTGCAGGGTGTGATCATCGACGGCACCTCGGCCGCAGCCTATGAACAGGAATTCGCGGGTGAGTTGACCGTGGGGATCACCGGGCTGCAATCCGACCCGCTGGGCATCGTGTTTCAGGAAGGCGACGCCACCGTGGACGCCATCAACGAGGGGCTGGCGGCGATCCGGGCCGACGGCACTCTGGACACGTTGATCGGCAAATATTGGGGCACCGAATAACCCGGTCTGGCCCTTAACGGCCCGGCGCCACCGGTGGCCGGGCCGCATATCTGCAGAGAGGTACCATGTCGCGCCTAAGCTCGATCCGCCCGAGCAACCTTGTGTTGCTCGCCGCTGCTCCGTTCATCATCTACTTGTTTGCCACCTCGTCGAAATACCTGCGCTCGCTGATTGCGATCTTGGGGATCGGCAACAACGCGGGGCCGATCTTTGTCGGGTTTCTGATCATCCTTGCGGTGGCCATCTTGGGCTATCTCTGCGCCCGCAAAGCGCGGTTCCAGACCGCGCCGGGGTGGTTGCGCATTTCGGCGCGGGCGGCATTGCCTGCGGCTCTGGCCCTGATGGTTCTGGGTTTCGTTGCGCCGCAGGTGCTGATGCCATTCGCCGAATCCGCGTTTTTTCACGCGCTCAGCGAGAACACATCGACCCTGATTGACCGATCCGCGCAGACCTGGGTGCTGTTCCCGGAGGTGGTTGAGAAGGTTCAAACCGGCTTGCAGATCGTGCTGGTGGTCTACGCGCTTGTTATTGCCGCCATCCTTTTGTCTTTGCGCCTGCCGAATGGGTCGCAGGGCTATGTGCAGTTGGGGTTCGAAATCCTGACTGGCGCGGTGCTGTTCTACCTGATGTTCATGGCGCACTGGCAGTTTGCCACGGGCGTGGCGATCACGTTCCGCGCGGCCATCTTCGCCTATATTTTTGCGGCCATTCTGGGTCTGATCTGGGTTGGGCTGCAATCGTTCAAACCCAAGGCCCGCACGACCGTCACCTATGGCTGTATCAGCCTGACCTTGCTGGCCATCTCGGCGTTTTTCTTCATGCAGCCTCAAGTGAAATACGAACTTGTCGGTACGTTGGACGCCCGCATCGCCATCGTGCGCGGCACCCCGCAAGCGCAGGCCGACATGATCCGCTTTGGCGAGTTTCAGGAAGGCGAAAGCCAGCAATACCGCATCCGCAGCGCCCCGGACGCGGCCAGCGCGCTGGAACAGATAGAAACTGTGGACAGCGTGTCCGGTGCCTTTGTTCCAGTTGGCACCAACACCAAAGGGTATCCAGTGATCTGGCAGACACAATTCCTGCCGGACAAATACCGCAACCCGGCACTGGCTTTTGCCGTCTTTGGCTTTCTGCTGCTGACCCTGACGGTGGGCGGTGCCCAGCATAAATTGCACCCGCTGGCCGTGGGGGCCGAGTTCTTTGTCGACACGATCCGCGGCATTCCGATGCTGGTGATCATTCTCTATATCGGCCTGCCTCTGGCGGGGGCGGTCAAGGACGCCACCGGCGGCGGCATCGACATGACCAACATGACACGGGGGATCATCGCCATTTCCGTAGGCTATTCCGCGTATATGGCCGAGATTTTCCGATCCGGTATCGAGGCCATCCCGCGCGGGCAGATCGAAGCGGGCGGCTCTCTGGGTCTGTCGCGCTGGCAAACCGCGCGGCTGATCATCCTGCCGCAGGCGTTGCGCATCGTGACGCCGCCCCTGGGCAATGAATTCATTGCGATGATCAAGGACACCTCGCTGCTGTCGATCCTGTCGGTCCGTGACATGACCCAACGGATGCGAGAGTTTCAGGCGGCCAGCTTCCTGCCGTTTGCACCGTTTAACACCGCGGCCATCCTCTATGTCGTGATCACGCTGGGCTGCGCCAGCTTCCTGAAATGGATCGAACGCCGCACGGCAAGGGACGACCGATGAGTAAACTGGAACTGGGGGTCTGCTACTACCCCGAACAATGGGATCGGTCGCTTTGGCGCGAGGATGCGAAACGGATGGTCGAGATGGGCCTCGACTGGGTGCGCATTGCCGAATTCACCTGGGGCCTGATTGAACCCGAGCGCGGCCGGTTCCAGTGGGGCTGGCTGGATGAGGTGATAGACATTCTGGGCAACGCGGGTCTTCGTGTAATGATGTCCACGCCAACGGCCGCGCCGCCGAAATGGCTGATCGATGAGCACCCCGAAATTCTGCCGGTCGGCCCGGATGGGCGTGTCAGGGGGTTCGGATCCCGCCGGCACTATTGCTTTTCCAGCGAGGTCTATCTGGCCGAGTCGCGCCGGATCGCCACCGAATATGCCCGCCGCTATGGTGAAAACCCTCATGTCCACGCCTGGCAGATCGACAATGAGTATAACGATCACGACACGGTGCTCAGCTACTCGGACGCGGCGCGCGACGGGTTCAGGCGCTGGTTGGAACAGCGTTACGGCACCATCGACAACCTGAACCGGACATGGGGCACCGTGTTCTGGGCATCCGGCTATACCAGCTTTGACCAGATTGAGCTGCCCAATGGGCTGGTGGCCAGCCCCAACCCGACCCATGCGTTGGATTTCATGCGCTATTCCTCGGACCGGGTGCGGCTGTTCCACCGGGCGCAGGTGGACATCCTGCGGCAGCATTCTCCGGGCCGGGATATCACGCATAACTTCATGGCGGGCAGTTTCGAGTTCGACCATCATGCGGTGGCGGCCGATCTGGATATCGTGGGTTTCGACAGCTATCCGCTGGGCAATCTGCTGGGCTCGGCCCTGTCCGATGAGGACAAACACCGATACCTGCGCACCGGCGCGCCGGATTATCAGGGGTTTCACTGCGATCTCTACCGGTCACAGGGCAAAGGGCGCATGTGGGTGCTGGAACAGCAACCCGGCCCGGTGGATTGGGCGGAAAAGAACCCATCCCCTGCGGATGGCATGGTTCGGCTATGGGCTTGGGCCGCCTATGCGCATGGGGCGCAGGCGGTGATGTTCTTCCGGTGGCGGCAGGCCAAATGCGCGCAAGAGCAGTTTCACACCGCCCTGTTGCGCTCGGACGGCAGCCCGGATCAGGCGGCGCTGGAATTGGCTCAGGTGGTTGAGGAGCGGGCGGCATTGCCGCCGGCGGCGCGCCAGCGGGCGTCGGTGGCGATCCTGCTGGATTACACGTCTATCTGGGCTGCGGATATCCTGCCACATGATGACGCGTTCCCGAATGCTCAGATATTCCGTGAATGGTATGCCGGGTTACGGTCCCTTGGCGTTGATCTGGATTTTGTCGGGCCAGAGGATGATCTGACCGGCTATGCGCTGATCGTTTTACCGCAAAGCATGATCGTTTCACCGGATCTTGCGGAGCGGCTGCGGGACGGTCAGGCAAACCTGCTGATCGGGGCGCGCGCGGGCAGCAAGACCGCCGACATGCACACGCCGCATAACCTTGCCCCCGGCGATCTTGCCGATCTGGCTGGTGTCCGGGTACTGAGGGTCGAATCATTGCCCGATCTGGCCCGGGAATCGGTGCGTCTGCAGGACGGCACCCAGCATGAATTCACCGGTTGGCGCGAAATCATCGAGACCGCACATCCGGTAACAGCCCGTTTTTCCAGCGCTTACCGCGATGGCAGCCCGGCGATGGTGCAGTCGGATCGGGCGATGTACCTGGCGATGATCCCGCGCGGGCCTTTGTTGCAGGCTGTTCTGGCTGAGGCGCTGAACTGGGCGGGCATCACCGCGACGGAAAACAACCGGGATATGCGCGTCACGCGCCGGGGTGAGCTGTTTTTCGCCTTCAATTTCAGCGCAACACCGCAGGTCTTGTCCGGTTCTGAAGACCGGCAATATCTGGTTGGTGGTTCTGAAGTTGCGGCCTATGGTGTCTCAATCTGGGCAGAACCGTGACCTGATCCCGGTTCTGACGGACGTGATCGCAAACTGGACCTATTAAATTTGGCAACTGTCACTTTTGGACTGACAGCTCTGCATCGAAGGTCTAACCTGTATTTACAAAACAAAAAGAACACAAAGTCCAACAACGGGAGAAACGAAAAATGGCTGAACGGAAAACGCTTTCCAGACGCTCTGTCCTGAAAGGCGCAGGTGCTGCGGCGCTGGCGGCACCACTTTACAGCAAAAGCGCGCTGGCGTCTTCGGGTGAGATCAACATTCTGATGTGGTCGGACTACCTGCCGCCCAGCTTCATTCAGGAGTTCGAGACCCTGACCGGGATCAAGGTGAACTACACCGGTATCGGATCGAACGAAGAAATCATCAACAAGATGAAGGCCACCAAGGGTCAGGGTTTCGACATCGTGTCGCCGACCAACAACCGCTCGTTGCAGTGGGAGCCGCTGGAACTGCTGCAACCCTTCGACATGAACAAGGTTCCGATCGATCTGGTGAACCCGGCGATGGCTGCAATCGGTACGGATGCATGGAACTTCGGTGACAGCGGCGTGCACTGGCTGCCGCATATCTGGGGCACCGAGGGTATCGCCTATCGCACCGACCTGTGGCTGCCCGAGGGTGACGCGCCGTCTTATGGCGATGTCTGGTCCGAGGAAAACGCGGGCAAGACCATGGGCCGCGCGCATTCGATGATGCTGGGTGCGGGCCTCTATATGGAACGCGCCGGAGAGATGGAGCCGGGCTCGGTCTGGGCCGCGTATGGCGACGAAGAGACCATGCGCAAGGTCTGGGGTCAGATCACTGACTGGTGCATCGAACGCAAGAACCGGATCAAGCTGATCTGGAATGACGCCGACACCCAGAAAAATGGCCTGCTGAACGAAGGCGTTGTTGTTGGTCAGACCTGGGACGGCCCACCGCTTGCACTGAAATCTGCGGGTGAGCCGGTGCACTATCAGGCCCCGGTCGAAGGTGCGATGGCCTGGGTCGACGGTATGGCAATGCCGACGGGCGCGGCCAATATCGATCAGGTCTATGCCTTCATCGATTTCGCCTTTCAGGCGAAACCGGCCGGTGTGGCGATTGACAGCCACGGCTACAACTCGCCGGTTCTGGGTGCCGACCAGTATTCCGGTGACACCTACAAGAAGAACTTTGCCGAGGCCTATCCGGGAGACTCGCTGGCGAACCTCAACCCGTGGCCGGCCGAAGCGCCATGGTATGCGGAAACCCGTACCGAGTTCGTCAACAAGTTCAAAAGCGCCTGATTGCTTTGAAACGCTGCCCTCCGCCACTGTGCGGGGGGCCATCCATCCGCGCGCCGTTCCGGCGTGACGGACCCTATTGTGGTGCGGTCGGCAGCCGTGCCTGACGGAGATACCAAAAATGAGTGCAGGGGTCGGTGTAGATCTTGAAAATCTGTGGATCCGTTTCGGTGACTTTGTCGCCGTGCGGGACGCCAATGTGAACATCAACGGGGGCGATTTCTTTTCGTTCCTGGGCCCGTCGGGCTGCGGCAAGACGACGATCCTGCGCGCGGTGTCGGGCTTCCTGGACCCAAGCGAGGGCCGGGTTCTGATCGGTGGCAACGACATGCAGGGCATCGGCCCGAACAAGCGTCCGACCGCTCTGATCTTTCAGAATCTGGCGCTGTTCCCGCTGATGAAAGTGTGGGAGAACATCACCTTCTCGATGGAGATCAAAGGGGCCAGCTCTGCCGAACGTCGCAAGCGCGCCGATGAGCTGCTGGACATGATCGCTTTGCCCGGGCAGGGCAACAAGCTGCCCAGCGAATTGTCAGGTGGTCAGCGTCAGCGTGTGGCCATTGCCCGTGCTTTGTGCGCCGAACCGGATGTGCTGTTGTTGGACGAGCCCCTGTCGGCACTGGACCTCAAGCTGCGCCAGCATATGCGGACCGAGCTGCGGGAAATTCAGCAGCGTGTTGGCATCACCTTCATCTACATCACTCACGACCAGGGTGAGGCGCTGACAATGTCGGACAACATCGCCGTCATGCGGGCCGGGGTGATTGACCAGATCGCGGATGGCAAGACGATCTATAACGACCCAAACACGGCCTTTGCGGCCTCATTCGTGGGCGAAAACAACGTGTTCCGTGGTAAGATCAAGCAGGTCATGGGCGGTGAGGCCCTGATCGAGACCAACCGTTCGGGCGATCTGGTTGCGCGGATTTCGACCGCCAATCAGGGCAAGATGAAAGTGGGCGACGACGCCATGATGTTCATCCGCCCCGAAGCCCTGGCCATCGCGCCCGATGGGGCCTCTGGCGACCACTTTGTCACCGCACGGGTGAACCACGAGGAATTCGAAGGCAACGTCTTCAACATTTTCACCGAAGGTGAGGGCGGCAAAGAGATCAAAGTGTCGATCCCGAACCATGGTCAGTCCTTCAAGGATCACACCGGTCAGAACATCACGCTGGAATACGAGACCCACAATGCGGTTCTGGTCCCGGCGGGTGAACTGGCCGCGGAATAGGGGGACAAACACATGCCCCGCTTTCTGAAAGAGTTTTTCAACCGCAACGGCACCGGCATGGGGCTGGCGATATTGGGTTTGGTCCTGTTCTGGACCATCGGCCTGATCATTCTGCCACAGCTGTCGATGCTGGATTTCTCATTCCGTCCGAACCTGCCCCCGCCTGAGATCGGCGGGCCAAAGGACGTCTACACGCTGGAGAACTACAAATACCTGATTTACGGCCCGGAAGGCGGCAGTCAGGACTATAACGCGGTCGATCTGCGCGTGTTTTTCCGCACGCTGGTCGCAGCGGTCTGCGTGACGATCTTCAACCTGATCCTCTGTTATCCGATTGCCTATTATCTGGGTCAGTCCAAGGGCAGCCATATCCGCATTTTCGCGATCATGCTGATCATCCCGTACTGGATCAACGAAATCCTGCGGGCCTTTGCGCTGCGGATCATCTTTGGCGAAACCGGCGTTCTGAACACCCTGTTCATGGGGCTGGGCATCTGGGACACGCCGTTCGACTTCATCCGCAATGACATCGCGCTCTATGCGGGTCTGGGCTATGCCTACATCCTGCTGATGATCTTCCCGATCTATAACGTGATCGAAAGTCTGGACGGCAACCAGATCGAGGCCGCACGTGATCTGGGAGCGCCCTGGTGGCGGATTCATTGGCGGGTGGTCATTCCTTACGCCAAGCCGGGCATCAGCTCGGGCTGCACAATGGTCTTCATGCTGTCCGCAGGCGCGCTGGCCGCACCGCAAATTCTGGGCGGGCCGTCCAGCTTGTGGTTTACGCAACTGATCTACCAGCAGTTTAACGACAACAATGACTGGCCTCAGGGGGCCGCCTACGCCATCGTGCTGCTGGTGACCTGTATCCTGTTCGTGCTGGCGATGATGCGCCTGTTCAAAGTGAACATGGGGGATATCGGGAAATGAACAATTCCTTCCTTCGTGTAAGTATCTGGGTCTATCTGGCGATCTTCTTCCTGTACCTGCTGGGCCCGCTGGTGATCATGTCGGTCACGGCGTTCAACTCTTCGGCTTTCCCGAGGATGACGCCGTGGGAATGCCTGACCTTCCAGTGGTTCGGAGAGCTGTTTCAGGATCAGCGTATCCTGAACGGCATCAAGAACTCGCTGATCATTGGCGCCGGGACGGTTGTGTTGTCGGTGGCGATGGGATTGGCGGGTGCGCTGATGCTAACGCAGATCTGGCCCAAGCTGCGTGCGACATACTATACGGTGATCATTGCGCCGATCCTGATCCCGGGCGTGGTTCTGGGTATCTCGACGCTGGTGTTCTGGGACCGGATCAACCGGATGCTGGGGCTGGGCGCGGACAGTTTCCTGTCGAACGGGATTTTCCTGACGGTGATCGGCCAATCCACCTTTATCGCCAGCTATTGTATGCTGGTGTTGGTGGCGCGGTTGCAGCGTTATGACATAGCCCTGACCGAGGCTGCATTGGACCTCGGCGCATCTCACGCGCAGGCGTTCCGCAAGATCCTGCTGCCGTTCATGCGTCCGGCGATTGCGTCGGCGGCGGTGCTGGCGTTTCTCGCCTCGTTCGAGAACTACAACACCACCACCTTCACCTTTGGTGAGTATCCGACGCTGACCATCGAACTGGCGCAAAAGGTGCGGTACGGCATCACGCCATCGATCTCGGCGCTGGCCTTCATCATCGTGGCATTGACCGTGTTCTTTGCCCTGCTGAACGAGGCCAAGCTGAAACGGCAGGAACTGGTTTCCGCCGCGCGCAGGAATGCCACGGTCGAGGAACTGGCAGGCAAGATCAAGCTGCCCAGCTTTTTCTCGGGCAACATGGCCGCGGTTCTGGTGGTTGTATTTGCCGTGGCCACGATCACCGTGATCGGCACCGCGACGGCTTACAATCCGGGGCAATGCATCGCCAACGTGCGAGAGCAGAAGCAACTGGAAGCTCAGCAGCGTATCGACGAACTGCGCAAGCAGCGCGAAGAACAGCGCAGACAGCGTGAGGAAGAACGCAAGCAGCGCTTTGAAGGCGTGTTTGAGCCCGGTGATCTGCAACCCGGAACAACGCAAGAGGATGCGGAGCCCGACACCGGCACCGATAACTCAGGTTTCGGAAACGTGTTTGCTCCGAACACCTTGGGCGGTGACAGTGACGAGGGCGAACCGGAACCAGAAACACCGCCTGCCGGCAATGGCGGCTTCGGCGGGGCTTTTGACCCAAACAGCCTGCAAAAAGACCAGTAAGCTTAATGCCTGTCTAGAAATCTGCGCGCCCGGAGAGTTTCCTCTCTTCGGGCGCATGCTTTTGCAGAATGAGCACATCGCAGGCATCAATCTCATGGCCGTTCCATGATACGGGGGCAGAATTGTAGTTGATCAAAAACACGTGCTGTTCGGTCTCTCGCCGCCGCAATCCTTCGGGCAGCGGATGCAAGGTCAGCCCAACCTTTTGCGCCGCCAGTGCGATCACCCGGTCCCAAAGGGCCTCATCCGGGAAACCGGACAGATACCAGACCCCGTTTTCACCCTTCAGGGCAGATGTCCCGTCGGCATAGGTCAGCAGATCCGGGGCGCTGCCGGACAGGCGATCGATCCAGTGCTGAGCGGCGCCGCCGCCTATCACGTCACGTTGCACGTTCGGGGGCAGGGTCTCGACCAGGTCGACTTCGCAATCCAGTTCACGCAGGCCGGGGCGCGATTCCGGAATCTGAAAATCACGTGTGATGGCACCGCTGCGGGGACCATAGAGTGTCAACTCGCCCGCGCGCCGTTCTATCTCATCGTCCAACGTGGCCAGGCCGGGGGCGAGGATCAGTTTGTACGCAGCCTTGGGCGTTTCGGACGCCGAGAGGATATCTACCGACAACCCGGCCCGTCGCAGCGCCCGATAGGCCGAGAAGACCAGCCGGAAATAGTTGAATCCAGCCCCCTGCGGTTGCGTCGCCCACGCCCAATCCGAGGCATAATCGAACAGAATGGCCACATCCGCCTGTGTTTGGGTGACCGCGCCCAGTTCTGCCAGTTCATCGGCGGTCTGACGAGCCTCGGCCAAGGCCGGTGCGGGGGCGTTGTTCGGCGCCAGTAACCCTGCGTGCATTTGTTCCTGCGCGAAGGGGGCCTGCCGCCAGCGAAAGTAGCTGACCACCTCGGCCCCATGCGCCACTGCCTCAAGCGACCACAGGCGCACCATGCCGGGCAGGGGGGCGGGATTATAAGGTGCCCAGTTCACTGGGCCGGGCTGTTGCTCCATCACCCACCAGCGACCGCGTCCAACGGCGCGGTAGAGGTCGTGGTGAAAGGCCTGCATGTCCGGGTCGCCCTGCTGCAGGAACGCGGTTTTATGTGCCTCGTCGGCCTCGAGCCGGTCGGACAGGAACCCGATCGGATAGCTGTCCCACGTCGCAATATCCAGATCCTGACCGATCCTGAAATGGTCGAAATCCAGTACCCGCCCCATATAGTTGTGCAGCAGCGGCGCATCGGTCAGCGGCCGCAGCACATCCACTTGCGCCTTGTTGAACACCGCCACCTGACCCGAGCTGAAGCGGCGAAAGGCCAAAACATGGGCGGGGTTGGGCTCGGTCACCGTCAGGTTGGGCAGGTCAATCTGATCAAAGCTGTCGTATTCCATTGACCAGAACACATTGCCCCAAGCCGCATTCAGAGCGTCGATGAACCCATACTGATCAACCAGCCACTGCCGAAACGCCTGCAAGGCCGGTTGGCTGTAGCTGACCGTAGTCTCGTGGCAGCCATATTCGTTGTCGATCTGCCATGCCGCGATATGCGGGTTGCGCCCGTAGCGGCACCCCATGATCCGGGCAATCCGCTCACACTCGGCGATATAGCCCTGATGGCTAAAGCAATAATGCCTGCGCGACCCGAACTTGCGCGGCTGCCCCTGCGCATCCACGGCCAGCATGTC
Source organism: Ruegeria sp. MALMAid1280 (assembly GCF_049195285.1). Taxonomy (NCBI): domain Bacteria; kingdom Pseudomonadati; phylum Pseudomonadota; class Alphaproteobacteria; order Rhodobacterales; family Roseobacteraceae; genus Ruegeria; species Ruegeria sp. MALMAid1280. Next base: position 189,618 of record NZ_JBMIRT010000057.1, on the reverse strand, counting down.
AGGGTGTTTGTCCAGCATCCAACGGGGCGGCGTCGCCGTTGGCGTGCCCAGCACCACCTTCAACCCCGCAGCCCCCAGCACCTCGATCGCACGGTCCAGCCAGTCGAATTGCAGATCGCCCGGCGTGGGCTCCATCCGGCTCCAGGCAAACTCGCCGATCCGCACCCAGCTCAGGCCGGTTTCAACCATGCGGGCGGCATCCTCGGCCCACATCTCTTCGGGCCAGTGTTCGGGATAGTAGCAGACGCCAAGTTCGGGCTTCATAGAAGGACTCTGTGTTCGGCCTGCCCCTTGCCTGCGCCGGGGGCGGCAAAGGTCATACCGTTGGTTGGGTGATTGTCCAAAGTCTCTGCATCCAGCCCCTCGCGTGCGGTGGTGCAGAACAAAGTTGTCAGGTCTTCGTCGCCGAATGCGGGGCAGGAAGTATGCGCGGCCTCAAAGACGACCGCCGTCAGGACCTGACCCGCAGGGGTATAGGCGGCCACACGGCTTGCGCCCCATTGGGCGATCCAGATGTTGCCGTCGATGTCAACGACCGCCCCATCCGGGTTCAGGCCATCGATGCGGAAGTCCAGAAAAACCGAGCTTTCGCCCTCGGGCCAGCCGGTTTCCGGGTTCAAAGGCCAGCGCATGACCTGTTTCGTGACCGTATCCGCGTAATAGGCGCAGGATCGATCCGGAGCGAAACAGATCGCATTCGAGATCGTGACATCCGGCACCAGATGCCGTAATTCGCCTTGCCAGTACCGATAAATCGCACCTGCGCCGGGTTCGGCATTTTTGCCCATCGTTCCGATCCAGAACCCGCCCCAGGGGTCCGCGCGCCCGTCATTCGAGCGGGTGATCGGGTTGCCCGCCTCAAGTGGCGAGATCAGGTTTTTCTGCCCGGTCTTCAGGCTGAACCGCCAAAGCCCGGTTTCAGAGGCGATCAACAGCGTGTCCCGGTCGACCCAGCCCGCGGCCGAGACATGTTCGTCGAACTGCCAGCTATGCTGTTCGCCGTTTTCCCGCGTCATCAGGCGTTTGCCGACGATATCAAACCAGAAAAGCTGTTGCCGCTCGGGGTGCCAAAGCGGCCCCTCGCCCAGCTCGCAGGGGCGGTTGTCGTAGACGATGCTCATCCGGCGGCCTCATCATAAGCGGCCACGACCCGCACGGCGAGGTCTGCGACCTCAGAGATGGCCATGCCGGGCTTGAACAAGGCCGATCCGATGCCGAACCCATCGGCGCTGGCCTTGATCCACTGGCCGAAATTCTCAGGCCCCGCGCCGCCGACAGCATAGACCAGCGTTCCTTTCGGCAGCACCGCACGCAGGGCGGCCAGCCCCGCCGGACCGGCCAGAGCGCCGGGGAACAGTTTCAGGCCAGTAGCGCCAGCTTTGAGGGCGGCAAACGCCTCGGTCGGGGTGAAGATGCCGGGCCAGCTTTCCAGACCCAGCCGGTGGGTGTGCGAGATGACATCCGGGTCGCAATTCGGCGACACGATCAGCCTGCCGCCAACGTTGGCCACCGCGTCCACCTGATCCGTGGTCAGAACGGTGCCTGCGCCGATCAGGGCGCGGTCGCCGAATTCCGCAGCCAGAACACCGATCGAATCCAGCGGATCGGGCGAGTTTAGCGGCACTTCGATCTTGTCGATCCCGGCGTTGACCAGGGCCTGACCGGTGGTGGCAGCGTCAGACGGGTGCAGACCGCGCAGAATGGCGATGATGGGACGGCTCATGCGGATTGCCTCGTCAGATTGCGGGCCTGCAGCAGGCCGGCCAGAGTGCAGTGTGTGCTGTTGGCGGTTTCGACAAACGCGCCTTGTTGTTGCAGGGCCTTGGTGTAGATGCCGGACAAACCCTCGGCTCCGATGATCGCCAGTTGCTGGCCCAGCCAATAGGGGCGGGTCGCAGCCAGTTCCGCGCCGATCAGAAAGCCTGAAAGCTGCGCCCTCGTGATACCGCCATCCTGACCCAGTAAAAGATCGGCGGCGCGCAAGCCAAACAGTCGCGCGGCCAGTTGTTCGGGTTTGGACAGGGTATCTGCGGCAGCCTCGGCAAAAGCGGCGTCGTCCCAGCCCTGACCAACCGAGTGCTTCAGCACTGATTGACCGGCCAGCAGATCGAACATCTCTCCGGTCATGAAGGTGCGGAAGCTGACGACCTCTCCGGCGCTGACCTGCACCCATTTGGTATGGGTGCCGGGCAGGCAGATCACGCCGTCCCAGTTCTGATGCGCGGCCAGAAACCCCGCGATCTGGGTTTCCTCGCCGCGCATGACATCCGGCGGTGCGGTCTGCTTCAGACCGGGCACCACGAAGGCGCGAATGCGGGGGTCGGTGCCGGGAACACGAAACGGCGCAACAGGCGTCGGCTCACACGGGACGGCGGAATAAGGGGCTTCGACCCAGCCTTGCCGCGCACCCACCATTCCACAGGCGATCACGTCAATCGGAGCGCTGCCCAGCCAGCCTTCGATCAGTTCGAACAATGCGGATTGAAACCCGTCCTTGTCCACCCGCGCCATGCCTTTGCCCGACTGCGCCTGATCCAGCACGGTATCGCCCTGCATGGCCCAGGCCCGCAGATGCGAGGTTCCCCAATCGACTGCAATCCATTCCGTACTCATGGCTTTACCCCGTTACGACAACGCCGCCATCGACGGCCATGCATTGCCCGGTCATTGCGCGGCTGGCGTCTGAGGCCAGGAACAAGGTCGGCGCGATCATGTCCTCGGGCGTCAGATGTTCTTTCAGGCACTGGCGATCCAGATGGGCGGCCAGATCCTCGGGCGTGGCCCACATGTCCAGCTGTTTTTGGGTCAGTACCCAACCGGGGGCCAGTGCATTGACCCGGATGTTCCGCGGTCCAAGCTCACGCGCCAAAGACCGTGTCATCCCGGTGATTCCGGCATTCGAAGTGGTGTAAATCGGATAGCCCGCATTGCCCATCATATAGCTGATCGAACTGAAATTGACGATCGCCCCGCCTTTGCCCTGCATCTGCCGGGCGGCCTCCTGACAGGCGAAGTAATAGGCCTTTAGGTTCACCTCGACCATCCAGTCCCAGAATTCGGTCGTGGTTTCCTCAAGCGAGTGACGTTTGTCGTTGGCGGCGTTGTTGATCAGTACCTTCAGGGGGCCATGCGCCTCGGCGGCCTTTTGCATTGTGGCGTGCAGCAGTTCGGTATCCGTCATGTCGCCCTGCATGAACAGCGGCGCGCGGCCGTGTTTGTCGCGCATTTCCTCGACAAACCCGCTGGCGTCGGACCGGCCGATAAAAGCAACATTGGCGCCTTGGGCCAGAAACCCATCTGTCAGTGCAGCACCAACGCCCGAGCCACCGCCGGTGATATAGACAGAAGCCCCGTTGAGATCGCGGAAAGTAGCGGGTTGATCCATCAGTGGCTCTCTCTGGTCACAAGGCGGGTGTCTTTGCCGACAAGGAAATCAAGGTCCGCGCCCTGATCGGCCTGCAGCACGTGGTCGATATAGAGTTTCGCATAACCCCGGGTATAGTGCGGGTCGTCCGGTTGCCACGCGGCGCGGCGGGCGTCCAGTTCCTTTTCATCGACCAACAGCTCCAGTTCTCCATTGCTGGCCGACACGCGGATACGATCACCGGTTTTGACCAACGCCAGCGTGCCGCCCGCCTGCGCCTCGGGGCTGACATGCAGGATGACGGTGCCATAGGCGGTGCCGGACATGCGCGCGTCCGAGATGCGGATCATGTCGCGCACACCTTCCTTCACCAGCTTGGCCGGGATCGGCATGTTTCCGACTTCGGGCATGCCGGGATAGCCCTTGGGGCCGCAGCCTTTCAGCACCAGAATAGTCTCGGGCGTGACCGGCAGGTCGTCGCGGTCGATATTGGCTTTCAGGTCTTCGATGTTTTCGAAAACATACGCCTCGGCCTCGGTTTCCAGCAGAGCGTTCGTCGCCGCCGAAGGCTTTACGATGGCGCCGTTTGGCGCGAGATTGCCACGCAGAACACGCAGCCCGGCTGCCGGTTTCACCGGATCATCAAAGGGGCGGATGACGTCGGTGTTGAAACACTCGGCCCCTTCGAAATGGGCCGATATGTCCTTGTTCAGCACGGTTTTTGCCGGGCGCAGGAAGGGTTTGAGTTCGTTCAGCACGACCGGCACGCCACCAGCGTAGCAGAAATCTTCCATCAGGTACTTGCCCGAGGGCATACAGTTGACGAGTAGTGGGATTTCCGACCCGATTTCGAAATCCTTCAGCGTCAGGTCCACGCCTACACGGCCCGCAAGAGCCAGCAGATGCACCACCGCATTGGTCGAGCCGCCCACGGCGGCATTGGTCAGGATGGCATTTTCGAATGCTTCCTTGGTCAGAATGTCCGATGGCTTGAGGTCTTCATCCACCATCTCGACGATCCGCTTGCCGGTCAGATGCGCCAGCGCCATGCGGCGGGCATCGACAGCGGGCAGAGCAGCGTTGGTGGGCAGGGACATGCCCATCGCCTCGACCAGTGAAGCCATGGTGCTGGCGGTCCCCATGGTCATGCAGACACCCGCGCTGCGGGACATGCCGGACTCGGCGTTCATGAAGTCCTGCAGGGTCATTTCTCCGGCCCGTACGGCCTCGGAGAATTTCCAGACATCCGTGCCCGAGCCGATATCCTTGCCGCGGAACTTGCCGTTCAGCATCGGGCCGGAGCTGACAACGATCGACGGCAGATCGAACGAAGCCGCGCCCATCAATTGCCCGGGGGTGGTCTTGTCGCAACCGCCCAGCAGGACAACGCCGTCGATTCCATAGGCGCGGATCGATTCCTCGACATCCATCGCCAGCAGGTTGCGGAACAGCATGGCGGTCGGCTTCATCTGGGTCTCGCCCAGCGACATGACGGGGAATTCGACCGGGAAACCTCCGGCTTCCCAAACACCGCGTTTGACGCCCTCGGCCAGATCGCGCAGGCCCGAGTTGCAGGGGGTGAGTTCCGACCACGTGTTGCAGATGCCGATGATGGGACGCCCGTCGAAGGCGTGGTCCGGAAAACCCTGGTTCTTCATCCACGAGCGGTGGATGAACCCGTCTTTGTCGAGCTTTCCATACCAGTGTTGTGAGCGGCGTTTTTTCATTTCTGGCTGTGCTTTTCGTGGCTGGGGTTGGAAATGAGTATTTGGAAAAAGATGAAGATCAGGCGGCGCGGGCGGGTCGGCACCAGTCAGGCAACCAGTCAGAATGTGCGGTCAGGAGGTCTGTCACCATACTGCGGATTTGGCGCAGATCCAGCTCGGCTGCGGTGTGCGGGTCCATCATCGCGGCGTGATAGATGTATTCCGGGTTCTGGTCGACCAGCGCCCGAACGGTCAGTTCCTGCACATTGATCTGGGTCCGTATCAAGGCCACCAGTTGCGGCGGGATATCGGTGACGACCGAGGGCTGCACGCCGTTGCCGTCCACCAGGCAGGGGGTTTCAACCGCTGCGCCCAAGGGCAATTGCGGTATCTGTCCTGTATTCGGCAGGTTGCCATAGGCGACGTAGGGCGCGTCGGTTACGATGGCATTCATCAGATCGGCAGCGAATTCATGGCTACGCGTCACCTTGATTTCGCGACCGTCAGTCAGGGTCTTGGCCTGTTCCTTCCAATTGGCGACCTGTTCCACGCAGCGGGTCGGGTATTCGTCCAGCGGAATCGAGAACTGTTCGATCAGGTCCTGCCGTCCGTCCTTGATGAACCACGGGACGTATTCGGCCAGATGTTCCGAGCTTTCGGTGCAGAAATAGCCCAGATGGTCCATGACCTCATAGCGCACCTTGTTGGGGCAGCGTGGCATCAGAAGCGGGGCCTTGGGGAACTGGCCGCTGGCATATCCCTGCCGCAGCGCGGGGTAGAGATCGCGGCCCTGATGTTCGAGCCGCAGGAAGAAGGCGACGTGATTGACGCCCGCCACCCTGTAGCGGATGTCTGCCTTGGGCAGGTCCAGATCGTGGGCCAGTTCCTCGACCGTGTTCTGGACCGAATGGCACAGGCCCACATGTTTCAGCGCCGGAAATCGCTCGGCCAGCGCCCAGGTGTTGATTGCCATGGGGTTGACGTATTGCAGCAGCGTTGCGTTGGGGCAGAGCTGCATCATGTCCTGTGCTACGCCCCACAGAACCGGAACCGTGCGCAGGCCGCGCATTATTCCTCCGATCCCCAACGTATCGGCGATGGTCTGGCGCAGGCCGTACTGTTTGGGGATTTCGAAGTCGGTCACCGTGCAAGGTTGATAGCCACCGACCTGAAAGGCAGTAATGACGAAATCAGCCCCGTCCAGCGCTGCGCGGCGGTCGGTATGGGTGGAAACGGTCGCGCCCGTTCCAACCGAGCGGATCATGGTGCGGGCCACGGTCTCGCTTTCGGCCAGACGCTCGGGGTCGATATCCATCAGCGCAAAGTGGCTGTCGGCCAGGGCCGGGGTCAGCAGGGCATCGCCCAGGATGTTCTGCATGAAGATCGTGGAGCCTGCGCCGATAAAGGAAATTTTGGTCATTTGACAGCTCCGAGGGTCAGACCCGCGATGAAGTGTTTCTGCATCAGGAAGAACATGGCCACCGGCGGCAGTGCTGCAACGATGGAGCCCGCACTCATCAACTGATAGGCGGCCCGGAATTGGGCGTTGAAGCTGGTGATCCCTGCGGTGACGGGTTGGCTTTCGGCGCCCTGGGTCAGGACCACGGCCCAGAAATAGTCGTTCCAGATGAAGGTGAAGATCAGCACGCTGAGCGCGGCGATGGCTGGCTTCATCAGCGGCAGGACCACGTACCAGAAAATGCGCCATTCGCTGATGCCTTCGACGCGGGCGGCCTCGATCAACTCAAAGGGCAGCGCGCGGATGAAGTTGCGCATGAACAGCGTGCAGAATCCGGTCTGGAAGGCGATGTGGAACAGAACCAGACCTGTTTTGGTGTTGTAGAGGCCAAGCTGCAGGGTCAGGTCGCGCACCGGCACCATCAGAATCTGGAAGGGCACGAAGTTGCCTGCCACGAACATGAAGAAGATCCAGAGGTTCGATTTGAACTTGTAGATGCCAAGCGCGAAGCCGGTCATGCAGCTAAGCGCGACGGCTCCGATCACGGTCGGCACGGTGATCAGGAACGAGTTCAACAGATAGCGCGGCATGTCCGAATTGAAGAACACTTGCCCGTAGTTGAACGCGCCTTCAAAGCTGGACGGCATCCCCCAGTAGTTTGCATTGGTGAAATCCGCCGCCGGTTTGACCGAGAACAGCGCGACCGCCAGCAGCGGCCCAAGCCAAAGCAGCAGCGCGAGAGGCAGCATGGCCTGATAGGTGATTTGCGCCGCGCGCGGTTGTTTTTCGATGGGTTTGGGAAACATCTCAGTGCCCCTTCTCTTCGCGATACATCGACCGCAGGAAATAGGCGATGAAGCAGAGCATGATCAGGAACAGGATCACCGCGATGGCGGCGCCGTAGCCCATGCGGAAACCGTATTCGGACAGGGCGACCTCGAACATGTAGTAGGCCAGTACGCGAGATGAACCGAACGGGCCGCCCTGGGTCATGATCGAGATCAGGTCGAAGCTGCGCAGCGCGCCGATGATGGTCACAACAAAGGCGATGAAGGTGGCAGGGCGCAGTTGCGGCAGGATGATGTGCCACAGCATCCGCAGGCCCTTGGCACCGTCCAGACGTCCGGCCTCGATCTGTTCGGGGTCCACCGCGTTCAGGCCGGTGAGGTAGAGGATCATGCAATAGGCTGTTTGCGGCCAGAGGCCTGCGAAGATGATGCCATAGGTCACAAAGCGTTCGTCGCCCAAGACATTCAGCGGGCCCATGCCGAACAGGCCGAGGAATTCGTTCAGCAGGCCGAAGGTCGGGTCGTAGAACCAGGTGAACACGAGGCCGACAACGACCTGAGAAATAACGAAGGGGAAGAAAAACAGTGATTTATAGAGGCGAATCCCCCAGACCGTCTGGTTCAGGAAAAGTGCGATGAAGAGGCCCGCCGGGATCGCAGCGAGGTAGAGGATCAGCCAGATCAGGTTGTTTTTCAGCGAGATGTAGAATGCATCCCGGTCCACCCATTCCCAATAGAGATCTTCGTAGTTGCGAACACCGACATATTCGGCGGCCCCAAGCCCGTCCCATTCGTACAAAGACAGGTTGAAGGACTGGAACACCGGAATGATCACATAGACCATGAAGAACAGCAGGCCGGGGGCCAGAAACAGCCAGGGCGCGATACGTTGTTGGTTGCGGTGGAACCAGCTTTCGTGTTCGGGGGCTTCTACAGCTGACATGCGGACACTCGGGGTTCAGGTAAAAGGGGTAAGACGGGTTATCACCCGCCTTACGCAGGATGAGGTGCAGGCCGGGCTTGTGCCCGGCCTGACCGAATTAGTTCTCGTAGATACGCTGACGGGCGCGTTCCAGCTTGGCCAGGATGCGATCCAGATTGTCGGGCTTGACCATGAACTCCTGGAACCCCTCCATCGACACTTTGGCCATTTCGGCGGGCGCGTCGCGGTCCCAGAACTGGGCGACGCCGCCGGGGCTGTTGGACGACAGCATCGCAAAGCCCTGCTGCAGGAACTTGTCGTCGCCCACGGCCGAATTGGCGTTCACCGGCAACTGGCCTAGATTTTCGCCGTTGTTGATCACAGTCTGTTCGTCCGCCGAGACGACGAAGCGCAGAAACTCACGCGCGGCTTCCTTGTTCGATGCGTTGGCCGGAATGTGGAACGTGTCGGTTGGCGCGTCTTCGGCCAGTTCAACGTCGGGGTTGATGGCGACGAATTGGTAGAAGTCCAGTTGATCGTCGGTCAGGCCAGCCTCGCGCAGCGGAGCGACGGCGAAGTTGCCCATCAGGTAGGCCGTGGCATCGCCGTTGACCATGAAAGGCAGGGCCTCTTGCCAGCTGTAGGTCTGGTGGTTGTCGATGAACGCACCCATGTCGATCAGCTGTTTCCAGTTGGCGAAGGTCTGCTTGACGCGATCGTCCTCCCAGCTGATTTCGCCATTGGCAAGTTGGTTGTGGAAGTCGAAGCCGTTGGTGCGCATGTTCAAGTAGTCGAACCAGCCGCCTGCGGTCCACAGGAATTTGGTGCCGATAGTATAGCAAGCACGGCCGGAATCGACGATCTTCTGGCAGTTGGCGAGCTCTTCTTCCCAGGTGGTCGGCTCGGTCAGGCCCAGTTCGTCAAAGATGTCTTTGCGGTAGTAAACACCCCATTGGTAGTAGGTATAGGGTACGCCCCATTGCTTGCCGTCGATGGTCAACGCACCTTTGGTCGATGCGAGGTTGTCGGCAATTTCAGGCTCGGCCCACAGGTCCGAGACGTCTTCGAACAGGCCGGCCTCGACATAAGGTTTCATGCGGTTGGCCGCGTACCAGTTGGCAACGTCCGGCGTGTCCGCGGTCAGAAAATTGCGGATTTGTGTCTTGTAGGCTTCGCGGTCGATCACGGTGGTTTCGATCTCCAGCCCCGGGTGCTGGGCCGCGAACCGCTCGATCATCGCTTCCATCGTCGCGCGTGGCGCCGGGTTCGATGTGTCGAGGAAAATTCGCAACTCGCCGGTCAGTTCTGCCGCAACAGGCGCGGCAAGTGCCACACTGGCCGCCAGCGCCACCGCTGTGCGCTTGAACATGGAATGCATGGTTTCCTCCCTTAGCTTCCATTTGTAGCTAAAAAGGTTCCAAATAATGAAACCGTGTTTTACATATTGAAAACTACACATCGTTTCGGTTAGTCTTGTCAAGACCCTCGTTGCGATGGCGATGGGTCAAAGGGAGGAGAACAGGCACACGTGGCTGGTGACGGAACAATAGGAAAAGCATGTGACGTGCTGGATCAGGTGGCGGCTTTTGCCCGCCCGGTCCGATTCGCGGAACTGTTGGACAGCAGCGATTTTCCCAAGGCGACGCTGTATCGGTTCCTGCAGACGCTGACCAATCAGGGGATGCTGTCTTATGATCCCGAGCGGCAGACATACGCGCCGGGATTGCGGTTGGTGCGGCTGGCCCATGCGGCGTGGACGCAAAGTTCTCTGGCGCCGATTGCGCGGCCGTTCTTGGATGCGCTCAGCCGGGAGACAGGGGAAACGGTGCATCTGGCGCAGCTTGATTCCAGCCAGGTGCTGTATGTCGACAAGCGTAACGCTGCCCAGCCCGTCGAGATGTATTCGCAGGCCGGCAAGGTTGGCCCGGCCTATTGTACCGGTGTGGGCAAGGCGATGATGGCGTTTCTGGACGAGGCGGCGCTGAACCGCGCCGTGTCGCAGCAGAGCTATCACCGGTTTACCGACAAGACGCTGACCACAGAGGTTGCGCTGCGCACTGACCTCGAACTGATTCGCAGCCGCGGCTATGCCATCGACGATGAAGAGCATGAGCCCGGTATCATCTGCATTGCCTGTCCGATCCTGACTTCGGGTGGGCGGATGCTGGGGGCGATTTCCGTAACCGGATCGACCGAGCGGATGAATTTCGAGCAATTGGAAACCTGGGTTCCCCGAGTTCGCCGTGTGGCGGAACAGATCGGAGCCGAAGCACAGGCCTGGCGGTTCCCCGAGACTTGTCCAAGCGCCGATACAGACAGGATGCAAGCAACATGACGGGTGTGACTCTGAACCAGGCAATCAAGCGGTACGGTGAAACGCAGGTGATTCACGGCGTTGATCTGGACATCGAGGATGGAGAGTTCTGCGTCTTCGTTGGCCCTTCGGGGTGCGGCAAATCCACCTTGCTGCGGATGATCGCAGGGCTGGAAGAGACCACTGAAGGGCAGATCCATATCGGCGCCCGCGACGTCACCCATATGGACCCCGCCAAGCGCGGCGTGGCGATGGTGTTTCAGACCTATGCGCTGTACCCGCATATGACCGTGGCCGAGAATATGGGCTTTGGCCTGCGCATGAACGGGGTCGCCAAATCCGAGATCGATCAGAAGGTGCAGCAGGCGTCGAATATCCTGAAACTGGATCAATACCTCAAACGCAAGCCCAAGGCGCTGTCCGGCGGTCAGCGTCAGCGGGTGGCCATTGGGCGTGCCATCGTGCGGGGGCCTGAGGTGTTTCTGTTCGACGAACCGCTGTCCAACCTCGACGCTGAACTGCGCGTCGAGATGCGGGTTGAGATCGCGCGGCTGCACAATGAAATCGGTGCCACGATGATCTATGTGACCCATGATCAGGTCGAGGCGATGACCATGGCCGACAAGATCGTGGTGCTTCGGGATGGCCGGATCGAACAGGTCGGCGCGCCGATGGATCTGTATCGTGATCCGGACAACCGGTTTGTGGCGGGGTTCATTGGCTCGCCGGCGATGAACTTCCTTGAATGCGATTTTGCGGACGGGAAGGTCTCGCACCCGGCGCTTGGCGCACCACTGGAGGTGACGGCCAATGTGCCTGCAGGGCAGAGCAAGGTCACGCTGGGCATCCGCCCGGAACATATCGAGGTCGACCGCGCGGGTGACACCTGCACCGTTGATTTGACCGAGGCGCTTGGTGGGGTGAGTTATTCATACCTTCTGACGCCGAATGGCGACAAACTGATCGTCGAAGAACGCGAAGATCAACGCAGCAAGCAAGGGGAGCGGATCGGTCTTGTCGTTCGACCGGAACGCGCGATGCTGTTCGATTCGGAGACCGGTCAGCGGTTCCGATAGCCGACACACAACAACCCAAATCAAGCGCGCCGATCCTTCGATCTGGCGCGTTTTTTCTTGGCTTCAATTTTTCTGGATTTTGTATCCAATATCCGTTATGGCGGGTTGAAAGGGCCCATTCCGCCCGTCCCGACCCTGCATTTTCAAAGGATAGAACCGATGTCGAACAACGTTTTCACCGGCACCATGCCTGCGCTCATGACCCCATGTAAGGCGGATCGCACTCCGGATTTCGATGCGTTGGTGCGCAAGGGGAAACAGATGATCGACGCGGGCATGTCGGCGGTCGTCTATTGCGGATCGATGGGCGACTGGCCGCTCTTGACCGACGAGCAGAGGATGGAGGGCGTCGAGCGGTTGGTCGCTGCTGGGTTGCCCGTTGTGGTCGGCACCGGAGCCATCAACACCAAATCCGCTGTGGCCCATGCGGCACATGCGCAGAAGGTTGGCGCGGTCGGCCTTATGGTGATCCCACGCGTGCTGTCGCGCGGCACGTCTCCGGGCGCGCAAAAGAACCATTTCAAGGCGATCCTGTCCGCCGCGCCGGATGTACCTGCGATCATCTACAATAGCCCGTATTACGGTTTTGCCACCCGCGCTGAACTGTTCTTTGCCTTGCGTGCCGAACACCCCAACCTGATCGGCTTCAAGGAATTCGGCGGCAAGGATGACCTGCGCTATGCGGCCGAAAACATCACCTGTCAGGACGATCAGGTGACCCTGATGGTCGGCGTGGACACCGAGGTTTACCACGGCTTCGTCAATTGCGGCGCGACCGGGTCGATCACCGGCATCGGTACCGCCTTACCGCGTGAGGCGCTACTTCTGGCCACGCTGTCTCAAAAAGCCGCTCAAGGGAATGCCGAGGCGCGTCAACGGGCGCAGGAACTGACCGAGGCGATCCAGGTGCTTTCCAGCTTTGACGAAGGCCCCGATCTGGTGCTGTATTACAAGCATCTTCTGGTGCTGAACGGGGAACAGGAATACCGTCTGCACTTCAACGAAACCGATGAGCTGACCGATGCGCAGCGCAACTATTGCGAACAGCAATACGACCTGTTCCGCACATGGTTCGCCGACTGGTCAAAACAGGGTGGAGTGATCGCTGAATGCATGTGATCGACAGCCATACCGGGGGTGAACCGACACGGGTCATCCTCGACGGCGCGCCGGATCTGGGCTCTGGCCCCTTGGCTGAACGCGCCCGCAGGCTGGCGACCGAACATGAAGGGTTTTATCGGTCGATCATGCTGGAGCCACGCGGCCAACCCGCCATGGTCGGCGCCCTGCTGGTCGAGCCGGTTGATCCGTCCTGCGTGACCGGTGTGATCTATTTCGACGTGGACGCCGTGCTGGGCATGTGCGGCCATGGCACCATTGGCCTGACGGTGACGCTGGCGCATATGGGGCGGATTGGTGCCGGCCGTCACAAAATCGAAACCCCCGCCGGGGTCGTGACGGTTGAGCTGCACGATGCCAATACCGTCACCGTCACGAACATCGAAAGCCGCCGGGTCGACAGTGATGTGACATTGGATGTGCCGGGCTATGGCGCGGTGACGGGGGATGTTGCCTATGGTGGCAACTGGTTCTTCATTGTCGATCCCAGCCCGATCCCGGTTGAGAGCGGCAATATCGGCGAGTTGACCGATATGACGATCGCGATCCGTAAGGCCTCGATCGCGCAGAGCATCGGAGGAGAGCAGGGGGAGCCAATCGATCACGTGATCTTTCAGGACGCCTCCCCCGATCCAACGATCCACAGCCGCAACTTTGTGCTGTGCCCAGATGATAACTACGACCGTTCGCCCTGTGGCACCGGCAGTTCAGCGCGGCTGGCGTGTCTGGCAGCGGACGGTGCGCTGGCCCCCGGAGAAGAAATCGTCCAGCACAGCGTCATCGGCAGCGCCTATCGCCTGTCCTATCAATCGGGGCCGAACGGAGGGGTCATCCCCTCGATCACCGGGCAGGCGCATATCATGGCCGAGGCAAAGCTGTTTTTTGACGCAAACGATCCTTTCAAAGAAGGCATAGAGCTATGACCAAGCATGTCGTTGTGATCGGCGCCGGTATCATCGGCATCACAACGGCGCTGGAATTGCAGCGCCGGGGCCACTCCGTTCTGGTTCTGGATCGCGAAGGCGTCGCCGCGCAGGCCTCGGCCGGAAACGCGGGCGCCTTTGCCTTTTCCGAGGTGGAGCCGCTTGCAACCCCAGGCATCATGAAAAAGGCACCGAAATGGCTGCTGGACCCGCTGGGGCCGCTGTCCATTCCACCCACCTATGCATTGAAAATCGCGCCGTGGATGTTCCGCTTTTGGCGCGCCAGCCGTCCAGGCCGTTACAAGGATCTCTTGCGCGCCCAGGCCAGTCTGATGGAACTGTCCAGCGCAGCCCTGACCCGGCTGCTCGCATCGGTGGACGGCGAGGCGATGATGCAGCGCGACGGCCAGATGCAGCTTTACGAAAGCGAGGTCGAGTACCGCGCCAGCCTGCCTACGTGGGAGCTGCGCCGCCACCATGGGATTGAATTTGACCTGTTGGAAAGCCGCGAAGCGATTGCCGAGAGACAACCCGGCCTTAGCCCTCGGTTCACCCATGCCGGGTTCACGCCCAACTGGATCAACACCGTCGACCCGAAGAAATGGGTCGAGCACCTGGCGAAAACGTTTCAGGACCGAGGTGGCCGGATTAACCGCCAGGAAATCCGCGCACTGACTCCCACCGACAGCGGTATGCGGATCACGCTGGCGGAAGGTGGGGTTGAGGCGGACAAGGTCGTGCTGTGCGCCGGTGCATGGTCTCATCACCTTGCGCGAACACTCGGCGATCACATCCCACTGGAAACCGAACGCGGCTATAACACAACCCTTCCCGAAGGCGCGTTTGACCTGCGGATGCACCTGACATTCTCGCGCCACGGCTTTGTCGCCAGCCGGATCAATGGCGGCGTTCGGATCGGCGGCGCGGTTGAGCTGGGGGGGCTGGAACTCCCCCCGAATTTCGAACGGGCTGATACGCTGTTGCAGAAAGCCACGCAGTTTCTGCCCGGTCTGAACACCGAGGGCGGCACGCAATGGATGGGGTTTCGTCCGTCGCTACCCGATAGTCTGCCGGTGATCGGGGCCTCGCCTCAGGCAAGGGACGTGATCTACGCATTCGGCCACGGCCATCTGGGCCTGACCCAATCGGCAGGAACCGCTGAACTGGTCGGCGCGCTGATTGACGATCAACCGGGCCAGATTTCACTGATCCCCTTCTCGGCTTCACGTTTTTGAGGGCAGGTCATGCGCAGCATCAAAACCATTCACGTGATCTCGGCCCATGCTGAAGGTGAGGTAGGCGATGTCATCGTCGGGGGTGTTCAACCGCCACCCGGCGCGACCATCTGGGAGCAACGCGCCTTTGTCGCGCAGGACCAGACCCTGCGAAACTTCGTGCTGAACGAGCCGCGCGGGGGCGTGTTTCGACACGTCAATTTGCTGGTGCCGCCGAAACACCCCGAGGCCGACGCCGCCTTTATAATCATGGAGCCGGAAGACACGCCGCCCATGTCCGGCTCAAACTCGATCTGCGTGTCCACCGTTTTGCTGGATGGCGGGATCATTCCGATGCAAGAGCCCGAGACGCGGATGACGCTTGAGGCCCCCGGTGGGTTGGTGAAAGTCCGGGCCGAATGCCGAAACGGCAAGGCCAAGCGTATTTTCGTGCAGAACCTGCCCAGTTTTGCTGACAAGATATCGGCCCCGCTGGAGGTTCCGGGCATCGGCACCCTGACCGTGGACACGGCCTATGGCGGGGACAGTTTCGTTGTGGTCGATGCGGCGGCGCTGGGGTTCGAGATCGTCGAAGACGAGGCTCGCGACATCGCGCGCATGGGTGTGGCAATCACCAACGCGGCCAATGAACAGCTTGGGTTTGCCCACCCGGAGAACCCGGATTGGGATCACATCTCCTTCTGCGCCTTTTGCGGGCCGCTGGATAAAACCGAAACCGGCCTGACCGGCAAATCCGCGGTCGCCATTCAGCCAGGCAAGGTTGACCGATCCCCCACCGGCACGGCGGTCTCGGCCCGAATGGCCCTGATGGCCGCAAAGGGTCAAATGAGCGTCGGCCAGACCTTCGAGGCGGTCTCGATCATCGGCTCGCGCTTCACCGGACGGATTGTCGGGCAAGCCCAAGTCGGCGACCGCCCCGCCATCATCCCCGAAATCAGCGGCCGAGGCTGGATTACCGGCACGCATCAACACATGCTGGACCCGGATGACCCCTGGCCCGGCGGGTATCGGTTGAGCGACACATGGGGCGTGTAACCGGTTGGGATAGCTTGAATTCGTGGGCGGCGGTTTCTACCTATAGAAGAGCAGATTTCCAAAACCGAGCCTTCATGAAGTTACGCCTTGCCGCCCTGATCATCGTGATTGCGACCGCGATATGGTCGCTGAACCCCATGCCCGACTATGCGGAGATGTCCGCGACCTGCATGGGGAACAAGGGCAGCATGGCCGGCGTTGTTGCCACCTGCTCGGCGCTTATGAAGATCGACGACCTTACCCCGGCGCAGCAGAGCAGGCTGATCTCTGCCCGCGGCTGGGCTTTTTATTCCGGCAAACGCTATGACGAGGCGATCGCGGATTACACTGCGGCGTCCGCCCTTCAGCCCCTGGATGCAACTCCGGTCTTACGGCGGGCTTTGGCGCTGGAGGCCGTAGAGGATGTGGCCGGCTCTGATGCAGCCTATTCCAAAGCGGTCGCCCTTAATCCCAGCAGTGCGCCATCCCGGTACCACAAGGCGCGGTTCGATCAGCGTCAGGGCAATTTTGCGGATGCGATAGAGGGATATGAGAAAACTCTGGAGATTGATCCGGCTTATAACGAAGCGGGTTGGGACCTGGCAAACACGTATTTCGAAGTGGATGGGCTTGGCGCAACGGAAAAGTTTCTGACTCAGGCGGAAAAACGTTGGCCCGATCAGATGTGGGTGCACCTTGGTCGTTTATTGCTTCACCTGAACGGAACAGGTGACGCCGAAAAGGGTCTTGCGGCTGCGAACGGAGTGTCTCGTTTGGAGTCGAACGGAGTCACCAATCTGTTTTTCCCGGCCATGGTTCATCTGAAGATTGGTGATGAGGAGAAAGGCGTGGAATTCGTTGAAGACTACGCCCGATGGACCGCGCAAAGATCCTATGACCGAAAGGGGATTGTCGAAAGATGGGGTCAGAGGGTCGATGAATGGTTGGGCCTGCGCGGGAATCAAGAATGGATAACCCGTGCCCAAACATATGCGGAATTAGGAAGAACTGATCTGGCTCAGCACGAGATTAACATCTTTCTGAAAGATGCCCGGCGTTTTGATCGAGAGTATTTCTTTTGCCTCATTCGAGAAACCGGTGTGTCAGTGTCTCCAGAGGCTGAGGCGGGTTCTGCCAATCATTTGAGTCAAACGATCACGGATTATGTCCAGCAGCTTGCGGCTTCCGGCGGGTATGCGGATTTTGGAGTCCAGTAGAAAAACCCGGACTGCGGTCGGAACGGCCTATCAAACTGGAATTGGCTTGACCCCAATCGTCAACCCCGTGTCAATTTGCGCCCCCACTAGAGGATTGATCCGAAACGCAACCTGATTTATGGGAGGCCCTGTCAAATCAGAGTCACCCTTGGGGCGGTAGGATTCTCGCGCCCCATCCGCAGCCACGAATACGTGGCACACTCTTGGATCGCACGCCCCGAAAGGCTTAAAAAAGGTAAAAGAATATGGCAGAAAAATCGAACTTCGATATATTGTATACCATTGTAGACGAAGCGCCCGAGCTGGCCAGCGCGTCGTTCCTGCCGATCATTCGCAAGTTCGCTGGCGCCGCGGGCGTCAGCGTTGGAACCAAGGATATTTCGCTGGCGGGCCGTATTCTGGCGACCTTTCCGGAAAACCTGACCGAGGCACAGCGTATCACTGACGATCTGGCCGCACTGGGTGAGCTGGTGAAAACGCCCGAGGCCAACGTGATCAAGCTGCCGAACATCTCGGCCTCGGTCCCGCAGCTGGTGGCCGCGATCGAAGAGCTGCAGGCGCAGGGCTACGATATCCCGAACTACCCTGAAGAGCCCGCGAACGACGCCGAAAAGGCGATCCGCGCGCGTTTCGATGCCATCAAGGGCTCGGCCGTGAACCCGGTTCTGCGCGAAGGCAACAGCGACCGCCGCGCGGCAAAGGCCGTTAAAAACTACGCTCAGAACAACCCGCATTCTATGGGCGAGTGGTCCGCAGACAGCAAAACCAAAGTCTCGTCGATGTCGGATAACGATTTCTACGCAAACGAAAAATCGGCGACCATCACTGCGGCGCAGGCTGGTAATGCAAAGATCGAATTCGTCGGCAAAGACGGCAGTGTGACCGTACTGAAAGACGGTTGGACGCTGGACGAAGGCACCGTGGCGGACGCGACCTTCATGTCGGTCAAGGCCCTGTCGGCGTTCCTGGCCGATGCCATCGAAGACACCAGGAAAGACGGCACCATGTTCTCGCTGCATATGAAAGCGACCATGATGAAAGTGTCGGACCCGATCATCTTTGGCTATGCGGTCAAAGCCTGGCTGGCCCCGGTGTTCGAGAAATTCGGCGCCGAGCTGGATGCGCTGGGTGTGAACCCGAACTCGGGTCTGGGTGACCTGCTGGACCGCGTCAAGGACAATGCCGAGATCGTGGCCGCCATTGACGCGCTGAAAGGCGACCGTCCGTCGATGTATATGGTCGACAGCGACAAGGGCATCACCAACCTGCACGTGCCGTCGGACGTGATCATCGACGCCTCGATGCCCGCCGTGATCCGCGCAGGTGGTAAGGGCTGGGATGAGACCGGTGCCAAGGGTGACACCAACTGTGTGATCCCCGACCGCTGCTATGCCGGTGTCTATGACGAGACCGTCAACTTCTTCAAAGCCAATGGCGCGCTGAACCCGGCCACCGCCGGTGCCGTCGCCAACGTTGGTCTGATGGCGCAGAAGGCCGAGGAATATGGCTCGCACCCGACCACGTTCCAAGCGCCTGCCGACGGGACTATCCGTGTCGTCCTGGCCAATGGCGAGACATTGCTCAGCCATGACGTTGAAAAGGGCGATATCTGGCGGTCCTGCACCGTCAAGAAAGCGCCGATCGAGAACTGGATTCAACTGGCGATGGACCGCCAGCGACTGACCGGGTCCGAGGCGATCTTCTGGCTGGACGCAAACCGCGCCCACGATGCCGAGCTGATCAAATACGTCAAACCGGCGCTTGAGGCTGCGGGTGTGGCCGACAAGTTCCAGATCATGGCGCCGCGTGAAGCAACCCGTCAATCGCTGGAAACCATCACAGCTGGCAAGGACTCGATTGCGATCACCGGCAACGTGCTGCGGGATTATCTGACCGACCTGTTCCCGATCCTGGAGCTGGGCACATCGGCCAAGATGCTGTCCATCGTCAAACTGATGAAAGGCGGCGGTCTGTTTGAAACCGGTGCGGGAGGTTCGGCGCCGAAACACGTGCAGCAGCTGGTCGAGGAAAACCACCTGCGTTGGGACTCGATGGGTGAGTTCTGTGCGCTGGGTGAATCGCTGAACTTTTTGGCCGACAGCAAGGGCAACGCCAAGGCCGGTGTTCTGGGTGCCGCGGCCGAGGCCGCAACGCAGGGCATTCTGGACAACAACAAATCGCCCAGCCGCAAGGTAGGCCAGCCCGACAACCGTGACAGCCACTACTGGTTTGCGCGTTACTGGGCCGAAGCTCTGGCGGCACAATCCGACGATGCGGAACTGGCGGCCGAATTCGCGCCCATCGCCAAGGAGCTGGCCGACAACGAAGAGCAGATCCTGGGTGAACTGGCCGCCGCACAAGGCGCGCCTGCCGATCTGGGCGGGTACTATCACACCGATCCCGCCAAGACCGCAGCGGTGATGCGCCCCAGCGCAACTTTGAACGCGATCATCGGCTGATCCGTCAAGGCCACGCCGAAAGGCGTGGCTTTTTGCATTTCAGATCAGTGTGTTGATTAGAAAAAGGGGCTGACCCCCAAAGTCAGCCCCTTTTTGAGTGAGTGGAGAGGCAGAGCCTCACCGGTTAGTTGCTTACAGAATATCACCTCCAGCGCGGCTGGATATTGGGGGATTCCCGTAGGTGCTTTGATTGGTTTGCAGAAACGCAGGGTTCTGGACAAAAAAGGGCCGGTCCTGAGACCAGCCCCTTAGTTGTCAGCTGAACCGAGGGATCAGTTCGACGCTGCCATCAGTTTCTCGTTATGCTCGCGCAGCGTGTCCGAAACGATGGCGTACCATTCGCCGGATTCCCGCATCTCGTTCAGGCCTTTGTTCAGCATCGCCAGATATTGTTTTCCGAACGGATTGCTGCGGTGGCTGATGAAACGCAGTGAGGACAGCGAAGTTACAAACGGGTTTTCCACCAGATCGTTCGAGGTGAGGCCCATTTCCACCATAGTGTCAGAGAAGAGCTGAACCTCGAAGGTTGCAATATCAGCGGTGCCGGTCAGAACAGCGTCAAGGCACTCACGCGCAGTGATCGGCTGCATGAGGGTCATGGTGTCGCCGTTGTGCAGACCTTCTTGTTCGAGGTCGTGGATGAACCACCCATCCATACGGCAGATCGTTGCGCCTTCCAATTCAGTGAACGTGGTGGCGTTTGCGTAGTCGCTTTCCGGCAGGGTGTAGAAACCCACAACGATGTCATAGACGGGCACGGATGCGTCGAACTGGGTGCAGCGCACTTCGGTTTCCCATGACCACTCATAGGTGCGGTTGGTGCAGTCCGGCATGTTCCACGCCATCGACACGTCAAACGCGCCCAACGGCAGCAGCGTTTCCAGGTGCGAGTTCCAATCGTCCACGAAGCTGATCGAATAGTCGCGCGCGTTGCCACCACGCTGCAGCGCTGTTGTGCCCAGACGGGTGATCGCGCCGCCGCCATTCAGCGATTCATCGGCGAACGGCGCCCAGCCATTGCCGGTCACCAGCTTGATCGGCGGCTCGTAGACGCTCGACCGCTTGACGCTGGCGGCGCGTGCTTCCTCGGCCGCGATGATTTCCTGTGCGGACTGGCCATTCGGCAGGCTGCCGTCTTCACAGGGCAGGGCCAGCACAAGACCGGGGGCCAGGGCGTTCGGGTTGGTGATGACGTTGCGGTTTGCGTTGAAGATCGGCTGATAGTTCGAGGTGCCATAGGCCGCGATTGCGATGGTGGCCATCGTATCGCCGTCTTCGACGGTATAATTTGTACAGGCTTCCTGCGCGGCAGCGGCTCCGGCGCTAAGGGCAGTGACGGCGGTGGCCGACATCACGACTTTCTTCAGGTTGAATTCTAACATGTCCACTTCCTCCAGACATTTTTGTTGTCAGGCCGGTTTGGGCCTTAGCCATTTTCCATTTGATGACGCAGAGCGGTTGAAACGATGTCTCGCCACTCTCCAGATTGCTGCATGATCGCCAGACCCTGGTTGAGCGTCTCAAGGATCGCTTCCCCATCCGGATTATCTTTGTGGGTCATGACGTTAAGCGACTTGATCGCCGCCAGGTTGGGGTTTTCGATGATGCGGTGTTCGTATCCCAGCCGCCCGATTGCCTCGACCGCCAGATGGGCCTCGATCGCCACGATATCGGCCGTGCCGTCCATGACCGCATGAAAGCAGTCATCCGGTGAAACCGGGCGCATCAGAGTGATCGCGGGTTCGTAAAGGCCCACCGCGTCCATATGCGACAGCGACCAGCCCTCGGGGCGGCAGATCGTGGTGCCGGCAAAATCGGCATAGGTCAGGGTCTGTTCATAGCCCGAGCCATCACGGGCAAAGAACGTGTCCACAACCTCGTAGAACGGGTTCGAGAAGTTGTAGGTTTCACAACGCTCGCGGTCTTTTTCGGACAGCGCTGCGGCCTCGTCGCAATTCGGGCGCGACCAGGGGAAAGTGGCGTCAAAGGCCAGTGTCGGCATCAGCAGGTCCAGATGCGAGGACCAGTCGTTGACGAACTGGATCTTGTAGTTCTGTTCCGGCGCGGCGCGCAGCATCGCGGTTTCCACCAGATTGGTATAGAGGCCGCGATGGGGCAGGTCCTCGTCGGTGAAGGGCGCATAGTCGCCGCCGGTGATCAGCAGCAACTGGCGGTCCCGGATCTCTGGGCGTTCACCTTCATCCGCGTTGCGGATCAGGGCGGCCCCTTCGGCACGGGCGGCTTCGATTTCCTTTTTGGCCTCGGCTCTGGCTGCGATCACGGCGTCTTCGCTGGCCTTTCTGGCTTCGGCTTCGGCCTCGGCAACCCTGGCTTCGGCGTCGGCGATTGCCTTTTCGGCGCGTTTTTCCGCAGCCTTGACAAGTTCTGCGGCCATTGCTTCGGCTTCTGTTTGCGGCGCTGCCGGCGCGCGCCCGATCTCTTCGAGACAGGGCAGGGTCAGCACATCACCCACCCGGATGACGTTCGGGTTGTTGCCGATCACATCGCGGTTGGCGTCAAAGATGATGCGGAAATCTTCGGTCGAATACACGTCGATGGCCAGCTCGCGCAGGCTATCGCCACGCTGGATTTCATAGGTCGAGCATGCCTCTTGCGCCGAGGCGGCGCCGGCCGCAGCAGCAAGTGCCAGGCTGGATATGAACAGATGGGGTTTCATGGGTCCTGTAGCTTTGCCTTTGTTAGTTTCTTGTAAGTTTCACAACGCCGATCGAGGTATTGTCCTGATCCGGGTCGCCTTTGGTCCGAAGGGCCTGCCACAGCGCGTCGGCGATATCCTGCGCCCAGGCCTGTGCGTTGCCCTGCACGATGGTCTGAATTTCTGCGTCACTGAGGTATTGCAGCCCGTCACTGCCCTGGATCAATACGTCCGATGCGGTCAGTTCCAGCGGTTCTTCGGGGCAATCGACCTTGGGGATCGCGGCCCCCATGACAACCGAGGTCAGTTGGTTGCGATCAGGATGTGCCTGTGCTTCGGCTTCGGTCAGTTTGCCCTCGGCCACCTGTGCGTCGATCACCGGCGCCATCGAGTGATCTTCGTTGATCTGGCGCAGAACCCCGTCGCGGAACAGGTACAGTGGGCTGTCACCGATTGAGATCCAGAACGCGCGGCGACCAAGCAACAGCAGCCCCAACAGGGTCGACCCCATGTTGAACTTGTCGCCTTTGCCTTCGCAATGGGCCGCGATCGCTGCGTTGGCCTGCATCGCCGCCAACGGCAATGCATCGACCGCTGCGGCTTCGGACAGGGGGGTATTTTCAAGTTCGGCGTCCAGGGATTCACGCCAGGCTGCGACGACAAGATCCGAGGCGACCTCGCCCGCCGCGTGGCCGCCCATACCGTCCGCAATCACGACATAGCCTGCATCCGCTGCATCGAACATGCGCGCGGCAATCGCGTCTTCCTGCGTGTCGCGCTGACCCTGATCCAGGATCAGCGCAATATCATATGCCGGTTGCGCCAGCATCTATCAGGCATCCCGCCAGTCAAAGCCGTCATCGCAGAAGGCGGCAAAGCGGATTGAGGTTTCGCTGATGCGGATGAGGTCGCCGCTGGACAGTGCAACAGTGCTGAGAACCGGTTTGCCGTTCAGGCGCACCAGATTGGCCTTGCCGCCGTGTCCCAGATAGCATTTTCGGTCCTCGGGGTCGTAAGCGATCACCGCATGGCTGCTGCGCGAGATGCCGGTGTCGCCAAAGTCCAGCTGAATGGCCTGATCGTCGTTGCGGCCAATCTGCATCAGGCCCTCGGTCAATGTGACACATGCGCCCCGACCCGGACCAGCGGTGACAACCAGCCAGCCAACCGGAAAGGTCTCTTGCGCGGTCTCGGTCTTGGCGACCGGTTCCGTGCTTTCGATCAGGTCCTGAACATGTGTGTCCGCGCGTTCGAACCCCAGGAAGGTGGTCTTGACGCGACCGCGACGGTCTTCGGCAGGGGCTGGGTCTGCGACTGGCTGTTGCGGCTCGGGCTGAACTTCGGGTGTGGGCTCGGCCTGTGCCACAGGTTCCGGTTCCACCGTTTCAACGACCACCTCGACAACCGCTTCGTCCTGAGCGGGCGGTTCCACCGCGGCGTCTTCCTCGGTGGCGACGTGCAGGGTTACGACAGGCTCTTCCGGTTCGGGCTGCGCTTCGGGGGCCTCGAAAATATTGTCGTGATCTTCGGCGACGACCTCGGTCAGAACAACCTCGTCATCTGCGTCGTCGGCTACATCCTCCGAAAACTCGCGCATCCCCTCTTCAGGGATCAGGTCGTCACTGTCCTCGTAGCTTTCGGAAGACATGTTTCCGCCACCCAGGGCGGCGCGCAATGCGTTGAAATCGGCAATCGGCTGGGGCTTTTCAGCCTCGGGCGCGGCGGATTCTGCGACCTCGGTTTCGGTGATTTCGGTTTCGGCTTCGGGTTCCTTGGCTTTGCCAGCACCTTCGAGAAGCCGACTGAGAGGGCTTTTGTACTTGAACATGATGTCGATACCTTTGCTGTCTTTCACAGAACCTGCGTCCTGCGGGGCTGCTATTCACCTCTGCGCGCATCGGCACAACGGCACTTATGATACGGAAATCAAACCAACTTCTATCTGCCGTGGCGGGCCGGTCCCCGTCAGGGTGGCGGATTTCCGGGCACCACCCTCAGCTTTCACATAGCGGCAGATCACTTGCGACCGGTCAGATTACTCCTGCGTCAGCGGCATAAAGGCATCCGTCGGGGTGCCGTCGCGCATCACCGTCAGGCGGGCCTGAGACTGTTTTTCCGCAACCAAAGCGTTCAGCATGGCATCCAGGCTTTCCTGGCCGTCGATGGTCGTCCCGGATTGCGCTTCCGAGATCAGAACATCGCCCCGCTTCAGGCCACCGGCCGCATCGGCAGGCACGGTGGTGACAAGAGTTGTCCAGTTCTGACCATCCTCATTGCGAACGGTAAAGCCGTAGCCGTTTTCCAGCCCGACAACGCGGATTGCAGGCAGCGCCAGCAACCCGTTCTGAGCAAGGGTTTTGCCCAGCGGGCGGTAGCGGGCCGTCACGCGGATATACCCGTCGGGATCAATTGCCAGATCGTCCAGCACCTGTGCAGCAAAGCTTGTGTTTTCGCGGATGGGTTCGCCGTTCAGCGTATAAATCGCGTCACCGCGTTTGACCCAGTCACCGATCACCGACATGTCCTGCGCCGGATTAACTCCGGTCACGGCGATGATGCTGCCGGTCGATGCACGACGTCTGGAGGTCTGGAACGGAATCTCGACATCCCAATGCGAGAACGCAACCTGCGTTTCGGCCGGCGGGGCTGATGCAGCCGGGGCCGGTGAGGTTGGCAGAGTTTCGGCTGTCCGGGCCTGTTCCGGATCAGCCGATTGGTCCTGTGTCTGCTCGACAGGCGCCTGAGTTGGTTCTGCCTTTACTGGTGCCGGATCAGCCTGTTCCGGTGCGTTGTCGGTGGCGGCGACCTGCTCGACAGGTTCTTGCGTTACTGCCACCTGTTCTTCTGTTTCCGGGACTGCAGGTGCTGATGCAACTGCAACATCCTGTGCCGGTTCGTTCTTTTCGCCGGACATCAGGAAATAACCGCCCGCTGCCAGACCAACGGCGATGACAGCTGCGCCGGCAATCAGTTTGCCGCTGCCACCCGATCCGCTTTTGACCACGGTATCGACGGCGACAGCGGCTTCTTCTTTGGCCGTGAACTTGGCAAGTTCATCTTCGTTCTTGTCTTCATTGCCCAAAGCAAGATCGGCATTTCCGGCCAACAGGGCAGTGACCACGGCTTCGGCGTTTTCGCTTTCGGCCTTGATCCGGGCCTTTTCGGCCTCTTCATCTTTGCGGTCCATACCCACGATGACCGAGACCGGGCGATAGTCGAACGTATCGAACATGACGCTGGGGCCGCGGAACATGCGCAGCCAGTCCAGCGCGCTTTGCAGGCGGTCAGTGACGTGCACCTCCATCGCCTTGTCGATCGCCTCTAGGAAACCATCGGGATAGCCTTTGAACTGTCCGGCCAGCGGGGCGTAAGGGTCTTGCCGACCGTTGTTGAAGGCGTTCAGGCGGGTCTGACCGTCAATCGGACGCTCGCCGCTGATGGCGTGATACAGCGTTGCGGCCAGCACATAGAGGTCGCTGCTCGGGCCTTGTTCGGCACCGCGTACGTAGAACTCATGCGGCGAATATCCGTCTTTGATCACGCGCAGGGTCAACAGCGCAGCGGATTGGTTCGCGGCCTGTTCGCGCGCGGCACCAAAATCGATCAGAACCGGATCGCCGTTTTCATCAATCAGGATGTTATCGGGCGAGATATCCCGGTGCAGCATTCCGCTCTGGTGGATGAAAGACACCGCGGACAGCATCTTTTCGGTGACCTGAACGATGAACTCGGGGCCGGTTTTGTTGTCGGTGTTTTCGACATAGTCCAGCAGGTCGCAACCCTTGATGAAATCCATCGCGATATAGGCGGTGTTGTTGTCCTCGAACACCTGATGGACGTCGACGATATTCGGATGGACCAGACGCGCGTGATTTCGGGCTTCTTGAATGAACAGGTCGATGATCGCGCGCAGATCGTCCGTGTGGCCGGGATCGGCCGGTTCGACCAGATCGCCGTTGCGATGACACAGCGCGCCAGGGAAGCACTCTTTGATCACCACGTCCCGGTCCAGACTGTCACGCGCCAGATAGGTAATTCCGAAACCGCCATTGCTGAGGAAACGCAGGATTTCGTACTGTCCGCGCAGCAGCTTTGCGCCGGGTTGAAGTCCTTCGATTTTCGGTTCGTCGTGCGATGCACCGACCGCCTGGTTGTGGCTCATTTCTTTCCGCCCGTTCTGATCGTTTTGCGGTTTTCTTAACTGGGCAAATTCGCCCCTGAACTCGCAACCAAACACAACCGCAGGACACTTGAGACGGTTAGACGTTTCAATTTTGACTTTATTGGGGCCGCCTGATGGCTTCACTATGGATCGTTTTTATGGAATGACTATATATTGTGATTTAGCCCTGCATTGCGTCTATATATTGAAAAACGCTCTGCACAAAATACAGAGGGAACGGCTCTTTGTCTCTGCTTGGTCAACGGAGTCGATACGTTCGAGACCCGATTCCACGGGTCTCGAATCGCCGCATAGCGGCGCAATCTTAACGAGAAGTTGTCAGGTTCCGGTTTTCGGCTGAACCGAATCCACCCGGCTGCCCGCCCAGGCCAGGTTGTCACTGAGCTGCGCCAGAATGCTGATCGCGTCCTTCAGAGGGGCGTGGCCGCTTTCGAATTGCAGCAGCAATAGCAGATCCGTGGCCTTTTCAAACTCGCCCGGTATCCAATCGGCCTTGGGGTCGATCTCTCCGCCTTGCTCAAGACGCTCGGCAAAATCCTCGACGATTTCCTGACACGAATGCAGGAAGGCCGAAGGTTCGATATCGGACGACTCGCGCAGATCTTCGTAGATGCTGGCAATCGCGGCCAGCCAGTCTTCGAGGATCGGATTTTCCAACGGCGGCAAGGCGGATTCCAGCGCGGCGTGTATGGACGCGGTATCCGGCTGCTGCAGATCGACTTCGGGGCCGGACAGCGTTTCCAGAAATGGCAGGAAATCCTGTTTCAGATCGGCGCGTGCGGCCTCCAGATCGGCCAGGCGGCGGTCGGATGCGAGCTGCAGGACCTGTTCGGCCAGATTCTGGCCGCCGCAGGTTTCCCAAAGGGTGAAATCCGGCTCGGGCTCTTGCGCCATGGCGCGCACAGCCACCGGAGTGCCGATCGGCACGACCGTGCGGAACAGGTCACCTTTTTCCTTGTTGAGCCGCGACACAACCCGGTCCAGCGCATCGCGAACCGGTGGCAGGTCGGCATGGGTGACGGCCAGCAGGCTGTTGGCACGCAGCTCCGGCGGGACCCGTGACCAGAGATGCCGTTCGGTCTCGCGCCAGGCGTTGGTGCCGTTGGTGCACCAGATCGCGCAATCCACGAATTTCAGCAGATCGAGCGTTTCCTTGTAGGTATCGTCCAACGCCCCGGTTCCGGGCAGGTCGAACAGCGATATTTCCTGCAGGGCAGGGGTGTTCAGCCCGACCGAGATGAAATCAGGCGCATCCGCGGCGGCTTTTTCCAGCGCGATGCCAGAATAGATCTTGGGTTCTTTGTCCCACCAGCCGACGGTGGTTTCCGGAGTTTCGGAATAGGCGACGATCACCAGAGGCAGCTTCAGGTGCTGCGGTCCGGTGGGCAGAATATCCGCCCCGGCCAGCATGTTGGCGAGGCTGGATTTGCCAGCCCCGAATTCCCCGGCGAAACCGATATTGACCGCGTTGGACAGCCGCCCGGCATGGGCAAGAGCGCGCTCGCGCATCTCGTCCAGCGCCGTGTCGGCTGGCAGGTTTTCGGTCGCGGTCAGAAAGCGCTCAAGTTGTCTGACTTCCTGTTCGGTTCCGGGAAATTCGATCATTCCGCAGCCTCTGTTAATCGTTTGTCTAGTTCATCAGGGCCAAAAATGGCGCCCAGCTCTTCGGTGATGCGCTGCGCGTGGTCAAAGGCCTCTTGTGCCTGTGCGCGCTCATTGGTTTCACCGCTTCCGGCCCGATGTTCAAGATGCCCAGCGAGCAGCGCCAAATAGTGATCCAGAACCGTGTTCAGACGTTCCAGCAGATCGCTGCGCGCGGTGTCCACCAGATCGTCGCCGATCATCTCGAACTCCTGCACGATCATGCGTTCGGCCCGGCTCACAACGCTCTTGCGTGAGATCAGACGCGACAGCCAGGTGACCCGAAGTTCCACCGTTATGCCGCGGGTCAGCGCCGTGGTGTCCGGGCGGAACCAGCGCACGGCGCTGGTGTTCATGCGGTTGTCGGTCGGGTCCTGCCAGCCGGGCAGGGCGCGCAGGGCCGCGTTGCTTTGCATATCGACCGAATACAGCTCGCTCAGCATCCGTTGGCGCACGACCTGCGTGGCACCTTGAACAAGCTCGCGCATACGGTCGCGCAGCGGGGTGAAGTTCAGCTCGGTTTCGCCGCCCTTCGCCAGCAACGGAGAATCCCCGTTCGGACCCCGCACCACGGACGATACGGCCTCGGCCACGGTGTCGTCCATGACGCCGCGCAGATTGGCCAGAATATCGTCCATGTCGTTGACGATTCCGCCCATCTTCTCGGCAACAAGCGCGCGCAGATCCGCCAGGGTCTTGTCATTCTCGTCATTGTTTTCGGCTGTGGGCGTGGATTCGTCCTCGATTGCGCGCAGATGGGCCCTGCTACGCTCGACCTCGCCTTGCGCGAACGTGTTGAGGTGCTGCCACGCCATCCGCAGCTGTTCGTTGCGCGGGCCCTCGGTGAGGGCGCTGGTCACGTGGCGGCGCAGGTCCGGCAGGCCCGAGGCGATCATTGCGGCAAAGCGCAACACGCCCTCGCGGCTGATCGGGCCGGGGCCCTGTTTGATCTCTTCGACACCGTCCAGATATTGCTTCATCTGTGCCGGGTGCGCCCGCAGCCAGGCCAGGACTTCGTCGTGATTGATGCCGGTTTCGTCACCGGTCAGGGCGTAATGCGCCCATTGCGCGCTGCCCATCAATACGTCGATATCCGAGTTTCCAAGGGCTTTTTCCAGGCCGTCCATGACATCGGCCCGGACTTTGCCGGCATCTTCGGCGCCGCCGCCCAGCTCATCGACGCGGTTGATGAAGACCACGATCTGACCCAGTTCCAGCGCCTGCATCAGGCGGAACAGTTTCAGGTCGGCCCGCGACAGGGCCTGATGCGCCGACAGAACCACCACAAAGAAATCGGATTCCTTGAGGTACTGGCGCGAGATCTCTTCGCGAATCAGAAGCGGGTCGTTGACGCCCGGCGTGTCGGTCACCGTCAGCGGATACGGGAAATGGCCGATGTCGAAATAGACCTCGGCCTTGCGGGTGATGTCGCTATAGAGGCCGCGATCCGAACCCGGATCGTGCTCGCCTGCTTCGGTGGGATCATCCCCGGCACAGACATAGCGCGCCAGATCGTCCGAAGTCAGCTCGTCAAGGTCGTGATGCTGCCCCAGCAGGTGTTTGTAGCTTTCGCCCAGGCGCAGCTTGGCGCGGGTTTTCATCGCCTCGACCTGCTCTTCGATCATCTCGCGCTTATAGCTGTCCTCGTCATCGGGGAACATGTTGCGCAGCTCTTCGCCCTCGGCGATCAGCGCCTGCCACTGGCGGTTGTCGAAGAAATGGAACTCGGCCCCCGAGGTCCGCCCCGAGGGGTGGCCGAAATGCATGTCGGTGATCACCGTTGTCCAGGGGTTCACGTCCGACGGCAGGTATTCGGCCTGACCAGTGAAGCCGTTGATCAGACGGGACTTGCCCGCCTTGATCTGCCCGACAAAGGCAATCGAAGGTTTCAGGTTCGTCAGGTCGCTGACGATGCGTGAGATGAACTGGCGGGTCTCATCATTCGAGGCGCCGTTCATGTCTTCGGCAATACGGATTAACTCGCGACGATTGTTTTCACTCATAAACCTTACCCTGGTAACCTGTAATCACGGATCGAATTCATCGAAAAATTGAACGAAAGGGGCGCAATCATCCATCCGGCCTTTTCAGTGTGGCCCACAGATTGACAACGGCGCCCAGCTTGCGTGCCTCGTGTACGGCGATGGCAAAACTCTTACCATCGTTCAGAATGGCCAGCCCGGCGCCCTTGCCGCCAGAGGGCCGCATGACAATCAACTGCGGGTGGTCCATCACGTTGGCCGAGTCGCCATCCCAACCCGCAAGGTCACGGGCGAACCGGGCCAGCAGATCGGAATTCGGGTACAGCGGTTCCCCTTCGTCACAGGTTCCGTCCATGCGCGACGACGCCCCGTTTACGCCTTGGGCCAGAACCCGACCCTGGGCAAACCGTTCCGAACCGTCATAGAACCGCTGCGCCAAGGAGTCGGCGGGTTCTTCTGCCGCTTCCTCCTTGGGGGGGGCAGAGTCCTCGGGTTCGTCCGGGACGATGGAAATGACCGGGTCCGCAGGCAGTTCGATTTTCCCGCAAGCGCTTTCAAGCTCGCTGTAGGTGATGCCCACATCGTCGGCCTCAAGCGCATTGTCGGGCTGTAGCGAAATCATCTCCAACGGTGCAGGGGCCGCCGCAATGTCGGTCACAAGCTGTGCCAGCTTGGCGGCCAGTTCCTCGCGGGGTTCGGTTTCGAAATCCGGAGCGATGCCGGACTGAACCCGGAACACATCGGTGATCCGGGAACTGTTGACCTCGATGGCGAGGCAATCGCCATTGGCAGCAGTGAATTCCAAACGGCGCGGTAGAATGGTGCCGCGAATGGTATCCAACACCTTTTCGCGCCGACCCCGGGCCGTTTCCCCGGGGACCGTGACCGCCGGGTTCAGACGTGCCACAGACAAGCGCCCGATGTCGTCGAGCATCTCGAGTATGTTCGTATCCACCATGCCGTGACCCCCTCTGGTCCCGTCTAAACTGCGGCCGCGACCGGCCCCAGGCTGAGATGCGATTTTGTCAGCGCCAACCCGACATTGGCGCTGCTGCGACAGATGTAGCAGACCACATGATCGGGATATTCCCGGGTCCGCAGAAAGATATTCAGCCGATCATTCGAAAACACCGCGATTTCCCCAAATCCCGGATTTTCGACCTCTTCGGCGCCAGCTTCGCGCAGCAATTCCTCAAAGGCTTTGACACCGCGACCCTGAAACAGGTTAGCCACGGCAAGGGCGAGACTGTCCAGAACGTCGGCGCTGTCTTGGTCCTGGGTGTTGGTCCCAAGCAACATCCCGGTTTCCATATCGACATACCCGGCTGCAATACAGTCGGGTATGGTTTCCATCGCGGTGTTCAGTGCGGCTTCGATCGTCATCGCTTGCTACCTGAGTTTCTGGTCATAACACACGGAATTCTGCCCCGCTGTTTTTCGCTGCATTCGGCACCGGGCGAACCGCCCCCTTGGCATAGCGCGCGAAATGCTCGGCTGCGATCTGGTCGAATTCCTCAAGGAACGCCCCGAACACTCTGGTCATGCCTTCGACATCTTCCGGCAAATCCTCACCGGCGGTGATGTCGCGCCACATGGAGGCCGCGCTGAGCGGTGCGTCGGTCGGAACATTCACCAAGATTTCCTGGTTTTCATCCGTGTCGTCCGACGAGGCGGACTCGTCACTGGCGGAGCCATTGGACATGGGCACAACCTGCATGTTCACGAGACCGCTGGATTCGGGTTCCGGTTCGTATTCATCCTGAGCGCCACTCGACTGTTCAGTCAGCAAGGCGGCAATTGAGGATACCGAAATTTCGGCGCGCTGGTCTTCCGGCTCTTCGACCGGTGCCTGATCCTGTTCGGGCGTGTCTGCCAGCTTGCCTTCCAGCGACGCCATGAAAGGGTCGGAGTCTGCCGGGGCGGGTTCTTCCAAAGTCTCAACGGGTTCTGCCGTCAGGTTGACACCGTCGTCTTCCAGATCGTCCTCATCCAGCAGGTCGAACGGGTCTTCGTCTGCCGGTGTTTCCTTGTATTCCGCCAGATTCAGACTGTTGCTTTCCGTATCCCTGAAAAAGGCGCGCAGATCGTCGCCTTCGGCCTCTGGTTGCGGTTCTGACACCGGCGTTTCGGTGCCCATCTCGGCGCGCAGACGCTCGGCCTCTGCCGCGTCAATGCGCTCTTCGCGGTCGGCATCCTCAGAGCGGCGCTCGACACGGGTCGGGCGCACGGGGAAGCTGGTGACGACCTCGTCTTCCCGGGGGGTCTCGGGAACGGGGTTGACCAGTTTCAGGGGGGCCGGTTGCTCGGCCTGCTCCACCATGCGTTTCGGGCGGATCGGTTGCACGGGTGCGCCGCCGGCCAGACCATTGTCGATCTGATAGCGCGTCAACATATCGGCGCGGTTGTCCATGATCTGTTCGGTGATCTGCAGGAAGCTGTCGACCATTTTGCCGCCGCCGCTGCGCGCCCACTGTTCCGCATCACCGCTCTTGTCGCGGGCAATGATGGCGTCACGGGCCGAGAACAGGATCGACCGGTTGAACAGGTGGCCCGCTTCGCGGTTGACTCGGCGCAGCACCTTTTGCCGATCTTTCGGACCCAGCACGTCGGCCCGGGTCACCAGCAGCAGAGAGTTATGCTGCAACCGTTCCGGCAAAGACACCCAAGTCGCACGTTCGGTCTCGCGCCAGGCCTGGGTCGCATGGGTGCACCACAGAACCCCGTTGGCCTGTCCAACCGCACGGCGCCAGACGTCGTTTGAGATCTTCGGATCAGAGATACCGGGGGTGTCGATCAGGTCCACGGCTTCCAGAATATCGGCCTCAAGAAAGATGCGCACAAACTGGACGTCGTTGACACCGACAGATTCCAGCTGATCCAGAGTGATGTTTTCGCGGGTTCCATCGTGGCGTTGCACATAGGCCGATTTCTTGCCCCAGCTGAACCAGACGGGTGGCAGCTGCGTGGCCGTTACCTGCGTCGGCAGCGCCTGCGAGCGCAGCAAAAAGTTCATCAGCGTCGATT
The DNA here is from genome assembly GCF_049195285.1 of Ruegeria sp. MALMAid1280. Lineage (NCBI taxonomy): Bacteria > Pseudomonadati > Pseudomonadota > Alphaproteobacteria > Rhodobacterales > Roseobacteraceae > Ruegeria > Ruegeria sp. MALMAid1280. The sequence continues at coordinate 156,536 of NZ_JBMIRT010000057.1, read as the reverse complement.
TCCCGGCGCTGAACTCTCCCATCAGCGCAAAGATCGGCTTGCGCCGGGACCACTGCTCGATGCGTTCCCAAGCCTTAGGAGAGACGAAGCGGGTTTGTGTATCTTTTGCCATGTCGCTACTTATGCTGCCTCGTTACTAAGATCTTTCAGGATGTCGCCCAGGATATCGTCGCGCGATTTCTTGGGGGTCATGCCCGCCATCAAAGCCGCCTGGCCCGGATCCTGCTCGGCCGAGGCCGAAATGTTCAGCAGGGTTTCTTTCTGCTCGCGCAGAAAGTCGGACAGGCCCGCCCGAACGTTTTCCAGAACGGCTGCGATCTGGTTTTCCTCAAGGTCCTTGGTGATCGAGTTCGCCTCGGACGCGATCAGGCGCGTGTAGTCCGCGGCATAGGCCTCGAACCCTTTGCGGCGTTGCCACCAGCGGCGCCACCAGGTGCTTTGCAAATCCAACGCGATGGTGCGGCCGATGCCCAGCGGCGGCGGCACGCGGGGCACGATGGGCGCCTCGATGCTGAACTCGCCCAGATGGTTGCCCAGCAGCTTTTGATACAGCGCTTCGACATCTGCTGCAGCAGCGCTGTAAAGCGCCCCGGCGTCTTTGCGCATTGCACGGGCAAAGCTGAAATAGGCGGCCTTTTGCAGGGTGCGCAGACCCGCCGGATCATATTGCCAGGTGCCTTGTTCGCCATTCTGTTCCAGATGCGAAATCAACGAGTCCGTGGCCCGTTTGACAAAGTTCTTCTCGGCTGAATTCAACCGCTCCAACACTTTGTCACGCAGAGAAGTCGCCAATTCGGCGGCCTTCTTTTCATACTCTTCGGTCACCTTGGCGATGGCCTCTTCCGGCGCAACACCGTCAAGATCGCGCACCACGCCCTGACCGTCGGACAGGTTCTTGGCCACCGCGGTTGCCCGAATCTGGCTGGCAATGTTGCGGGCCCGGTGGCGGACGCGGTCCAGCAGGCGATTGCCCGCCCCTTCGGCGATACGTTCATTCATGGCCAGCAGCAGGTCGGGCAGACCCGACAGTGCCCAGATCTTGTCGAGCGAGGGCGCCTGATCACCAAACCCGGCGGCCAGATAGAAGGTGTTCAGGGCCTGACGGGATTCTTCCGACAGGATATCGGGGTTCCCGGTCAGGGCCGCCTCGGCCCAGAGTGCGCTGCCGAACACGACGCTGGTGTTGGTGTCGATATTGTTCTGCTTCAGCGTGTCCTGTATCCGGTCGCGGATCTCGGGCACCTGGTTCACCGGATCGGACAGCTCGTCGATCCGGTTCACAAACAGGATGATCTGGCGGTTTTCGAACTGCGCGATGATCCGCATCAGCGCCATGTCCATTGTGGTCAGCGCCTGGCTCGCCGCAAGCACCACAACGCAAACCTCGGACCCGCGCAGGCTGCGCAGGGTGATCTGCTCGCGCACCATGAAGGTATCGTTGACACCGGGCGTATCGCACAGCTTCAGCGAGATCGGATATTGCGGAATGTCCATGAACAGTTCCGCCGATTTGGTGACATCGGCAAAGCGCCCGGTCTTGGGGTTGATATCCGGGTCATCGTCGTCGCCCAGGCAGACATAGCGCTGGATCAGTTCGTCGTCGAAATAGTCATACTGGTGGCTTTGCCCAAGGATCAGGTCGAAATGCTGACCAAGGCGCGCTTCGGACTTGGCCTTCATCTCGCCGATCTGGCGGCGGATGTCTTCCATCTCGTCATCGGCACCGGCCCGGTTGGCCAGTTCACCCAGACGGCCACCGCCGACCATCAGGTTGTCCCACTCTTCTTGTTCAAAGAAAGTGAATTTGGCCTTTTTGTCGCCTTCAGTGCGGGTATTGATATTCAGCGTGGTCACCACCGAAGTCCACGGGTTCACATCCGAGGGCAACAGGGCAGGGCGCCCCGCAAGGATGTTCACGATCGAGGATTTACCGGCCTTGACCTGCCCGACCAACGTTACGCTGGCCGTGAAGTTCTCCATCCGTGTTTTGAGCGTCGCAAGCCGCGCCGAGGACCGTGCATCTGCCACCTCTGTCAGCTGGTCGATCTGCGTCGTCAGCGCCGTCATCGCCGAAGTCATCGGCGTCAGTGCTTCGTTCCCTACGGACAGAAGGTGGTCGTTACGGGCCATGCTCAGCCTCCGGTTCCAGTAGCAGCGATGTGGGGTTGCACCTGACCATCAGCGGAACTGGTCAGGATATCGATCCGGGCGATCAGGTTCAGCGCATTGCCCAGAATCGCAGCCTCGGCACCCGGCGAAATTTCTTCGTAGGCACCGGAATCGGCAAGCACTTCGATCGAGCTGAACTGTTCACTGTTTTCCAGCAGCGCCAAACGGCGCCCGGTCGGAAAGCCCTGGGATTTGGTTTTCGGCAGTGGCATCCGGGAATTGGCGAGCAGGTAGTGGCCCCCCGAATGCGTGCGTAACGAAACGCCAAAGCCCGTGTTCGGGTGGTCCTGATTCAAGGACTTCAGTTCACCAAGGAAACTTTCACGTGCAAGACCAACAGCGTCTTGCTCAGCAGCAGCAGAGTTCATCATATTGGTCACGGCTAAGACCCCTGTGTTCGAGTTGAGCAAAAAACTCTTACGGCGCCCGAAGGCGGGAAAGACTCATTAATTCCCGCTCTCCATAAATTACTGGCAAGGCGGTGTTATTTTGACGCGAATAAGATATTTTGGCGTTTGAAATGTGGCGCAAATATGGTCGCAGTCCTGCGGCGGCTTTCAACCCATGGTCGCAAGATCAGAGTTCCGGTTATAAACGACCCCGAGCGATGAGTGATTGCGCCGCGTTGCCGAGGCATGGTTCTGATCAAATGCTGTGGGCTAATGTTTTGAATAATAAACAAAAAAAATCCAATTTGGAAGAATTGCGCTGAACCAAATCGATGGGCACTCTGATGTGCTGTTCGTAAAAACAGTTTCAGTGCTTTTTTCGGATCTACGCGTTACTCAACGTAGACGCGTTTAACGTGTGGTGGGTTTTTCCGTGACGTGCCGGGCGGAAAAATCATGCGTCAGGCGGCGTATTCCGAGCATGACACCCTAGCGCTAAAATGCTGGCGGACACGGTTCAGGCAGAATCGGGGGTCGGGGCGCTGGTCATAATTCCGACCGTGATTCCGGGGCCTGATGCTGCGTGCCGGTCGCCACCAATACGTCAGGTTCGATTGCCATGGGGCCGCGCTCAATAATCTTGCGCCCAAGTGAATTTCCCTCTCGCACTCGACCACAGGCTTTGTTATTGAGCACGTCAACCCGGCACTCAGGGCCGGTACTGCGGGTGTGGCGAAATTGGTAGACGCACCAGATTTAGGTTCTGGCGCCGCAAGGCGTGGGGGTTCAAGTCCCTCCACCCGCACCACTATGATTTTCAGCGGAAAAACTGATATTGAAACGGATGCAGCCTTGACACTCTCGGGGATTTCTGTTTGGTCACGGCTCTCACTGTTTTTTGCCGCCATCCGGCTGCGCATCGGCAAGAACTTGATAAACAGGGGGAAAAATCCGGAAACTCGGCTATACTCCTAGTCATCAGTAGACAGGAGATTGCCATGCTTTACCCACTTGCAACGCTTGAGGCCGACAAGCTCAACGCGGTTCAGGCGCTTGAACAGGAAATTGGACGCCCGGTTGTCGCGCTTGCCGCAGTTGAGGCCGATACGGCCAATCTGCCGAAAGACGACCTGAAAAAGTTGCAGGCCCTGGAAGATGAACTTGACGTCGTTCTTGTCGCAGTTCGGCCAAGTTAGGGGTTTTGAAGAACCCGGACGCTTGTGGCCGCGTGCCGTTGCGCAGTCTTTAGGCGGCCCCGACCAATGTGTCAGGTTTCTTGGCCGCCGTTTGCGTGACCAACAGTGACGCCTCAAATGATTTGAGAACCGGGCGGGAGGCTTCATGGCCTTGCCCCGAGGCCAGATCGAGTTCCGGGAACAGGGTCTGAATCTCTGCAATGCTGTCATCATCAAGTGAGGCCATGCCCGTTTTCCCCAAAAAGAGGCTTTCAGACGCGACGCCGTTGGCCCAGACGACCTGATGCTGGTCAAAGAGCATATGGAAATACTCGACTTCTCCACCTTCCCGCACGGACACCCCGCCGCCGTCAACCAGATGAGTGGCGGCGGCAAAAACCTGCGGGCAGGCGAATTGCAACTCGACTTCGACCCCCTGTAACAGGATGCGATGCTGCGGGCTGACTTCCAGCGTCTCCTGCGCGCCAAGAACACCCGCCCGAATTCTGACCGGCGCAAATTTTCCGATGGCGGCCATGGTACGACGACCAATCCAGCGGATCGGTTGCGCGCCATTGTCCATCGTCAGCACCAGATCTCCGGCTTGCAGGTTTTCGATCGCTCGCGGACCGTCGGGGCAGGCGATCATCGCGCCCCGTGCAAAACACAAGGGATTGGAATCGACCCTTACCCCGGTCAGTGAATATCCGGTGTTGAAACCGTTCGCATAAATCGGCGACACCAGTTGAATCGACTGGATCGCGCTTTCCTCGATCGCGTCCTGGTCCGCGTTTTCCTCGAATTCCGGTGCCCAATAGGTGTTGCCGTTGGTGTCTTGAAAAACAACGGCCGTTATGTTGGCGGTGGTGCCGTCGTTATATGTGATGACCGCGTTGAAAATCATCGAGGCGTCAAAGGTCTGGGGCGGGCCTCCATCGATGCTGAACTGATCGTTCGAGATATTGTTGTTCAGATCGTAGGTGTTCGCGTCTCCGCCGCCGAAACCCGCACCCGCCTCGGAAAAGGTCTGCCTGCTGTCATAGAGCGGTTCGCCAGCAGAGCCATAGGTGCCAAGGGCCGCATTAACATTACCGGTCGCAAGGGTTTGGTTGCCTTCGACAGTATCCCAGATCGGCAGGGATCCGAGAGAGAAAACGGTAAAACTGGTCGCCATTATTTACTCTTGAAACAGAAAAATCGTACGGCGTGCACTTAGCCGTCAAGTTCCGGAAATTTCAAGTTTAAATTAGAAAATGGGCACTTGGCAGGTCAAAAGACCCCACACGACCAGCAATCGCGGCGCCTGACCACGGGCGAAACTGCCGCAACCCCCCTGCTGTCTTGCCTCAAATTTTGAAAAGGATTCCGCTGACCTGCGCAATTTTTTCACGCGCCGCCTGCAGGTTCGCACTGTCGACCGCCGTATCACGAAACAACCGATTCAGCGCAAATTCCATATGAGACACGGCCTCGGCCGGGGAAATCGGTTTTGCCTGCAAGGCGGTCCGCATCCATATCCCGTCGATCAGCGTTGTCAGGTTAAAGGCAATCTGTTCGGCCAAGGCCGGTTCAACCAAATGGCGCAGGGCGCTCATCAGGTTGCTGTGCGTTCGGGAATGGATGGCATTTTGTACGCGTAAGTATTGGGCGTTCTGCGGCACCTCTGCGCATAAACTGACCCAGGCACAGCAGAATTCATGCTGAAAAAACGGCGGAGCGAAATAGCCGTATAAGATTGCGTATAGCCGCTCTGACGGTGTGTCACTATGGGCAAGTAACGCGGTCACACAGCGGCGGGCTTTGGCGTTAGTCTCACGCAAAACAGCCTCGAACAAGGCTTCTTTTCCTGGGAAATAGTGCTGCACCACGCCTTTGGATACACCTGCCTCTTTGGCGATCCTGTCAATAGTCGTCCCCGCGATTCCATGAGTTTTGAGAATTTCAAACGCCGCCTCGGTCAATTGCTTGCGACGCATGTTCTTGATGGTCTGCTTTCTCATGTTAGGATCGCTTTCATGCTCAGCGTAATGGATACAAAAGTACCATTCGGGAAGGTGAAAAACAAACGCAGTTGACATAAAATGGTTCAATGCATCAAATTACCTGCAGCTGTACTGTTTTTCGATGCGGGCACAAAAGGCCGAAAACGGCCAACGCACCAACGGAGGTTTACCATGAAATTCTCACGCAAACTGAGGCCCGCTTTGCTGGCTTCCGCTACGCTTATGTTGACGCAGGGCGCGGCGCTTGCTGATCCGATCAAGATTGCCGTCAACGAATGGACGGGCCAGCATATCTCGGCCCATTTCGCGGGCGCACTGTTCGAAGAGCTGGGCCACGAGGTCGAATACGTTACCGCCGGTGCCGTGCCACAGCTGGCTGCGATTGCCGAAGGCAGCCTGCATTATCAGCCCGAACTGTGGACCAATAACGTGGGCGACATCTACCCCAAGGCTGTCGAAGCCGGGGACATCATTGTTGTCGGCGGTCTGGGGCTCGAACCGCAGGAAGGTTGGATTTATCCCCCCTACATGGCCGATCTCTGCCCAGGTCTGCCCGCCTATGAGGCGCTTTATGACTGCGCGCAGGCCTTTGCTGCCGCCGACACATTCCCCGATGGCCGTCTGATCACCTATCCGGCGGACTGGGGGACCCGTTCAGCCGATCTGGTCAAACTGATCGACCTGCCGTTCAAGCCGGTACCCGGTGGCTCGGAGGGCGCGATGCTGGCCGAACTCAAAAGTGCCGTTGCCGCAGAGCAGCCGATTCTGATGATGATGTGGCAGCCGCATTGGGTGTTCGCGGATACCGAGGTTGAATGGGTCGAATGGGACACGCCGCACGGCACCTGCGACGAGGCCAGCCAGAAACGCGGTGAGGCCTGTGGCTTTCAGCAGGCGACCGTCGACAAGATCGTCGCCAAGGATTTCGCCTCGACCTATCCGGATGCGATGAAGATGGTCGAACTGATGAGCATGACCAACGACGTGCAGAACGCCCTGATCCTGGAAGTGGACCAGAACGGGCGCGAAGTGAAAGAGGTCGTGGCCGAGTGGATGGGTACAAACCAGGACGTCTGGCAGCCCTGGGTTGAAGCCGCAAAGCAATAAACACCAACGCTTCCGGTGGAGCGCCATATGCGTGCTCCACCTTTTTCAAGGCTGCCGAAATGACCACACCCTCCCCGACCACCACCCCGAAACTGTCCTGCAAGCATGTCTGGAAGCTTTACGGCAAAGGGGCGGACCAGCATCTGAGCAACGTCGATGTCGCCGGGCAGGGGCCCGACGAAGCCAAGGCGATGGCGCAACGTATTCGGGACAATGGAGGTATCGTCGCTTCGACCGACGTCAGTTTTGACGTCATGCCGGGCGAAATTTTCGTGATCATGGGGCTGTCGGGCTCGGGCAAGTCCACCATCGTGCGCTGCCTGTCCCGTCTGGTCGAACCCACCGCCGGAGAGATTCTGCTGGATGGAGAGGACCTGCTGAAAGTGTCCTCGAAGGAATTGATCGACATTCGACGTCACAAGATGGGGATGGTGTTCCAGAGCTTTGGCCTGATGCCGCATCTGAACGTTCTGGAGAACGTGGCCTTTCCGCTGAAATTACAGGGCCTGGACGACAAGGAACGCTTGGAGAGGGCCGAGCGGGTGATCTCGCTGGTCGGTCTGGAAGGGCGGGAAGACAGCTTCCCCAGCCAGCTTTCCGGCGGACAGCAACAGCGTGTCGGTATTGCCCGTTCGTTGGCTGTAGAGCCCGAGGTCTGGTTCCTTGATGAGCCCTTCAGTGCGCTGGACCCGCTGATCCGGCGCCAGATGCAGGACGAATTCCTGCGGCTTCAGCAGGAACTGCACAAATCCATCGTTTTCATTACCCACGATTTCCTCGAGGCGTTGCGCATCGCCGACCGGATGGCGATCATGAAGGACGGCGCGGTTGTCCAGATCGGCCGTCCGGTGGATCTGATCCTGAACCCGGTCGATGACTATGTCCGCGAATTCACCAATGATGTCCCGTGGGAGCTGATCCTGACCGCAGGCGATGTGGCCTCGGACAACTCGCCGCCCGCCGGGATCAAAGAGGTTCCGGCCTCGACCAATGTGGCCGACCTGCTGCCCTATCTGGCCTCGCATGACACCGGTGTTGCGGTGCGCCGGGACGACAACGCGCTGGTGCACATGACCAGCCAGAACGTGATTGCCGCTTTGGCCAGTGGTGTCTCGGACGCCTCTGCGGTCAAGGACTGACACTATGGGCACAGCTTCGAACAGATCGCTGGTGGTCTGGCTTGCGGTCACGATTCTGGTGGCGGTTTGTGTCGTGTTTGCCAAAAGCCTCGGGCCGCTGGTGACCTATCCCGACGCACTGGTTCTGCCGGTGACCGATCCGATGAACACTGCGATGCGGTGGTTCGTTGTGACCTTCGGGTGGTTCTTCAAGGCCATTTCATGGCTTTTGGACTGGCCGATCCTGCTGGCCAAGACGGTTCTGCACGCGGTGCCCTGGGCGGCTTGGTTTGTTCTGTGGGTATTTCTGGCCTTGCGCGCCGGGGGCAAAGGGCTGGCGATCTTCACCGCGGCCAGCCTGCTTTACATGGTGACGTTTGGGTTCTGGACCCAGTCGATGAACTCTTTCGCTCTGGTGTGTGTATCGATTCCGATGGCGGTTGCTTTGGGGTTCGCGCTGGGAACATGGGGATTTATGTCAGAGCGGGCCTATCGGATCATCATGCCGATCCTCGACCTGATGCAGACAATACCCGCCTTTGCCTATCTGCTGCCGATCCTCTTGCTGTTCGGCTTTGGCACAACGGTTGGTCTGGTCGCCTCGATCCTATTTGCCTTTCCTCCGATGGTGCGCAACACCATCGTCGGCCTGCACGGTGTCCCGGATGAGGTCATCGAGTCCGGCCTCATGAGCGGCGCCACCCCGCCGCAGCTGTTCTGGGGCGTGCGGGTGCCGACGGCACAGCGGCAAATTCTGCTGGGGGTCAACCAGACGACAATGGCATCCCTGTCGATGGTCATCATCGCCTCGATCATCGGGGGCACCAACGATATCGGTTGGGAAGTGCTGTCGACCATGCGCAAGGCGCAGTTCGGAGAAAGCCTGCTGGCCGGGATCGTGATCGCGTTGATGGCGATGGTTCTAGACCGGATCACTTGGGGATTTGCGGTGCAGTCCAACTCGACGCAACGCAAGGCGTCAGGTTGGATAACCTGCGCTGTCCTGTTTGGTGCGGCCTGGTTGCTGGCCCTGGTCTTTTCGCCGCTCAAGGACTGGCCCGATGCATGGGTCCTGAACCCGGCCCCGGCGATGAATGCTGGTCTTGAGTGGGTCTTCGTCGAGTTCCGCACCGTGCTAGAGGCGATCAAGCGGGCGGCGCTGTTCTATCTGATGTTGCCGATCAAGATAGGCCTGACCAAGGCCGTCAGCCCGTTCACCTGGGGCTTTGCCATGACCCCGGCTGTAACCAAGGGTTACGCGCTGATTGTCGCGCTAGTGGCCGGGTATCTGGTCTTCAAACGGCGATTGCTGCCGGCGCTTTGGGTGATCCTGTTTGCTCTGGTTCTGTACTCCGGGCTGACCGGTCTGGCCTGGGTTGCGCTTTGCGCGATCATCATCGCTTTGGCCTGGCAGGCCGGTGGCACGAACCTCGCGCTGTGGGCGCTGGCCGGGGTCGCTTTCCTGTTGCTGACCGGGATATGGCAGCCGTCGGTCGTTTCGCTCTATCTCTGTGGGGTCGGGGTGCTGCTGTCTTTCCTGTTCGGCAGCGCCATCGGCATCTGGGCGTCCGAGAATGACACCGTCTCGCGCATGGTGCGACCTGTCATCGACACGCTGCAGACCATGCCGTTGTTCGTGATCCTCATCCCCTTTGTGATGGTGTTCAAAATCGGTGAGTTCACCGCGCTGCTGGCCATCATCGTCTATGCTATCGTCCCCGCGATCCGCTACACCGAGCACGGTCTGCGCAATCTGCCCCATGACGTGATCGAGGCCGCGACCGCCATCGGGACAACACCCCGACAATCACTTTGGCAGGTAAAGCTGCCGCTGGCGGTGCCGTCGATCATGCTGGGGCTGAACCAGACGATCATGTTCGGTATTTCGATGCTGGTTATCACCGCATTGGTGGGCACGGATGATCTGGGTCAGCAGATTTATATCGGGCTTGGGGACGGTGACTTCGGGGTTGGCATGACCGCCGGGATCGGTATGGCCATCATCGCCATGATTGCCGACCGCATCACGCAAGGCTTCAGCCACCAGATTCAGGCCCGCCACGGTGTGAAACTGGACAACACTATCTGACAATAGGGTAACGCAACGGCTAATCTCGCTACTTCACAAGAAACGCCGGAAAGAGTTTACCGGTCCGGTAGTTCCGACGCGCTAAAGAAAGCCGTCGGGATTATGGGCTCGGAGGTTTGAGGTGGGGTTGCGGTGTTTGGATTCAATGGGTGGAAACGAAATGAGCGCGTGGGGGATTTAAACGTTGCGAAGATCATTTCGTTCAAAAATCCAAAAACAAACAAAGGCGCCCTTGGGCGCCTTGTTTTATTGGTCGGAGTGAGAGGATTCGAACCTCCGACCCCTGCCACGCGAAAATCGGTGCTGGCAGCCAAGTTATTGGTTTTCGTCTATGAAGCACTGTCCACATACCCCTGTAGCTACTTAGGTCTAAGTTCAGGGCTGGTTTGTTCTCTGTTTTCTCTACCCAAATCCAACCCACTTATGCACGGTGAAGAGTCCGGCCATGGGTCAGGCCATTCACTTTCTCCAGGATAGCGTCTGCATCAATGCAATGGTGGCGATATAGATCGCCGATTGTTCCGGTCTGGCCAAAATGCTCGACGCCCATGGGGATGGTCTGATGTCCAAGCACCGCCCCGAGCCAGGAAAGAGTCGCAGGATGACCATCGATAACGGTGACAAGCTTGCAGTGCGGCGGAAGGTCGGACATCAGGGTTTCGATGTGGGAGCGTGCCGCCCGATTTCCACGCGAACGCGCGCGTTGAGCGGCGGTCCAACCGGCATTCAGGCGATCTGCGGATGTCACGGCCAATACACCTATGTCGCGACGGCCTTCGCCGATCATACCGGCGGCCTTGATTGCCTCCGGCGCGACTGCTCCTTGATAGGCGACCACAACTTCGCAATTGGGTCCGGGTTTCCGCAACCAATAGGCCCCATCAATGGCACCTTGGCGGAACTCGTCGTCGACACGTTTGCCGGGCTGTTCAATCGGGTTGGTGGTCAGGCGCAGGTAGACGGACCCTCCGGTTTCATCGCGCAGCCATGTGCGCTCGTCGGGCTGACCTTCGCCATCGCGCTGCAGGTAGTCGAAGGCCCACTCCATGATCACCGCCAGCTCGTCGGCAAAGGCGGGTTCAAATGCGGCCAGCCCGTCCTGGCTCATCCCGATCAGCGGTGTTCCAACGGATTGGTGTGCTCCACCTTCGGGTGCGAGTGTGACACCCGAAGGTGTGCCAACCAGCATAAAGCGCGCGTCCTGATAACAGGCGTAATTCAACGCATCGAGGCCGCGGCTGACAAATGGATCATAGACGGTGCCAATTGGGATCAGCCGCTTACCGAACAGGGAATGCGACAGACCCGCTGCGCCCAGAAGCAGCATGAGGTTCATTTCGGCGATACCAAGCTCGACATGCTGGCCTTCCGGCGTGAATTCCCATTTCGCCGTCGAAGGGATACGGTGTTCTATGAAGGCGTCGGATTGTTCGGATCGGGCAAATAGCTTGCGCCTGTTCACCCAAGGACCAAGGCTTGTCGTGCCTGTCACATCCGGGGAGGTCGTCACTATGCGTTCGGCCAATGGGCTGTCGCCTTTAGACAGATCGTCAAGGATCTTGCCAAACGCCATCTGGGTCGAGATTTCGCGACTGGTGTCGATCCCGATTGGCGGCACATCCAACTTGTCATCAAAATAGCGGCGCGGACCTTTGGCAAAGAAAGGCGTATTTGCAAGGAAACCCTTGAGCTTTTCTGGGTTCTGCACTGTCGCAAGCGGTTCCCATTCTTCGCCCTTCGGCACACCCATATGCGACTGCCACGCGGCGAATTGGCTATTGTTCATCAGCCCGCCGTGATTGTCCTTGTGGCCTGCAATAGGGGTGCCCCATCCTTTGACTGTGTAGGCCAGGAAACATGTTGGGCGATCATGGTCGATGGCAGCAAATGTCTGGGCCATTGTTTCGACGCAGTTGCCGCCGAGGTTCTCCATAAGGGCTGCAAGCTCTGCATCCGTGCGCCGTTCGATCAGAGCGGTCACATCCCCCTGATCCCCCAGATCGTCCAAGAGACGCTGTCGCCAGTTCGCGCCGCCCATGAAGGTCAAAGCGGAGTAGTCCTGGTTGGGGCAGGCGTCGATCCAATCACGCAGGCGGTTGCCGCCGGGCTCCTCAAAGGCCGCGCGTTGCAAGACACCATATTTCACACGAACGACATCCCAACCGAACGCATCGAAAATTTTCTCGATCCGTTCAAACAGCCCTTCCCGGACGATACCGTCCAGTGACTGTCGGTTGTAATCGATAATCCACCACGTGTTTCGCAGGTCGTTCTTCCAGCCTTCCTGCAACGCCTCATAAACGTTGCCTTCGTCCAGTTCGGCATCGCCAACGAGGGCCACCATACGCCCCATTGGGGCGTCGGAGCACCAGCTTTTGGCCTTGATGTAATCCTGAATGATCGAGGCAAACGAGGTGATCGCGACACCCAGACCCACCGACCCGGTCGAGAAATCAACATCGTCGATATCCTTGGTCCGGCTGGGATAACTTTGCACACCGCCAAATCCGCGAAAATTTTCCATCTTTTCACGCGTTTGATTGCCCATCAGATACTGCATCGCATGGAAAACCGGAGAGGCATGGGGTTTGACCGCAACCCGGTCCTCTGGACGCAAGGCCGAGAAATAGAGCGCGGTCATGATCGATACCATCGAAGCAGACGAAGCCTGATGGCCGCCGATCTTGATCCCATCCACCTTCGGTCGGACGTGGTTGGCATGGTGAATCATCCAATGCGACAACCAGAGCAGGCGCTGCTCCACGATCTTCAGTTGGGTGGGATCAATGTGCATGGCGGTCTCCGGGTTCAGGCGGCGCTGCGGGCAGGGTAGGGCAAAGCTTGCTCCAGGTCTGCAAGGATATCTTCGACATCCTCCAGCCCGACGGACAGGCGGATCAGGCCATCGCTGATCCCATGCTCGGCCCGTTCCTCCGGCGTATACGTCGAATGAGTCATCGATGCGGGGTGCTGGATCAGTGTTTCGGCGTCGCCCAACGACACCGCCCGCTGGATCATGTTCAGGCGGTTCATGAATTCAATCCCACCGGACAGGCCGGACTTGATTTCAAACGCGATCATGGCGCCGGGCTGGGACATCTGGCGCTGCGCGACATCGTGCTGGGCGAAACTCTCAAGACCTGGGAAATAAACTTCGCCGACGGCGGGATGTGCTTCGAGGAAGTCCGCGACGACCTTGGCGGACGCGCAGTGACGATCCAGACGCAGGTTCAGTGTCTTCAGACCACGCAGGATCAGCATCGCGTTGAAAGGGGCCATTACCGCGCCGGTCATGTCCTTCATCCCAACAAGGCGAATCTCAGCAATCTGTTCGGCGGTTCCGACAACCAGACCAGCGACCACGTCGCCATGCCCGCCGAGGTATTTGGTCGCGGAGTGCAGAACGATGTCTGCGCCGTGCTCGATCGGGCGGGTCAGATACGGGCTGGCATAAGTGTTATCGACGACAACCGTTGCACCGACCGAATGCGCAATTGCGGCGCTCGCGGCGATGTCCACCAAGCGCATATTCGGGTTGGCCGGAGTTTCGAAATAGACAACGCGGGTTTTGTCGGAAACGGCTGCTTTCAGGTTCTCGGGGTCTGTCATGTCGACATGCGTGATCGTGACCCCCCATTTCGCCAAACCATGACGCATAAAGGCGAAGGTGCAGCCATAGAGCGTTTTGTCCACGATGACTTCGTCACCTGGAGACAGCAGGGTCCAAAACACTGCCGTGATCGCCCCCATGCCGCTTGAGAGAGCTAGCCCAGCCTCGGCGCCTTCAAGCACGGCAATGCGTTGTTCCAGAAGGTCACATGTGGGGTTTGAAATACGGCTGTAGATATGACCTTCACGCTCTCCAGCGAACATTTCTCCACCGGCCTCTGCGGTTTCGAAGGTAAATGTGGACGTCAAATGCAGCGGTGGTGTCAGCGCGCCGTCATTTTCCAGAGGGTTATAAGCGTGGTGAATGGCGCGGGTGGCAAATCCGGTTGAACGAGTCATTGCAAGCTCCTGATACATGTTGGAGCCAGATTGCGCCTTTACTTTGGGCTAATGGTTGCGAATTATACCAATTAGAACGGTGAAATTGGCATATTCTGCCAAGCAAGAGGGTGAAATGGACGCCAAGGACAGGCAAATCATTCGAGCGCTGCAGCGGGACGGGCGCATGACGAACCAGGATCTAGCCGAAGAGGTGAACCTGTCCCCCTCGCCGTGTTTGCGCCGGGTCAAAAACCTGGAAGCCAACGGAGTGATAAAGGGATACAGCGCCGACGTTGACGCTGCCGCGTATGGGATGGCCATTACCGTCTTCGTGCGTATCCGGTTGGAGCGGCACAATGAAACGGACGTTCAGAACTTCGAGAAGCGCGTTCGGATGATCGATGAAGTTCTTGAATGCCACGTGCTGACCGGGGCAATGGACTACCAGTTGCGGGTATTGGTATCGGACCTTGAGGCCTATGAGGAATTTATTCGTCACCGAATTCATCCGATCGGCGGGATAGCCTCAATCGATACCAGCTTTGTCTATGGAACAGTAAAAAAGACCGCTGTTTTTCCGCCCGAATAGATCGACCGAGTTGGAATGGGTTGTTACCATTTGGCTAAACATTTTGGCTGACTAATTTTTTCTCGCCGCAATTTCCCGTTGTCAGCATCGCTATAGAGAAAACATACAGCACGTGCCGTGTCACTTTCGAGAAATAGCGATGGCCAAGAAACCATTCGAAAAAACAAGATTGGCAAAATACGTCGAGCGCCGGGTGCTCGAATTGAAACCGACCTAGAGCAAGGCTGAGATTGTCGCCCAGGCCGACTATGTGAACCAAAACATGATCCCGATGATCAAGCGGGGTCGCTCCAATGTGTGCCCGTTCGCGTCCCGGTGCTGGCGGCTGCACTGGAGACGGGCCCTGCTTTCGTGATGCAACTCGCACTGGAGCAGGCAAATGGTCCGGCGGCAGCAGAATCAGTCGTGGAGGTATTCGGAGAGCCCGTCACAACAAACGAAGTTGGCTGGCTGCAAGCGATCCGTGAGGCTTCCAATAACTCCGACCCCAGGCTGACGAGCAGGTAACAGGCCGCGAACAACGCGATCTCCGGGGATAAAACCATGTGTGGCAAGTATGACGTTCCGACACCTAACGAACGCGCCGGGCTGCGCTTCCTTCGTGATGTTAGCAACGACAGCGACCCCGGCATTACGGCCACGTCCGCCCATCGCCTGGCCATCGAATTTAGCAACTTATGATGCAAAAAATCTAGGAACGCCGATCCGATTTCGCATGATGGCCGGCCAAATGAAGTCTTTCATGGGCCAGATTGGCGGGTTTTGGGCCAGGAACGCACTGATTGGTAAGTTCGGCGCGGTCTTGGCATCACCGAGTTCGCAACACGGTGGGCGTGGCAGAGGCAGGCATCTCGATGGAGGAGATTGCACCGTTTCTCGGCCATTCAGATACTCGGATCATCGCGTTGGTTTTGCGCGCTACAGCCCGGAGCATCTGCGCAAGGCCGCCAGTGCGTTGGAGTTCGACTAACGTTAGGTTCAATGAACCTCTGACACTGTCTTAAAAACAACAAAGGCGCCCTCGGGCGCCTTGTTTTACTGGTCGGAGTGAGAGGATTCGAACCTCCGACCCCTGCCTCCCGAAGACAGTGCTCTACCAGGCTGAGCTACACTCCGACCGTGGCGGGTGATCTATACCCGGGGATTTGGATGTGCAAGAGGGTTTTTGACGCCCCGCGCATGAATTCCAGACGGGCGAGCGACACTGATTTCCCATCAGGGCAAGGGATCGGTTCGGTATAGCCGGATTTTCGTGCCGCCATGATCTACCACGGGTCCCGGAGCCAGCATAGGCAGGCGGGTTGAGCGGGCGAGCGACTGATTGCTGGTCACAATTCCGACACGCCAGCCGCTGAACCGTGAGATCAGAACTTTGCCCAGACTGCCGTACAGAGAGCGCAGACGCTTTTCGTCTCCGATTCTGGCGCCATAGGGCGGGTTGACGATGACCAAACCTGCAGGACCCGCCGGAGGCTTGATGTCACTGACCGACTTGCACTGAAACCGGGTGTGTGCGGCAACTCCGGCCCGGTCGGCGTTGGTGGTGGCTGCGTCCGCAGCGCCGGCGTTTCGGTCTGAGCCATGGAACACCATGTCCGTTTCTGATCGCGCGTCGGTCTGTTGCATCGCGGTCCAGGCTTTCGAATCGAACCCATGCAGGTCTTCGAAGGCAAAATGACGGGACCGGCCGGGGTTCAACCCCAAAGCGATCTCGGCCGCCTCGATGACGAATGTACCCGAACCACACATCGGGTCCAAAACGGGTTCTGACCCGTCGAAGCCGCATTCCCGCAGGAACATCGCCGCCATCGTTTCGCGCATCGGCGCCTTGGCTACTGCCGGTTTATGGCCGCGTTTGTGCAGTGGCTCGCCCGAGGTGTCGACGGACAAGGTGCAAATGTCCTTTTCGATGCGCAGCAAGACGCGCAGGCCCGCATCAGATGAAATCGGTGCCCCCAGCGTTTCCGAGATCGCCCGCTCGATCCTCTGACGGGCGGCGCCAGCGTGATAGATACGCGACTTGCGGCTGGTGGCCTCGACCTTGACCGGAATATCGGGGCGCAGGATATCGGACCACGGAAACTTGCGCGCCCGCTTGTCGAGCTGCGCCAGATGAACCGCGGGAAAGCTGCCCAATCGGACCAGAACCTTGTTGGCCCCCCGCAGACACAGGTTCGCGCGCCAGACTTCGGTCCAGTCACCACGGCAGCTGACCCCGCCGGGTACGATTTTGGCAGCTGCGAATCCCTTCTCGACGGTCTCGGCGTGCAAAGGCGCCTCAAGCCCCGGGGTGGCCACCAGAAAAATCTCAAGATCGCTCGTCTGTTCCATTGGATTTGCTTACACTGGAAGCTTTCCGGGTGCGACACGCAAATTGAGCTGCGACAAAACGTAAATCTTCCGCGGAAAGTGCCATTCAAAGTGCAGTTTTGACGGTAACAGGTTTGCTTTTAGCATCATCCCCGCGTAAAGGGGCCACAATCAGAATTACGCCCGCGGAATTCGGACGCATTTCGACGCTTTTGCGACGACGGTTTGGAAATCCCGCGTTATTGTCTGACCCTGAAAAGGTGTCGGCATGGCTGGCGCAGGTAAAGAGGCTTGGAAGACAGTAGCGACATGCAAACTTTCAAACTGAAAAAAGGGTTGGAGTTGCCGGTGCAGGGCGCACCGGAACAAACCATCCATCCGGGACCGGAATTCAAAACTGTCGGAGTGTTGGGGGGCGATTACCTCGGCCTGAAACCGCGTATGCTGGTTCAGGAAGGTGATGCGGTCCAGCGTGGAACACCGCTGTTTTGCCACAAGGATGTACCCGAGGCGATGATGGTTGCGCCGCTCAGCGGTAAGGTCGTCGCCATCAACCGTGGCGCCCGCCGCGTGCTGCAGAGCGTCGTGATCGAAGTTTCGGACCCGAACGACACGGGTGTTGATTTCTCGGGCGTCGGCAACGGTGACAGTGCCGAAGGTGTGGCCGAGAAGTTGTGCACGGCGGGTCTGTGGACGGCTTTCCGCACGCGCCCCTATTCCAAGATGCCTGTGCCGGGCACCAAACCGGCGGCGATTTTCGTGACCGCGATGGATAGCGAACCGCTTGCGGCCGACGCGGCCGTGATCATTGCCGATGCGGGTGAGGCGTTTGCTGCGGGTCTGGATGTGATTTCCAAGCTGACCGACGGCAAGACCTATTTGTGCCACAAGGAAGGCGATGCCATTCCGGGCGCGGATGTGGCGGGTGTTGAGGCCGCGGCCTTCTCGGGCCCGCACCCCGCAGGTCTGGCTGGCACGCACATCCACTTCCTCGAGCCGCTGGTAGGCGACAAGCAGGTCTGGACCATCGGTTATCAGGACGTGATCGCCATTGGCCGGCTGTTCCAAACCGGGCACCTGGACCCCAACATTGTGATTGCCCTCAGCGGCCCCGGCGCGCGGCAACCGCGTCTGATCCGCACCGTGATGGGCGCCTCGACCGGTGATCTGACCCGCGATGAGGTCGATGTGGACGGCACCGCCCGGATCATTTCGGGCTCGATCCTGTCCGGAACGCAGGCCGACGGTCCGACCGCCTATCTGGGGCGCTTCGCCCGTCAGATCAGCATCATTCGTGAGGATCACGATCAGATCACGATGGGTTGGATTCTTCCGATGCCCTCGAAATTTGCGGTCCAGCCGGTGCTGGGCTCGGCCTTTGCGCGCAAGCTGTACAAACTGACCAGCAACCTGAACGGTGGCCGCCGGGCGATGGTCCCCACGGGCACGTTCGAAGAGCTGATGCCGCAGGATTATCTGCCGACACAGCTGCTGCGGGCGCTGCTGGTGATGGACACCGATACCGCTCAGGCACTGGGTGCGCTGGAGCTGGACGAAGAGGATCTGGGCCTTGTCGGCTTTGCCTGTCCGGCAAAATATGAATACGGGCTGGCGCTGCGCGACTGTCTGACCAAAATTGAAAAGGAGGGCTAATCCGAATGGGTTTGCGCAACTTCTTTGACCGGATCGAGCCGAACTTTACCAAGGGCGGCAAGTACGAGAAGCTTTTCCCCATCTACGAGATGGTCGAAAGCTTCATTTACACTCCGAAAACCGTAACCACCGTCGCGCCACACGCGCGGTCATATGTGGATATGAAGCGAATCATGACTTACGTCGTGATCGCAACGATCCCGTGCATACTGTGGGGGATGTGGAACACCGGCTATCAGGCGAACTCGGCGATCGCTGCCATGGGCGCGGATGCCGCCACTGGTTGGCGGATTGCCCTGTTGCAGATGTTCGGCATTTCTCTGGACTCGTCCAGCATCTTTGCCAATGTCATGCACGGGCTGCTCTACTTCCTGCCGATCTATATCGTGACGCTAGTCGCAGGTGGTATTTTCGAGGTCATCTTCGCCACCGTACGCGGGCACGAGGTAAACGAAGGTTTCCTTGTGACCTCAATGCTATACACGCTGATCATGCCGGCCACCACACCCCTGTGGCAGGTGGCATTGGGCATCATCTTCGGCGTTGTGATCGGCAAAGAGGTGTTTGGCGGCACCGGCAAGAACTTCCTCAACCCCGCGCTGGTGGGCCGGGCGTTCCTGTACTTCGCCTATCCGGCGCAGATGTCAGGTGATGCAGTCTGGACCCCGGTTGACGGGTTCTCGGGCGCAACGGCGCTGGCCGTTTCTGCGGCTGACGGGATGCAGGCGCTGGCCGCCGAGGGTATCACCTGGTGGAGCGCCTTCTACGGCACCATTCAGGGCAGCTTTGGCGAGACCTCAACGCTGGCCTGTATCATCGGTCTGGCCTTCCTGCTGATGACCAAGATTGCCAACTACCGCCTGATCGTGGGCTGTCTGGCCGGGACGATCGTGTTCACCTGGCTGCTGAATCTGATCGGGTCGAACACCAACCCGATGTTTGCGATGCCGTGGTACTGGCATGTTGTGTTGGGCGGCTATGCGTTCGGTCTGGCCTTCATGGTCACCGAACCGGTATCCGCAAGCCACACCAATCTGGGCCGCTATATCTATGGTGCGCTGATCGGTGTCATGGTTGTTCTGATCCGCGTCCTCAACCCGGCTTTCCCCGAAGGCATGATGCTGGCCATCCTGTTCGGCAACGTCTTTGCACCGCTGATCGACTATTTCGTCGTTCAGGCCAACATCAAACGGAGGGCGCGTCGCCATGTCTGATACGCAATCCCAAGAACCCAAGGGCGCGATTGCCAAGTTTCTGGCGGCCTCGCCGGATTCGGTTGGCAAGACGATCTTCATCGCCGTGGCCGTCTGCCTTGTGGCCTCGATGGTTGTGTCCGCCGCTGCGGTCAGCCTGCGCCCGGTGCAGGAAGCCAACGCGCTGAAGGACAAGCAGGTGAACGTTCTGCAGGTGGCGGGCGTTTATGAGCCCGGCATCGACGTCTCCGAAGCCTTCGCCGCGTTCGAGCCGCATGTGCTGGAGCTGTCCACCGGTGACTTCGCCGATGATCAGTTCGACCCGGCTACGTTCGACGACATCGCTGCTGCCAGCGACCCCGAACTGAGCGTCGCACTGGATGATGACCCGGCAGGGATCGGCCGCAAGGCCAAGTACCGCGTGATCTACCTGTTGCGCGACGATGCGGGCGCGCTGGACAAGGTGATCCTGCCGCTGCACGGTTATGGCCTGTGGTCCACTCTCTACGGCTTTATCGCACTGGAAAACAACGGCAACGACATCTACGGCCTGCAGTTCTATCAGCACGGAGAGACCCCGGGCCTCGGCGCCGAGGTGGACAACCCGCGCTGGAAAGCGCTGTGGAGCGGCAAGAAGCTGCGCGATGAGGCTGGCGATCTGCAGATCACCGTCGCCAAATCGCAACCGGCAGCCGGGCCTGATTTCTACGTCGATGCGCTGGCAGGGGCCACGCTGACGTCCGTGGGTGTCGATAACCTGGTGAAATTCTGGATGGGTGACGCGGGCTACGCTCCGTTCCTGGCCAAACTGCAAGCAGGAGAACTCTGATGTCTCAGACCAAGAAAGAGATGCTGGTCGACCCGCTTGTCGACAACAACCCGATCACGCTGCAGGTTCTGGGTATCTGTTCCGCACTGGCGGTGACCTCGTCGCTGCAGGTGGCCTTTGTGATGGCGTTGGCGGTGACCTTCGTGACCGCTTTCTCGTCGATGTTCATCTCGATCCTGCGCAACCAGATCCCGGGCTCGATTCGGATCATCGTGCAGATGGTGATTATCGCCTCGCTGGTGATCCTGGTGGATCAGGTTCTCAAGGCCTATGCCTTTGAGATTTCGAAAACCCTGTCGGTTTTCGTCGGCCTGATCATCACCAACTGTATCGTGATGGGCCGCGCCGAGGCGTTTGCGATGAAGAACCCGCCGATGGCGTCCTTCATCGACGGTGTCGGCAACGGTATGGGCTATGGCCTGATCCTGATGCTGGTTGGCTTCATTCGTGAGTTGTTCGGCGCCGGGTCGCTGTTCGGTGTCACCATTCTGGAGACCATCAACAACGGTGGCTGGTATGTGCCCAACGGCATGCTGCTGCTGCCGCCGTCGGCGTTCTTCATCATCGGTCTGATCATCTGGGCCTTCCGCACATGGAAGCCGAACCAGGTGGAAGAACGTGAATACAAAATTCAGCAGGTAGAGGCCCACTGATGGAAGGTCTGATTTCTCTGGCCGTAAAGGCCATCTTTGTCGAAAACCTTGCGCTCAGCTTCTTCCTGGGGATGTGTACCTTCATCGCCGTGTCGAAAAAGATTTCGACCGCGCTGGGTCTGGGCATCTCGGTCATGGTCGTTCAGGCGATCACTGTGCCTGCCAACAACCTGCTGCTGAACTATCTGCTGAAGCCGGGCGCGCTGGCCTGGGCCGGGTTCCCGGATGTGGACCTGACCTTCCTTGGCCTGATCTCGTATATCGGCGTGATCGCGGCGATGGTTCAGATCCTCGAGATGGTTTTGGACAAGTATTTCCCGCCGCTCTACAACGCTCTGGGGATCTTCCTGCCGCTGATCACGGTGAACTGCGCCATTCTGGGTGGTTCGCTGTTCATGGTGGAACGTGACTACAACTTTGCCGAGGCCACCACCTATGGCCTGTCCTCCGGCTTTGGCTGGGCTCTGGCAATCACCGCGATGGCCGGGGTTCGGGAAAAGCTGAAATACTCGGACATTCCCGACGGGCTGCAAGGTCTGGGCATCACCTTCATCACCGCGGGGCTGATGGCGATGGCCTTCATGTCCTTCTCGGGCGTGAAACTGTAAGGAGGGGCCCATGGAAACGTTTAGCCTTGGCGTAATCCTTTTCACGCTGATCGTTCTGGCGCTGGTCGCCATCATCATGGCCGCGCGCTCGCGTCTGGTCTCGACCGGCAATGTCAACATCACCATCAACGGTGAGAAAACCATCTCGGTGCCCGCAGGCGGCAAGCTGCTGCAGACGTTGGCGGCCGAGAAACTGTTCGTCCCCTCCGCCTGCGGCGGTGGCGGCACCTGCGCGCAATGCCGGGTGAAAGTGCATTCCGGCGGCGGCTCGATCCTGCCGACCGAGGAAAGCCACATCACCAAGCGCGAAGCGTCTTGCGGCGACCGTCTGTCCTGTCAGGTTGCGGTCAAGCAGGACATGGATATCGAAGTTCCCGAAGAGGTCTTTGGCGTCAAGAAGTGGGAATGCACCGTTCGCTCGAACGAGAACGTCGCGACCTTCATCAAGGCGCTGACGCTGGACCTGCCCGAGGGCGAGGATGTGAATTTCCGCGCCGGTGGCTACATCCAGATCGAAGCCCCCGCGCATGCGCTGAAATACACCGATTTCGACGTGGAAGAGGAATACCGCGAGGACTGGGATCGCTTCAATCTGTGGCAGTATGAATCGGTTGTGAACGAACCGATCGAACGCGCCTATTCGATGGCCAACTATCCGGACGAAAAAGGCATGATCATGCTGAACGTCCGCGTGGCCTCACCGCCTCCGGGGTCCGAGGGCATCCCTCCGGGTCAGATGTCGTCGTACATCTTTAACCTGAAGCCGGGCGACAAGGTCACGATCTCGGGTCCGTTTGGCGAATTCTTCGCCCGCGAGACCCAGAAAGAGATGGTATTCATCGGTGGTGGCGCCGGTATGGCGCCGATGCGCAGCCACATCTTTGACCAGCTCAAGCGCCTGGAAAACCGCGATCGCAAGATCAGCTTCTGGTACGGTGCGCGCTCGAAGAAAGAGATGTTCTTTGTCGAGGATTTCGACACCCTGGCCAAGGAATTCGACAATTTCGAATGGCACGTCGCCCTGTCGGATGCGCAGCCCGAGGACGATTGGAAAGGCTATACCGGCTTCATCCACAATGTCCTGTTCGAAGAATACCTCAAGAACCATCCCGCGCCCGAGGATTGCGAGTTCTACATGTGTGGCCCGCCGATCATGAACCAGTCGGTCATCAACATGCTGCTGGATTTGGGCGTGGACCGCGAAGACATCATGCTCGACGATTTCGGCGGGTAAGGAACAAAGAACCGGCGCACCACGCGCCGGTTTTTTTACAGGCGCAGGTCGCTGGCTTCTTTGGGAAGGCAGGATTTGACGTCGAACACGACGCTCTGACCTTTGCCGTAGGCGCGCACCTGCGCAGGATCGAGGTCCAGAAATTCCCGATGCGCCACCGCCAGCACCACGCCATCATAGGTGGCGTTCTGGGGGTCATCGATCAGTGATATCCCATACTCGGCCTCGGCGGCGCGCGGATCGGCATGAGGGTCATAGACGTCCACGGTAACGCCGTAATCCTGCAGCTCTTCGATGATATCAACGACGCGCGTATTGCGCAGGTCCGGGCAGTTTTCCTTGAAGGTCAGCCCCATCACCAAGACCCGCGCCGCGCCCACGTTGATCCCGTCGCGCATCATCCGCTTGACCAATTGTGAAACCACATAGCTGCCCATGCTGTCATTCAACCGCCGCCCGGCCAGAATGATCTGGGGGTGATGGCCGACGGCCTCGGCCTTGTGGGTCAGGTAATAGGGATCGACACCGATACAGTGCCCGCCAACCAGACCGGGCCGGAAGGGCAGGAAGTTCCATTTGGTACCGGCGGCGCGCAAAACGGCGTCCGTGTCGATATCCATACGGCCAAAGATCATCGCCAGCTCATTGACCAGCGCAATGTTCAGATCGCGCTGCGTGTTCTCGATCACCTTTGCGGCCTCGGCCACGCGGATGCTTTCGGCCTTGTGGGTGCCCGCCGCGATGATCCGGGCATAGAGCGCGGCCACCAGATCGGCCACTTCTGGGGTCGAGCCGGAGGTCACCTTGCAGATATCGGATATCCTGTGCGTCCTGTCGCCGGGATTGATCCGCTCGGGGCTGTATCCGGCAAAGAAATCGCGGTTGAAGGTCAGGCCAGATGCGCGTTCCAGAACCGGCACGCAGTCTTCCTCGGTCGCGCCGGGATAGACGGTGGATTCATAGATCACCAGATCACCCGGCTTCAGCAACCCGCCGACCATTTCAGACGCTGCAAGCAAAGGGGACAGGTCCGGCTGCTTGCCGTCTGTGATCGGCGTAGGGACCGTGACGATGTACGTGTCGCATTCGGCCAGGTCGGACCTGTCGGTTGTGAAGACCAGCCCGGAGGCTGCCGTCAGGTCTTCCGGCTCGACCTCTTGCGTTGCATCCAGCCCCACGCGCAAAGCTTCGATCCGGTCCGGGTTGATATCATAGCCCACAACCGGGCCGATCTTGCCGAAGGCCACGGCCAGCGGCAGGCCAACATAGCCCAGTCCAATGACAGCGATCCGACGGGAATTCGGGTTGGTTTCAAGCATCGCAGCCCCTCGGGTCACTTTTGGTGGTAGTCGCGGAACCATTCGACAAAACGTGCGATCCCGTCTTTGAAATCCGTCTGCGGCCGGTAGCCGGTCAGCCGTTGCAACAGGTCGTTGTCGGCCCATGTCGCCGGCACGTCGCCCATCTGCATCGGCATATAGTTGCGGATGGCCTTTTTCCCCAGCGCCTCTTCGATGGCTTCGACAAAGTCCATCAGCCGCACCTTATCGCCGTTGCCGATATTGACCACACGCCACGGCGCCGCGGGGGAAAGGCTGTCGCCTTCCTCGATTTCCTCGGCGCTGGCCGGACGCGCGGGCGGGACATCAATCAGCAGCCTGATCCCGCGCACGAGGTCTTCCACATAGGTGAAATCCCGATGCATGTCGCCGTGGTTGTAGATGTCGATGGGTCGCTCATCCAGAATGGCGTCCACAAACTTGTACAACGCCAGATCGGGCCGGCCCCAGGTTCCGTAGACGGTGAAAAACCGGAACATCGTGGTCGGCAGGTTCCACAGATGGGCATAGGAATGGCCCATCGCCTCATTCGCCTTTTTGGTCGCGGCGTAGATGGTCAGGGGGGTGTCGGCCTTTTCCACTTCGGTAAAGGGCATAACCTCGTTGGCGCCGTAAACCGAGGAGGTGGACGCCATCAAAAGATGCTCGACCTCATGCTGCCGGGCGGCCTCCATCACGTTGAAAGTGCCGACCACGTTCGAGCTGACATAGCTGCGCGGGTCTTCAAGGCTGTAGCGCACCCCGGCCTGCGCAGCGAGGTGGACGATCACCTCGGGCTGGAACTCATCGGCGACCTGCATCAGGCGTTCGTGGTTTTCCAGCAAATCCTCGGTCGCGGAAAAACCCGGCGACTGCAACAGCATCTGGTGGCGGCGCTGTTTCAGGGTGACGTCATAGTAATCCGTCATCCCGTCATACCCATGCACGCGGAACCCTTCGGACAGCAGCAGCTTTGCCAGATGGAACCCGATAAATCCCGCCGTGCCCGTGATCAGAACCCGTTTCATGCAACCCTCGACCTTAACGCAATCTTTGACGCATCAGGGATACTGTCACCGGGGCAAGGTCAAGGGGTTTCTGGGCGAAATCGGTTAGCCGACGATCATCTGCTTCATCCGAAGCGCTTCGTATTCCAGCTCTTTCAGGCGGAAATGCACAACGTCGCCGATGGTGATGATGCCGCAAAGGTTCCCGTCGCGCAGAACCGGCATATGGCGGAACCGGCCTTCGGTCATGGATTTCAGAACATCGTTCAGATAATCATCCGGCGTGCAGGTCTTGACCTCGCGCGTCATCAGGTCTTCGACCGCCTGTGGCAGGGTCTGGCCGGGCGTGTCCGCCATGCGCCGCACGATGTCGCGCTCGGACAGGATGCCCTGCAAAGTGCCGTTCTGGTCGGTCACCAGCACCGCACCAATCCGCTTTTCCTTGAGTGTGTTGACCACGGAATGGATCGTCTCGTTCGGTCGCACCGAAAACACCGCATCCCCTTTACCTTCCAGCAACTTGGCCACGGTTGTCTGCGAGTGCGACAGGTTCGACTCGGTCGATTGGCTGTACGTGGTCTTGTCAGCCTTGTCGCCACGCGATGGCGATTGGTAAGAGGTTGGGGCCATGGGCAATCTCCTTCATGGTTATTGCAAAGTCTTTCCCTTTCACCTTAGCGCAGCTAAACGACCTGTATAGGGTGCATTTGCACTGATCGGCGGAATCCCTCGCCAGCGGAGGAACCTTAAGCCTTTGAACGAGCTGTATCTTACCCCACCCGTGGCCGCGTTGATTTTCTTTGCGGTGGTCGTGTGCGGCCATAATTTCCGCATGGCGTGGAAACAGCAGGCGCCGGGATGGCAGAAACGAGCGTGGCTGTTCGGGGTGCCGGCGGGGATCGGCCTTTTGGTTCTGGGCTTTTTGCCGCTGAAGCTGTGACGCCGGTTTGACTCCGGCATGGGTGGCTGGCATATGCCGGGCACTGAATTTTCGGAGACCACCCCATGCGTCTTGTGCCTGTACTGGCCTTTGCCACACTTCTGTCCGGCTGCCTGTTCGACAAGGAGCCCGAAGTGGTTCGCCTGTCGGGCGAAACGATGGGCACGACGTTCAACATCACCGCCATTGGCGAGGATCTGGACGAGGACGCCTTGGCCGCTGCGGTTCAGGAAACTCTGGCCGAGGTCAACGCCAAGATGTCGAACTGGGACCCGAATTCCGAGGTCTCGACCTTTTCCGCCGCAACCAGCACCGATCCGATGCCGGTATCCGCCGAGTTCGCGCAAGTGATGA
Organism: Ruegeria sp. MALMAid1280; assembly: GCF_049195285.1. Classification (NCBI taxonomy): domain Bacteria; kingdom Pseudomonadati; phylum Pseudomonadota; class Alphaproteobacteria; order Rhodobacterales; family Roseobacteraceae; genus Ruegeria; species Ruegeria sp. MALMAid1280. The sequence goes on along the minus strand of NZ_JBMIRT010000057.1, from coordinate 129,807 downwards.
TGGCGGCGAATGACGTGCATGAGAAAACCGGTGGCATTTTCGACGTCACCCTTGGCCCGCTGATCGAACTGTGGGGCTTTGGCCCGCGCACGCCGGAAGACCCGGTGCCTTCGGATGCTGATATTGAGGCCGCGCTGAGCGGTGTCGGCCAAACCCGGTTGCTGTCCCTGGATGCCGAGGCGGGCACACTGGCGAAATCCGTCCCTGGTGTGGGCATTAATTTGTCCGCCATCGCCAAGGGTTTTGGAATCGACGCCGTCGCCGAGACCCTGCGCGAAGCGGGGATCGAGGACTATCTGGTCGAGATTGGCGGCGATCTGGTCACCAAGGGTCAGAACGACAAGGGCGAAACCTGGCGGATCGGCATCGAAAAACCGCAGGCCGGTGCGCAGACCCCGCAGTTGATCGTATCGGTGGGCGATCTGGGCATGGCCAGCTCGGGCGACTACAAGAATTTCTTCGAACAGGACGGCGTGCGCTATTCGCATATCATCGACCCGACAACGGGCCGTCCGATCACGCACCGGACCACATCGGTCACCGTTCTGGCGGAAACCGCGATGATGGCGGATGCCTGGGCCACGGCGATGCTGGCGCTGGGTCAGGAAAAGGGCCTTGAACTGGCGGAAAAGCATGAACTTGCCGTGTATTTCATCTCGCGGGATGTGACAGGCGGCGAAGAAGCCTATATCACCGTACACAGCACCGCATTCAAAGACGCGCTTGGCGCCAACTAACCGGTAGGACCCACGATGAGCACCTTTATTCTGGCCTTCATTCTGCTGACCCTCGTTGTGGTGGGCATGTCGCTGGGCGTGATGCTGATGGGCAAGACCATCAAGGGCAGCTGCGGTGGTCTGAACGCGATCTCGGGCGCGGACAAATGCGTGGTCTGCCAGAAGGACGTCGATCCGAACTCGCCGCTGCGCGACAAGCTCCAGTGCAAGCGCGCCAGAAAGATGCAGGAGCAGATGGAACGTCAGGCCGAAGCGTAATTTGCACTTCGCCCTAAGCCGGGAATTGGCTAACTAGGTCCCTGAATACTGGGGGTACCGCATGGCCAAAGCCAAAAACATCCTGTTCATCATATTCGACCAGCTGCGCTGGGATTACCTGAGCTGCTACGGCCATCCGCATCTGCATACCCCCAATATTGACCGTCTGGCCGCGCGGGGCGTGCGGTTCGACCGGGCCTATATCCAATCTCCCATCTGCGGCAGTTCGCGAATGTCCACCTATACGGGGCGCTATGTGCATTCGCATGGGGCCTCGTGGAACGGCATCCCGCTGAAGGTGGGTGAGATCACCATGGGCGACCATCTGCGCAAAGCGGGCATGGATTGCTGGCTGGTCGGTAAAACCCATATGAAAGCGGATGCCGAGGGGATGGCGCGGCTGGGGTTGGAGCCCGACAGCCTGATCGGCGCCCGCGTGGCGGAATGCGGGTTCGATGTCTTCGAACGCGACGACGGGATGCGCCCCGAAGGGCCGGATGGGTTCTATGATCCGGGCGGGGCGAAGAACTACAACAAGTACCTCACCGACAAAGGCTATGACAGTGACAACCCGTGGCACGACTTTGCCAATTCCGGGCTGGATGCGGATGGCAACGTATTGTCGGGCTGGTTCCTGAAAAACTCGTCCGAGGCGGCGAATATCGCCGAAGAAGACAGCGAAACCCCCTATCTGACCGGTCGTGGCATTGAATTCATGGAAAGCCATGACGCTCCGTGGTGCTGTCACCTGAGCTTTATCAAGCCGCACTGGCCTTATATCGTGCCGGAACCCTATGCCTCGATGTATGGCCCCGAACATGTGCTGCCGGTCGTTCGATCCGAGGCCGAGCGTGAGAACGCCCACCCGGTTCTGCGCGCATTCATGGACACGAAAATCGGTCAGACCTTCTCGCGTCAGGACGTGCGCGAGGCGGTGATCCCCGCCTATATGGGCCTGATCAAACAGGCCGACGATCAGATGGGCCGCTTGTACGACTGGATGGAGAAAGCCGGACGGATGGAGGACACGATGATCGTGCTGACCTCGGATCACGGCGACTTTCTGGGCGACCACTGGATGGGCGAGAAGACCTTCTTCCACGACGCCTCGACCAAGATACCCCTGATCATCTGCGACCCGTCGCCAGAGGCCGACGCGACGCGCGGCACCGTCAGTGATGCACTGGTCGAATCCATCGACCTCGCCCCGACCTTTGTGGACGTGGCGGGCGGCGATGTCGCCCCTCATATCCTCGAAGGGTATTCGCTGCTGCCGATCCTGCATGGGCAGCAGGATGAAACGCCGCGTAACGTGGTGATCTGCGAATATGATTACTCCGCCTCACCCATCGCCGACATGCTGAACGCCTCGGTCCGGGATGCGGTGATGTTCATGGTCGCCAACAAGAAGTGGAAGCTGATCCATTGCGAAGGCGGCCACCGGCCTATCTTGTTTGATCTGGAAAACGATCCAAACGAGTTGGCCGATCTGGGCGACAGTGCCGACCACGTGAATGTCATCGCGGAAATGTACGACCACCTCTTTGCCTGGACCCGCCGCCCCTCGCAACGCACCACCCGGTCGGAACAGCAACTGATCGAGATGCGCACGAAAAGCCGGGGCAGAGGGGTTGTCTTGGGGATATATGACGAAAACGACGCCCCTCTGGACCTGACTGTCAGATACCGGGGGCGCAAAGCCCGGCCATTTTCTGAATATCTAAGCAAGGGCAAACCCTAGCGTCATTAATTCTGCCCGGCGCAAGCCAAAAGGCGGTTCACCCGCCGTTGGTCAGGCGATACAAGACGGGCCAAGAGCAGAAACCCGGAGAGCCGAAATGACCGCCCCCAAACCTGTTGTCCTGTGCATTCTTGATGGTTGGGGCCTGTCCGAGGACACCAAGGCCAACGCGCCTTATCTGGCCAATACACCGACCTTCGACGCGATCATGGCCGGAGGTCCACACGCAACCCTGATCACCCACGGGCCGGATGTGGGCCTGCCCAGCGGTCAGATGGGCAATTCCGAGGTCGGCCACACCAATATCGGTGCGGGCCGCGTTGTCGCCATGGATCTGGGGCAGATTGACCTGGCCATCGAGGACGGCTCGTTCTTTGACAACGACGCCTTGCAGGGTTTCATTGCCAAGGTGAAGGCTGTGGGTGGCAAGGCGCATCTGATGGGGCTGGTGTCGGACGGGGGGGTACATGGTCACCTGAACCACATCGTTGCGGCGGCCAAAGCGATCACCGACGCGGGCGTGCCGGTCGCACTGCACGCGATCACCGACGGGCGCGACGTGGCGCCAAAATCGGCATTTACCTATATCGCCGAGCTGGAAGATCGCCTGCCTGAAGGCGCACGCATTGTCACCGTTAGCGGGCGCTATTTCGCGATGGATCGCGACAATCGCTGGGAGCGCGTCAGCGAGGCTTATGAGGCGATGATCAAGGGTCAGGGCCGGACAGCTGCGTCTGCGCATGGTGCGATTGACCATGCCTACAACCAGTCGGAAACCGATGAGTTTATCGTGCCCACAGTTCTGGATGGTTTCGACGGCGTGAAAGACGGCGATGGGGTTTTCTGCCTCAACTTCCGCGCCGACCGTGCGCGAGAGATTCTGCGGGCAATTGGCGAGCCCGGTTTTACAGATTTCGACACCGGCCCGCGCCCGCAATTGTCTGCGCTATTGGGCATGGTCGAATACTCGGACGGTCACAATGCCTATATGACCACCGTGTTTCCCAAGCGCGATATCGTAAATACTCTGGGCGAATGGGTCGCCAAACAGGGCCTGCGTCAGTTCCGCCTGGCCGAGACCGAGAAATACCCGCATGTCACATTCTTCCTCAACGGCGGCAAGGAAACGCCCGAGGAGGGCGAGGACCGCTACATGCCGAAATCGCCCAAGGTGGCGACCTATGACCTTCAGCCCGAAATGTCCTCGGCCGAGGTGACCGCCAAATTCGTCGAGGTAATCGAGGCGGGCTATGACCTGATCGTCACCAACTATGCCAACCCGGATATGGTTGGTCACACGGGCGATTTGCGGGCGGCAATCAAGGCCTGTGAGGCCGTGGATCAGGGGTTGGCACAGGTGGTTGCCGCCCTGAAAAAGGCCGGTGGCGCAATGATTGTCACCGCCGACCACGGCAATTGCGAGCTGATGGTCGATCCGGAAACCGGCGCGCCGCATACCGCACACACACTTAACCCGGTCCCCGTTGCATTGGTTGGCGGGCCAAAGGGTGCCACTCTGCGCAACGGGCGTCTGTCCGATCTGGCACCAACCCTGTTGCAACTGATGGGTCTGGAACAGCCGCCGGAAATGACTGGAAAGAGCCTGCTGTCATGACCATGCGCGCGCTTGTTCTGGCGCTGCTGTTTGCGGCCCCGGTCCACGCACAGACCGACCCGTCCACAGCCGCGCTGAATGCGGCGCAGATGCTCGAGGACGCCTCGGTCGCATTGACTGAGGCCGACAGCGCCCGTGATCGTGTACGCGCCCTGACCGAAACCATTCAGGCCTATGAGGCCGGTCTGACCGCCATGCGCGAGGGCCTGCGCCGCGCCGCCACGCGCGAGGCACAGCTGACCGCCGAGCTGCGCACCCGCGAAAAGGATATCGCGCAGTTGCTTGGGGTGTTGCAGACCATCGAAACGACCGCCCCGCCGGTTCTGATGCTGCACCCGTCGGGGCCGCTGGGCTCAGCCCGGGCTGGGATGATGCTGTCCGAAGTCACACCCGGCCTCAACGCACGTGCGCAGGCTTTGGCCCATGATCTGCAAGAGGTGCAGACCCTGCGCCAATTGCAACAGAGTGCCGCGGAAACCCTGACCGAAGGGCTGACGGGCGTCCAAACCGCTCGCACGCGGCTGAGCACCGCGATCGCTGATCGCACGGATTTACCAAGCCGTTTTGTCGAAGACCCTGTGCGGACCGCAATCCTGATCTCGTCCACTGAGACTCTGGAAGGGTTTGCCAGCGGCCTGTCCGAAATTTCCGAAGGCGAAATCACTGAAACCAATGCAGACATCTCGGATAGCAAGGGTGAGATTGCGTTGCCCGCGCAGGGCGTTCTGCTGCACCGCGCAGGGGAAACGGATGCGGCTGGTGTCAAACGCCCCGGTGTGATCCTGGGCACGCGACCCCGCGCGATTGTGACTTCGCCGACAGCCGCCACGATCCGTTATCGCGGACCGCTGCTGGATTTGGGGAATCTGGTGATACTTGAGCCTCAACCCGGGCTTTTGTTCGTGTTTTCGGGCCTGCAAGAGGTTTACGGCAACACCGGACAGGTGATCCCCGAGGGCACTCCGGTCGGGTTGATGCCCGGTGAAACGCCCGAAATCGGCGCTATTTTGTCAACAAGCGGTGATGGCACTGGAACTGACCGGTCAGAAACGCTCTATATAGAGGTAAGACAGGATAACAGCCCCGTGGACCCGGAATCGTGGTTTCGGACCAGCAAGGATGGATGAGTACGTATGAAGAAATTTGTGATGGCCGCTCTGGCCGGAACCGTGGCAGGCGTAATCGCAACCACTCAGATCGCAGGCCCTCTGCTGGCGCAGGAGGCCGAGAACAATGCCACCGTCTATGAGCAGCTGGATCTGTTCGGCGACATTTTCGAACGCATTCGTGCGCAATATGTCGAAGAGGTCGAGCCCGAGGAACTGATCGAAGCCGCGATTGACGGCATGCTGACGTCGCTGGACCCGCATTCCAGCTATCTTTCGCCCGACGATGCCGAGCAGATGCGCGTGCAGACCCGTGGTGAGTTCGGCGGGTTAGGCATCGAGGTTACGCAAGAAGAGGGCTTTGTGAAGGTCGTCTCGCCCATCGACGATACGCCCGCAGATGCGGCCGGGATCGAAGCCGGCGATTTCATCACCCATGTCGATGGCGAAAGCATTCTGGGCCTGACGCTGGACAAGGCGGTTGATCTGATGCGCGGCCCGGTCGGGTCCGAAATCGTGATCACGGTCGTGCGCGAAGGTGAACAGGAACCGTTCGACGTCACCATCATCCGCGACACCATCAAACTGACCGCCGTGCGCGCCCGCACCGAAGGCACCAGTGTCGTGCTGCGGGTCACCACGTTCAACGATCAGACCTTCCCCAACCTTGAGGAAGGTTTGAGCGCTCAGATCGAAGAAGCTGGCGGCATCGAAAAGGTCAACGGCTTTGTTCTGGACCTGCGCAACAACCCGGGTGGTCTGCTGACGCAGGCGATCAAGGTGTCGGATGCGTTCCTGAACGAAGGCGAGATCGTCTCGACCCGCGGTCGCGATCCGGGTGAGGGCGAGCGGTTCAACGCCACCCCCGGCGATTTGGCCGAAGGCAAGCCGATCGTGGTTCTGATCAATGGCGGGTCGGCCTCAGCCTCCGAGATCGTGGCTGGCGCGCTGCAGGATCACCGCCGCGCCATCGTTGTCGGCACCAAGAGCTTTGGCAAAGGCTCGGTGCAGACGGTGATGCCCCTGCGCGGAGACGGTGCGATGCGCCTGACCACATCGCGGTATTACACGCCGTCGGGCCGCTCGATCCAGGCGCTTGGCGTCAGCCCCGACATCATCGTCGAACAGCCGCGCCCGGCACCTGCGACAGATGACGAGGACGCGAACAGCCCGGCCCGGTCCGAAGCTGACCTGCGCGGCAGTCTGAACAATGACAGCCTCAGCGAGGATGAAATCCGTCAGATCGAAGAAGACCGTGCCCGCGCCGAAGCAACTGCGGAACTGCGGGAAGAAGATTATCAGCTGGCCTATGCCATCGACATCCTAAAGGGTCTGTCGGCATTCAACCCGAACGGGCCGTCTCAGTGATATACCGAGGCCGCCTCATGAGGGGCCTCTGATACAGGATATTGAAAGCCCCGCTCGTTTTTCGGCGGGGCTTTCCGTTTGGCTTGGTTTGTCCGGGACGCGTTCTCTGACAGGCTCAGATCGGCTTCCAGCCTGCTTTAACCCAGTTTGCAAACTCTGCTTCATCAATTCGACCTGCCGCCAGACCTTCCATCATCAATACACCCTTGGTTGGATCCGGAAGAAAGGCATGCCCGTTAAGTCGCAGGAAAGTAAGGGCGGTCACAAACGCCGTTCTCTTGTTGCCGTCGACGAAAGCATGCGCCTTGGCGATGCCAAAAGCGTAGGCGGCTGCAATTTCGGCAAGATCGGCATCGGCATAGGCCGCAAGGTTCATGGCCCTTGCGCAGCCCATCTCCAAAAGGGCGCGATCCCGCATTCCGGGGGCGCCGCCATGTCGTGATATCTGTCTGTCGTGAATAGCGACAACCGCCGCCAGAGGGACCCAGGTCAGGGGCTTCACGCAAGCGCCTGAAGCAGATCGCGGTTCTCATCCATGACAACCTCTGCGGCCTCAAGCGCCTCGGCGACCGAAGGGTCATGGGCCATGATTTTCAGCGTGCCATCATCACCGCGCAAGACGAAAAGGGTATCACCCTCTTTGGCATCGAGGATGGTCAGCATCTCGGTGGACAGCGTCATGACGGCCGAGTTTCCGACCTTGCGGATCTTGGTTTCGATCATTGGGTTCTCCCGGTATATATTAATGTATATACCCTTCTGAGGTGAAACTGGCAAGTTTCAACTGACTCATCCGGAATTGACCTTTAGCCAATGGGATCAGCCTTCCACCTTATGCAGCTTTTCCTCATCCAGCATTATTGCCAGCAAGACGCCGACCGAAACGGAAATGGTCGCAAAGATGAAGGCCATGTTCATTCCGGCATCAAACGAAGCGGCGATGGCGGATTTGACCTTTTCGACCTCGGCGGGACTCAGTTTTTCCATAACGGCCTTGGCAGAGGGTGTGGTCAGCGTTCCCCCGTTTATGGCCCTCTGGTTGGCTTCCGAGAGGTCAATCCCGGCGGATGCCAGCCGCTCACCCAGGCTGCGCAGGCTGACAAGGTACATGATCGCAGTGGCGCAGGCGACCGAGATGGCGCCATAGACCAGATGGGTCATGAAACTCAGCCCACCGACCAGACCCGCCCGTTCCGGTTTCACCGCACAGACGGCGGCGGTGCCGGATGGCCCGACCGTCAGCGTCGCGCCCAAACCGATCATCGCCATGCCCGGCAGGATCTGGAAATATCCGAGCCCTGCGGGCATCACCACAACGCTGGCGGCCCCGACTGTGGCACAGAGATACCCCCAGAGCAAAAGCCGTTTGGGGCCGAAATCGTTATACAACCGGCCCGACAGGATGGACCCAACCGCCAGAAGAACCGTCAGCGGTGCCAGCCCAAAAGCCGACTGCAAGGTCGACCAGCCCAGAACCTTTTGCATGTATTGCGGGAAATACATCAGCCCGACAAAGGCGGCCGACACGTTGAACATGTTCAGCCCCAAGGTGATGCGAAATTCGCGGTTCGCCATCATCTGCGGCAGTAACAGCGGCTCTTTCACCCGTTTTTCCACCTGCGGGAATAGAACGAACAACACCGCGCTGACAAAGAACAGCATCAGCAACGGGGCCGAAGTCCAGCCCCAGTCCGCGCCCACATCCAACCCGTAAAGCAACAGCAAGACGGCAAAGGACAGCACGCCCATCCCGGCAAAGTCGATATGCTCCCCTTGCTTGTGCTGGGTTTCGCGCTGCATCAGCAGCAGGGCAGTCACCATCGAGATGGTCGAGAACACCACGTTGGCCAGGAAAAACAGCCGCCAGTCTCCCAGATTGACCACCATTCCGCTGATCAGAGGCCCAAAGACGTTGCCGCAAGTGACGCCCGCCAGGATCAGCCCCATGATCATGGCCCGATGTTCGGGCCGCGAGACCTTAGTCGCACCGAACGCCAGCGTGCAGGGCCAGACGCATCCCGCGCCGATCCCCTGCAAGGCACGGGCAGCAATCAGGAAGTCCAGACTGGGCGAGACAAAGCACATGACGGACGAGAACAGAAAGATCGACAGTCCGATCAGCATCATCTTGCGGTGACCGAACATATCGCCCATGCGCCCTCCGGCGACCATGGTCATGGCGAAGAACAGGGCGTAGATGTTCAGAACCCATTGCGTGCTGGTGATATCCGCATCGAAACTGTTTTCAATGGCCGGAACCAGGATCAGCGCGCCAGTAAAGTCGATGCCGATCCCGAACCCCGTCACCATCAATGCAATGACTTTGACGATGCTGCTGCGATCCATGAGTTTGCCCAGGCTGCTGCGGGTCACCCTAGGATGCACGGAATTCCGGTGAAAAGATAGGGACTTGCCCCGGGCGGATCACTCGGCGCCGCTTTGCGTTCGGCGAAAGGCGCGTTTCAGCATGTCCAGCTCGGCGCGCAAAAGTTCGACCTCGGCGCGTAGGTCATCCGCCGCGGGAGAGCCTGCAATGATGGTGAAATCGCCAAGCTTTTCCGAGGTCGCCGCACCCACGATCACAAAGCAATGCACTCCGTCGGAAAGTGCGGCCACGGGTACGGGAACGCTCAGGTTCCAGCCGTCGTCAGATGCCGAAACCCGCACACCGTCTAGGGTTTCACCCAGATAGCGCACTTCGACCTGGGGCTCGCTGTCGGCCTGCAGATGCCCTTGCCAGAGACCGTTTTCGAACCGGATCGGCGTCAATGTCGGAAGCGTCATGGTCGGAACTCTTATAAATCGGCGCGGTGGTGGCGGCAAAAGGTCAGATCGTGCAGCGTGGCACGGTTCATATGTGGATTGTCAAAGATCAGGTCCAGCCAGATCTTCTCGATCCGCTGCTCGTTCAGGGGCAGGTGGGCCAGATCGAAGTCAACAGAATTGGACGGGGTGGACAGGTCCAGCTTGCGCAGCACCTGTTCGGTATTGGGGCCGTGCTGGATGTTGAGCCGGGCAAACATCTCAAGCGGCTGTTCCAGCTCAACCTGCACGTCAACGCGCATCAGATGCTGCTTGGTCAGCCCCTGCGCGGCCTCGGGCGGCAGCGCAACGGACAGGGACAGGAACGAGCCTGAAAACCCGAACACATCGACCGTCAGTCCGAATGCGGCCAGATCCTTGTCGCGGGAATTCCGGGTCTGCCGCATCCCGATCTCGGCCAAGGGGCAATCGTGGAACAGCGTCACCTGCCGATCCATCTGCGCCCTGCGCGGGGCCGAGGCCACACCGGGGCGCGGCAGCGGCCCACGCCACATATCCGGCCGCCAGCACCAATCCGTACCCAGAGGTTTGGGAAACTGCAGCGACCCGATTCTGGGGCGGGCCAAACGGCCATCGGCTTCATGGATCAGCATGTCCAGCTGGGTGCGCAGCTTGCGGGCTTCGTCACGCTGCAGCCGCAGCTGCGGCTCGGGTGCTTCGTCCGCGCCACTCAGCGCCGCGCGCCAACGCGCTACAACCCGGCGATGAATATAGCGATCCAGAAGTCTGCCCATGGCCCCATCATTCAGAATTTGACCCTGTTTAGTCAAAGACGACACAGGGATTAAAGGTGAATAAACGATTTTGCGGATCAAAATTTTCAAATTCGTGAATGGCTGGGCGGGTGGCCAACCGGGTCGCAATCTGTTACCCCGCCGCATTCTTGCATTCGCCGGAGTCAGTGCGTACCGTCTGTCACCGGATTGCACTGGCTGACCCAAAACGCATCCAATAAATCTGAGGCACGACCGGGGCATGGAACCCACTCTGTTCGCATTCATCTGGAAACATTCCAGGAAACAACAGCTTGTCTTGCTGTTGTTGACGATCCTGTCGTTCCCGTTTCTCTACGCCTCGCTTGAACTGCCCAAGCAGATTATCAACGGTGCCATCGGTGCCCCCGGTGACTCGGTCACAGTTCTGGACTTCACGGTGACCCAGGTGCAGTATCTGATGATCCTGTGCTTTGCCTTTCTGGCCACGGTGATTGCCAGCGGTCTGATGAAGATGCGCATCAACACGATGAAGGGCATTCTGGCCGAGCGTATGCTGCGTCGCCTGCGCTTCACCCTGATCCACCGCACCATGCGATTCCCGAAATCTTATTTCGCCACCACCAGCCAAGGTGAGCTGGTGTCGATGATCACCTCCGAGGCGGAGCCGATGGGCGGGCTGATGGGCGACGCCATCGCCCAACCGGTGTTCCAGTTCGGCCAGATGATGACCATCGTCACCTTCCTGTTCATGCAGAGCGTCTGGTTCGGGCTGGCCAGCATCGCGCTGATCCCGCTGCAGGCATGGTTGATCCCGAAACTGCAACGCCAGATCAACCTGCTGAACAAGGAACGTATTCAGGAGGTGCGCAACCTCAGCTCCGAGATCGGTGAAAGCGCCGCGGGCATCAGCGATCTGCGCACCAATGGCGGCTGGCGGTATCGGCTGGCGCAGTTCAGCCACCGGTTGGGGCTCTTGTTCGAGATCCGGTTCAAGATCTACAACAAGAAATTCTTCATGAAATTCCTCAACAATCTGATCACGCAGATGACACCGTTCCTGTTTTACTCGGTCGGCGGTTATCTGGCGATCAAGGGAGAGGTGACGGTGGGCGCTCTGGTGGCGGCGCTTGGGGCCTACAAGGACCTCAGCGGCCCGTGGAAGGATCTGCTGACCTATTACAATCAGGTTCAGGACATGTCCCTGCGGTGGGAGGTGGTGACCGAACGCTTTGCGCCTTCGAACATGATCCCGGAAGAGCTGTTCGTGGGCAAGCCCGAAGTGATCCCGCATCTGAACGGCGAAATTAAGCTGCGCAACGTGACCGTGCGCGACGAGGACGGCAAGACAGTACTGGAAGATATCGACCTGACCATTCCAAAGGGCGCCCGCGTCGCCATCCGGTCCGGCCAGGCCTCGGAACGCAATGCGCTGGCGCAGGTGCTGACCCGCGAAGTCCTGCCGGTGCAGGGCGAGGTCATCATGGCCGGTCATAACCTGAAAGACCTGCATCAGACCGTGATCGCGGCGCGCATCGGATACGCTTATTCCCGGCCGTACCTGTTTAACGGCACCCTGGGCGACAACCTGTTGATGCCGCTGCGTCCGCATCCGCAACACGAGGCTGAGGCGGAAAAAGCCCCAAAACGTTGGCAAATCGAAGCAGCCCGGGCAGGCAATCCTACGGATTCGCTGGCCGATGAATGGATCGATCCGGATTTGGCCGGGCTGGACGATATCGACGACATCCGGGACTGGTGGTTCAAACTGGTCGAGGCGATGGGGATCGACGAGTTTATGCTGCGGCGCACCCTGCGCACGCGGTTTGACCCGAAACTGCACCCGGTTTTGGCGCAAGGGGTCGTAAATCTGCGCGAAACCGTGGCCCTGCGATTAAAGGAAAAGGGGCTGGACCGCCATGTCTACCGCTTCGACCCTGACCGCTTTAATCCGGCTGTTCCGCTGGGCGGCAACCTGTTGTTTGCCACCCCGTCGCGGGACATCACGCCCGAGACGCTGGCCAGTGACACGCGGTTCAGGAACATGTTCGGAATGCCTGATCTGGCCGGCGATGCCATGACGATGGGCACCACCGTTCTTGAAACCCTGGATCAGGCTTTTGGCCGCGACGGAACGGATCACCCGCTGTTTCTGCGTCTGGGGATGACGAAAGACATGTACCACCGCCTGCTAGACATCAAAGATCGGCTTAAATCCAAAGGGGACGGCGGGATCAGCGACTCGGAACGGTCGCTGCTGCTGACCATCCCGTTCCTGCTGACAGCCGAGCAGATCGGCCCCGATTTCCCCGATGAATACAAGGACAAGATCCTCTCCATCCGCAAAAACCATTCCGAGAGCCTGCGCCGGGCGCTGGGTGAGATGTTCGTGCCGCTGTCTCCGGACAGTTATTTGCCGCGGCTGACGGTGATGGAAAACGCGCTGTACGGGCGGGTGTCGCTGATGGCGGGCGCCCATGCCGAGGAAATCGAGGACGTTGTGGCGCAGGCCATCAACGAGGCCGGGCTGCGACGCCGGGCTGCCTCCACCATGTTCGACCTGCCCACCGGTTTGGGCGGAAACAACCTGCCGACCGTATTTCAGGAACGCGCGGCGTTTTCGCGGGCGGGGATCAAGCGCCCCGATATTCTGATCCTCGACAAGGCGCTGGCCAGCCACGATTCCCAAAGCCGCCTGCGCACGCGTCTGCGACTGCGCGAATTGCTGCCGGATTCGATCATGATCTTCATGGAGGATCACTTTGCCCACCCCGAGGCCTATGATTTGTTCATCGAAATCAAGGATGGGCGCATCGACGGTGTTGCGCGGACCCAAGGCCACCACGAAGAGGGAACCTCGGCCGATCTGAGCCGGAAGTTGCAGATTATCGCCTCGACCGAGCTGTTTTCGGGCATCGACGCGCGCAACCAGCGCCTGCTGGCGTTTTCGGCACAATGGTACGAGGCGGGCGAGGGACAGATGATTTTCTCCCGCGGTCAGGCGCCCGATGCGGCCTATCTGTGCATCAAGGGGCAGGCCAATCTGATCTGGACCGAAGAAGGCGGCGGCACGCGCCCCATCTCGATTGTCGAACCCGGCCGCCTGATCGGTGATCTGTCGATCATCACCGGCGATCTCCGTCAACTGGATCTGGAAGCCATCACGGATTGCACCTTCCTGCGCATCGGCGCCGAGGAATTGCGTGCGGTGATCGAAAGCGACGCCTCGGTCGCGGTTCAGCTGTTGCAGACCGTCGCGGGATATCTGACCACTTTGTCGACTAGGCTGAACGAGGTCCAGAAAACCGCCGATGTCTTCCCGGATTTGCCGCAATCCATCGAAGGCGAGAGCACCGGCAACAATGCGTGAACCCGCCGCCTATTCCGCCCATGAACTGCTTGTGGCCAATGCCCGCGCCCGGCCCGAGCTTTGGCGTCTGCTGGTCGGACTGGTCATTGTCGGCGTGCTGTATGTGACGCTGAATTCGGTTCTGTTCGCTCTCATCGGCGGTCTGATCCCTCCGGATCAGGCGCAGGGTTTTCTGCGCGGCACGTCTGTGGTGGCAACGCTGGTCTTGCTGATGAGTTTCGGATTTCTGACGCTAGGGGTCGCTGTTGCCGCCCGGCAAATGCAACAGCGGTCGCTACGGGCGATTCTTGGGCCGCGCAACCTGTTCCGACAGCAATTTGTTCTTGTGGCGCTGGCCCTGACGGTTCTGGGCGTGGTCATGGCCGTTTTGCCGCCATACGGGATGGGGAAACCGCTGACCCAAAACCTCGCCTTGCCCACATGGCTGTTACTCCTGCCGGTGTCGGCATTTGCAGTACTGATTCAGACCAGCGCCGAGGAAGTGTTGTTTCGAGGGTATATCCAGCAATCCCTTGCGGCCAGATTTCGGTCTCCGGTGATCTGGATGGGCCTGCCCTCGGCTTTGTTTGCCGCCGGGCACTACGCGCCGGGTGTGACCGGGGATAATGCGCTTCTCGTGACGATCTGGGCCTTTGTGTTCGGCCTGCTGGCGGCAGATCTGACCGCAAGATCCGGAACTCTGGGGCCTGCTATTGCTTTGCATTTCCTCAACAATACTGTCGCACTTCTGTTCATTTCGCTGCCTGACACCCTCAGCGGGCTAGCGCTGTACCTGCTGCCATATGAGATGACCGAGACAGGAATGCTGCGACAATGGCTGTTCGTGGATTTCGCGGTGATGATTGTCTGTTGGCTGACAGCGCGTCTTGCGCTCAGGCGTTGATTGCATTTCCTTCCGTTGCGTCTTATTTGACGTCAACGCCGCTCAAGCAAGGTTCCGACATGAACTGGATCACAAACTACGTCCGCCCCCGGATCAACTCGATCTTCTCGCGCCGGGAGGTGCCCGAAAACCTTTGGCACAAGTGCGACGAATGCGGCACGATGCTGTTCCACCGCGAGTTGGCCGAAAACCAGAATGTGTGCACCCAGTGCGATCATCACATGGCGATCACCCCGCGCGATCGGTTCAAGCACCTGTTTGACGGTGGCATTTTCGCCGAAGTCGAGGTGCCCGCACCAAAAGACGACCCGCTGCAATTCCGCGACCAGAAGAAATACCCTGACCGGATGAAAGCAGCGCAGAAAAAAACCGGTGAGAAAGAGGCGATGCTGGTCGCCAGCGGTGAAATTGGCCGCACGCCGATCATCGCCGCCGCGCAGGATTTCTCGTTCATGGGCGGGTCGATGGGCATGTATGTTGGCAACGCCATCATCGCCGCCGCGCAAGAGGCGGTAAAGCTGAAGCGCCCGTTGATCCTGTTCTCGGCCGCGGGCGGCGCGCGGATGCAGGAGGGCATCCTCAGCCTGATGCAAATGCCACGCACCACCGTAGCCGTCGAAATGCTGAAAGAGGCAAACCTGCCTTATATCGTCGTGCTGACTCACCCCACCACCGGAGGCGTTACCGCGTCCTATGCAATGCTGGGTGACGTGCATATCTCGGAACCCAACGCGCTGATCTGTTTTGCCGGGCCGCGCGTGATAGAACAAACTATCCGCGAAAAACTGCCCGAAGGGTTCCAGCGCGCCGAATACCTGCTGGATCACGGGATGCTGGACCGCGTCACCAAACGCACCGAGATGCGCGAGGAGCTGATCACCATCACGCGTATGCTGATGAACCAGCCTCCGGCGGTCAAAGGCGACCTGCCTGCGCCCGAGCCCGAAGAATCCTCTGCTGACGCACCGGCCGAGGACGCGGGCGAGAAATGACCGGCCAGACATCCGACCTCATCCTTGACCGGATGATGGCGCTGCATCCCAAGATCATTGATCTGACCTTGGATCGTGTCTGGCGTCTGCTGGACGCTTTGGACAACCCGCAGACCAAACTGCCACCGGTGATCCATATTGCCGGAACCAATGGCAAAGGCTCGACCCAGGCCATGATCCGGGCCGGTCTTGAAGGGGCAGGGCTGTCAGCCCACGCCTATACCTCTCCGCACTTGGCACGGTTTCACGAACGCATCCGTTTGGCCGGAGAACTGATCTCGGAAACTGACCTGACGGCGGTTCTGGATGAGTGCTACGCCGCGAATAATGGCGAGAACATCACCTATTTCGAGATCACAACCTGCGCTGCCCTGCTTGCCTTTGCCCGGGCGCAGGCGGATTTCACGTTGCTTGAGGTCGGCCTGGGCGGTCGTCTGGATGCAACCAATGTCGTCCACCAACCCGCTGTTACGGTGATCACCCCAATCTCGATCGACCACGAACAGTTTCTGGGCAACACGCTGGGCAAGATTGCCGCAGAAAAGGCAGGCATCATTAAGCCCGGCGTCCCCTGCATTGTCGGCCCGCAACAGGACGAAGCCTTGGAGGTCATCGAGTACACCGCCGCGCGCCTAGGGGCACGGCTGCTGGTCCACGGCCAGCACTGGCACGTGCATGAGGAAAACGGACGCCTGATCTATCAGGACGAAACCGGCCTGCGCGACCTGCCGCTGCCGAACCTGTTGGGCGCGCACCAGATCCAGAACGCCGGCGCCGCGCTGGCGGTTCTGCGCCACCTGAACATGGGCGATGACGCCTATGAGGCCGCCGTGACCAAGGCCGAATGGCCCGCACGGATGCAACGCCTGAAAACTGGACCTCTGGTCAAGGCCGCCCCGCAGGCCGAGCTCTGGCTGGACGGTGGCCACAATGCCGCCGCAGGGATCGCGTTGGCTGACGTACTGGCCAAGCTGCCAGACCGCCCGACCCATATGATCTGCGGTATGCTCAACACCAAGGACGTCACCGGCTATCTGGCTCCGCTGGCGAAGCGCGCCCAAAGCCTGACCGCCGTCTCCATCCCCGGAGAAGCCGCCACGCTCAGCGCCAAGGACACCGCCGCAGCCGCAGCCAGGGTCGATTTGCCCGCCACAACCGCTGACAGCGTCGCTGATGCGCTGGAAACAATAGTGGCGGAAAACCCGCAGGCCCGCGTGCTGATTTGCGGCTCGCTTTATCTGGCTGGCAACATCCTGCGCGAAAACGGCTGAACAAAATCCGCGCAGATTCACCTTTTGAAAAATACTCCGGGGGAGGCGCGCAAAGCGCGGCGGGGGCAGCGCCCCCTATTTCCCCCAATCCTGATCCTGCATTTCCCGAAGGCGCGAGGCGGTGCGTTCAAATTCAAACCTCCCTTCGCCCTCGACATACAGCATTTCGGGTTCGGCTGCGGCAGAACAGATCAGACGCACCTTTGCTTCATACAGCGCATCAATCAGGGTCACGAACCGCTTGGCTTCGTTGAAGTTGTTCCGCGACAGGCGCGGAATATCTTCCAACACCAGAACCTTCAGTTCCTCGGCAATCGCCAGATAATCCGCAGGCCCCAGCATCCGTCCGCACAGATCATAGAACGACGCCCGCGCGACGCCGTTGCGAAAGGCGGGCAACTCAACCGCGCGACCCTTGACCTGCAGGATCAGCGGCTCGGCCTTGCCTCCCGATAGATCGTTCCAGACGCTCCGAACGCTCTGCCGCGCTTCGGGACCGATTGGCGTGAAATAAACCGGCGCCCCTTCCAGCCGGTTCTGGCGATAATCGGTGGGCGAGACCAGCTCCCATACCCGTAGCTGGTCCTTGATATGGGCGATAAAAGGCAGGAACAGCTGCCGGTTCAGCCCGTCCTTATAAAGATCGTCGGGATGCCGGTTCGAGGTCGTCACCACCACAACCCCACCTTCGAACAGCAGGTCGAACAACCGCCCCACGATCATCGCATCGGTGATATCGGTGATCTGCATCTCGTCAAAGGCCAACAGCTTGACCGTCTTAACAACCTCCTGCGCTACCGGGGCCAGTGCATCCTCGACCCCCTCCTGACGGGCCTTGTGCATACCCGCATGGATTTCCTGCATGAAAGCGTGGAAGTGTACGCGCCGCGCGGGCACATCCTGCAACGCATCAACGAACATATCCATCAGCATCGACTTGCCGCGCCCGACACCCCCCCAAAGATACAACCCTTTCGGCGGCGGAGGCGCTTTGCGAAACAATCCGCGCTTGACCGGGGCGGCAAGGGCTGCACGAATGCGCTCGAAATGGGGCAGCACCGCCTCTTGCGCGTCATCCCGTGTCAGGATGCCCTGTGCAACCCGGTCGTTATAAAGCGAAATTAAATCCGTCATGAACCCGAGCCATAGCGCGCCCTTTGAAGCTTGAAAAGCAGCCAAATTGTCGACGCATCAAATTTCCTTAACCCAGACCGCAAATCTGCTGATTTGACGCGGTGTTCAAAACCGCTAATTTTCGCCAAATCCATTCCCCGAGGCCCGAATGCCGCAATCTGCTCGCCTGCTGAACCCGATCCTGATCGTTGGATGTATCATCATCGCGGTCAGTTTCGCCGTGCGCGCCTCATTCGGGGTGTTCCAGATCCCGATTGCCAGCGAGTTTGGCTGGCTGCGCACCGATTTTTCGCTGGCGATTGCGATCCAGAACCTCGCCTGGGGGATCGGGCAACCGATCTTTGCCGCGATCGCCGAAAAGGTCGGGGACCGCAAGGCGATCATTCTGGGCGCGCTGACCTACGCCGCCGGGATGGTGCTGTCGGCCTGGTCGGTCACGCCGTTTGGTCACCAGATGTATGCTTGGCTGGTGGGCTTCGGCATCGCGGGCACCGGGTTCGGCGTGGTGCTGGCCGTGGTTGGGCGCGCATCGTCGGACAAGAACCGCTCGATGTCTCTGGCCATTGTGACGGCGGCGGGCAGTTTCGGTCAGGTGATCGGTGCACCAACGGCCGAGTGGCTGCTGACCTTCCTGCCATGGCAACAGGTTTTCATCGTTTTCGCCGCCGCAATCCTTGCCCTGGTGCTGACGCTGCCCTTCATGCGCGCGCCGCAGCCGGTCAGCAAGGCGGAACTGGAAGAGAGCATGAGCCAAATATTAGGTCGCGCCTTCCGTGACCCGTCTTACGCCATGATCTTTCTGGGCTTTTTCAGCTGCGGTTATCAACTGGCCTTCATCACCGCGCATTTCCCCGCCTTCGTGACCGAGATGTGCGGCCCGATCCAGCCCGGCGGCGTTCTGCATTCGCTGGGCATCACAACCACATCCGCCTTGGGCGCCGTGGCCATCTCGTTGGTGGGATTGGCCAATATCGCCGGTACGCTTCTGGCAGGCTGGGCGGGCAACCATTTCCCCAAGAAATACTTGCTGGCAGCCATTTATACTGGCCGCACTCTTGCGGCCGCCGTCTTCATCATCATGCCGATCACCCCGATGTCGGTCATCGTGTTCTCAATCGTCATGGGCTCGCTCTGGCTGGCCACAGTTCCGCTGACCTCGGGCCTCGTCGCGCATCTCTATGGGCTGCGCTACATGGGCACGCTCTATGGCTTTATCTTCCTCAGCCACCAGATCGGAGGCTTCCTCGGAGTCTGGCTGGGCGGTCGTATGTATGACGTCTACGGCGACTATACGATGGTCTGGTGGATCGGTGTGGCCGTCGGCGCCTTCAGCGCCATCGTCCACCTGCCCATCCGCGAGAACAGACCTCAGATGGCCGTCGCCTGATCACGTCTGGTATTTGCTGATAATGTACTGGCTGGTCATCAGGTCCAGATGCGCCCCGCCGCCATTCTTGAACAGCGTGATCGCGGTTGGATCGGGGGCAAACCGGTCCAGATTGTAGTAGTCGGCCACCAAGTCGCCATGCGTGATCACGCCCTTTTCAATCGGTATCTTGATCTCACCAATATGATCAACGGTCGAATCAAAGCTGTCCATGTAGATACGGGCGCGTTGCAGCGCCAGGTCTTCGGCCTCGCGCATTTCGGGCCGAAAGGCGCCGACAAGATTCAGATGCTGACCCGGGCGCAACCATTCGCCCTTGATGAAAGGCTGGGTGCTCATTGTGGCGGTTACGATAACGTCGGCCCGATCCACCGCATCGGCCAGATCATATTCAACGTCGACGTGTTCCAGCTTCGCGGCCAAAGCCTCGGCGTTGGAATTCGTCCGGTTCCACAACCGAATTGCGGCCTGCGGGAAGCCGGCGGCAAAAGCTTCGCACAGGGATTCGGCAACCGGGCCCGCGCCGACAATCAGAATGTCGCGGCTGTCCGGGTTGGCCAGCCGCAGCGCACCCAGCAGACTATCCGCCGCGGTCTTCCACTTGGTCACCAGGAAAAAGTCGACCAGCGCCGCCAATCGCCCATCTGCGTCGTCATAAACGCATACAGACCCATCGATCGCAGGACGCCCGGCCTGCACATTGCCCGGAAAAATGGTGGTGGATTTCACGGCGATGCCCAACCCATCGACCCAGGCAGACCGCGACAGGAGCGTATCCGCGCCGCGATACAGGAACGTATCTTCTATCTGAGCCTTGGGCCATTGATGTCCTTCGGCGATGGCACGGGTCAGTTCCAACCAGTCCAGATTTGCCTCTCCGTCAGCAAACGGGATCTGTAGCACATTCACCGCGCCTCATCCTCGGTCAACAGGCCCTCGGCGACCAGGCGGTCTGCCCAACCTTGCGGGTCAGTGAAGTGATGCGTCTGCCACCCGCGCGCCCGCGCCGTTTCGATATTGTCGATCCGGTCATCCGCGAACAGAAGAGCCCCGGGTGCGACCCCACAATCAGCCTCGACCATTTCATAGATCGGAACATGCGGTTTTACCGCCTTCATACGACCCGAGACATAGTGGCGATCGAATTCGTTCAGGAACGGATAGACCGTGGTGGCATAGTCGAAATTCTGCACCCCGAAATTGGTCAACGCGAAAACCGGGACATTCCTGGCGCGTAAGGCCCGCTGTAGGCGAACCGAGTGCGGGATTTCTGGTGCGGCTAGCTCGATCCACTTGTCATGCCACATGCGAATCTCGTCGCGCCAATCGGGGTATTTCTCGGCCCAGTCATAGATCGTGTCGGTGAAATGATGCCCCTGATCCACCAGATCGTTCATCCCGTGCAGATCGACCTCGGCGAACATGGCACGGCGGCGCTCTTCCCCGATCACCTTGTCGTAATAGCGTTCGGGCTGCCATTCGATCAGAACGTTCCCGATGTCGAAAATCACGGCTTCAATCGGCATGATGTGCCCCTGTCAAAACAATCCAGCTAGCGCCGACTGAACCAATCCCCGCCCGGATTTACAAGGGCCGAACCGCAGCGCGCAGCGCTGCCCGGCCCAACCGGAGGAGGCGCATCTTTGATGCGTCTCTGACGGGCGGGAGGGTTACGCCCGCAGGGCTGACCTGAGTTCCCGCTCCAGCGCATCCAGAAACCGAGACCGATCTGCCTTGCCAAAGGGTTTGCCACCACCGCCAGCCCCCAACGGGTTGGCCGCCCGCAGATCGGCCATCAAGTCGCGCATCGCCAGTTGTTGGCCGATGTTGGTCGCCGTGAACGCCTCACCATTGGGGCGCAGCACCCGCGCTCCGGCCTCGACACATTTCGCAGCCAAGGGAATGTCCGAGGTCACCACCACATCCCCAAGCCCGCAGCGTTCCGCGATCCACTTGTCCGCCTCGTCCGCGCCTTCCGCCACGATGACGACCTGCACCAGAGGATTCGCCGATGGCCGCAGCCCGCCATTCGAGACCAGGGCCATCGGCACCTTGTGCCGACTCGCCACGCGCTCGGCCTCGGCCTTTACCGGGCAGGCATCACCATCGACATAGAGCGTGGTCACGCCTTCTTGACCTGTTTCTTCGCAGGCTCGGCGGAAGTCTTGCGCACCTTGAACTCTTCGGGGATCGGCATCCGGTTGAATGCGTCCAGACCCGCGATCTTGTAGGCCTCGGCCAGCGTAGGATAGTTAAACGTGTTCTGCACGAAGTAGTCCACCGTACCCTTCAGGTTCAGCACCGCCTGCGCGATGTGGATCAGCTCGGTCGCGCCTTCGCCGACAATCTGCACTCCAAGAACCCGGCGGGTTTTCAGCGAGAACAGCATCTTCAGCATGCCGTGCTCCAACCCCATAATGTGCCCGCGCGAGGTTTCGCGGAACCGCGCCACACCGACCTCATAGGGAATACCGCGTTCCTGCAACTCTTCCTCGGACATGCCGCAGGTGGAGATCTCGGGCACCGAGTAGATGCCGTAGGGATACCACGGGCTTTCGGGCAGAGTGGGCGTCTCCAGCGCGTGACAGGCGGCGACGCGGCCTTGCTGCAGCGAGGTCGAGGCCAGCGACGGGTGCCCGATCACATCACCTGTGGCGTAGATATGCGGTACAGCCGTCTGATAGGTCTTGCGATCCACCTTGATCCGGTTGCGGTGATCCGTTTCCAGCCCGACGGCATCGAGATTCAGCCGGGACGTTGCGCCCATCCGCCCAGCAGCAAACAGCAACATCTCGGCCCGGACATGACGGCCATTTTCCAACGTCAATTCGACATGAGCGCCCGCATCTTCGATCCTTTCGACCGCAGACCCCAACCGCAGGTCAACGCCGTTTTCGCGGATCTGGTGGGTGAAATCATGAATCAGGCGGCTGTCAATGAAATCGAGGAACGTTTCGCGCGGCTCAACCAGCGTTACCCGGACATCCAGCGCCGAAAACATGGTGGCATATTCCACCCCGATCACCCCGGCCCCGATCACGACCAGCGAGCGTGGGATTTCGGCCATTTCCAGAAACTCATCTCCGTCCACGATCGTCTTGCCGTTGAAGGGCACATATTCCGGGCGATAGGTCTTGGTTCCCGTCGCGATCAGGAACTTGGCCGCCGTCAGGCGCGTGGTTTCTCCGGCATCCGTCGCGACCTCAACCTCATGCGGGCCGGTGAATTTGGCCAGCCCGTCCAGCGTTTCCACGTGATTGCGGTTGAACTGGTGCTCTAGCACGTCGACCTCGTGGTCCAGCGTCATGTGCAGGCGCGCCTTGAGGTCCTCGGCGCGGATCTGATCCTTGACCCGGTAGGAGCGGCCGTAAAAGCTGCGCTCGCGCCAGCCGGACAGGTTCAGCACCGTTTCGCGCAGGGTCTTGGACGGGATCGTTCCGGTATGCACCGACACGCCACCGAACCGGTCCTTGCGGTCAATCACCAGAACCCGGCGTTTTAGCTTACCCGCCTGAATCGCCGCCGAACGCCCCGAAGGCCCGGACCCGATGATAATCAGGTCATAGTCGTATTTGCTCATGCCTCAGTCCCCGTACAGTGCTTCGGCGTGGAAGGTGATGTGGTCTTCCATGAAGGTCGACACAAAGAAGTATGAATGGTCATAACCGGGCTGCAGACGATAGGTGGCCTGTTGGCGACGTTCGGCAATTGCTTGCGCCAGTGCCTCGGGGCGCAGAAGATCGATGAACTGGTCATTTGCGCCGGTGTCGATCAGGATGGGGCCGTCGAAGCCCTTTTCCTTCATCATCACCGATGCGTCATGCTTGGCCCACGCGGCCTCATCCCCGCCCAGATAGGCGCTGAGTTGCTTGCGCCCCCAATCCGCCCCGGTCGGGTTCGAAATCGGCGCAAAGGCCGAGACAGACCGGAACCGCCCCGGCAGGTTCATCGCCAGCGTCAGCGCGCCGTGCCCACCCATCGAGTGGCCGGTGACGGCCTGACGGTCCATGTCGATGGCAAAGTTTTCAGCCAGCAGGGCTGGCAGTTCCTCGGCCACGTAGTCCCACATGTTGAAATGCGGCGCCCAAGGGGTTTGCGTTGCGTTCACATAAAACCCCGCGCCCTGGCCCAGATCGTAATCTTCGTGATCCGCCACGCCCTCGCCACGCGGCGAGGTGTCTGGGAACACCACGGCGATGCCCTGTTCCGCCGCCCAGGCCTGCGCGCCGGCCTTGGTCATGGCGTTTTCGTGGGTGCAGGTCAGGCCGGACAGGTACCACAGAACCGGAACCGGGCCATCCTTGGCTTCGGCGGGAAGAAACAGGCCGAAAGTCATGTCGCATTGGCAGGCTGCGGAGGTATGGCGGTAAACGCCCTGCACGCCGCCAAAACAGGCGTTTTCCGAAAGGGTTTCCATCTGGCAGAGTCCTTTGCTTTGGGTCGCGACATGGCTAACCCTCCAA
The DNA here is from genome assembly GCF_049195285.1 of Ruegeria sp. MALMAid1280. NCBI lineage: Bacteria > Pseudomonadati > Pseudomonadota > Alphaproteobacteria > Rhodobacterales > Roseobacteraceae > Ruegeria > Ruegeria sp. MALMAid1280. The sequence goes on along the minus strand of NZ_JBMIRT010000057.1, from coordinate 105,946 downwards.
CGACGCGGCGTAAAGCCCGCGTGCCTTCGGCGAGAGTATTTTTTAAAAGATGAAGCTCAGAGTGTTGCGACCCAGGCGATCACAACTGGCACGGTCAGGATGCTGGCCGCCGTGGACAGCAGGATGGCGGCGGATGCCCGATGCGGGGCCACGCCGTAGTGGGCGGCCAGCATATAGACATTCCCCGCCACCGGCAGAGCCGCTGCTGAAATGGCGACCGCAGCCGGAAACGCAGCCACCGGGATCAACCAAAGCAGCACCACGGCAACACAGGCCGGATGGATGACCAGTTTGCAAAAGCTCAACCAGGCGGCGACCTGCACGCGTTCGGCCGACTTGGAAGCCAGCGAAGCGCCGATTGCAAACAGCGCCCCCGGTGTAGCGGCCCCGCCCAAAATAGTCAGAAAGTCGTTCAGAGGCCCCGGAACCGGCACCTGAAACGCCGACCACAACATCCCGGCGGAAATTGACACGATCATCGGGTTCTTGATCAATCCCAGCCCGATCAACCGCAGAGTCGCAGGTGTCAGCCGCCCGTCGCGCCCGGCATTGATCAAAATCACGATCAGAGATGAAAACACCACCAGATCGACCGTCAAAACCAGCATCACCGGTCCAATGGCGGCCTCGGACAACAGCAGGGCCAGCATCGGCAGGCCCAGAAAGCCGACATTGCCGATGGCGGCGCATTGGGCCTCGACCGCGGCGGTGGGAATGTCGAGCCCCCGCATCCAGGCCACCAGTGTCGCCAGCACATATACAACGACCGTGCCCAGCAAATAGCCCATGACAAGGCGGCCGTTGAAAATCTCGGCAAAGGGCAGGGTGGCGGCAAAACGGAACAGCATCGCCGACAGCGCAAAGAAGAACACGAATTTGGTCAAGTAGGCCGTTGCTTCTTCGGTAAAAAACCGGCTGCGCCCGGCCCAGTATCCCAGGCCGATAATCGCAAAAAACGGAAGCGTGCGTAGAAAGATATCGACCATGGCCAGAGTGTTAGCATTGTTTGACGGCGCGGCAAGCGTTTAGCTAACGCAGTCATCAAGCACTAGGTTCTGACGGGATAATGAACGGATTTCACCACGTCCCACCCGTGGAAGTAACGCGAATCGTTGTATCTGAACCGAACGGTTTATAGTTTTAGGGGATCATTCAACCAAGGAGTGCCCATGACAGAGACAGCCGCCATCCTTCGTACGGGTCGCAAATTCGATCAGGTTTTGCATGGCGCCCGAGAGGTTTTCATGGCGGATGGGTTCGAAGGTGCAAGCGTCGATGACATCGCGCGCGTCGCCGGTGTGTCCAAGGCAACGCTCTACAGCTATTTCCCCGACAAACGGCTGCTGTTCATGGAAGTCGCGCAGACCGAGTGCAAACGTCTGGCCGAAAACGTCATCTCGATGATCGATGATTCCAAACCGGCGCGCGAAGTCCTCACGATCACCGCCACGCAACTGACCGCCTTTCTGGTGTCGGATTTCTCGCAACAGGTCTTTCGGATCTGCGTGGCCGAACGTGACCGGTTCCCCGAGCTGGGCATGGCGTTTTTCGAAGCCGGGCCTCAGAACGGCCAGCGCCACATGGTCGAATATCTGGAAAAGGCGGTCCAAAAGGGTGAGCTGGCCATCGAGGACGTCCAGATCGCGGCGGAACAATTCTCGGAATTGTGCAAGGTGCGTATCTGGACCAAGGCGGCTTTGGGCATCCAGACCAGTTTCAGCGAGCCGGAAATCGACGCAATTGCCCTGCAGGCTGTGGACATGTTCATGGCCCGCTACGGGGTCTGATCAAGATTTGGGCACACGCACGGGCATTTGCCTAAAGCAAGGCCAATCAAACTGTTGATGTTTGACAGCTGTACTGGAAAACCATCAGGCGGATACAGCGAAGGCCCTGTGAATCTTGACCAGTGCGAACACCAGCTTTTCCCGCCGACTGACCGATCTGCGCGGTCAGATCTATCCTGATCATGACCAAGCCGAACTGGCCAATGAAATCACCGAGGCCTTTTGGCGTGCGGGGACGCGCCGGCGCAAACCGGGCAACAAGATATGGTCAGCGAAAGACAGCGACCTGATCGACACCGTGCGGCGGATCGGCGGGCTGGTGTCGATGCGGGCACTGCCGGACGGGCGCGAGGAGCCCTATGAGCGGAACTGCAGGTATTTCGAGGCGATGTCCCAGACCTTCCAAGGTCCCGATCAATACCATCTGGCCCGGTTCATCTGTTCCCAGACCATCGTCATGTCACTTGAGGGCATACCCTCCTTCTACATCCACTCTCTGCTTGCCACGCCCAACGATCACGAGGCCGTGGAACGGCGCGGCATGAACCGGGCGATCAACCGGCACCACTGGCATTACCCTGATCTGTTGGCCCGGCTGGCCGATCCGGGCTCCAATCAGGCAATGGTGTTGTCGGAATTGTCCCGCCGCCTGCGCCCGCGGGCGCGGCAATCGGCGTTCCATCCCAATGCAACGCAGTTCACCCTTCGTCTGGACGACCGTGTCTTTGGCATCTGGCGACAGAGCCTGAACCGCATCCAGTCGATCTTTGCGCCGCACAACGTTTCGGCCGAACCGGTCCATGTCAGCCCTGCCGAGATCAACATGATCGCCGAGGAGGTCTGGACCGATGCGCTGACCGGAGAAATCCTTGCCACCAACGGCCCCGATATCGTGTTGGCGCCGTTTCAGTGCCGCTGGATCACGAACGCGGCGTGAATTGCGCCAATTCTTCGGACACCGCCGCTTTTAAACGCGACAAGAATTCAGGGTCCGCCGAATGCACGCGGTTCCATGTCGGGATGAAGGGCGTCTCGTGCGGGTTATTGAGGAAAACCTGACCGGCGCGGATGATGTTTTCGGAAAATATTTCGATGGGCTTCTCTTCCTTGTGTCGGCCCATTTCCAGCCCGTTCATCTTGGCGTCGGAGTAGTAGTCCTACAAAAGGTCAAGTGCTGAACGGTAGTAGGTGGCCTTGAGCGTGCGGAAGGTGTTGGGTGTGACCACGGCGCCATCAGCCGCCAGCTTGCGGAAGATCGCCTTGCAGATATCGGTGGACATGCGCGACAGTGCCGGGTCTTCCAGTTCGGAATAAAGGCGCAGCAGAATCAGGGTGATCTTGCGCGTTTCTGCCTAAACCAAAATCTCATGCGCCAGTTGACCAGCCGGTCTGCTGCGCAGGTTGCGCAGGGTGGTGACGTTTCGTTCCGGTGAAAATCTGCCATGTCTGAAGCCTTTTCCGGGTCAGAGCCCTGCCGTCAGCGTCAGAATCGCTGCGGACCAGCCGCGCGGGCCGCTGTTAGTTGTTCTGAGAATCCGCGCCTCGGCTTGGGGCGGGAAGCGGGGGATGGAGGGGCCCGTCCGGATTGGCGATGATCACACCCTGATCGGTCGCGCGGATCATTTCGCTGTCATTGGGCGCATCACCCAGAGCCAAGGTACGGGCAGGTGTCAGATGGCCGATAATATCCTTCATCGCATCCGCTTTGGTCTTGCCGCAGGAAAGGGTTAGAAACCGCCCTCCGTGCCGAGCATTTAGCGCCGCACCGGCAACAGCCGAAAGGAACGCCTGCAAACCGTCTTCCGAACCGGTCCAAAGCCCCGGCTCACTGAACCTGCGCTGCTTGGCGAGGGCGGCCTGTTCAAGGCTCAAACCGGTTTTCTGCGCCACTTCCTGATCGGTCAGATCAACAAAGCCCACGAAACCAGGCGGCAAGGTGCTAAGCATGGACCGAAGGCGCTGATAGCAATCACCACCCTCTTCAATCGCATTGGGCCAAAGCACCCCGGCCCCGTTTTCGACGATGGCGGGCCTATGGGTCAGGCCCATGTCCTGCTGCAACGGCCGTATTTTTGCAGCTGTCTTGCTGCTGGCCAAAACCAGCCCTGCGCCCAGTTCCTTCAGACGGGCCAGCCCCGGTCTGGCCGCTTCGCAGCCATAATCGAGGTGGTCCAATAACGTGCCATCCGGATCGGAAAACACCAGAACGGGCAGGGCAGGGGCGGCGGCATTGATCATTTCCATCAAAGTAGAAATCTGCCGATGCGCGATGTAGATCCGTGCCGACGAAAACTCCGCCAAACCGAATGCCTGTGCCCATTTATTAGGCACAGGCGACCGAACTCATTCGATGAACGTTCTGGCCAGCCGGTCGCTGATCGGTTGCGACAGATAGCTGATCACCGCACGTTCGCCGGTATTGACGAACAGATCGGCAGGCATACCGGGCACCAGTTCCAGCGCGGCTACGTCCTGCGGTTGCTCGACATCCAGCTTGACCCGCGCTTTGTAGTAAGGCTCTCCAGTACGTTCATCCTCAAGCGCATCCGCCGAAATGTCGAATATCCGACCAGTGGCCTCGGGCACATCCGCCTGCGCAAAAGCCGAGAGACGGATGCGGGTGGACTGACCGATCCGCAGCTTGTCTATGTCTCCGGTCTTGACCCGCGCCTCGACGATAAGCGCCTGATCGGCGGGAACGATATCCATGATCGGCTCACCCGGGCGGATCACACCTCCGATGGTCGATACACCAAGGTTCACGACCCGCCCGCTGGTGGTCGCCAGAACCCGTGTCCGCTTCAGGCGTTTCAGAGTCCCGGCAAATTGCGGACGAACCAGATCAAGCTGAGCCTCAACCACAGCCAGTTCCCCGGCGAGGACCTCATCGCGCAGTTTGTTCTGGCTGAGCAGCGACAGCTCCAATTCCCGCATCTGATCCTCGGCCTGCGCGATCTGGGTGCGCAACGAGGCGTCTACCCCGCCAAGCCGTTCCAGTTCGATTTGCCGTGTACTGACCCGCGTCACGGCCACCAAACCCTTGGCCAACAAGGCTTGCAGGTTGGTCAGTTCGGTCCGCGTGATCTCTTGCTGGTTCTGAGCGGCCTTTCGTTGCTCGTTCAGGCCCGCGATCTGATTGCGCAGCCCGGTGATGCGTTGCGCATTGATCTGTGCCTCGGTCCGGCGGGCTCTCGCCTCGGCGTCGAACAGTTGCTTTTGCGTCAAGTACGGGGACACCCAGTGCAAACGCTCCATCCCTTCGCGGAACCCGGACAAAGCGGTGGCCTCGTCAAATTCGGCCTGCCCGCTCATCTGCGCCAACAGGCGCGCACGGCGGACGGACAATTCGCCAAGCTGGCTGCCTTGCACGCTGAGATCGACGTCGATCTCGGTCGTGTCGAGCTGCACCAGAGGCTGCCCGGCCTCAACGAACTGCCCGTCTGCCACCAGAATGGACTGGATGATACCGCCATCCAGATGCTCGACCGTCTTGCGGTCACCTTCCACCACGAAAGAGGCGGGCGCAACGACTGCCCCGTCCAGCTTCGAGGCGAAAGCCCAATAGGCGCTGCCCCCAACGAACACCGCCAGAGTGAACAGACCAAACAGCACATACCGCCCGATGCTTGAGGACGTATCGGCGATCTCCTGCAACTGCGCCTCGTGGAAACCGACAGCGTTGCGGGAAGGTTTATACTTGATCAGGTCCGTCATTGGGCCGCTCCTGCGATCTGAGTTTCATTTGCCGGGCGTTGAGCAGTCTGCAGCACGTTACGGCTGTTCACCTTCAACACGTCCTGTTTGTCGCCAAACTGTGTCTGGCTGCCATTGCGCAGAACCAGTACCTTGTTGGCGGCCTGCAACGTTGCCGGGCGATGGGTCATCACGATCGCAATCGCGCGCCGTTCGTGAACGGCCAGCAGCGCGTCACGCAGGGCCTGCTCGCCCTCGGCATCCAGATCCGAGTTCGGTTCATCCAGAACCAGTACAAACGGATCGCCATACAGCGCCCGCGCCAGAGCCAACCTCTGACGCTGACCGCCGGACAGAAAGAACCCCTGACCGATCCGGGTTTCGTAGCCATCAGGCAAGCTGCTGATCAATTCATGTACACCGGCTTCCCGGGCCGCGCGCAGCACTTTGGCATCGTCGATGGCCGTTGAAAACCGGCCAATGTTTTCGCGAATGGTGCCGTCGAACAGCTCTACATCCTGCGGCAGGTAACCGATCTGATTGCCCAGATCTTCGGCGTTCCATTTCGACAAAGGGCTGCCATCCAGCAAAACCTCGCCCCGTTGCGGATGCCAGATGCCGGCCAGCATCTTGCCCAAGGTGGTCTTGCCCGACCCGCTCTGGCCGATGACGGCCAAAATGTCACCGGCTGTCAGGCTGAAATCGATCCCGCGCAGCGTCGCCCTCAATGCCCGCGGGGGTGCCGCCTGCGCGATACGGACGTCCATAGATTTGAACGCACGCGGCAGATGCAGGTTGGGCAGTGTTTCGGCAAAATCCTCGGTCAGCCGTTTGATCTTGCTGTACGATCCGCGCGCAGCCAAAAACGAGCGCCACTGGCCGATCAACTGATCGATCGGAGCCAGCGCACGGGCCAGAACGATGGTCGCGGCGATCATCACACCTGCGGTGGACTCTCCGGTGATCGCCAACGCAGCACCAAGGCCCAGAGCCGCAGATTGCAGCCCCATTCGAATAGTCTTGGACATCACCGAAAAGCTGGCAATCCGATCTGCGGCGCGGGTTTTGTGGTTATGCGCGTCCGCCTGCAGGGCCGTCCAGCGACGCAACAGATCGCCTTTCATTCCCAGCGCGCGAACAACTTCGGCGTTTCTGTCCCCGGTCTTGAACAAAGCATCTGAACGTCCGCGCGCCTGCGATGCTTGCCGCATCGGTTCACGGGCGCGGGTGTTGTTGATCAGCGCCATTGTGGTCAGGGTGAGTGCCCCGGCTAGGCCCAACAGTCCCAGAAACGGGTGCAGAACATATAGCACCAACAGGTAAATCGGTATCCACGGCGCATCGAAGAAAGCGGTCAGAGTTGTGCCCGAAATGAACTCGCGAAAGCCGTTCACATCCTCAACCAGGTTTTCTCCGGCCTCGCTTTCACCCTGCACCCGACGTTGCATGGCGGCACCAAGAACGGGTGCGCCCACGCTCAGCTCGAACCGGGCGGCCAGACGGCAAAGGATGCGCATCCGCATCAGGTCAAGGCAGGCGATTACGACAAAAACCCCAGCCAGCAGCAGCGACAGGGCAATCAGAGTGTCGGCGTTTTGACTGGTCAGCACGCGGTCGTAAACCTGTAGCATATACAGCGGTCCGGCCAGCATCAGAAGGTTCAGAAACAGGCTGAAGACCGCAACCGCAACAAAGCCTTTACGCAGCGACCCCCAGGCGGATTTGACGGGATTGGTGTTCTGGAACATGTCATGGGCCCTTTCCGGTATGGCAAACGGGGCGACCGAAAGACCGCCCCGTTGTTGCTTGTTTATGCGACGAAGTCGTCTTCATTCAGGTCAGCGCTGTTGACCCCGGCCAGAAGGACCGAACCTGCGTCTCCAAAGGAGATCAGCGCATCTTCGCCATCCTGCGAGACGTTGACGTTGCCGCCAAAGTCAGGACCGAAGTCACCGAATTGCAGCTGGTCAATGCCAACCTCAAAGTCCTGAATGACGTCGTCCCCGAAATTGCCCGCAAAGACGAACGTGTCCTGGCCCGCGCCGCCGATCAGTATGTCATTGCCACCCTCACCGTTCAGCACATCACCACCGGCCTGACCGTTCAGGGTGTTGGCCCCTGAGTTGCCCGACAGGATATCATTGCCGCCATTCGGGCTGCCTGCATTGTTCGAGCCGTTGATGTTTTCGAAGCCGAACACCTGATCCAGCGTGGCCCCGTACGGTGCGTTGACCGTGGCGACACCGTTGCCGTCTTCGTCAAGGTCCAGAACAACGCCCGGCCCTGCGGTGAACAGCGCAGTATCGATGCCTTCACCACCGATGATGATGTCGGCCCCACCGAAAGAGTGGATGGCATCATTCCCGGCACCGCCATCGAGCACGTTGAACTCGTTGTTGCCCAGGATCAGATCATCCCCGCTGGAACCGACAACATTTTCGAAGTCATCGACTTCGGCGACGATCTGACTGTCGACGATAACGGCACCGTCCTGTGGACCTTCATCGCCATTGCCCACCGCGTTCGGTGCAGGGCCGCTCAGGTCCAGATCAACGGTCACACCGTCAAAGCCGGACATATCGAGCGTGTCGCTGTCATCCGAGCCGACTACCCGCTCGATCGAGCGCAGAACGTCGACCTCAATCTGGTTGTCGATGACGTCCTGGCCGATGACACCGGCACCGCCTGTGGCTTGGGTATCCAGCGTGGCGCCTGCGTCGACCAGCGTGTCCTGCACGACCGCGCCATTCTGACCGGCAGGTGCATTGTGCAGGTGGATGGCCGAGACAACACCCGGGATCGGCGTGCTCAGGTCGGCCTCGTTCAGGCCAACAACGCTCAGTTCGCTGGAATAGGTGACGACACCCGTGTTCAGGTTCTGAGTGATGACGACCGTGGCCTGCCCGGTGGCTTCGCTGTCCGACAGCGGGCCCGGTTCCTGCGACGCGTCCAGACCACCGCTGAGCGTGACCGTCCGGATGCCGTTCACGGTTTCAACGCTGTCCACCAGCAGTTGCCCGCGGATTTCACCGCCCGGGAAGTCCGAGGTGTGGATGTTGTAATACAGGTTGCCCAGGATGGCTTCCTCAACAAACCAAGACGGGTCCGGGATGTTCGACCCAAACTGGTCCGGGTCATCAACCACCGCATCGGTGACCGTGACGGTGAAGCCGGTGTCACGGGTTGCAGTGCCATTGCCGTTGGCGTCCAGAGATACCTCGACCGCGACATCCAGATCCGAGAAATCGGCCGTGTCGATACCGTCGCCGCCATCAATGACGTCATTACCCAGGCCACCGGTCAGAACATTGTCAGCTTCGCCTGCTATCAACACATCATCGCCCGCGCCACCGACGATGTCGCCGTTGGTGGTGCCCAGATCAACAAAGATGTCATCGCCCGCGCCCAGAAGAACGTTGCCGTTGATCACGCCTTTGTCGTCATTGACGATGGTCACAGAGCCGGCGTCCGACGCTTCGATTGCATTGACCGAGCCGCGTATCTCACCGTCGTTCAGGATTGCACCCAGAAGGTTCACACCGCCATCCACGCGAATACCTGCGGCGGCGTCCGAATCTTCGGACCCGGCGATCAGGCCTTCGTTGACGACCACACCTGCAAAAGCCGCGTCATCCTGGCTGGTGAACAGGCGCAGACCGTCGCCGACCTGATTGCCTTCGACCGCGTCGCCACGACCTTGCAAGGTGCCTTCGTTCAGCACGGCAGCCGACACCACGTCACCCGAGACATCACCGGTTTGCAGCGAAACGGCCGAACCGTTATTGCCTTCGCCCGCATCGACAAGGCCGGTGTTGGTGAAGCTGTAATTGTCAGCCGTGCCATCGGCATAAACGGTGCCGTTGCGCTGGTTTCCTGTGCCGAGGATCTCGCCTTCGTTCACCACCTCAAGCCCGTCACCGTCAATGTTCAGCGCGCGGCTGTTCGAGCTGATCACACCGCCGCGGAAGTTATCGAGGCTGCCCGAACTGCCAGCACCCGCAAACTGCACGCCGTTGAACTTACCCGCGATCTCGCCGAAGTTGCGGACCGAAGCGCTGCCGGTAACCTGAACCCCGGTTGCCAATGCGTCGAGGCCAGAGTTGGCCTCGATCCGGCCCGAGCGGAAGTTGAAAACATCGACATCCTGACCCTGTGCCAGAACCGCCGCGACCGCGCTATTGGTGACGATTTCTCCGAAGTTCAGCAGACGCGAGAAATCATTGGCCAGAACAAAGGCCGGAGTGTCATCGACAACAGTGCTTTGGAAGAAGTTGTTGATAAGGGTTTGGCCATCGCGGGATGTCTCTTGCGCCAGTGAGGACGTGGTCAAAAGACGGGCACGTAAATCTTCAAGGAATTGGGGCAGCATGGGGAACTCCATCATGGGTTTGCAATTTGCGGCCCGCCCGCTGGTCTGGGCGTTCCACGTAGCAAAGGGGTAGTCACCGCTGCCGGTCAGCTAAAATTCATCCTGCGAATTGGGGGTATAACCAAAGCAAATAGTCACGGCTTCCGTGATATCAGGTTTCAGCGCAATGCGTGTTTTCAACAGGTTACGTGACCTCCGGCAAACACGCAGAGCTATTCAGTGGCACGTTTTGACGGTTTTGTCAGTGATTGTGATCCGGATTTCCTTCTGCTGTGTCCAGGTCGGCGTATGTTAAGACCATCCCCGCAGGGTCGAAAAAGCAGCACCGGTTTACGGCCATGAATTTCAGAGATTTGGAATATGTCCTCGCCATCGCCAAACATGGCCAGTTCAGCCAGGCCGCCGTGGCCTGCAATGTCTCACAGCCCGCCTTGTCCAATCAGGTCAAAAAGCTCGAGCAGGATCTGGGTACCGACCTGTTTCTGCGCCTCAACAACGAGGTACGCCCGACCGCCTGCGGTGATCGGGTTATCGCAATTGCCGAGCGCATCCTAAAAGACGCCCAGCACATCCGGGACACCGCGACCCAGTTCCGCGACCCCGAGGCCGTCCCGTTCCACGTGGGTATGACCCCGACACTGGCCCCATATCTGACGCAGTATTTCTCGGAGTTGTTCAGCACACTGTTCCCCAACATGCGGGTCACGATGGTTGAAGACCTGCCGCAGAACATGTTGCAAATGGTCGAAGATCACGATCTGGACGTGGCGCTTGTGGCCAAGGCCAATACCGCGTCGACGCTTGATTTCACTTCGATCTGGACCGAGCCCCTGTTTCTGGCCGTCCGCGAAGGGCACCCGCTGTGCCATCTGCCGTCCATCGCGCCCGAGGACGTGCCCGCCCATGATTTTATCCGGTTACCGCACAGCTTTGGCTATGAGCTGGAAGACCGCCTGCCCAAATCGGACCCCTCGCGCCGGGTCAGCAAACGGTTCGACCTGAGCGCCCTGCGGTTTGAAACAATCTGCCGCCATATCTGCCACTCGGACGATTGCACCATTGTCTCGGCGCTGGCGGCAGAACAGTTCCGGCGTGACAGGTGGCCGCTGTGCTTTGTGCCCTTCGATGCGCCCGGAAACATGCGCGATCTGGGGGCGGTAACGCGCCGCGGCTGTCCGCGCCGGCCGCTGCTGGACCGCATTGGTGCCTTTATCAATGAAAAACCGCCCGTTGGTGTCACACCAACCTTTTCCGGGTGATATCCCGCCGAAAGTCGTGACCTCGCCCGGCGGGCACACAACTGACAACCCAAAACCTGCATCTTAAACACTCGTTATCAGAAAGGTTTGTGCAGGTCGTCGGTCTGAAATTCTTCTTGCCCATATGTTCCAAAAGGCCGAACTTATCAGAGTATCCAGCCTGTTTTCCGACGGCCCGCAGCTACGCGCGCAAGCCGGTTGACAATGGATTTTGTATTTTGGATACATTGGCCAGAGATTTCGCGGCGAACAGAGTCGTACAAGAATGCTCTGGCCACAAAGAGCAACGCGAATGTCTGAATTAAATCATTTCTGGGAGACCCACATGAAACTGAAATTAATGGCCGCAACTGCTGCGATCGCCCTGTCGGCTGCCGCAGCACAAGCGAACACGCTGGTCTATTGCTCGGAAGGCTCGCCCGAAGGGTTCGACCCGGCGCTGTTCACCGCCGGCACGACCTTTGATGCCTCTTCGCACCCGATCTACAACCGCCTGCTCGAGTTCGAAACCGGTACCACCAACGTTGTTCCCGGTCTGGCGGAAAGCGTCGAGGCCAGCGATGACGGTCTGGAATACACCTTCAAGCTGCGTCAGGGCGTCAAGTTCCATTCGAACGACGAATTTACCCCGACCCGTGACTTCAACGCCGATGACGTGATCTTCTCGTTCATGCGTCAGAAGGACGAAAGCCACCCGTACAACCAGATTTCGGGCGGCACATGGGAGTATTTCAAGGGCATGGGCATGCCGGAACTGGTCGAGTCCATCGAGAAGGTCGACGACTACACCGTGAAATTCACCCTGACCAAGCCCGAGGCGCCTTTTGTCGCCAACATGGCGATGGATTTTGCCTCGATCCTGTCCGCCGAATACGCGGATGCGATGATGGCCGCGGGCACGCCTGAAAAGCTGAACACCGCGCCGATCGGCACCGGTCCGTTCTCGTTCGTGGCCTACCAGAAGGATGCGGTGATCCGCTATGCGCAGAATGCCGACTACTGGAAAGACCCGGCAGCGGTTGAGAACCTGATCTTTGCGATCACGCCTGACGCTTCGGTGCGCTATCAAAAGCTGAAGGCTGGCGAATGCCACATCATGCCCTATCCGAACCCCGCCGATATTCAGGCGATGAAGGATGACGGCGACATCAACATGATGGAGCAAGAGGGCCTGAACGTCGGCTATCTGGCCTACAACACCACCATGGAGCCGTTCGACAATCCGAACGTCCGCAAGGCACTGAACATGGCGATCGACAAGAACGCCATCATCGACGTGGTGTTCCAGGGCTCGGGCCAGGTTGCAAAGAACCCGATCCCGCCGACCATGTGGGGCTATAACGACGCCATCACCGACGACGCCTATGATCCCGAAGCGGCCAAGGCAATGCTGGAAGCCGAAGGCGTATCCGATCTGTCGATGAAAATCTGGGCGATGCCGGTTCAGCGTCCGTACAACCCGAACGCACGTCGTATGGCCGAACTGATCCAGGCGGACTTCGCCAAGGTTGGTGTGGACGTCGAAATCGTCTCCTATGAATGGGGCGAGTACCTGTCGCGCTCGAAAGAGCTGAACCGTGACGGTGCTGTTCTGCTGGGCTGGACCGGTGACAATGGCGACCCAGACAACTTCCTGGCCGTGCTGCTGGGCTGTGACGGTCGCGAGGCTTCGAACCGCGCACAATGGTGCCACCAGCCGTTCGATGACCTGATCCTGCAGGCCAAGCAGACCACCGATCCCGCAGAGCGCACCAAACTGTACGAAGACGCTCAGGTGATCTTCAAAGAGCAGGCGCCCTGGGCGACTATCGCTCACTCGGTTGTCTTCATGCCGATGCGCAATGAAGTGCAGGGCTACAAGGTGCACCCGCTGGGCGGCCACATCTTCTATGATGTAAGCGTCGAGTAAATCACCACTCACTGACCGGAGCCGCCCTTGGCGGCTCCGGTTTTCTATTTTGGAGGTCGGCGTCAATGCCGGATTTGTCCGAGTACCGTCAACTGGCAAAGGACATGTCAGTGGATGCCGTGGCGCTTGTGCCCGGTCCGAATTTCACCCGCGCTTTGGAAAAACCCTTCATGAGCCACGAACGGCCCTTTGTGGTCGTGATCCCGGCCGAAGGGGCGCCTGCTGCGGTAGTCCCCAATCTTGAGCTTGGTTCATGGGAACTGGTCGGGTTCGAAGGCGCTGTCTTCGACTGGTTCGATCAAACCGGCTATGATGATGCATTTGCCGCGCTGGCCGATCACATGCCGCTGACATCGCTGGCCGTCGAAGGGCAGGTGATGCGGGTCTTTGTGTCCAAGGCTTTCACCAACGCGCTGCCGGACTTGCGCATTGTCGATGCCGAGCGTGAGATTTCCGGCCTGCGGATCTGTAAAACCGACGCCGATATCGCGGCGATGCAGGCCGCGGTAGATATCTCGGAACGCGCCCTGGAGCGTGTGATCGCCGATATACGCGTGGGTCAGACCGAAGTTCAGATCGAGCAAGCCCTCGTTCAGGCCCTGTTTGCCGAAGGCGCGGCCTCGCTGGCCTTTGCGCCGATCGTTGCGGCTGGGGACAACTCGGCGCGGCCCCATGGCAAGGCACGCGCGGATTACCGGATCAAGCCCGGCGACGCGCTGCTCTTTGATTTTGGTGCCCGCAAACACGGGTTCGCCGCCGACATTACCCGGACCTTCTTTGTTGCCGAAGCCTCGGACGAGGGCAGGGACGTCTACGACACCGTACTGCGCGCCAATCTCGCCGGATTCGCGGCTTGTCGCCCCGGCGTTACCGCCCATGATATCGATGACGCGGTGATCGGCGTGCTCGAGGCCTCGCCCTATGCAGACCGCATTCGCACCAAAACCGGCCACGGGTTGGGCCGCGACGTGCACGAAGCACCGTACATAATGCGCGGAAATAACCAGAAAATCCTGCCCGGCATGGTCTGGACCAATGAACCGGGGCTTTATGAACTGGACAATTTCGGCGTTCGCATAGAAGATGTAGTGCTTGTAACGCAGGATGGCTGCCGGTCTCTGACCAGCTTTCCCAAAGATCTCACAATCATAGGTCGCTGATGTTTGGCTACTTACTCACACGCCTTGGCATGTTCGTTCCGACATTTCTGGGCGTAACGCTGATTTCCTTCATGTTCATCCGGGTCCTGCCGGGCGATCCCATCATCGTCATGGCCGGTGAACGCGGCATGACCGAAGAACGCTATCAGGAAATGGTCGAGAAGCTGGGCTTCAACAAACCGGTCCTGCAGCAATACTGGGATTATCTCGTCGGCGTCATGCACGGCGATTTGGGTGAAAGCTTTGTCACCAAGAAACCGGTCTGGGACGAGTTCTTTGCCCTGTTTCCTGCGACGCTAGAGCTGTCGATCTGCGCGATGATCTTTGCGGTGGCGCTTGGATTGCCTGCCGGTGTGATCGCAGCGGTCAACCGCGGCAAGTTCTTTGACCGGGCGCTGATGTCCTCGGCGCTGGTCGGATATTCGATGCCGATTTTCTGGTGGGCGCTGCTGCTGATCATCGTGTTCTCGGGCAATCTGGGCTGGACGCCGGTTTCAGGCCGGATCGACCTGCTGTACTATTTCCCCAGTGTCACCGGGTTCATGCTGATTGACAGTCTGCTGTCAGGGCAACCGGGTGCATTTGGCTCGGCCGTCCGTCACCTGATCCTGCCGACCATCGTTCTGGGCACCATCCCGCTGGCGGTGATCGCCCGTCAGACACGCTCGGCCATGTTGGAGGTGCTGGGCGAGGATTACATCCGCACCGCCCGCGCCAAAGGCCTTTCACCATCACGGATCAACGGCTTGCACGCACTGCGCAACGCTCTGATCCCGGTGATTACCGTGATCGGCCTGTCTGTCGGCACTCTGCTGGCGGGCGCAATCCTGACCGAAACGATCTTTAGCTGGCCCGGCATCGGCAAGTGGATGGTCGACAGTATTTTCCGCCGCGACTATCCCGTGGTTCAGGGCGGCCTGCTGATGATCGCCGTGATCGTGATGCTGGTAAACCTGCTGGTCGATGTCCTTTACGGCATCATCAACCCCAAAATCCGGAGGCGGTGATGGCTGAACTGTCTGCAAACGCACCTAAAACCGAAGACCGCCCCAGCGCCCTGCGCGAGTTTTGGTACTATTTCAGTGAAAACCGCGGTGCGGTGTTCGGGTTGTGGGTGTTTACGGCCTTTGTCTTCTGCGCTGCTTTCGCACCGCTGCTGGCGCCCTATGACCCGACCGAGCAATTCCGCAACCACATTCTGCAACCACCGGCGTGGCAGGAAGGCGGCAGCTGGGCTTTCCCGCTGGGCACCGACCCACTGGGCCGGGATATGCTGTCACGTCTGATCATGGGATCGCGCTATTCCTTCTTTGTCGGCATCGTCGTGGTCTGTGTGGCCGTGACGGGCGGCGTGATCATTGGCCTGCTGTCCGGCTTCGCTCCGAAATGGGTCGATACGCTGATCATGCGGGTGATGGATATCATTCTGTCCTTCCCCTCGCTGCTGCTGGCGCTGGTGCTGGTGGCCATCCTTGGCCCGTCGCTGACCAACGCGATGATCGCCATCGCCATCGTGTTCCAGCCGCATTATGTGCGCCTGACCCGCGCCTCGGTGCTGTCGGAGCGGCAGAAAGACTACGTCACCTCGGCGCGCGTGGCCGGCGCAGGCAAGGCGCGGCTGATGTTCAAAACCGTGCTGCCGAACTGTCTGGCGCCGATCATCGTGCAGGCTGCGCTGTCATTCTCGACCGCCATTCTGGACGCCGCCGCCCTTGGCTTTCTGGGCATGGGCGCACAGCCGCCAACGCCGGAATGGGGCACCATGCTGGCCGAAGCGCGCGAGTTCATCCTGCGCGCCTGGTGGGTGGTGACCTTCCCCGGCCTTGCCATTCTGGTCACGGTGCTGGCCATCAACCTGATGGGCGACGGTCTGCGCGACGCGCTGGACCCGAAACTGAAGCGGAGCTAACGACATGAGCCTGTTGGATATCCGAAACCTCACCGTCGAATTCGCCACCGCTTCGGGCAAATTCCGCGCAGTGGACGGGGTGGACCTGTCCGTCGACAAAGGCGAGTTGATGGCCATCGTCGGCGAAAGCGGCTCGGGCAAATCCGTGTCGATGCTGGCGCTGATGGGCCTGCTGCCCTGGACCGCCACGATCACCGCCGATCAGCTGAGTTTCGAGGGCATCGACCTGACCAAAATCTCGGCCCGCGACCGGCGCAAGATCATCGGCAAAGACATCGCCATGATCTTTCAGGAGCCGATGTCGTCGCTGAACCCCTGTTTCACGGTCGGCTTCCAGATCAAGGAAGCGCTGCGTATCCATCTGGGTTTGAACCGCAAAGACCGACACCAGCGCGCGATTGAGCTGTTCGATCAGGTCGGCATCCCCGCCCCGGAAAGCCGTCTGAACACTTTTCCGCACCAGATGTCGGGCGGGATGAACCAGCGGGTGATGATCGCCATGGCCATCGCCTGCACCCCCAAGCTGCTGATCGCGGATGAGCCGACAACGGCGCTGGACGTGACCATTCAGGCGCAGATTCTGGACTTGCTGGTCCGGCTGCGCGATGAGCAGGGCATGGGGCTGGTGCTGATCACCCATGACATGGGTGTGGTTGCTGAGACGGCCGAGCGGGTACAGGTTCAATATGCCGGCCAAAAGGTTGAGGAACAGCCCGTCAAGGACCTGTTCCGCACGCCGCGCCATCCCTACACCTCGGCGCTTCTGAGCGCATTGCCCGAGAGGGCAACATCCAAGATGCTGCCAACCATTCCCGGCGTCGTGCCGGGGCAGTTCGACCGGCCCAAAGGCTGCCTGTTCAGCCCCAGATGTCAGTACGCGGACGATCTCTGCCGGTCCTTGCCGCCAACCCCGCACAGCGCCGATTTCGGCAAGGCCCGATGCCACCATGTTGAAAAGATAACCGCCGGAGAAATGGCATGACCGCACCTATCGTTCAGGCCAATGCATTGGCCCGACACTACATTGTCAAGGGCGGGCTGCTGTCGAAACCGGCGACGGTCAAGGCCCTGTCCGGCGTGGATTTCGACCTGAAACCGGGCAAGACGCTGGCCATTGTCGGAGAATCCGGTTGCGGAAAATCGACCCTTGCGCGCGTGGTGACAATGATCGAGGAGCCGACCTCGGGCCATCTGACCATCGATGGCGTCGATATCACGCCGACGAAATGGGCGCAGATGCGCGCAACAGTGCAGATCGTGTTTCAAGACCCTTACGGCTCGCTCAATCCGCGCCAGCGGATCGGACAGATCCTGCAGGAACCGCTGATCATCAACCGACCCGACATGTCCGCCGCCGACCGCGAGGCGCGGGCACGCGAGATGATCGACCTCGTCGGCCTGCGCCCCGAACATTACGACCGCTATCCGCATATGTTCTCGGGCGGGCAACGCCAGCGAATCGCAATCGCACGGGCACTGATGCTGAATCCCAAGGTTCTGGTGCTGGACGAGCCCGTCTCGGCGCTGGATGTCTCGATCCAGTCGCAGATTCTGAACCTGCTGGTCGAGTTGCAGGAGCGTCTGAATCTGGCCTATCTGTTCATCTCACATGACCTGTCGGTGGTGAAACACTTCGCCGACGACGTGATCGTCATGTATCTGGGCCGGGCCGTCGAAAAGGCCCCAAAAGAGCAACTGTTCGCAGCCCCCCGGCATCCCTATTCCAAGGCGCTGCTGTCAACGACCCCGCGCGCCGATCCGGAGGCGCGGAAAGATCGGATCAAGTTGGAAGGTGAGTTGCCTTCACCGATGAACATCCCCCAAGGCTGCGCCTTTGCGCAACGCTGTTGGCTGGCGACCGAGGAATGCCGTGCCGCCCCGCCCGAACTGAGCGGTGAAACCCATCAGGTGGCCTGTCTGCATCCTCTGGATTGACCGGGCTTATTCGCCTCCGCGCGTGGCAATGACCATGTCCAGCAACTGGTCCTTGGTGCGCTGAATATGCCGGGTCAGCAGGGCGCAGGCGTCCTCGACCCGGCCGTCGCGGGCCAGTGACAACAGTTCTCGATGGTCTTTCTTGGCCGGTTCGCGCTGTTCCATGACACTGAGATGCATCCGGACATACCGGTCGGACTGCACATTGACCCGTTGCAGGATTTCATTGCTCAGACCGCGCCCGGCAGCCGCATAAAGCGCCATATGGTATTCGTTGTTGAGGCTGCCCCATCTGCCGACATCATAAGCATCATAGGACGTTTCCATGTCATCCAGAATCCGGTCGCATTCGATGAAATCGGCAGCGCTCATCATTGGGATAGCGCGTTTGAACAGGTCCACTTCCAGCAGCACGCGCAGATCGAAAATCTCACCGATTTCCGACAGGGAATGTTTGGTGACCGATGCCCCGCGATTGTTGGTCAATTGCACCAGGCCTTCGGCGTCCAGCCGCTTCAGCGCCTCGCGGATCGGCATGCGAGAAACGTCATAATCCTCGGCCAGCGCTTCTTGCCGGATGGTCTCGCCTTCGGCCATTTCACCGCTCAGAATCCGCTCGCGCAGGTCGTTGGTGATGACTTCGGGCAGGCTTTGTCGGGGGATCGCGCGGGTTCTGGGCATTCGGTCAGTCTCGGGTGCAGGCAACTTGTATCCAAAATACAAAATGAGTGATGGATTTCCAAGTCCCTTGCACGCCACGATTGCAATCAAGTGAGACACCGCATCTGGTGGCATGGCGGACGAAACTTCATCCCTGTTTCACGTCCCTTGTCCAAACCGGTTTCAGGCGCTGGCCGAAATGGCCGGGATGTTCGCTTGGTTGCAAACAAACGAAAACCCCGGTTATCTGACCGGGGTCTCGGTTTCAGCCCGGCAGGTCAGCCCTGCACGACGTTCTGACGCTGCACACCCAGCCCTTCGATGCCCAGCTCCATCTTGTCGCCGGGCTGCAGATAGGTCTGCGGATTCTGCCCCATACCCACACCCGGAGGTGTTCCGGTCGAGATCACATCACCCGGTTGCAATGACATGAAATGCGACAGGTGCGAGATAACGGTGGCCACACCAAAATGCATCGTGTTTGTCGACCCGTCCTGATAACGGTGGCCGTTGACCTCAAGATACATCGGCAGGTTCTGCGGATCGGCGATTTCGTCCCGCGTTACCAGCCAAGGCCCGATTGGGCCGAACGTGTCTGCTGACTTGCCTTTGACCCACTGACCCGAACGGTGCAACTGGAAGTCACGCTCCGACAGATCGTTGACGACGCAATACCCGGCCACATGGTCCAGCGCCTCGGCCTCGGACACGTATTTTGCCTCTTTGCCGATCACGACCCCCAACTCGACCTCCCAATCGGTCTTGACCGAGCCGCGCGGGATTTCGACGGTGTCGTTCGGACCAACGATAGCAGAGGTGGCTTTGAAAAAGATCACCGGTTCGGCGGGCAGTTCCATTCCACTTTCGGCAGCGTGATCGGCATAGTTCAGACCGATGCAGATGAACTTGCCGACGTGACCGACACAGGCACCGATACGCGGGTTGCCTTCAATGACCGGCAGCCCGGCCAGGTCGAGCCCGCGCAAGCGCGCCAGCCCCTCCTCGCTCAGCACATCGCCCGCGATATCGCCTACAACGCCGGACAGATCGCGGACATTGCCATTCTCGTCCAGCACTCCGGGTTTTTCCGCGCCAACCGGACCATAGCGTAAAAGCTTCATTTCCTGTTCCTTTTCAATTCAGGTGGTCCAGCCGCCCTCGATGGCAAAGGGCTGTCCTATGGTGTAGTTGCGGGCGTCGCTTGCAAGATACAGCGCTGGTTCTGCCATTCCCTCGGCGGTTCGACTTAGGCCCATCGACTGGCGTGCGATGAAATCCGTCATCGCGTCTCTCACACATGTTCCGGCATAAGATCGGTCGGCAGGTTCTGGTAACAGACCGGCCGCAAAAAACGCCGGATCGACAGGGTGCCGACCGAGCTTGCGCCGAAATTAGTCGAGGCGGGATAGGGGCCGCCATGCACCATGCTGTCACAGACCTCGACACCGGTGGGGAAGCCGTTGGCCAGCAGCCGGCCGGCCTTGCGTTCCAGCACAGGCACCAGTTTGCGCGCGGTGTCCGCATCCTCGGCGTCCAAATGCAGGGTGCAGGTCAGTTGCCCTTCGACTGCGCGGGCGACGTCGGTCATCTGATCGACGTCACGGGTTCGCACGATGATGCCGGTGGGGCCAAAGACCTCGTCATGCAGGCTGTCATCGGCCAGCCAATTGTCGCCGGAAACGACGAACAGGTTCGGGGCGGCGCTGCGGGGCGCGCTGTCTTGGCTGACGATCTGGGTGACCCCGGCGCCTTCAGCGAATTGCGCCACGCCCTTGCGATACGCGTCCGCGATACCGCTGGTCAGCATCGTTTGTTCCCCCGTCTCGGCCAATGCGGACTGCGCTGCTGCCTGCAGGGCATCCGCGCCCGATCCATCAACCACAATGGCGATGCCGGGGTTGGTGCAGAACTGGCCCGCGCCCATGGTCAATGAACCGGCCCAGCCAGTGCCGATCTCGGCGCCCCGCACCGCGGCGGCTTTGGGCAGAACGAACATCGGGTTGACCGAGCCCAGCTCACCAAAAAACGGGATGGGTTCGGGGCGTTGGGCGCAGATATCGAACAGTGCGCGACCGGCGCGCAACGACCCGGTGAACCCCACCGCCCGGATCAGCGGATGCTGGGCCAAGGCTGTTCCGACCCCAATCCCGTCGCTTTGGATCAACGAGAACGTACCAGCGGGGGTGCCGGTTGCCTTGATCGCGGCATCAATCGCTTGCGCCACGATCTCACCGGTGCCGGGATGCGCCGGGTGGCCTTTGACAACCACGGTACAGCCCGCAGCTAAGGCCGCCGCCGTATCCCCGCCCGCGACCGAGAACGCCAGCGGGAAGTTCGACGCCCCAAACACCGCAACCGGGCCTATCGGGCGCTGGATCATGCGCAGGTCGGGGCGGGGCAGGGGCGCGCGATCCGGCAGGGCGGGATCATGGCGTTGATCCAGATACTCTCCGGCTTCGATATGATCCGCAAAAAGCCGAAGCTGGCCGGTGGTGCGGCCCCGCTCGCCCTGCAGCCGCGCCTCGGGCAGGCCGGTTTCCTGGCACCCGATCTGGGTGATCGCATCGCCGCGCGCGTCAATCTCGTCCGCGATTTTCCGCAGCAACGCGGCCCGGTCAGCCCGCGTGGACCAGCCGAATGTGGCAAAGGCCTCTTCTGCGGCCTGAACGGCGGCGTCCACATGCGCAGGCGTCCCCACAGAGAAATCATGGCTTGGTCCATGTGCAGGGTCCGACGCGAAAGTGGCCTCGGTCCCGACCCATTCGCCAGCGATCAGGTGTTTTCCGGTCAACATGTTCAAATCTTCCTTAAATCAGCCCGCGCCGGGCGAGGTTTCGCATCAGGTGGGACGCCCCGAACTTCCATTCCGGGCATTCGGTCGACAGGCGCACCCTGTTGGTCAGCGTGCCCAGCTTGTCGCTTGAGATCGTGACGATATCACCCAGTTTATGGGTGAACCCACCCCCCGGAGTATCGCGATCCTGGGTCGGTGCAAAGAGGGTTCCAAGAAACAGCATCAGCCCGTCGGGATATTGGTGATGCCGCCCGATGGTCTGGGCCACCAGATCGACCGGGTCGCGGCTGATCTGCGCCATCGAGGAATGGCCTTGCATGTCAAACCCGTCGGGTCCTGTCACGGTCAGCGTCAGTTCAGCCGCGCGCACGTCATCCAGCGTGAAACTGTCATCGAACAGCCGGATCATCGGCCCGATCGCGCATGAGGCGTTGTTGTCCTTGGCCTTGCTCAGCAACAGGGCCGAGCGCCCCTCGACATCCCGCAGGTTGACATCATTGCCCAGCGTTGCGCCCTTGATTTCACCCTGTGAGCTGACGGCCAGAACGACCTCGGGTTCGGGGTTGTTCCAGGTTGAGTTCGGGTGCAAGCCGACATCCGCACCATACCCGACCGAAGACAAAACCTGCGCTTTTGAGAACACCTCGGCATCCGGGCCGATCCCGACCTCCAGATATTGGCTCCACAGCCCTTCGGTGACCAGAGCCTGTTTGACCTGTGCGGCCGCGTCAGACCCCGGCACGATATTGGTCAGGCTGCCACCGATGCGGGCGCCGATACGGGTGCGGATCGCGTCGGCCTTGGCCGGATCACCGGCGGCTTGTTCCTCGATCACCCGTTCCACCATAGAGCCCGCGAAGGTGACGCCGCAGGCCTTGACCGCCTGCAAATCACATGGGGCCAGCCAGTGATGGCCCGCGTCCAGCGAGCCTATCGCCTCACCCGGTGCGTGACACGTGTAATTGGCGGCATCCTTGCGTTCGAGGATATCGCGTACGGTTGGCGCTTCTTTGGATGTGATATCAATCAATTGCCCGTCGCGCAGGGTCACAATGCAAGGGCCAACACCCTCGCGATCAACCCGCCCCAGCCAAAGCCCGCCGGTGTCCAGCTTCGGAAATGTCATCTCAACCTCTGAGGTCATAGGCCCGGGCGGCATTGCCCCCCAGAACCGCATTGCGTTCGGTTTCGGTCAGCGCGCTCAACAACTCGCCCGTGGTATCCAGCCAGTGCTGATAGCTGCTGGCCAATGTGCAGACCGGCCAGTCACTGCCCCAGATCAGGCGGGACGGGCCGAACGTGTCCAGCAGGTGTTCAACATAAGGGCGGAGGTCGTCAGCCGTCCAATCCGGCGCGGCCTCGGTGACCAGACCAGACAGTTTGCACCAAGCGTCAGTACCACGAGCAAGCGCGGCCATGTCTTCGGCCCATCCCGAGATCAACCCGTTCTTGATAAGGGGCTTGGATCCGTGATCGATTACCACCCGCATCCTCGGGTGCCGCGACAGAAGTTGGCGCAACGGACGCAAATGTTGCGGCAGGGTCAGGGCATCAAAGGTCAGATCGTGGCGCTGCATCGCCTCAAATGCCTGAGTCAGATCGTCCCCTATCATCCAATTGGGGTCAGGGATGTCCTGAATCATCGGCCTCAGCCCAACCAGCGCCGGGTGCACGGACAGCGCGTTGATCTGTGCAGGCGCATCGGCGGCTTCGAAATCGACCCAACCGACCACGCCTTTGATGAACGAAGTTTGATCGGCCAGAGACAACATGTACTCCGTTTCAGCGACCGTTGGGGCGGCCTGCACCAAAACCGTACCGTCAATCCCGGCGGCCCTGATAAGGGGCGCCAAGTCGTCCGGCGTGAAATCCCGGTAAATCGCGGCAAGTTCCGGCGTCAGCCAATCGTAGTCACCCCGCGCCAAAGCCCAGAAATGCTGATGTGCGTCGATCCTCATCCAATGACGCCTTTCTTGAGGATGATGTTGCCATAGAGCCTGCGCTCGCCTGTCTGGACGATGACAAAGGCGCTGGCGGCGCGGTCGTAGAAGGCGAACCGTTCCAGCCCCTGAATGCGGCTGGGATTGTCTGCCGTGGCATCGATGATAGTTTGAAAATCGGCCACGGCTTCGGGCACTTTGTCCGGATCGCCGACCACCTGCATGGTTAGCGCCGGGTCAGGTGCGAATGTGTCCAGCGGCATGACAGACAGAACCGCCCGCAATATCTCACTGGCCGATGACCCATCGGCGCGAATGCATGTCGGGCCAATGCTGGAGCCGGGAAAATTCGCATCCGCGATGACGATCTCATCTCCGTGTCCCATTGCGCGCAGCGCGTGCAGCAGCGCGGGCAAGAGGATCGGGTCGATGTTACGCAGCATTGGCGGCCTCGGCGGGCAGAGGTGCATCGGGGCGGATCAGGCCCTCGGACCGCAGATCAGACCAAAGCCCCGCCGGGATGTCGCGGTTCAGCAGGGCGACATTGGCCTGAACCTCGGCGGCACTGACCGCACCGGGGATCACGGTTTTCACGCTGGGATGGCCCAGAACGAACTGCAACGCGGCCGCGATCAGTGGCGTATCATGCGCGGCGCAAACAGCCTCGATCTTGCGCACCCGGTCAAGAATATCCTTGGGCGCGTCGGCGTAATTGTATTTGGCTCCGGGCACCGCTCCGGTGGCCAGAATGCCCGAGTTATAGGGCCCGCCCAGAATGATCCCGACATCGCGTTTTTCACAAAGCGGCAGGAAACTGTCCAATGCCTCTTGTTCCACCAGCGTGTACCGGCCAGCCAACAAAAAGCTGTCAAAATCACCCAGCCCCAGCAATTTCTCGCAAACTTGCCATTCGTTCACGCCAGCGCCGATAGCGGCAACCTCGCCCCCGTCGCGCAGCTCGGTCAGCGCCTTATAGCCGCCGCCATCGAACAACTCGCGCACTTTGGCGTCCGACATTTCCTGACTGCCTTGACTGAAGACACAGACATCATGCACCAGCAGGATATCGGCGCTGGCCACACCAAGACGGTCCAGGCTTGCTTCATAGGACCGCATCACCCCGTCATAGGTGTAATCAAACACGATGCGTTTCTGCGGCACGTCCACAAAGGCCTCGGGCGTTACTTCATGCGGCTCGCAATCCAGCAGCAGGCGCCCGATCTTGGTTGACAGCTGGATGGTCTCGCGCCCGAAGCGCGCGATTGCCTGGCCAAACCGATGCTCGGACCGGCCTAGCCCGTATTGGGGCGCGGTGTCGAAATACCGGATGCCCGCGTCATAGGCGGCCTGCA
Organism: Ruegeria sp. MALMAid1280; assembly: GCF_049195285.1. NCBI lineage: Bacteria > Pseudomonadati > Pseudomonadota > Alphaproteobacteria > Rhodobacterales > Roseobacteraceae > Ruegeria > Ruegeria sp. MALMAid1280. The sequence goes on along the minus strand of NZ_JBMIRT010000057.1, from coordinate 81,179 downwards.
ACGCCGCCTGTGCGTCCTGATCCGAGACTTTGCGATAGAGATTGCCCAAAGGTGCGCCACCAAAACCCATGCGGGTCAACGGCACAGGCCTTTTGGTGCGATGGTTCAAGAGTTCGGTCTGCGCAACGGTCATCCTGCTTCCCGTGTTGGCTGAATGGTGATGTTGAAGAGGTGCGGCTGTTCCTGAATCAGGACCTCGATCCGCGGCATGAGCTGCCCCAGATGGCGCCGCATGGCCGCCTGCGCCGCCTGTTCGTCGCGGTCCAGAACCGCGGTGTGAATGGCGCGATGCTCTTGCATAGTTTCCGCGATACGCCCCGGCGTGGGCAGCAACAGCATACGGGCGCGGCTGACTTGCAGCGACACGGTTTTCGCCACGTCGCCCAGATGTTTGAAACCGGTGAATTGCATCAGCAAGGCGTGGAATTCCTCATCCGCCTGGTAGAAGCCGGGAATATCGTCATCTTCGATCAGCAACTCTTGCAGACGCATGTTGCGGCTGAGTTTCTTGCGCTGATCCTCGGTCAGGTCGCGCGCCACCTTGGCGACGGTTGCCAGTTCCAACGCCTCACGCAGGAACATGCCTTCACGGATTTCCGGCATCGAAAAATATGAGACCCGCGTTCCCGATTGCGGCACGACATCCACCAGCCCTTCGGCTGCCAGCCGGGCAATCGCCTCGGTCACGGGTGCGCGCGACACGCCCAACCGCTCGCAGATCGGCGCCTTTCTGAGCGTCGCCCCGGGCGGAAAGTCCAGCGACAGAATGGCTTGCTTGATCGCCTGATATACCCGCTGCGCCAGCGAGCCCTCATCCGACGCAATATCGCGCAACAGCTGCGCGTCGATGTCTTGTGGTTTGGTCATGATCTCCACCTATCATACTAACATGTTAGTTGACAAGTATGTGATCGCGCTTTAGCAATCAGGTCAGGCAAGCGGGGATCGGATGCAAGCTAGTCAGGAAAATAAGGCGTCTGGGACGGCGACTCGGGACACGGTCAAGCTGAACCCTGATGATAATGTCGTGATCGCGCTGCGCGATTTGCATGCCGGAGACCGGCCTTTCGGACTGACCTCGCCGCTGCCTGGCCCCGTTCTTCGCGGACACAAGATCGCCGTCACTGCCATTGCCGCCGGTGAGAATGTCATCCGCTACGGGCAGATCATCGGACAGGCAAAAAGTGACATCGGCCCCGGCGACCATGTCCATGTGCACAACCTTGGGATGGGGGCGCATCAACAGGATTACGCCCATGCCAGCGCCAACACGCCCTTGGCGCCATTGAATGAGGACCGCACCTTTCAGGGGTTTCACCGGGCCGACGGAAAAGTTGGAACACGCAACTATATCGGCATTCTGACCACGGTGAACTGTTCGGGCTCGGTCGCGCGCTTCATTGCCGAAGCGGCCCAGAAGTCCGGCCTCTTGGGCGACTATCCGAATGTGGATGGCGTGGTGCCGATCGTGCACGGCACCGGCTGCGGCATGTCCGGCAAGGACGAAGGTTATGCGACCCTGTTCCGCACTCTGGCCGGATATGCCCAGCATCCCAACTTTGCGGGCATATTGCTGATCGGGCTGGGTTGCGAGGTCATGCAGGTCGCCGATCTGGTCGGCGGTCGTCCGATCCGTCAGGACGGCGCGCTGCGCTACATGACCATCCAAAACGAAGGCGGCACCCGCCGCACCATCGAACGCGGCCTGGAAGAATTGCGCGGCATCGCGGAACTGGCCAATCAGGCGGTTCGGCAGCCTGCGCCGATCAGCGCGATCACGGTCGGAATGCAATGCGGAGGTTCGGATGGCTATTCCGGGATCACCGCCAATCCGGCATTGGGATATGCGTCAGACCTATTGGTGCGCCACGGCGGCACAACAATCCTGTCGGAAACCTCAGAAGTTTATGGGGCCGAACATCTGTTGACCCGTCGCGCCGAGACGCCCGAAGTGGGCCGGAAACTAATAGAGCGCATCCACTGGTGGGAAGACTACACTGCCCGCAACGGCGGCGAGATGGACAACAACCCCAGCCCCGGAAACAAGCGTGGCGGGCTGACCACCATTTTGGAGAAATCGCTGGGAGCTGTCGCCAAGGGCGGTACTGCACCAATGCGGGATGTCTACAAATTCGGTGAGATGATCGACAAAAAGGGCTTTGTCTTTATGGACAGTCCCGGATTTGACCCGTGCTCTGTTACGGGGCAGGTGGCCTCGGGCGCGAACCTGATCGTGTTTACCACCGGGCGGGGCTCGGTGTCCGGCTATCAGCCGACGCCCTGCGTGAAGCTGGCGACCAATTCCGAAATGTACGCGCGGATGGCGGACGACATGGACCTGAACTGCGGCGACATCGTCACCGACGGGATCAGCATCGAAGCCAAGGGTGAAGAGCTGTTTGAAATTTTGATCCGGGTCGCATCCGGCGAGAAAACCAAAAGTGAGGAACTGGGTTTTGGGGGCGTCGAGTTCGTACCCTGGCAAATCGGTGCGGTGATGTAACCGGCGCAGCCCTTGGGGAGACGGGCGGTATGGGAGGAAAAATGACAAAACTGGTCGACATGACGGGGATCGACAAGCACTTCCCCGGTGTGCACGCGCTGAAATCCGTGCAGTTCGATCTGTTTCCGGGTGAGGTTCACGCGCTGATGGGCGAGAACGGGGCCGGGAAAAGCACGCTGATGAAAATCCTGTCGGGGATCTACCAGCGCGATGGCGGTGATCTGGTGATCGAAGGTAAATCGGCCAGCCCAACCACCCCGCGTGAGGCGCAGGATCTCGGGATCGGCATCATTCATCAGGAACTGAGCCTGATGAATGACCTAACCGTGGCACAGAACATCTTTATCGGGCGTGAACCCCGCAAAAGCTTTGGCCGTCTGGACGAGGCCGCGCTGAACGCGCAGGCCGCCGAGATTTTCGCCTCGATGAACCTGTCACTGGACCCGAAAACGCTGGTTGGCAGCCTGACTATCGCCAAACAGCAGATGGTCGAGATCGCCAAGGCGCTGTCCTACCGATCCAAGGTTCTGATCATGGACGAACCCACGGCGGCGCTGAACGATGCCGAAATTGCCGAATTGTTCGTGATCATCCGTCGCCTCAAGGCCGAAGGTGTCGGCATCGTCTATATCAGCCACAAAATGGATGAGCTGAAACAGATCGCCGACCGCGTCACCGTCATGCGCGATGGCGAGTATGTCGGCACCGCGGATGCCGCCGACACACCGATCAGCCGGATTATTGCGATGATGGTTGGGCGCGAGGTAAACGAGGAACCTCTGGACGTGCCGGATCTGGGAAACGCCGAGGTCTCGTTGCAAGTCTCGAACCTGTCGCGGGGCAAGGACATCCACCAGGTCAGTTTCTCGGTTCAAAAGGGCGAAATACTGGGATTTGCCGGGCTGATGGGGGCCGGGCGCACCGAAGTGGCACGCGCCATTTTCGGAGCCGACCCCAAAGATAGCGGTGAAATCCACGTCCACGGAAAAGCGGTTTCAATCAAGTCCCCCAAGGATGCAGTGCGCGCAGGGATCGGGTATCTGTCGGAAGACCGCAAACACTTTGGTCTGGCGACCGGTATGAACGTGCGGGACAATATCGCGCTGGCCTCGATGGACCTGTTTACCGCGACGGGTGGCGTTCTGAATGATGGTGAGATCAGTACCACCGCGAAAAGCTATATCAAGCTATTGGGCATTCGCACCCCGTCCGATGTTCAAGAGGCCCGACTGCTGTCGGGTGGCAACCAGCAGAAGGTTGTCATTGCCAAATGGCTGCTGCGCGACTGCGATATTCTGATCTTTGACGAACCCACCCGCGGCATCGACGTGGGGGCGAAGTCGGAAATCTACAAACTGCTCGAAGAACTGGCCGAGCAGGGCAAGACGATCATCGTGATCTCATCGGAACTGCCCGAGATCATGCGCCTCAGTCACCGTATCGCGGTGATGTGCGAGGGCCGGTTGACCGGCATTCTGCCCGGCGGGAAAGACACCACCCAGGAAGACATCATGCATCTGGCCACCCAACGCGCGCCGGCGATGCAGATAAGAGGGACAGTGCAATGACCACAGCCACGGATATCGACAAGAAGAAGCCCCTCGCGGGTCTGTCGGAAAGCGGCGCCTATCAAAAGCTGCTGGCGTTCGCCAGTCTGATCGCCTTGCTGATCGGGTTCTCGATCGCATCGCCGAATTTCATGCAGACCTCGAACATGATCGCCATTCTGCAGGCCACTTCGGTCAATGGGGTGCTGGCCGTGGCGGCGACTTTGATCATCATTACAGGCGGCATTGACCTGTCGCTGGGCACGTTGATGACATTCTGCGCGGTGATCGCGGGGGTGGTGCTGACCTATCTGGGAATGCCGCTGCTGCTGGGTGTCGCGGCCGCCATTGGGGCAGGGGCGCTGTGCGGGCTGTGCTCGGGCACGTTTGTCGCCAAGATGAAAATCCCGCCCTTCATCGCCACGCTGGGCATGATGCTGATCCTCAAAGGCTTATCGCTTGTGATCTCGGGCACGCGACCGATCTATTTCAACGACACGCCGGGTTTCGACCAGATCTCGCGCGGGTCCCTGATCGGAGAGGTTTTCCCCGCACTTCCCATTCCCAACGGCGTGCTGATCCTGTTCCTTGTGGCCATCGCGGCCTCATACATTCTGGGCCGCACGGTCCTGGGGCGCTACACCTTTGCCTTGGGTTCGAACGAAGAGGCCGTTCGGCTTTCGGGCGTGAATACAGACATGTGGAAGATGCGCATTTACGCGCTGGCCGGAGCGATCTGCGGCATCGCCGGTATCCTGATCGCCTCGCGCCTGAACTCGGCGCAGCCCGCGTTGGGTCTGGGCTATGAGCTGGAGGCCATCGCGGCCGTGGTGATCGGCGGCACATCCCTGTCCGGTGGGCGCGGCACGATCCTGGGAACCCTCATCGGGGCGCTGATCATGGCTGTTCTGACCAACGGGTTGCGTGTGCTGTCGGTGGCGCAGGAATGGCAGACCGTCGTGACCGGCGCGATCATCATTCTGGCCGTCTATGCCGACATGGCGCGGCGGAAGAAGACCGGTTGAACCAACATACAAACAACCAACAAGGAGGAGATAAACATGTTTACACGTCGTTTCATTCTGGGGGCGCTGAGCGCGGCCACCCTTGCGGCCCCGGCCTCGATGGCTGCGGCCGAGGACATCTACATTCCATTGGTGTCCAAAGGCTTCCAGCATCAGTTCTGGCAGGCGGTGAAATCCGGTGCGGAACAGGCGGCGGACGAGTATGGCGTGACCATCACCTTTGAAGGCCCCGACAACGAAACCATGGTGGACCGTCAGATCGACATGCTGGCCGCAGCGCTGGCCAACAACCCCAAGGCAATTGGCTTTGCCGCGCTGGACAGCCAAGCCGCCATCCCGCTGTTGAAACAGGCTGATGAGAAGGGCATTCCGATCATCGCCTTCGACAGCGGCGTCGACAGCGATATCCCGGTGTCCACAGCAACCACGGACAACCTGGCCGCAGCAGGTTTGGCCGCAGACAAGATGGCCGAAATGCTGGGCGGAAAAGGCAAGGTCGCCGTGGTCGCGCATGACCAGACCAGCCGCACCGGCATCGACCGCCGTGATGGTTTCGTGGACCGCATCGCGGAAAAATACCCGGATATCGAGGTCGTGACCGTGCAATACGGCCAAGGCGACCATCTGAAATCGACCGAGGTCACCAAAGCCATCCTGACTGCGAACCCAGACCTGAACGGCATCTTTGGCACCAACGAAGGCTCGGCCATTGGTGTGGTGAATGGTGTGCAGGAACTGGGCACCGAAGGGCTGGTCATCATTGGCTATGACAGCGGCAAAGCCCAGAAAGATGCGATCAAAAGCGGGCTGATGGCAGGTGCCATCACCCAGAACCCGGTTGGAATCGGCTATGAGACGGTCAAAGCCGCCGTTGCCGCACTGAACGGCGAAGAGGTTCCGGCCCTGATCGACACCGGCTTCTACTACTACGATGCGTCAAACATGGACGACCCGAAAATCTCGACCGTTCTTTACGACTAACACGCGCACCGCTCACGGCGAACCGGCCGTTTATTTCAGGCGGGTCGGTTTCCGTTTGGCTCGTTCAGCTACACACAGCCCCGTCGGAGCATATCCGCCGGGGCGGACGCATTCTCGTTTCATATTTGTTGAACAAGTGTGTTAGGGTCCGGAATGTATTTTCTGACTTTTATTAAAGGTAGTTGATCCATTGCCAGACAAATCCAACAGCGTATTCAAGCTGCGCCCCCTAGAGAAGGCGGATCTGGAGGTCATCACTCCCTGGTTCCAGGATATTGAGGACCTCGCCCGATTTGACCGCACATCGCGCATTCCATTCAACCTGATGCAGTCTGAAGAAGTCTGGAGCGAGGTTTTCAGCGCCTCCGGAAACAACTGCAAATGCTGGTTCGCTGTCGAATCCGACAGCGGGCAGATTCTGGGATTGGCAGGGCTGGAGGCCATATCATCGGTCAACCGGGACGCAGTTGTTGCAATGTTCGTTGAAAAGTCAGCCAGACGGTTAGGTCTGGCCATCAGGGCGACCGCTCTGGTTGTGGATTTTGCGTTCCGTCAGCTTGGCTTGAACCGACTTACCTCGTATTATCGGGATGATAACCACATAAGCCGCGACCTCGTTGAAAGACTGGGGTGCAAGGTCGAAGGGACCATGCGGCAAGCCTGGTACGCGGACGGAGCATTTCACGACATGATCGTCGTTGGCGTTCTCAGGCAGGATTGGATGGACCAGCGCCCCATCCTGGCAAAAGAGCTTGACCCGGGGACCATCGTAACCTTCGGGTCGGATGGTATCTCAGGCTGGTCCTGGCCACCGCAAGTTGATGAGTGTGAGTAACGGGGTGTGATTTCGCTTTCAGAGCGCAAATGCACATTTTGCAATAAACTGACGATAGGGTTCGAACGCAGCCCCCGAGACGAGTATTGAATGTGAACACCACAAGTCCAAATCCTTCCATTACGCAGAAGCTGGGCGCAATCTTGTTTGCCGACGTCGTCGGCTATTCGCGCCTGATGAGCGAGAATGAGCTGGATACATATAATGCTTTGAAATCACTGTTGTCTCAGCTCGAAGAAACCTGCGCCGCGTTTCAGGGCCGGGTGGTTGAGGTACGTGGCGACGGTATTCTGGCCCTGTTCGAGACCGCCACCAGCGCGGTTGAGTTCGGGGTCGAGCTGCACCGTATTGCCAGTCAGCACAATCAGGAACGGACGGATAATCAGCGGCTCAAGTTCCGCGTCGGCGTCCATCTGGGCGAGATTCTGATCGACGACCGCGGCATCCACGGCGACAACGTCAATATCGCCGCGCGTCTTCAGGAAATTGCCGAACCTGAAAGGGTTTACGTCAGCTCGGCCGTTTATGATCAAGTCTGCAACCGCCTGCGCTATGGCTATGAATTTCTTGGGCCAAAAAAGCTTAAGAACATCCTGTCTCCCATCTCGACCTATTGCGTACGCAGTGAGGTTGCCGGGGCGACAATGGCAGGGACGATGCGGCCTGAAATCCTTGGGGACGTGCTGGAGCGCCCCGATACGCCTTCGGTCGCCATTCTCCCGTTCAGCAGTCAGGGCGGGGACGAGTCGGACAGCTGGATCGCCGAAGGCCTGACCGACGACATCATCATGAACCTGTCCAAGTTCCGCAATCTGTTCGTGATCGCGCGGAATTCGTCTTTTTTCTTCAAAACACAGTCGATGCCACCGAAAGAAGCCGCGCAAAAACTGAATGTGCGCTATGTGGCCCGGGGCAGCGTGCGCCGATCGGCCAGCCGCATCCGGATCACGGCGGAACTGATCGATGCCACGACCGAACGCACCATCTGGGGCGAGCGGTTTGATCGCAAGATCGACGATATTTTCGATATCCTGGACGAAGTGACCGAATGCATCGTGGCCGCCACCGCAGTGATGATTGAATCGCATGAAAAGCGGCGCATGATTCAGGCAATCCCATCGGACCTTGAGGCCTATGGGTCCGTGCTTCAGGGCCAGCACCACATTTTCAAATACACGCGGAACGACAACCGCAAGGCGCAGAACTTCTACCAGTCCGCGCTTGACCGGGATGAAGGCTATGCCCGCGCGGCGGCGGCACTGTCCCGCACCCTGAACATCGACTGGCGCTATTCCTGGAGCAAGGATCCCTCGACTGCGCTGGATCAGGCGCTGACCTTTGCGCAGCGCGCCATCGAACTTGACCCCACCGATGCGCGTGGCTTTGGCGAATTGGGCTATGTCCATCTGTATCGCAAGGAACACGACGCGGCGCTGCAATCCTATCGCCGTGCTTTGGCGCTGAACCCGAATGACGCTGACATGCATTCCGATTTCGCCGATGCGCTGGCGCATTATGGCGACAACGAAACGGCCATCACCCATCTGCAACAGGCAATGCGGCTGAATCCATACTTCCCGGATCAGTACCTGTGGCACCTGGGTGGAGCATATTTCAACCTAAAGCGCTATGGTGACGCCATCGAGGCCGTCAACAAGATGAACAACCCCACTGAAGGACAGCGCTTGCTGGCCGCAAGTTTCGCGCATCTCGATCAGCTGGACGTCGCGCGTGACATTGCAGAGCGCCATCGCAAGGCGCATCCCAACTTCTCTCTGAAACGGTGGGAGAACGTGCAACCGGACCGTCTGCCTGAGGACACGCAACACTTTGTTGAGGGCCTGAAAAAGGCGGGATTCTGAACGAGAAAGACCCTGCGAAGCAGGGCCTTTCGCAAATCTTTCCTGACGTGAGCCGGGTTTCTGCCCGTGTTAGTCTTCCGAGCCCCGCGCACGAGCGCCGCTGACCCTGGCCCCACTGACACGCGCACCGCTTACGCGGGCACCGCTGACCCTGGCCCCACTGACACGCGCACCACTCACGCGGGCACCGCTGATCGCGGGACTGTCAAAACCGAAATAGATGTCCAGCAGAACCTGTTCGAACATGCCCGAGGTGACATCCATACGCATGGTCTGATCGGCCTTGTCGTAGTTCCAGTACATGATGTCGTTGGCCATCTGATAGTCGGCGGCCGCAACACCGCTTTTCGACGGATCGTTGGGCGCACGGGACGCAAGGTTGCCCGGCAGGTTACCATCCGTGGCGCTTTTTCCCTTGCCATGAACAAGGAAAATCGCGGGCTCGGGAAGGTCGTAATACGTACCTTCATAAGCAAAGCCGTATATCTTGGCGAACCGGGGCTCATCTTCGCCGTCCTTGGCAAATTGCTTGTCCAGTTGCTTGTTATTTCCTTGTCCGCGTTTGTCGGTGACGACGTATTTCATATCTTCAAGGACGCGTCCGAAAATCAACACTTCGGAAAAACTGAGCAAAGTCTCTGGCATAAACTCATCTCCTGATTGCAGGCTTGACGACATGGGACGCCTCGCCCCCCCTAACGAAAACCCGAAAATTCGCGGGTCAAATTGTTCCTTAAAATCACCTTTCGTTTGAATGCCACAAAACCGTTTAAAAATAAAGGATTTTAGGCGCTAGCCCGGCACCTGCGTGCGGACCGAATTCGAATGGCTGTCTTCCTGGGGATCGGGCAGGCGCGGCCCTGCGGTGGTCAGACCGATATCGCGCATCCGGAAGTTGCCTTCGATGATATTGCGGAAGGCACCGCCTGTGATCTCTTGATCCACCGCCAGCAGGGCCTTTTCCACCCCGAAATAGCTGAGCATATCCGCGTCCAGCATCTCCCACGCGTCGGCCAGATAGGTGCCCAGATAGTCGCGCGCCTCAAGCAGGGCGATGCGGAACCCTTCGGGGTTTTCGGCGTACCGCTTGTCGAAAATACCCTGCATCACCCGGCTGTAATCGGGCGAGCCCTCCAACTGATCCGACAGGTGTTCCTCCTCGGGCGAGATCAGGCCGTGCACCAGCAAACGCTCGTGATAGATATCGACAAAGATATCGAACATCGCACCGGTCAGGGGTTCGGACAAAGCGTGTTCGCTGGACCAGCCGGCAGCGAATTCCGACAAGGACCGGTCATTGGCCGCAAGCCGGATCTGTGCATTTTCCGACAATTCGGCAAAGCGGCTGAGGCGGTTGAAGGTGTAGAGGTTCCCCCGCGTGTTCTTAAGCAGGTCATCAACCACCGAACCGAAATGCAGCGACGCCAGCAAAGCCACCAGATCAGCCGCGGATTCATGAAACCCGTAATACTCGCCCGAGGCATCACCATCCGAGGGCATCCCGATCACGCTATAGATGATGGCATGGCCGATCTCATGCGCGACCACGTCGAAGTTCAGACTGTAGGGGCGGTATTCGCCCCCGTGTTCATGGGTGCCGCCTGTTTCCAGAAACCCCCAACCGATATGTGCGTTGTCCAAACTGGGCAGCAGCGACAGTTCCAGCCGGTCAAAATCGCGGGCGAAATGCCATGGGATCGGGCGGTCGAAATAGCCCTGCCAGACATCCATGGTGAAATGGGCCGAGCCGAACAGATGTGCGGCTTCAAACGCGGGGTTGGCGGGGTCGATATGGATGAAATTGCCGAATTCATCCGGCATCGCCGGCGGCTGAATCTGGCCGTCCCAGGGCGGCAGATACATGCCTGGCCCGTTCGGACCCGGTACGATCGCACCGTAAGGGGTGGTCTTTCCCACCGGATCGACCGTGTACATGCGCGGCCCGGACGGCCCCGGCCCGATGCTGCCTTGTGGTGCCGAAATCTCGACCAGTTCCAGTTGGGCGTCAGGCTCCAGAAACGGAGACTGCGGGTACAGCAAAAACCGGGTACCGGGTTCTTCATCAAGCTGATCGGGTAAGTTCACAAAACGCCCTCCCGTGTCGTGCCCGGTCAAATCCGGCAGCCTTTCATTCGGCGGCTCCGGTGTCGGCACCCCTGTGGCAATACAAAAACTCGGCTTCTATCATCTCATAAAACGCATCGCGCCCGGCCAGACCCAGCGCCACTGCGTATGAGTCAAGATCATCGGGCACCGTCTGGTCAAGACGAGATTCAAAATACCATATCAGCACCCGCAACCGATCCACGCCGGACTGGCCTGTCGGAAAGGCCTGTTCCGCCTTGCTGACGGCCCTGTCCCGCAGAAGGGTGTATTGATCCGACCGGTGCAGTTCCGACAGCAGCTGAGCGTCCAGACGGCCCGCCCGCGATGCGGTGGCGGCTTCGATTCTCGCTGCATCCGCCAGCATCGTCTCGTAACCCTCGGGGCTCAGATCATTCGCTTCAATCCACGCCATCAGGTCAGACCGCCGTGACAGGCCCGCACTGGCCCGGTGGGCCTCCATCTGACGGACCAGGTCGGCGCGTTCGAGGGTGTGATCCTGTCTCGACGCCTCTTCGCGCGACAACAGAGTCAGAACCGCACGGTCCCGCACTCTTGCGTAAAGCTCGGGCTGTAACCGCAGTTCGTCGATCACGCCTCGGTCGGTGGGTGGATCCCCGGCATCGATCCGCGCGCGCAGCGCCTTCCACATCAGGGTGTGCTCGGTTCGCACGGTATCTGAAGGGGGCAGGGGGGTTCCGGCCAGATGTTCCGACATGCGCTCCAGCATGGCGACGGCATCCCGGGCCTTGGCGTCGATGCGACCCGTCGGCAGCCAATCCGCAAATTCGGCGATACCCGGCAACTCCGGCAGCGCGTTGAGGATGTCCGGCCAGATACGATGATGGTAATGCATCGCCTTGGCGCAGCGCAGCACTTCGGCGGACGTGTCCGGCGGCAGAATCCCGGCGCTCCGGGCCTGCGCTACGGTCGCCCGGATCGACACCATCGGCTCGCTCAGCGGCTGGAAACCCAATTCGGCCGGGCTGTGCAGCACCGCGACTTCGTCGTCATCCTGCAGGGTGCCATCACGGTAATCCTCGAAGATGCGCCCAACACCGATCATTCCGAAATCGGCCAATTCGGCTGCGCGCAAGGCACCCATGCTGGCGCTACCGAAAACCGGGATACCCTGTTCGATCGCCCACAGGATTTCCTTGTGCCAAACCGAGGGCACGCCTTCGAAAAACCCGTCGATTATACCGATTGCCGTCGGTTTGTCGCCCACAACGCGGTACACGTCCCCCTGCCGGACAGGGGGCAGGATCGTGGCGTCCAGACGATCCGAGACCGCCTGTGGTGCAAGTGTCGGGCCAACAAAAACCACCGCCGTCATGTCAGGCATTCCCTGACGCGCTGCGCCCGCTGGCCGGGGATGTAATCCGGTTCGTCATGGGGCGCCTCAAGCCCGGGAATGACCGCCCGAACCACCCCGATGTCATATTCCGGGCGGGACAGATCGACCGTCACCACTTGCGGGGCGCCCACAGCAGCAAGCCGCTGCAGCAACAGTTCCAGATCCTCGTCGAAGGAGTTGGTTACATGCGACGGGCAGTCGCCAAAGCTCTGATCCGCCGCCGTTCCGTCAATCAGGTCGCGCACATATTGGCCGCGTTCCATTTTGGCCTGATCGGTAAATTCCTCGGGGTCGAGGTCATCCCGCGCGCCCGAGATATAGGTCAGCCGCGTCTGCGCCGCCTCGGTCAAAGCACGCAGCAAGGCGATCGCGCGGTCCGGGTGGCATCCATCCCCGATACCGATATGACCGGGTCGCCCGCCACCCTCGCAAATCGCGCAGCGAAAACTGGCGATGTCGACGTCCGACGTCGTGTTCCACAGCCCAACTTCCAGCCCCGCAACAGTGATCATCTCAATAGCCTGGCGACATCGCGGATCATCGATACTGTCGGGATCAAGACGCGATGATCCCGGTTGGTGATGCCACAGGGTTGTGGCATCCCGTTCGATCAACTCGCAAATGGCGTGGCAGCTGGCCTCGGCCAGATTGTTGCCCGATGCCAGCCCATTGGTTGTGCGGGGAAAGGCGGCCTGACCGCCGACCGGCGCGCTGGTGTAATCGGTATCGACCATCTCAAGCGGAACCCAGCATGGTTCACCCTTGAGCAAATCACGGCCCTGAACCCACAGCATGTTGGCGTGCGGGTCAAATCGCCCTCCGGTCACTTGCGGCAGGCCGGTCACATCGACCACCGCGGTTTCTTCGGTCAGGTCAGAATACCTGGCCAGACGCTGTGGAAGCTGAACCCGTTCAGCGTACCAGGATTCAATCGCCTCCATCACGCCCGAAGCCTCGGCCGCGCGCAAGGACAACCCCTTGCCCAGCGACACCGCAACCGATCGCGAATTGGGCCGCGCAACCATCACCGTGGGCAATCCGATCCGATCCAGCCCGGTCAGGTTCGCAATCCGGGTGATGCCCATGTCTTTCAGAAACGGTTTGACGATCTGCAGGGTCTGCTCGGGGTCGCGCAGCCGATGCGTGTCCAGCACATATTGCTTCTGCGATGCATCGGGCATGTTTCGGACCTTGCTAGAATAAGTGACCGCAATGAAAAATAACCGCGCCGGGCCAGCCTGTTACGCCGCAGGATGCTGGATCGGGTCCTTTCGGTCAACCGTTCCGGTGCGTTGCGTGGCTGAAGCTGAGGCGGGATACGTGGCGATACCGTTCCCCGGCCTGCAGGATCACGCTGGGATAGGAGGGATTGTTCGGCGCATCTGGCCAACCTTGGGGCTCAAGCGCCAAGCCTGAACGGGCCTTGTAGGGATCGCCAGACAAAGTCCGACGATCCGGGTGGTTCAGATACGTTCCGGAATAGACCTGCAAGCCCGGTTCGGTCGAAGACAACGCCATCCGAACCCCCGCCAGAGAGGATCCCAATACCGCCACAGGTTTTTCGGATGTCCGTTGGTCGGAAATGCAGAAATTGTGATCGAACGGGAAATCGCCAACCGCCCTGGGCGTGCGGAAATCAAACTCGGTGCCCTGAACCGGCGCGGGGTCCCCCAAGGGGATAAGGTCACCATCAACGGGCAGGTATCGATCTGCCGCGATCTGCAGATTGTGGCCGGTTATATCTCCGCCGCCGTTCAGGTTGAAATACCAGTGCGGCGCAAAATTGCAGACCGTGGCGCTGTCCGAGTGCGCCTCGATCTCCAGACGCAACGCCGCCGGGTGTTCCACGCTGTATCGGGCTGACACGAACAAATCTCCACCAAACCCCATGTGCCCGTCAGGCAAATGCAGAGTGAATGTCACGCTGGTCGCAGAACATTGCGCAGCCTCCCAAAGCTGCATCGCAGTCCCATCCTGTCCGCCATGCAGGCAGTGGCGGTCGCGAAAATTGCGGTTCAGGTGAAACGTCTTGCCGTTGAGATGATAAGACCCGGACGAAATTCTGTTTGCACAGCGTCCGACGACAGGCCCCAAATACTCATCCTTGCGCAAATAGTCTTCCGGATCATGCCACCCAAGCACCAACGGGTGTCCGACACCATCAAGCCGAAGGTCACACAACGTGGCGCCCAGCGGGAACAACGTCGCTGTCAAAGCCCCGTTTGAAATCGTGATCGTCCGCATTGGGCGCCTGAAGGTTGGGTGCATTTCGACCTCTTGGAACATGATACCGATGGTGGCATTGACCGATATGGCTCCCAAACTGGTTGAAAAACAAATGGTTTAACAGGAGGCGTTCTGATCAGCATTTTTTACATAACCATGATTACACGCTTCACCTGCTTACGCCGCGAGTTGGCAAGAAAATGCAGGAAGAAAAGCGCACGCTTGATTAGAACAACTTTGCTGGCGTAGTTTTGTACTAGGACTCAAACAAAAAAAGGAGCAAACTTCCACATTTGCTGCCCCGTGTCAGTTTTTTCGGGATAGCAGGGTTTGTTTTTCTCCTGCTCGGTCTTCCGGCGGTTTGCGCGTCTGGCCAGCGATTTGTGTTGAAGTTGTAATGAGGGCCTCGTTGTTTGAGGCAGTATTGGCGGAGGATTCTTCCTGCAATGCAAAACATAAAATACGCGGTCCTTCCAGCTCTGCCCCAACCGGCCTGGCTCAGAAATCAAAGCACCCATCCTTTCGCCACACAGTACACGACCCCGGCCACATTTGTGATCGCGGGCTGCGCCACACGACTGTTTCTGCAGGGCAATAGGGTCGAGTGATGCGTGTTTTCGATATTGCATTGATTGGCGCAGGGCCTGCCGGTTACGCCGCACTGACCGCTTTAAGGGGGTTTTCGGGGTCGTTGGCCGTGATCACCGGTGCAACACCGGACCCGTGGCAGGGTGGGCCTGCCAAAGTGGTTTCGGTCGCTTTTGAACGGCAAAAGCCTGCCTGTTTAGCGGACCGTATGCCCGTGTCCGGTGACGCGCCACCCATGTATGCAGCCGCCGAAGTGGGCGGCCTTGCCAATTACTGGGGCAAGCAGCTTCAGGTTTACGGCAGCGATGACCCGTGGGGGCACGGCCCGTTTCTAAAAACCTGGAACGCGTATAAAGCCGCCTGCGACGCGGTGCAGGCTGACCTTGAGGTGATCGGCGGCACCCAGCTGAAAAGCCTGGACAGCGATTTCGAGGCCTGCGCCCCACGCCTTTTGGTCGGCACCAAGGACGCGCCGGGCAGCCAGTTGAATGCGATGGCACTTGCGGTCGAAAAACGGCTGCAACAGATCCCGAATCTTGAAGTTCTGTCCGGGCGCGTGCAACGGATCGAACAGGAACAGGGCAATTTGCGTCTTGACTTGGGCGGAGGCACGCAGGTGCGCGCTCGCCGTGTTTTTCTGGCGGCCGGCGTGCTGGGGACAGCGACCACCTTGGCGCGCAGCATCCCCAATATCTCGGAAATCGGATTTCGCGATCACGCCCCTTATACCATCAACTGTTTCCGGCTGGACCGCATCCTTGGACCAACGCACACCTATGCCAACAGTGGCAATTTCAACGCCCTCACCGTGACGATGAAAAACGGGGGGCGCTGTGATTTGTTCGCCTCGGTCTATGCGGTGTCACAGGCCCCCATCAGCCTGTTGACGACCAATTTCGGACTGGGCCCGCGGTTGCGCGGCCGCCGGGTCGGTCGGATATTTGATTTCGTGCAACCGATCCGTCTTTGGACGCCGAATACCCAGGTTCAGTTTCGACATAACCCCACGGGCAGCCAAACCGAGGCCACCCCCACCCTGGATCAAGAGCCCGACCCGAGCCTGCGGTGTTTTCTGGATTGGCTGGTCGCCCATGGCGTTCGCAACAAGCTTGGCCAGACCGCACCGGGACAAGGGTTTCACTATCACAGACTAACCCTCGGGCCCGACCGACGCGCCGTCGATGACGTGGTTAAATCCGTCTTTGACGGGCAATTGCGGGTGATTGACGCCTCTTGTCTGAATAAGATCGGCTGCCCGCCGCACACTCTGACAGCAATGGCGCAGGCTTATGCCCGCGTTAGTCACGATCTGGAAAGCCCGGAATACCACTAAGCTCTCCAAAGTCACGCCCTGGCCTTTCGGCGCATTCAGAGATGAATTCAATTCACGGTTTGGCCATAGACAGCAAGCTTGCGCGCGAACCTCCCGGTTTTGCCGCCGGCCTTGATTGCCTGAAAAGCTGCCTGAACGTCCGAGGGCCCCACTGCCTCATCAGAAGTCACGCACAGCTCGTAGAGCAGTTCCAGAATGCCGCCCAGATCACGCGGAAGATCGTACGGCAGATCGATCATCATGCCCGCTAGCGCAGTTTTTATTGCCCGCGCATGGGTGTTAGAGAGCCCGGCCACCTCGGTCAATCGCTTGGTCCACCGGCGCAACGGCAAGCCCGCGTGAAACACAAGCGAATGCGCGGCGGATGCAAACGCGCCTGGATCGAAAACCTGCTGTGCCATCAACGCGTCCATGGCATCGATTGTGGTCGTTCCGACGCCCTCATCGGCGCTGGCCAGAAACCAGGCGAGCATGGCGTGTGCCATCGGGCCGGGCCTGGGGTCAGGGCGGAAAAGCGGGTCCAGGAACATCAGACAATGATGATTGGTCAGCTTTTGATCCAGTTCCAGTTCGAAAATCCCGGTGGCAAAGAACAGTTCGGAATGCACTGGACGGATCAGCCCCACCCACGGGTTCGCGTGCATCATCCAACTGCTGCCTGGATCGCTCATGTAACTGTGTTCGGACTTGGCTGGCAGGGCAAAGCCCAGAGCGGCGTCAACGTCGTCGGGAATTGGCGGAGAGATGCGGATTTTTGGCCTCGGCCAGGCATATTGATCTACCCGCCGGATATCCGCGTGGAATTCGAAATGTGCCGGGTATCCGACGCCCGGCACCGGTCCGCCAACCAGGTTTTCAATGCGTGGGTCTGCGCGCAGCGGCAGGGTCGAAGACCACGCAATTGCCCATAGCTGTTTGTCCGTCTCTGGCGGCAGGTCAGCCCCCAGCGCATAGGCCAGCGCCCTTTCCGGTTCAGATCGCGGCTGCAGGTCGTTCAACGCAGCCTTGCGCCCTTCGGGTGCCAACCGCATGAGCGCCAGTTTGAAATCCGTGTCCCCCGGTTGGACGCCTATCTTTCGGTATTCCGCCAACCGATCACTCAACTGCTCGGCTGCCAGATATCCGCGATTGTCAGAGGGGGTCGACAGCATGGGTACGGCCTGCCCTTCCCGCACAAAAGCCAGCAACTCTTGCGCCCGGGCTACAAACATCCCTTCGAAACTGTTGCGATCAATCTCAAGCGGTGTGTTCCCGGAATACCGTGGCGTGAGAAACGGCTGCAGTTCAGTGTCAAAATCCGTCTCATTGGCCCATGCCAGCGCGGTCGCCAGAATTGGTTTCTCGAAGTTCCCTACTCCGCTGAACGCGTCTTGTACCACTCGGTTCCTCAACTGGGTTGCCCGTTTCGCCAGTGGTGACAACAACGGACCAGCCGCCGCCCCGTACCGGGTCAGACCGTCATATGCGCGTTCCGTCAAAAAAGGATCGTTGCCGTCTTCCAAAAGCTCCAGAAACACCGCCACGGCTTCTTCGACCGAAGCCACAGGATGAAGTGCCTCAATCCGGGCCACCGGGTCATGCACATCAGGCGGCGGGGCCGGATTACCGCCTCCGACAATCCCTGAAAGCCGTCCTTGAACGGTCGGAGCCACCAAATCCGCATAGTCGCGCAGCTTGTTCTGAACCTCTGGCACAGAGAGCTGATCAACGGCTTCGATCAAATCCAGCGCCCTTGCCTGCACATCTCCGGCCTCGGAAATCAGGGCTGATGCGGCTATCAGAGCCACGTCAGATGCCCTGCCAGGATGGCGCTTGGCGCAGCTTTTCAGCAATTGCAAGGCCATGACGGCGCTGGACTTCTGACGGGCTTGCAACGCGGGATCGATCGAAACCAGCAGCGCAGCAGGATCAATCCCTTGCAGTTTGTCGATCCGTTTCAGCACTTTCAACGCAAAAGCCACGGTGGGAGGTACAGAACTGCCGAGCAAATCCAGATACCGCCCGGTCCGGTGCAGAATCTCGGCATCCGTAGGGCAAAGCCTGGCGTGAAACCGCGAGTACCACCCGGCCCGAAACTGTCCGAAATCCCGCTCAAGCGCGTCCAGTGAAGCGTCCAGCAGCCGGTCTCGGTCCAACGTGCCGTCGTCGCACAGGCCGCTCAGGCAATCTGCCCAAGACACCCCCGGCCCGCAGTATTTGTCATGTGCAGCAAGGCTCAGGTCACCGCCGCCTTCAACCTCGAAGAACCGCCAGACATCATGCGTCAGAAACTGGTCGCGCGCGCGCTCGGGAACAGCTGCCTGATGGGCATAGTAGCCCAGTATGTAGGCGTCCGTTTGCGGGATGCTGCACTGCCCTTGCGCATACAACGCATGGACAACTTCGATCAGGCGCGGGTTGTCTTCGACCGCAGCCACGGCCCAATCGTTCATCCAACTGAGGTTCAGCGCACTGAACACATCCGCCAGAGGGATCGATTGTGGCAGGATGCGCCAGTCTCCGCAGCTGTATTCGGATGGGCGCGCCGTTGCCAGAACCGCAACACCAAGCGCGTCACCGTCCTCGGCCAAATCCGAGGCCTGTTTTCCGCCGCTGAATTGGGCTTCCCAATACGCTTTGTCATACGCTTTCTGCGTTTTCACAGCGATCGGAGCAAAAGCGCGACGGTTGGCTTCGGGAATGGCGGCAAGCGCCTTTAGCACGTGACGCGCCCGCTTTTTCGTAATCAGCTTGAGGAATTCCGCTTCGGTCACTGCAAACGCTCCGTTTCCATTTCCACGGCCAGAATGTGCTTGCAGGGGCCGCGCGCGTTTTTGTTTTTGGCATACCAAGGGCAGGTACAACTTGGCGCTCCATCGCCAAAACGCACTCGATGAACCGCTGCGTCGCTGATCACCTCGGCCACGCCTTTTTCAAGTGTCACCGCCCGGGCATCCACCAGGTTCCGGGCCGCTTTCAGCCGGGGGTTCATAGCCTCGACCCGGTCCATGTCAAACGGCAGGACCCTGTGAAACCAAGTGGAATCGGCAAGGTCGAACCCCACTAGACCCAAGGCTGCCAGATGTGCCATGGCCGTATTGACCTGATCCTGCGACAGGTCGCTGCTTTGGGCCAAAGAAGACAGGTCCAACCTGTCCTGCCAGTTCAACTGGGCCCGCAAGGCGGCAATATCTGCTTCATTCCGCGCCAGATCGGACAGCAGCCGGCCATCACCGGAAAATCCGCGCCAGGGTTCGGCATTCAGCACCAAGGTCAAACGCTGTGATCCAAAGTCCAGCACCCAGGCCGAGCTTTCCAACGCGGGATTGCCATAGACATGAAGAGCCCTAGCCCTGCCAATCAGTGTTTCGAACACGCGCAGGCGATGCCCGCCGCGCAACGGCACACTGCCGGGTGCCGGACGGGTCGTGGTCCTGACCCTCGGGCCTGCGGCCGCCACCCAGATCCGATGATCTGATTTCGAGCGTGGCAGACTGCGGAGAAACCGCTGCGCCGACACTGGCGGCAGCGAGAACGCTTTCTCCATTCCCGACAGATGTCCCTGCACTTCGCCAAAGCCTTTGATCCAACGCACGGGCAATGGCACCTTGCGCTCGGTAACGCTGGCACGCTCATGCGCCAGTCCGACCGCACGCGGGCCGATTGTGACTTCCAGACGACTGTCCGGCTTGGTCTGTGCCAACAACGCCCGCAATTCGGCCCCGAAATCCACGTTTGTGGTCCCTTTGCTGCGATGTGCGACCTCAAGAGCGTCTTCGTCGACATCCAGACGGATATAAGCACTGCAACAGGCCGAGAAGCCTTCGAACCGGACTGTTGCCGGACCAACGGTCGCAACCGGATCGGCTTCGCGCAATATCCGCGCCAACTGGGATGGCGGCACATAAAACCGTGACCCCACAATTTCGGATACCGCCCGCAGAGCTTTGGCCGTCACGTCAGGCTCATTCGCAAAAGCCGTCAGAAAAGCTTGCGGCTCATTATTGCCGGTTCGATCCCCAACAAGAAACAATGAGCGGTCTTGATCCTGCCCGACCAGAGAGGAGCAGCCCGCATAGTGGAAAACGTGGTCAATTGCGTTCAATTCGGTCTTCCTGAAATCTACCCCAATGCAGCATGAATATTCAATGATCCCGGCGCCAAACTGACATGGTGAAAGTGTCACCAATGAGGCCCCCGCCGCGACCCTTTTTGGGCGCCGCATTAGGTCTCATTTCGGGAAACACTCGAGCGCCCAGACATCCAACCGGCGATCGTTGGCTTGACGGCAAGTCGCTTTTCGCCGATCCATCAACTCTCGTATTTTCAGCACACCGCCATAGTTTTAGGATGCGGCCCATCGCAATCGCCCGAACCCAGACGACAAACCGTTACCAAAGGCCCCATACGTGAATATCGAAAACCGCATGATGATGCCGCCGCGCCACGAGCTGCGGAAAGTGCGCAATCAGGGCATGACCTTTCTGGCTCTGGCGTTTCTGTTCAGCATATTCGTCAACATCCTGATGCTGACCGGACCCTTGTTCATGTTGCAGGTCTATGACCGGGTGCTGGGGTCGAGGGCGGTGGAAACCCTGACAGCGCTGTTCCTGCTGGTGACGCTGCTATACGCGCTCATGGCGATGCTGGACTATGCCCGCGGCCGAATCGTCGCGCGGTTCGGGGCGCGCTTTCAGTCGCAACTGGACGAGCGTGTGTTCGATGCGACTCTGCGCCGGTCACTGTACCCTCAGGCGCGGTCAGCTCCGGCAACGGCACTGCGCGATCTGGAATCGATTCAGAACCTGTGTTCCTCGCCCGTTTTGCTGGCTGTGATGGACATCCCGTGGACTCCGGTCTTTCTGGCAGCGATCTTTCTGTTCCATCCGCTGCTGGGCTGGCTGGCCGTGGCAGGCGGATCGCTGCTGATCGTGATTGCGCTGCTGAACCAGGGCCTGACGCATCGCAAGGTGGCCTCGGCACAACGGGCTTCGGCGCAGGCCAACGCCTTTTCGGAACATGCCAGACAGGCCGCCGAGGTGGTGCGATCACAGGGCATGCAGGACGACATTACCCAGCGTTGGCAACGCCAGCGCACCAACGCCCTGCGCCAGACCATTGCCGCCAGCGACTGGACCGGCAGCTTTACCTCGGTGACCAAGTCTCTGCGACTGTTCCTGCAATCGGCAATGCTGGCCCTTGGCGCCTGGCTGGTGCTGCGCAACGAGCTGACGCCCGGCGCAATGATCGCCGGATCAATCCTGTTGGGACGCGCGCTGGCGCCAGTAGAACAGGCGGTGGGACAATGGGGCATGGTCGAACGGGCGCGAACGGCCTGGGCCTCACTGAACCGGTTTCTGGATGCGACCCCGCCCGAAACACCGCGCACCAAACTGCCGGTTCCCGAGGCCCGTTTGACCGCCAAAGGCCTGACGGTCATCCCACCGGGCGCAGAGAAACCGACATTGCGGAATGTGTCGCTGCAGCTTGAACCGGGCCGCGCGCTTGGTGTCATCGGGAAAAGCGGGTCGGGGAAATCGACGCTGGCCAAAGCACTGTTGGGTCTGTGGCAGCCGGCCGCCGGGGAAATCCGGCTGGGCGGTGCGACGCTCGATCAATACGACCCCACCGATCTGGGCCAGCATATCGGTTACCTGCCTCAGGAAGTGACGCTGTTCAACGGAACAGTGGCCGAGAACATCGCCCGCATGTCGGAAAACCCGGATCCCGAAGCCGTTGTGGCAGCCGCGAAAAAAGCCAAGGCGCATGAGCTGATCCTGACCCTCAGCAAAGGGTACGACACGTTTCTGGAAGGCAATGACAGCCAGTTATCCGGTGGTCAGAAACAACGGATCGCCCTGGCGCGCGCGCTGTACGGGGACCCGGTCATGCTGATCCTGGACGAACCGAACTCGGCCCTGGATGCCGAAGGAACAGAGGCGTTGAATGCCGCTGTCCGGGGCCTGAAAGAAGCTGGCAAATCGGCCATCATCATGACACACCGTCCGCAGGCGATCTCGGAATGTGACGATCTAGCGGTCGTTGAAAACGGGCAGGTGGTGAAAACCGGCAGCCGGGACGAGGTGCTGGCCGCCATGGTACAGAATGCCGGTGCGATCAAACGGGGCCTCAGTCAGGTGAAAAAAGATGCTGGATAAGGCGGCTCAGGATACGCGCCCGGTGTGGCGGATCACGATACCGGCCTTTGTCGGCTTTGCGGCGCTGATCATTCTGGTTGGCGGACTGGGCGTCTGGGCGGTTCAGACCCGTCTGGCCGGGGCTATTGTCTCGCAGGGGATCATCGAGGTTCAAAGCAATCGTCAAGTGGTCGAACATCCCGATGGTGGCGTCGTGGGCGAGATTTACGTCCGCGATGGTGACGCGGTGACCGACGGCGACTTGCTGGTGCGTCTGGACGATACGTTCTTGTCCTCGGAAAAGACCATCGTCGAATCTCAGCTGTTTGAATTGCTGGCCCGCCGGGTCCGCCTTGAGGCTGAACGCGACGGAGGGAATGCCGAAGCCCTGGCGGTGCAACTGGCCTATGTGCAAAAGCAGGACGGCATCGACCCCGACCTGATCGCGGGCCAGCAGCGCCTGTTCGAGGCCCGTTTCGAAACCATGAGCCAACAGATCGAACAACTGCGCAAGCAGCGGATTCAGATCGAAAGCGAGATTGAAGGCACCGAGGCACAGCTTGTTTCCCTGCGGCGTCAGGTTGAACTGATTCAGGATGAGCTGAAAGACCAGCAGAGCCTGTTTGACCGTGGCCTGACCCCGGCCAGCCGGGTTTCTGCCCTGCAACGGGAAGAGGCCAGCCTGACCGGTGAGATCGGGCGCCTGGAAGCCGCGGTCGCGCGTCTTACGGGCCAGATCGCGGCGACCGAGATCGAAATTGTCGAACTGACCTCGACCCGGCGCGAAGAGGCGATCACCGCATTGCGGGATGTACAGACACAGATATCAGAACTGGCCGAGCGCCGCCTGTCTTTGGATGTGCGGCTGTCGCGGCTGGATATTCGCGCGCCGGTCGCCGGAACGGTCTATGGCAGCCAGGTCTTTGCGCTGCAGTCGGTGATTCAACCGGCAGAGCCGATGATGTATGTGGTGCCGCAGGACACTCCGCTGCTGGTGGCGGCGCGCGTGGATGCGATCCATGTGGATCAATTGCATATCGGTCAGCCGGTCTCATTGCGTTTTCCCGCCTTCAACCAACGGGAAACCCCCGAGATTGACGGCCGCGTCGTCACCGTATCCGCGGATACCTTCACCGATGACAACACCGGCCAGACCTATTACCGCGCCGAAGTTGCCCCCGAAGACGATCAAATCGAGCGGCTGAACGGACAGGCCCTGCTGCCGGGTATGCCGGTGGAAACCATGATCAAAACCGACGAAAGAAGTCCCTTGTCCTTTTTGATCAAGCCATTGGCCGACTATTTCAACCGGGCCTTCCGCGAGTAACAGTGACGGCGAATTTCAGACCTGCTCGACATTCCCCAGCAGGATCGCGGTCATATCGGTGGCAATCACATTGTCCACCGCCGTCACGTTTACTCCGGTTTCGTAACTCACATTCGACTCGGTGATGCCGGACAGGTCTGCATTCTTGTCCAGGAAAACCCAATCCGCGTCATGCTCGGTAGGAAGGCCGACAGAAAGCTGAAGGATAACCAAAGCGTCCAACGCATTGACCGTTCCATCCTGATTGATATCTGCCGCGATCAGGTTTTCCGGCGTCGCCGGACCCCAAGTCGGATCGAGCCCGACCGAGAGGCGCAAGACTTGCAAAGCGTCCATCGCCGAGATTTTGTCACTGGCCAGAGAATAGGTTTTGACGATATCCAACTCGCCCTCGAACGTGCCCGACGGCAAGCCCAAATCAAAGCGCCCCTCATCATCCGCACGAACGCTGATGGTCCCGCCCCCATCCGGGGTGAAGTGAATCTCGGCATCGGACAAGGCCGGGTTCGCGGTTCCCGAGTTGATCGAGACATCACCCAGAACCCCGTCCGAACTGCCGGGTTTCAAACCACCCAAATCTCCGAAATCCACAGGAATGTGATCCGGGCCGCCAAACCCCGCGCCGAATATTTCGGCGCTGGTCAATGGACCTCCGGTAGAAGAGTTGATGACGATCACCTCGTCGATGAATTCGATCTGCGCCCCTTGCGCCGTGGCCGTAAATGTCAATTGCCCGGGCGTGCGCAGCAACGGATAGTCGAACAGGTCCAACCGGTCGATACCGGCCTGAAAGCCGTTGATCGTCGTCGGGTCACTGCCATATTGCATGACAAAGATGTCCGCACCGGCTCCGCCATCCATCGTGGTGGCGCCGATCCCTGCGACCAGAATGTCATCCCCTGCCCCGCCCAACAAAGTGGTATCAAGGATACTGCCGCTGAGCATATCATTCTGCGCCGATCCGGTGACCGTGCCGTACCCGTCCCGCACAATCCCCAGATCGTCGATCGACACGCTAAGTTGCGTCAGTCCCGCATCCTGTTGCGAACCAACGAGGATCTGCAACTCGTCCCCGACATAGGCGACGCTCAGCGTTTCGACATTTTGCAGGCCGCTGTGCACGGTGTCGGCGAAACTGTCCAGATGCACCAGCTGACCACCCGGCGTCAGGGTAAACAAGGTTACACCGTCATCACCGCCGCCCGCCACGACAAACACATGCCCGTCGGCTTCGATCACAGCCAGATCCTGCACTGTTTCAAATCGCGTATGCAGAGAATCCAGAACGTGGTCTGTTGCAATCAGGCGCCCATCAACCGTCAGTCTCATCACGCTGAGCGAGTTGCTGTCCGCCCCTGCCACAACGACCCACGACTGACCATAAGCCTGCACCACCTCGACCGCTGTCGGCGTCGCAATCCCCAGCGTAGCCAACGCGTCGCTGTTATCGACCGCGGTCAGGGCGCCGGTATTCTGATCGACATTATAGGTGCTGACTGTACCGCTGACGGCATCGGCCGCAATCACGAAATGACCCGCCCCAACTTGCAGCACCTGCATCGAATCCGCCTGCCCGGCGATCGAAGCTGCAAGACTCAGTGAGCCATCGCCATTCACGGTATAGGTTGCGATCTGCCCTGTCGCCTCATGTGCGATGGTCAGAACATCCCCAAACTGAACAAGGGCCGAGATATCCCCGCCACCAACAAGCGAATCAGTTTCCTGCAGCGCGCCTACGGTCCCGTTCGGGTTCAGCTCATACCCGACCAGCCCGGTCGCCGTGCCCACATCCAGAACAAGCTGGTCGTCCCCGGCCAGCGCCACGGGCATGGCGCTGTCGCCGACCTGATAGGTGATCGAGCCGCTGAAATACTCGGTGTCCTGCAACTGCGGCAGAGCGCCCTCGACCAGCTTCCACACCGCAATTCCGCCGCCCGGGCCGGTCACGCTGTACAGATACGTTTCGCCATTAAGCGTTTTTAAAGCCGTATCGCCGATACCTGAATCGAGCGCTGCGCTCCCTGTTGCAACCACACCTTCGAACTGAAGCACCATATCAAATCACCCCACGCCAAATCTGGCACCGACTACAGGATGATCCGATGCCCAGTTCGAAACCAAAGCGGGAATGTGGAGAAAACGAGGAGTTCGGCTTCAGTTTAACTCAATTTTTTCTGGTCCGACCGCATGAGTCACCGAAGGGACAGACAGATGAACAAAACCTGGACCCCTCGGGCCGACGCGGCAACCACATGTGAGGGCAAGATGACCAAAGAACCCGAATCCAAGATCAATCCGGCTGAGGATCAGCCTGATTTCGAGCGTAAGCAGAACATCCGCCGGTGGATCGACGGCAAAATGCGCCGTTGGGCCGGTCGTGGCATTGCTGGTGGACTCGGGTCGACAATCCTGGCTCTGCCTGCACTGGCGCAAGCCACTGTCGAAGAGCTTTATGCCTTCCAGTTCGCGGAAACGATTCCCGGGGTACGCTCGGTCAAGGTGTTGGACAATGGCGACGTTCTTCTGAAACTGGCCGATGGTCGGAAACTGGTTGTGGCCGCCGAAAACGTACAGGTGCTGGACAGCGGTGCGGTCATGATTGCCGAGGGCGTCGTATCCGAGATCGCTCAGTTTAGCCTGGCCGAAGCTGGCGGTGCCGCTGCAATCGGGGGAATTAGTGGAACCGGGGCCGCTTTGGGTGGTCTGGGTCTGGCGGGTGCCGCAGCCGCTGGCGGTGGCGGCGGCGGTGGTGGTGGAGGGGACGACGATGCCGCCCCCGCGCCGACGCCCGCGCCCAACCATCCGGTTCTCAATCTGGCCGGATCGCAAGCCAACACTTTGAGCAGTGCCAGTATGAACCTGACCGCTCCGGAAGGTACGGACACGGTAAAAGTGACCATCGGCTCGTTCACCAAGACCGTGACGCCCGAAGCTGACGGATCCTGGAGCCTTTCACTGACCCCGGCTGAAGCCGCTTCCCTGCCGCAAGGCGTGCAAACCGTGACGATCCGCAATCTCGATGCCGACGGTGCGGAACTGTCGTCTGAGACAGTTGCATTCGATGTGGATACCACCCCCCCGACTCTGACAATTTCGGGGTTCTCCGACGGCGCGGTGATGAATGCGGCTGAGCAAGGCACGGACCTGACCATCACGGGTTCGACCACGGCCGAAGATGGCCAGACGGTTACCGTCTCCATCTACGGGCAGATCTACGAAGGCACGGTTTCCGGCGGACAGTGGAGTGTAACAGTCCCTGCCGCAGGGCTCGCCGTCATGCCGGATGGCGCGACGATTGCCGTCACCGCTGATGTCACCGATCAGGCGGGCAACCCGGCCACCCAAGCCGGTGCCAGTTTCGACACGGATTTTACCGCTCCGACAATTTCGCTGGACCCGGTGGCCGGCGGGTCGATTGAATTGATCGATGTCAGCGCAGACCTGACGCTGACAGGATCGACCACAGCGATTGACGGTCAGCCTGTTACTGTGACGTTCGACGGCCAAACCTATTCGACCACGGCCTCGGGCGGCGGTTGGAGTGTGACGATCCCCAGCGCCGATCTCGCGGGCCTGTCTACCGGCGTTCCCGCCGCATTCAACGTCACTGTTTCCGACGCGGCTGGTAACATCTCTGTTCCGGCCTCAGCGTCCGTCCCGGTTGATTTGACCGGCCCATCCGTCGCCATCTCTCCGCTGTCCGTCGGCGCAGTTCTGAACGCGGCCGAAGTGGGGTCCGACCTGACGATCTCGGGCACGACCGGCAATGTACAGGACGGTCAGCAGGTCACGGTCAGCCTGAACGGCCAGACCTATACCGATACCGTCTCGGGCGGTATTTGGACCGTGACAGTCCCGGCCGTCGATCTGGCCGCCCTGCCTGACGGAGGGAATTTCTCAGTCTCTGCGGACGTTTCGGATGCCGATGGTCTGCCGGCGCCTCAAGCCAATGTACCTTTGGCTAAGGACGCGACCGCCCCGGCGCTGTCGGTTGACAGTTTCTCGGGCGGAGCCGTGCTGAACGCGGCTGAGCAAGGCACGGACCTGACCATCACGGGTTCGACCACGGCCGAAGACGGCCAGACCGTGACCGTTTCGATGAATGGTCAAACCTACACCGGTGCAGCATCCGGTGGTGCGTGGTCCGTCACCATTCCTGCTGCAGATTTGGCAGCCTTGTCGGACGGGGCCACCATTGCGGTCACTGCAGATGTGACCGACCAGGCAGGGAACCCGGCGATCCAGGCCAGCAACAGCTTTGATACCGACTTCACCGCACCATCGGTGAGCATCACAAACCTGTCGGATGGCGCCATCATGAACGCCGCGGAACAGGGCACTGACCTGACGGTGACCGGTACCTCTGACGCTGACGATGGCACGGTGGTCACGGTCCAAATCGCCCGCCCCGACGGGACTGTTGACGTCACCGGCACCGCCACGGTCAGCAGCGGCACCTGGAGCTACACGGCCCCGGCTGCGGACTTGGGCGCACTGCAGGATGGGGTCGCTTACGAAGTGGACGCGTCGGTGTCGGATGCGGCTGGCAACTCCGCCCAAAACAGCGCGAGCTTTGACACCGATTTCACTGCGCCGACCGTAACACTCGACCCCTTGTCCGTAGGTTCCGAACTGGACGTGACCGAGCAAGGCAGCGACCTGACGATCACGGGCACAACCAGCGCCGAAGACGGGCAAACTGTATCTGTCATCCTGAACGGCCAGACCTATTCCGGTGTCGCCTCGGGCGGTGCGTGGTCGGCCACTGTTCCAGCAGTCGATCTTGCCGCTTTGTCTGACAGCACCGGCTATCCGATCTCGGCCAGCGTCGCCGATCAGGCCGGCAACCCGGCAACACCGGCCATGACCACTCTGACTACGGATTTCCGGCCGGTTTTGACGCTGAACCCTGTCGGCACGAACAACGCTGTTTCGCTGGCTGACGCTCAGGCATCCGGCGTTACCGTTTCGGGAACATCAACCGGTCTGAGTGCCGGCCAGGCGGTTGATATTTCCCTCAACGGAAGCCCGATTGGAAGCACGACCGTGGCAGCCGACGGCAGCTGGTCTCTGGCGGTCCCGGCCTCGGACTTCTCGGGCATCGACTCGGGTGATGCCCTTGATTTTTCGGCGGACGCAACGGTTTCTGGCGGACCGGACCCGCTGACCGCAACCGACGAAAACACGGCGCACGAACCCGCAGGCTATGTCATCACACAGGCTGGGATTTCCGGGAGCACAGTGACCTTCGAGGTCTACGCCGACTCGGACATGGATATTTCGGGCGGGCTCGCACTGGACGTGAAGCTGGGTTTCGATCCTTCGGTCACGACCTATGACCTCGGTTCCGAGATCCCGAACAGTGGTATCTTCGGTTTCTTCGCCAATCCGGACGGGGCCTCGTTGATCCGTTTCTCCGGTATCTCGAACACCATCACAGACCTGAGCCAACCCCTGATGACCTTCGACATGACTATTGTCGATGCAAGCAAACCCATTGAACTGACAATCGCGACCTCTGTTGGCGGGCATTCCGTCTTTCAGCTTGGCACCAATGGTGATGACACGCTGGTTGCAACCAACGTGGACAACATTATCCGTGGGCAGGATGGCAACGATGCGATTGATGTTTCGGCCGCAGGACGCGACGTTGTCCTGTTCGAGGCGGACCCGGCAGCCAATGGCATCGACACGGTGACGGGCTTCACAATCGGCCCCGCAGCCGAGGTGACCGACGCCATTATGTTCAGCGGTCTGAGTGTCGGAACCCTGCGCGGGGACGGAACGGATGTCGAAACTCTGGCTGCTGGAGATGCGATTGGTGCCGATACCGGTTTCGTCGGTCTGACAACAGTTTTGGGTGATTTGTCCCAAAACACGATCGAAACCGCGGTTGAGAGCTTTACCGGACTCCAGACGGGTGACGAAATCTACGTCATGGCAACGGACGGGACTGACAGTGTGCTGGTCAAGGTCGATTACAGCGCTCCCAATGCCGCGTCGGTTGAAACCGTCGCGCAATTCACCGGTCTGGACGATCTGACCGGTCTGAACGCAGACAACATCCTGCACACCGATCCCACCGGGGCAACCGCCTAAACAATGAAAGGGCTGCCGCTTGAACTGAGCGGCAGCCATCCTGAAAAGCATGGGGCAACAATGGCGCAGAACGGCCTGGTTCCAGTCACCGCCGCACGGCATGGGCATCAGTACTGGAAACGTTTCACCACTTACAGATTTGCAATCAATCGCACTGACTGCGCGATTGTGTTGCAGGAAGTACCGCAAACTGCCGGTGCCTTTCCGATCGTTTTCCGGGAAACCGGCGAAGGCGTCGAACCCACGGCCATCTTGTCCCTGGCTGCGGATATGCCCACACCTTTTGTTTCCCCGAAGGGGCAGTGGTTGGCAGCCTATGTTCCATCCGACCTACGCTGCCACCCCTTTCAAGCACAGCCCATCGGACAAAACACGCCCGACAAATCTGCGCTGTTTCATTTGAACGTGGATGAAACTTCCGGTCTTCTCAGCACAAACCCCAGAGATGAGTCCTTCTTTGACGGGGCTGGAAACCTGTCACCAGCATTGCGCGACGTTCAACGCTTTCTTCAAACCCGCGTTGCTGCCCGCGAGACGACTCTGGAGCTATGCCAGAAGATCAAGACCATGGGGCTATTTGAACCCGCTGACTCCCATGATGGAATCGCTTTGCCCTCCGGGACATTGGGCATTTCAGCCCTGCGGCTAAAGAAACTGTCCAAGGCGGAAAAACTCGATCTGGTGGATTCGGGCGCGTTTCTGCTGATCCACGCCCACCAGATCTCGCTATGCCATGTCGCCTGGCTGTCGCGTGCGCAAAACCAGCAGGCAGAGCAAATCTCGCAACGGAAATACACCGAAAATTCAGACATTTCCGGTTTTCTGAGTGCAATGGCCAACGCGCAGAATGACGATTTCCTTGGAACCAGTGGGGTGTGAAACACCTATGCCAATACTCAACCGCAGACTCGGATTTGCACCATTACTCTTCTTTGCCGCCGTGTTGTCGGCCTGTACGCCCACGCCCGATCTGACGGGCGTTGCGATGTCCCTGTCCAGCGGGTCCGTCGGGGCCGGCGCAAGCGAACCTGCGCCTCGGCTGGCGCAGAGCGCGTTTGGTCAGCGGATCAGGGCGGCTGTGGACTCAAACCCAGACCTCGCGCAAAGCGCAACGCGGTTGGAGATTGCTGCAGCCAACGAGGATGCCGCCAAGGGGGCCTTTCTGCCCCGGCTCTCCGTTGGCGTAAACGCGCGATCCGAACGAATAGACTCCGACATTGCCGATGTCACGCCGTATCTGCGCATTTCACAATTGGTGTATGATGGTGGGGCTGCATCGAATGATTTGGCGGCGGCAAAGGCGCGCGTGCTGCAAAGCCGCGGAGATCAGGTACAAACCGCATCAGCTGTCGCGCTATCGGCAATCGAAGCCTACGTCGTGGTTCTGGACCGGCGGAAAGTTCTGGAAATAGCGACCAGAAATGTTGCGGTTCATGAAGAACTGGTGCGGCAGATCACGGAACGCTCGGTTCAGGGTGTGGGGTCGAATGCTGACGTTCTGACGGCGCGCTCTCGTATGGCGGATGCGCAGACGCGGCTGGCAGATGCCAGGGCGCGTTTGGACCGTGCAGATGCCCAATACCATGAATTCTTTGGCGCGGCCCCCGGGGCTCTTCCACCGGCTGTCCCGGCTCCGAAACTGTCACGGACAGATGCTCAGATCGTGCTGGATAGCCCGCAAGTCAGACGAGCCGACGCAGCCTTGCTGTCTGCAAAAGCGGAACAGGCGGCCGCGCATGCACGGCGCCAGCCCGGTGTTGAAATTGCAGCTTTTGCCGACCGGGATGACAGCAACGACGCAAATTTCGGGGTCGATCTGTCATTCAACTACGAAATCGACAGTACGGGGCAACGTCGGGCCGCCATTGCGGCCGCAGAAGCACAGGTCAAGGAGGCGGAATTCGCGCGTGACTCGGTCATCCGGGACATTCGTCGCGAGCTGGAGTTCGTCCGCTCTGACCAGCAAGCCGGCGCAGTTCGCCTTCAGGCGGCCCGGGTTGCCGTGCAGGCCAACGCCGCCAGTGTTACCGCCGCACGCGAACAGTTTACCATCGGCAGGCGCAGCCTGATCGAGATACTGGATGCGCAGCGGGATTATGTGAACGCTCAGGAAAGACTGATCCTGGCCGAACAGAGTTTCTTTCTGACCAACTATGCCGCGCTGAGCCTGACCGGCGACATCTTGGATCTGCTGGGCGTCTCAACGGTGAAATGGGATGACGGTCTATGACACAGCTTTTGCCAATTTCGCGCGCGCCGTCGCTCTCTGCTCTCGAGGCTTGTCTGTTGCATGTCGCGGCCCAATTGGACCGCCCCTTGACGGTGGCCGCCTTGCATGCCGCCCAAACCGGCGCATCAGATGAGCTTACTCTTCGCGATGCCATTGAGGTGGCTCAAAGTTCTGGATTACAGGCCGGTTACGGCAAGCGCAGGTTGCAGGATTTCGACACAGACCTGTCACCAGCGCTGTTGATTTTGGAGGATGACAAAGCTGTTGTCTTCCACGGCCGCGCGCGAGATGGCAGCCTTCTGATTTTCGACCCGGACCTCGGAGACGGGATCGGCGAAGTGTCCGAGAGCAAACTGTGCCGCACTTACACCGGATACGCGATCCTGTTTCGCCGCAACCATCGGGCCGAGGTCTCGGGTAACGAGAACCCTACGTCCGGTCATTGGTTCTGGTCTGCTATGGCGGCGAACCGGTGGTCCTATACGCAAGTGATCCTGGCGGCGGCGCTGGCGAATTTGCTGGGCCTATCCACCTCGATCTTCATCATGGTCGTCTATGATCGCGTTTTGCCAAATGAGGCTACAGAATCCCTGATTGCCCTGACTGCGGGCGTCGGCCTCGCCCTGGGCTTTGACTTCCTTCTGAAATTGTTGCGCGCTGGGTTCATCGACCGCGCCGGACAAAAGGCCGATATGCAGATGGGACGGCGCGTGTTCGATCAGGTGCTGAACATCCGCATGAAGTCTCGCACCGGATCAACCGGCGCTATGGCGAGCACAGTGCGCGAATTCGAAACCCTGCGAGAGTTCTTTACCTCGGCAACGCTGGTCGCGTTGGTTGATCTGCCGTTCATTGCCCTGTTCGTTATTGTCATCCATCTGGTCGGCGGCCCGCTGGCTCTGATCCCTGCTCTTGCGGTTCCGGTTGTGTTACTGGCCGGCGTGGCTGTGCAGCCGGTGTTGTCGCGCTTGGCCGAGAAGAGCTTTTCGGACGGCCAGTCCAAGCAATCTGTTCTGGTGGAAACCGTTTCGGGGCTTGAGACGATCAAGACCACAGCGGCGGCCAGACCCATGCGAACCCGTTGGGAAAACGCGATCGAGCGTCAATCCGCGCACGGTGCACGCAGCCGTATGGTGACCCAGTTCGCCCTCAACCTGACTGGTTTCACCCAGCAGGCCGCGCAGGTTCTGATCGTTTTTTACGGCGTGTTTCTGATCACCGATGGGCAAGCGAGCATGGGGGCGTTGGTTGCCTCGGTGATGCTGACCGGGCGCGCGCTGGCTCCATTGGGACAGCTTGCCCAGACCCTGACCCGCGTCAATCAGGCCCGCAGCGCGTATCGCAACCTGAACGCATTGATGCAGGCCGAGAGTGAACGGCCGCCTGGGCGCAGCTGGATTAGCCGAAACAGCTTCGACGGGCGCATCAGTTTCAAGAATGTCCATTTCGCCTACCCGGATCAGGCCGAGGACACATTGGCGGGTGTGTCATTCTCGATCGAACCCGGTGAAAAAGTTGCGATTTTGGGGCCGATCGGGTCCGGAAAAAGTACTATCACTCGTCTGTTGCTTGGGCTTTACGAGCCGCGAACCGGTTCTGCCCTGCTGGATGGCGTCGATATTCGCCAGATTGATCCGGGCGATCTGCGCCGCAATGTCGGGTCCGTGTTGCAGGACATCTGGCTGTTTTCCGGGACCGTGCGCGAAAACATCAGCAGCGGCACCGTTCGGCCACGTGATCAGGATCTCATCCGCGCAGGAAAAGTGGCCGGAGTGGAAGACTTCGTCGCCCGCCACCCCAACGGCTACGACCTGAAACTTGCCGAACGCGGCGAGGGCCTGTCCGGGGGGCAAAGACAGGCCATCGCGCTGGCCAGAGCCCTAATCGGACACCCGCCGGTTCTGCTATTGGATGAACCCACCAGTGCGATGGACGTGAAAACCGAAGCCGAGGTGATCCGGCGCCTCAAACAAGCAACTCAGGACACCACGATGGTCATCGTCACCCATCGCACCAGCCTGTTGGAGTTGGTCGACCGAGTCATTGTCATCGAAAGCGGGCGCGTGGCTGCCGATGGTCCCAAGAGTATGCTCGCTCAACACGCCCGCAATGCAGGGAGGCATCTGAATGTCGCGGCATCCTGACCTCGCCACCCTCGCGCGCGAGATGCGCGGACGCTCACCGATACGCGGCTCCCTGCTTTTGCTGGTGATCGCCTCATGCCTGATCGCACTGGGCCTTTGGGCGCATCTGACCGAGTTGGACGACGTGACCCGGGTGGATGGGCGGATCGTGCCTTCGGCCGACGTTCAGGTAATCGAAGCCACGGAACCCGGTGTTCTGCAATCGCTGGAAATTCGCGAAGGACAGGTGGTCGACAAGGGCATGTTGCTGATGGAATTCGAAACAACCCAGATCGACAGCCAGTTCAGTCAGGAGCAGCAACGCGCCTTCGGCCTGATGGCGCGAACGCAACGCCTACAGGCCGAAATCGACGGTACTGACCTGAGTTTTTCGTCGGAGTTGATCAAAGGCGCCCCCGAGGTCGTACGATCAGAAGCCGCTCTGTACCAGGGACGGCAATCTGAGTTGCACGCCGAAATCGCCATCCTTGAACGCCAGCGCCAACAAAGGCAGCAGGAATATGAAGAAGGCCTTGTGGACCGGATCACCGCAGACGAAACGCTCAGGCTTTTGGCGGAAGAGCGCGCGATGATGGAGCCCTTGGTGGAAAAACGGATGGAACCCGCAACAACACTTTTGACGCTGCGCCGGGGAGAGGCCGAGTGGGAAGGTCGGAAGACCAGAGCTGTGGCCGCGACCAACAGGCTGAAGACCGGGCTGGACGAGATAGACGACCGCATCCGCGCGACCCGAAGCCGGTTTCGCAGTGCCGCGCTGACCGATCTGGCGGTGGCGACCACCGAGCTTGCCGCGTTGCGACCCGTCTTGCCTGCGCTTCGGGATCGGGCCGACAGGGCGCAGGTGCGGTCTCCGGTGCGTGGCATCGTCAACCGGGTGCATCGCAGCACAATCGGAGGAATGGCGCGCAGCGGGGAGGAATTGATTGAGATCGTACCCCTGAATGACACGCTGCTTGTCGAAGCCTACGTTCGTCCGGAGGACATCGCATTCCTGCACGCGGGGCAATCGGTCAAGGTCAAGATTACGGCCTATGATTTTGCCCGGTACGGGGCGCTGGACGGCCAGATCATGCGGATCGGCGCCGACACAATCACGCGATCCGAGCGCAATGACGAAGAGGTTTTCGTCGTGGAAATCGAGACCAGTAACGCGATGCTGGATGCCGATGGTGTCGCCGTCGAAATCATTCCCGGCATGGTCGCCGAGGTTGATATACTGTCAGGCCGCAAGACGGTTCTGGATTATCTGCTGCAGCCCGTGGTCAAAATCAAAAACAGGGCTTTGCGCGAATAAGGATATTTATGGGCGCCACAGGCCTGCTTGTGCCGACTGCATCCCTGTGGCGCCCACACGCTATTGCGAAGAGGAAACCCCTTCGGACGCTGGCTGTTTGAACTGATGGTCGAACAACTGGCGGAACACCCCGTCCTTCTCGATCAGGGTTTCAAGATTGCCTTCTTCAAGAACTTCGCCTGCCTGAATGACGACGATCTTGTCCGCCTCAAGCACGGTCGACAATCGGTGGGCAATGACAATCGTGGTCACATTCTCGGTCAGCCGGTCCAATGCCTTTTTCACAAGCGTCTCGGATTCCGCGTCAAGAGCACTGGTGGCCTCGTCCAGCAACAGAATTTCCGATTTGCGCAGAATTGCACGTGCGATGGCGAGACGTTGTTTTTGCCCACCGGACA
Source organism: Ruegeria sp. MALMAid1280 (assembly GCF_049195285.1). Classification (NCBI taxonomy): domain Bacteria; kingdom Pseudomonadati; phylum Pseudomonadota; class Alphaproteobacteria; order Rhodobacterales; family Roseobacteraceae; genus Ruegeria; species Ruegeria sp. MALMAid1280. The sequence continues at coordinate 45,211 of NZ_JBMIRT010000057.1, read as the reverse complement.
AGAACGACCCGTTCTCTCCGACAGGCGTATCGTAGCCATATTCCAGTTTGCTGATGAAATCATGGGCATGGGCGGCGCGGGCGGCCTCCATCACTTCTTCATCGGTGGCATCCGGGCGCGCATATCTCAGGTTATCCATAACCGAGGACGAAAACAAAAATGTATCCTGGCCTACATAGGAAATCTTCTGGCGTAGTGAAGCAAAGCTCACGCCCTGCAAGTCCTGATCATCGATCTCAACAGTTCCGGAATCGGGATCATAGAAACGCATGATCAGACCGAAGATCGTTGATTTACCACCGCCGGACTGACCGACCAGAGCCGTCGTCTTGCCGGCCTCGAATGTCAGGTTCATATTCGAAAGCACCGGTGTGTCGCCTTTGTACCCAAACGTCAGATCCTTGAGACGGATTTCACCCGCCCCCGTGACCAGGGTTTTGGCGTCAGGGCTTTCCCGCATCTGATCTTCTTCGTCCAGAAGCTCGAACATCATGCTGATCGGGACCAGGGTGGTTTCGATGATAACACGCATTTTCGACAGGCGTTTAGCGGGCTCGTAAGCCATCAGCAACGCTGTGATAAAGGACATCAGCTGACCTGCCGAAGTTGGTTCGCTGCTACCGAAGCCGATGGTGCTGATCACCAGAATGCCCGCAATCGCAAAACCTGCCAGAAGTTCCATCAACGGACTGGCGATCGACTGCAGCTTGGAAATCGAGTTTGCACGTTCCTCGACCGTCCGTATGGCCCCGTTCATGCGATTCGTCATGTGGTTTTCAAGGGCAAAGACTTTGATGATCGTGATCCCGCCCGACGTTTCCTGCAGAACCTTGATGATTTCGGACAGTGCCATCATCTCGGATTGCATGATCGCTTTGACACGTTTCAGCAACATGCGAACGCTGATCAACGCAACCGGGCCGACGACGAAAAACAGCACCGATAGCATCGGTTGCTGGTAAATCATGACAAATATCAGACCGATCAAGGTCAGCAGGTCGCGCACAAAGCTTGTCACGACGACATCAACCAGTCGCCTGGCCGCCTGCGCACCCTGTGTCACGCGCAGCAACAGGCCCGAGGATTCGTTTCTTGAGAAAAAGCCGACCCCGCGTTTGATCAGCTTGGCGTAAAGACGCTCTTGTTGAACAGCGATGATGCGGTTGCCGGCGCGCGCCAGAAAGACGGCCTGAATGTACGAAGCAAGCGCCTTGCCAAGAAACAGTCCAATCACGGCGGCGGCGATCAGCGCGACCTTGGATCGCATCTCTGGTTCGGTCATCGCGTTGACGATGTTTTCCATCATCCACGCGGTACCCGCCGTTGTTCCGGCAACACCGACCATGGCCACCATCGCGATCCCGTACAACCAGCCCTGATTTCTGAGACTTTCGAACAGCAAGCGGCCAATATTACCGGATTTCCATTTGGCCCAGGTTTTTTTGATCATTCTATTCTCCAAAACCCTCAGCGGTTCCGATGCCTGACAGCGTCACGGTCTTACCCCGATCCCAAACCGCACGATTGCGGCAACGGTCGGATGCGGTGCTGTTAGTTATGCGCGACTGCGCCAAGAATCCATAGGCAGCGCGCAGATATTGGAGCTGATGTGTCCCGGTTGACATCAGGAGCAACCTTTTTCGGTTTGGTTTGCGTGTAACAATATGTAATTGCTTGTCTATTTCATCAATGTGGCAACAATAACAACATCCGCCCCAGATATTGATCGGCGTTTTATCGCCACTCGACATCCCCAAGGAAAATATATCCCGCCCCATAGATCGTCTTGATAAGGCGCGGATTTTTGGGATCTTCGCCCAGTTTTGTCCGCAGCCGGGATATACGCACATCCATCGCCCGGTCGAAACTGTCACCTGCGGCACCGCCCAGTGCTTCTTGCATCTGCGCCCGGCTGATCAGGCGTTTGGGGCTTTCCAGAAACAGCCGCAAAACTTCGCCTTCCGCATGGCTGAACGGTGTTTCCGCGCCGCTGCCGTCTTCCAACACATAGCGGTCAAAATGCGCGATCCAGCCATTGAAACGCGCCACGTCCGATTGCGACACCTGCGTGCGCGGGGACCGCAACCTGGCCCGGATGCGGGCCACGACCTCGGCGGGGTCGAACGGTTTGGTTATATAGTCATCGGCCCCAAGTTCCAGCCCGGTGACGCGATCCTGCACCTGAGCCCGACCCGAGATGATGATCACCGCCGCCCCCTGTTCCAGCGCCAACCGATGGACAAGCGCCAGACCGTCGGTATCGGGCAGGGAAAGATCGACCAGGCACACATCCGGTGTCACGCGTTTCAACGCAGCTTCGAATTCCCGAGCCCGGGCGAAGCACTGGGTGCGAAACCCCGCCTCTTCCAGCGCATCGGTCAGAACACGCCGGATTTCGGGTTCATCATCAACAATAGTGACCAGCGGTTGTGTCATCAGGCGGCCTCGGTTCTGATCAGGGCGGACAGTTGCGCCCGGGTAAACGGTTTGCTCAGCACCGGAGCCAGCGTCAGCGCCTGCCGATGCAGCGGATCGGAATAGGGCAAAGAGGTCATCAGAATGCACGGCAGCGCAGGCTTCAGTTGCGCCAACAAATCCAGCCCTGTCCCCTGCCCCTCCAGCCGAATGTCCGACAGCACAAACACGATATCGTCGATATCCGCCGTCAGCGCCAGCGCTTCATCGGCCGACGTCGCCTCGATCACCGAAAACCCGAGGTCGACCAGCATTTCCCGGAACTGCCAACGCAGGTCGTCACTGTCCTCGACCAGCAAAACCAGACCTTCCTGTATCGGCGGCGCCGGGCGATAGGGCAAACGCATGGCCACCGTCGCGCCCGAAGGGGTATTGCGCAGATTCAGATCTCCGCCCGCAAGTTTTACGGTATCATAGACCATGGGCAGGCCCAGCCCCGACCCCTTGCTGCCTTTGGTGGTAAAGAACGGGTTCAGCGCCTTTTCCAACCCTTCCTTGGAAAAGCCCGAGCCGGTGTCCGAAACCGCGATCTCGATCCAGATATCGCCGATCTTATGCGCGCTGATGGTGATCTGACCGGACCCGCCGCAAGCATCGCGCGCGTTCAGCACCAGATTCAGCAGAGCATCCTGAACCATGCCCGGATCCAGCATCAACGCCTCGTCGGGCAGTGTGTTCACCACCGACAACCCCACGCCACGCGGCAGGGAGGGCGAGGCCAGAACACGCAGGTCCTCGAGCAATCCGCGCATATCGGTCGCTTTCGGCTGAAAGGTGCGGTTGCCAGTCATGTCCGCGATCCTGTTCAGCAACTGACCGCCTCGACGGGCGGTCTGCTGGGTGGCAGCCACCAATTCCCGCGCCTCGGCGGACAAGTCCATCTTTTCCAGCCGCGACTGCATCCCCAGAATGATCGTCAGCAGGTTGGAAAAGTCATGCGCCAGCCCGCTGGTCATCTGCGCCGCCATGGCCCGGCGTCGGGTCTGTTGCAGGGCAACGCGCGCCTGGGTTTCCTCGGTGATGTCGACCGACATCACATAGACGCCGCCTTCGCCATCCGGAGAGAACGACACGCGGATACGGCGGGAATCCTGATCTTCTGTAAACTCGAACACCGAGGCTTCGCCGCCATAGGCTTTTTTCAGATGGGGTTCGACGCGCGGGAAGGCCACAGCCCCCAAAGCCTGAGAAACATGCATGCCCAGAATTTCTGACGGGCGGCCCGGCATAACCGAGCTGAGACGCCGGTTCGAATAATCATACCGCCAGTCCGGATCCAGATGCGCAATATGGGCCGGCATCATCTCGGTCGTCATGCGCGTGCGGGCTTCGATCTCGGTCAGCTGGCGCTTGGCCTCTTCCAGCGCAGAGTTGGTGGCGGCGAGTTTTCGGTTGGTGGCCGAAAGCTCTTCGGCCCGGTCCAGCAACTGACCCGACAATTCCTCGGACCGGGCGCGCAGCAGGGCCTCGGCCTGTTTGGTGTTGGTGATATCGGTGTAGACCGAAACCCAGCCGCCTTTGGGCAGCGGCGCCCCTTCGACCGAAATCACCCGTCCGTCGGCCCGGACACGTTCCATATAGTGCGGCTCAAACGTCAGCGCCTGTTGGACCCGCAAATCCACGATGGCCTCGACATCTGCGTCAGCGCCGTATTCGCCACGCGCCGCCAGATAGCGGATCGTGTCCCGGAACCGTGCCCCCGGCTGGACCAGTTCATCCGGCAATTCGAACATTGCCTGAAACGGCCGGTTGCTGACAACCAACCGCAACTGACTGTCATAAATCGACAATGCCTGCCCGATCAGGTTCAGACCGGCGGTCGTCATCTCTTTTATGTGCTGTTCGGTAATGTCCAAATTTGCCCTCTCCTTAACACATGCGTAACACCGGATTTGTCACAGGTGTAGAGGGCACGGACGCGACAGATTGGGCTAGTATCGCGGTTTGGTCTTCGCCCCGTCCGGCGTGAGAGAGCACAATGACAGCGTATGATCCATATTGCGCATCCGGTGCCGCAGCATCATCCGACCCAGGCGTGCAAGGTCCGTGGCATAGTCAGGGTTTTCCGCAACGTTCTCCATTTCGCCTTTACCCTGTTGATCGAACAAAAGCGGCGGCAGGTCGGCGGCGAACTCGACCAGAGTGAACCGCTCGTCCCGCAGGATACCCAGACACGAGTCGCTGTTGCCCGTACCGAGATGCTGTTGCCACAAGCTGGGTTTTTCGGGGGCCGAGAAATCCAGTTCACTGAACGAATAGCTGCGCCAATCCTCCGGGACCTCTCCTTGCAGCAACGGCATCAGGGACCGCCCGTCCATCGCGTTCGGAATAGGCAACCCGGTCCAGTCCAGTATCGTCGGGGTGATGTCGATGGACTCTGTCGGCGCCGTCACCACGGTTCCGGCCTGATCCTGATTGCCGGGCATCCGGATCATCAACGGCGTATGATAGGCCGCGTCATAGACTGTCATCTTGCCCCAGGTGTGGCGATCGCCAAGCATCTCTCCATGGTCGGCGGTGATCACCAGCAGGGTATCGTCATATTGACCGCTGTCCTTGAGGAACTGGATGACACGGCCGACATGATGATCCACCTCGGTCGCCAGTCCCAGATAGACCGAGCGTAACATCCGAACGTTTTCGGGTGTCGGGTCCAAGGTATCGAACCCTTCGACGAAATCCTTCGCCGACTGTTTTTCCATCGCCGGGCCAAAGAAGGGATGCATCGCGCGTTCGTCGGCTATGTCTGCAAACCCGGCTGGCATAAGCAAAGCACCAGGATCATACATGTCATTGTAGGGCGCCGGGGCAACCAGAGGCGGATGCGGCCGGATATAGGTCAGATGCGCAAACCAGCTCTGATCCTTGAACGGCGCCATGCTGCTGAGGAACGCGTCGGTCAGAAAGGCGGTGTCGCTGTCCTCGGCCCGGTACAAGGCCGGGTCGTTCAGACGCGGGGTACCACCCTTTGGCGAAACCGGTTTGAATACGTCCCAATATTCGTCGAACTCGTACCCCTTTTGTATCAGATAAGACCGCCAGGGATAGGATTCCTCCAGCCGCATCTCGATGACCTCGTGAAACCCGGCCATCGGGTTTTCATAGGATTTCAGGATCGGATCACCCGGATCGAAAACGCGTGGATCGGCCGAGGTATCGGTGTAGCCGTACAACATGGGCAGGTAGCCGGCCTTGCGCATCTCGGTCGCGATATTCGGCGTGTCGTGCCGCAACGGCGTACCGTTGCGAATTGACCGGTGGTTCATCGCATACTGCCCCGTCAGGATCGAGGCACGCGACGGCCCGCAAGGGTTGGTCACTGAAAAGTGCCGATCAAACGTCACGGCCTCAGCCATGAACGCGCGCAGGTTGGGCAGATCGACATGGGCCGCAAGGGCCCCATTCAGGCAATCCGCTCGCAACTGATCGATGATGACGAACAGGACATTTCCGGGTTTTTGCATGTTACGTAACCTGATTCCACCGAGGCGTTTCAGATGTGATCTTTGTCGCGGTTCGCCCCTTCCGCAACCACTTCGTGACGTTGGGTTTTGATCAGGCATAAAAAACTGAACTTAAACGAAAAGCAGGGTTGATGCGCGCAATCCGCCGCGCCGAGGCCCGGTCGATCCGAAATTGTCACACTGCTGCTATTGTGCGGCGACAATTCCCGGTGGTGCGCAGAAATCCGTTGCAGCGCTACCCGGTTTCACATCTCATACGGCCATGACGCAGCCCATGATACATTCGGACCCTGACGCCGACGGCGTCTGCCTGCGTATTTCGGGCGAAATGCTGACTCAGTCTCTGGAGAAGGTGGAACAGGCGTTTGCGGCTATTAAACCGCAAGGAAGCAAGGTCACCTTTGACCTGTCCAAGGTCGAGGCGCTGGATACAGGTGGTGCTTGGCTGATTGCCGATCTGGCGCGCCGGGTGCGCACCGTCGGGGCCGAGGTCAGGTATGAAGGGCTGAGCCCCGCGCATTCCGCACTACTTGACACCGTGGCTGAAAACATACCCGACGATCCGGGGATCGAGGCCGAGCACCGCAGCTTTGTTGACTGGGTCGCCAGCATTGGCAAGCGTACGGTCGGGGCATGGAAAGACACTCTTTCGATGTTGGGTTTTCTGGGTCTGACGCTGCACCGCCTTGTCCGCACCGTCGTCATGCCATGGCGGCTGCGCCGCGCGGCGCTGGTGTCACAGATGGAAGAAGTCGGGTTCAAGGCGATCCCGATTGTGGCCCTGATGGGGTTCCTGATCGGTGTCGTGCTGGCCTTTCAGGGAGCAACTCAGCTGAAACAATTCGGGGCCGAGATTTTTGTCGTCGAGCTGATCTCGATCTCGGTTCTGCGTGAGTTGGGCATTTTGCTGACGGCCATCATTGTTGCGGGTCGGTCCGGCTCGGCCTTCACCGCCTCGATCGGCTCGATGAAAGTGCAGGAAGAAATCGACGCCATGCGCACGCTGGGTCTGGATCCAATCGAAGTGTTGGTCATTCCGCGGGTCGTTGCCCTGTTGATCATGCTGCCGATCCTTGGATTCATTTCCGATATGGCCGCCCTGTTCGGTGGCGGCTTGATGAGCTGGATCGATCTTGACATCAGCCCCGGCATGTTCGTGACCCGTTTGAAGGAAAGCACCGGTATCTGGCATTTTGCCGTCGGTATGATCAAAGCCCCGTTCTTTGCGCTGGTGATCGGGGTTATCGCCTGCTGGCAGGCAATGCAGGTCAAGGGATCAGCGCAGAGTGTCGGCCAGAGAACGACCGCATCCGTGGTGCAGGCCATCTTCATGGTCATCGCGCTGGACGCTCTGTTCTCGATCTTCTTCTCGGCGTTGGATGTCTGACATGGACGGAACCGTGCTGGAACAGACCTCGGACACCAACGCCCAGCGAGAGGCGGTGATCCGCGTGCGCAACCTGACCAACCGGTTCGGACCACAGGTCGTGCATGAAAACCTCAATCTGGATGTCTGGCGCGGCGAGGTGCTGGGCATCGTTGGCGGCTCGGGTACCGGCAAATCGGTGCTGCTGCGGACGATTGTCGGGCTGAACAAACCCGCCGCCGGCAGTATCGAGGTGCTGGGCGTCGACGTGCTGAATGGCCCGGAACAGGAACGTCGTCGCATTGAGAAACGCTGGGGTGTTGCGTTTCAGGATGGTGCGCTGTTTTCCTCGCTGACTGTTTTGCAGAATGTCATGGCGCCGCTGCGCGAACATACCGGGATCAGCGAAAGGCTGATGCAGGCCCTGGGCAGCCTGAAAATCAGCCTTGTTGGCCTGCCGCAACTGAGCTGTGGTAAATTCCCCTCGGAACTGTCCGGCGGGATGCGCAAACGCGCAGCGCTGGCCCGCGCTTTGGCGCTCGACCCCGAGATCGTGTTTCTGGACGAACCCACCGCCGGGTTGGACCCGATCGGGGCTGCGGCCTATGACGAGTTGATCGGAGAATTGCAGCACGCGCTGGGGCTGACCGTGTTCATGGTCACGCATGATCTGGACAGCCTTTATGCCATTTGCGACCGCATCGCGGTTCTTGCGGAAAAACGCGTTCTGGTCGAAGGTCCGATTGAAGAAATGACCAAAGTCGATCATCCTTGGGTGCAGGAATACTTCACCGGCCCCCGGGCGCGCGCAGCGCAAGAGAAGGGGCAGGACAGGTAGAGGCAATGGAAACCCGAGCGAATTATATCCTGATCGGCGCCTTCACCCTTGCGGGGATCCTTGGCGCATTTGGCTTTTTCCTGTGGCTCGCCAAGTTCGAAGTCTCGCGGCAATACGCCTATTATGACGTGCTGTTCGACAATGTCTCGGGCCTGTCGGCTGCGGGCGGTGTCAGCTATAATGGCCTGCCGGTTGGACAAGTGATTTCACTGCAACTGGACGATGAAGATCCGTCTAAGGTGCGGGTCAAACTTGAGGTCGACGCCGATATCCCGGTAACCGATGATACAATCGCACAGCTGCAATCCCTGGGCGTAACGGGCGTCAGCTATGTCGAACTGACCGGTGGATCGGCCAGCGGCACCAAATTGCCGGAAAACAGCGTAATCAAAAGCAAACGCAGTGCGATCCAGTCGCTGTTCGAAGGCGCGCCGAAAGTGTTGGACGAGGCCGTCACCTTGTTGGAAAACCTCAATGCCGTGGTCGATGACAAGAACCGAAAGTCGGTCAGCGACATCCTGGACAACGTCGCCTCGGCGTCCGGCAAGCTGAACAAGACACTCACGGATTTTGAGAACCTGTCAACGGATCTGGGCGGCGCAGCCAAGAAGCTTGGCGATTTTACGGATCGGCTGGACAAGTTGGCGGATACCGCCGAAAGCACTCTGACCGCAGGCACGGACACGCTGAACAGCGTGAAATCAGCCTCGGAATCCGCAACGGCCGCGCTGGACAGCGCCAAAACCACCATCGAAACCGCCGACCGCGTCATTCAGCAAGATATCCGCCCGCTGATCGAGCGGGTGACGACATTGGCCGATAACCTGAACGGCCTTTCGGGTGAGGCTGACGTGGCCCTGGCAACGATCTCGGAAACCTTCCTGAATGCCAACAAGACCCTGGGGTCGATCACCGGCACGATGGAGACCGCAAAAGGTACCCTGACCTCGGCAGAGCGCGCCTTTGACTCGGCCAACAAGGTCATAAACGAAGATGTCGGTACGGTTATGAATGACATCCGCACTGCGGCGAACGAAGTGTCGTCGACCGTGAAAAACGTCACCAAGCGGCTCGACGATATCTCGGCCGATATCCTCAGCGCCTCCCAATCCGCCTCAGAGCTGTTGGGCACCATCGACGGCATCGTGCAGGCCAACCGCCGCCAATTGTCGGACTTTCTGCGGGTCGGCCTGCCCCAGTTCACACGTTTTGTCGAAGAGTCACAGCGTCTGGTCATCAGCCTGGATCGGCTGGTGGACAAGGTCGAACGTGACCCCGCGCGCTTCCTACTTGGAACCCAGGCATCGGAGTTTCGTCAATGATCAGGTTTCTTCTTTTGGGTCTTGCCCTTGTGTCGCTGGGGGGGTGCGCGGGCCTGGGAACGCTGCGGCAGGCGTCCAAGCCAAACGATCTGTACCTGCTGACGCCTAAAAGCACGTTTTCTGCGTCCTTGCCGCGCGTTCAGAGGCAGATCGTGGTGCAGGAGCCGACGGCTACGGCTGCGGTCAACACCGATCAGATCGCCATCCAACCCACGCCGTTGCAGGTTCAGTACCTGCCGCGCGCACGCTGGGTGGACCGGGCCCCGCTGATCGTGCAGGCACTGCTGGTCGAAAGCTATGAAAACAGTGGCAAGGTCGCCGCCGTTGGCCGATCCACTGTTGGTCTGCGTGCGGATTACGTCATCGTGCCCGACCTGCGGGAATTTCAAGGAATAGTAATCAATGATGTTGACGGCAAACAAACCATCCGGGTGGAAGTGCGCATCAACATCAAGATCATCGACGAGTTCGAAGACAAGATCATCGCCTCGGACTCGTTTCAGGAATACGTGATCGCGGCCAGCGATCAGACACCGGATCTGGTTAAGGCTTTTGACGAGGCGCTTGGCAAAACCATGCGGGATGCAGTGGAATGGAGCGTGCGTAGAATCAACACTCACACCGCCAACACTCCGCGACAGTTCTAGGGCTCGGCGAACTGGGCGCTGACAGATGCCAGCACCCAGAAGCCAAAGTTATTGCGCCAGCGTTTCGGCCAGTCGCATCAGAGTGACGGCCTCGGCCCGGTAGCCGAACGGGTCCTGGCCCTTGGCGCCATTGGCCAAGGCGATTGCATCCTCATAAGACCAATCGCCCAGATATTCCCCGCCACGCAGCAACTGGCCAAACCCTGCGATGGCATATGAGAACCGGACATCCCCGGTCGGCTGTCCCTGCCCCGGCAGGATCGGTTCTTCAATCAACTGGCTTTCGGACGCTCCGGGCTGTTTGTAGCGCATCTTGAAGAACCCGATCTCATCGGACCCATCGGATGCCGATTGTTCGGCATAGCGCAGCGGACCATTTCGGATTGCATCCGAGCCCACGGGCGTTACCTCGTAGATCGCCGTCACCGTATGACCGGCGCCGATGTCGCCAGCATCCACCTTGTCGTTCGAGAAATCCTCGCGCCGCAGGGCACGGGTTTCATATCCGATCAGGCGATATTCGGCGATTTGCGCCGGGTTGAATTCGACCTGAATTTTTACGTCATTGGCAATCGGGAACAGGGCACCGGTCAGCTGATCGACCAGCACTTTGCGCGCCTCGCCCAGCGTATCGATATAGGCCGCCTGCCCGTTGCCGTTCTGCGCCAGCGCCTGCATGGTCGCATCATCCAGATTGCCGCGGCCAAAGCCGAGAACGCTCAGGAAGGTACCGCTGTCTCGTTTGCGGGCGATGAAGTCTTTCAAGGCGTCTGGATCCGACAGGCCGACATTGAAATCCCCATCGGTGGCCAGAATGACGCGGGTTACTTCACCATCCTTCGCCATGCTTTCCGCCACCTGATAGGCTTGTTGCAGCCCGGCCTGCCCAGCCGTCGAGCCACCGGCCTGCAACTGATCCAGCGCAGTCAGGATCTTGGTTTTCTCCGCCGCCGCCGTCGGCTCCAGCACCTGCCCGGCGCTGCCCGCGTAAGTGACGATCGAGACCTGATCCTCGGGCCGCAGTTCCGACAGCAACAGGCGGAAGGACTGTTTCAGCAATGGCAGTTTGTTCGCATCCTGCATCGACCCCGAGGTGTCGATCAGAAAGACGAGGTTCAGCGGCGGGCGATCTTCGACCTGCGGAAGCGCCCCCTGAATGCCGATATGGACCAGTTGCGTGCCCTCGTTCCACGGCGTTGGAGAAACGGTAATGGTCGGGCGGAACGGTGCATCCCCTTCGGGCGCGGGATAGCTGTAGGGGAAATAGTTCACCATCTCTTCCACCCGCACCGCGTCTTTCGGCGGCAAATGGCCCTGCATCAGCGAAGACCGTATGATCGAAAAAGAGGCGGTATCGACGTCAATCGAGAAGGTCGATACCGGGTCTTCGGCCGTGACCTTCAGCGGGTTGGTGTCGGCATTGGCGAAGGTTTCAGTGTTCTGTTCGGGGACTAAAAGAAGATTGTCCTGAACCGCTGCGGGCGCCATTGAGGCCGTGCCGCCGTACAATTCAGCACGCGCCAATGGCTCTGTGGTGGCACCCAGGCTACTTTCCTGCTGTTTGTTCAAAGCACGGGTGCGCGGTGCCGGCGCGGCAGGTGCTTCAATCATCTCTGGCGCTTCAACCACCGGCTCCGCCAAAGCATCCTGCAACGGATCGTGTTCAACCGCAGCCTCCTGATCTGCTTCCATCGTTTGAACCGGTGCCTCGGCCCGGCGGGATTCGGTCCAGGATGTCGGGTTCACCACGTAATCGCGGGTCTGCGGCAGGATCACGACCAGAGCCACAGCGGCGATTGCGGTTGTCGCGGTCAAAGCACCGCGGTGCGAGAGGGCATTCAACATGGATTTCGCTCCTTCTGTCATGCGGGCCATCAGGCCTCGCTTGACAGTCGGACGCATGTCGGCGCGCGATCCTTGGGCGTGGGCGAAAACTTTTTGCGCCTGTTGCAGATTTTCTGCCCGCCGCTGCGCGCCCGGCGCGGGGGTCGCGGCGTCCATCAGGGTTTTGAGGTCTTCAAGATCGTCTGTCATGGGGCCAGCTCCTCTTGCCGCAGCACACGCAAGCGCTTGCGGATATCCGACATACGCCAGGACACCGTGCCTTCGGACACGCCCAGCACTTCGGCGGCTTCGGCATGGGTCATTTCGTCTTCCAGCGTCAGGGCCAGCGTGTCCTGCAAATCCTGCGGCAGGGATCGCATGGCCCGTTGCAGCCAATCGACTGCTTCGGCGGTTTCCGCAGCTTCGGCCCGCCGCATCTGTTCGACATCACCCCATCCCGCAGCAGCGCGGCTGTGGCTGGCCCGACGACGGCGCGCGTCTTCGGCGGCATTGACGACAACCCGGTACAGCCAGGTGGTGAATTTGGCCTGTGCCCGGAACCCGGCGATCTTGGCTGGAAGGGCCGCGCAGATATCTTGCGTCAGGTCCTCGGCCTGATCGGCCCGCCCGGTAAGGCGAAAGGCCAGACGGAAAACCCGATCATAATGCCGCGCCAACAGGGCAGCAAACGCGTCAGCGTCCCCTTTTGCGGCGGCTTTGGCCAGGTCCTCATCCGATGTTGTCATGCGCATCACGATGGGTATGACGGATCGGAAAGGTCAATCCTTGGCGGCATAGTGAAAAAAATCAGAAATGATCCGCCGAGGCCATTTTCCAGTCCGTTGCAAACTCATCCGGGATCGCGTCCGTCAGCAGAACACCTTCGTCGATGAACGTGTAGAGATCGGCATAGGACCATTCCCGTTCATTCGCCGTACGGCGGCGAATATCGCCCGGGCGCAGGTCCGAGACCTTGTCCTTGCCCATGGCACCCAGAAGTTCGCGAAAGCTCTCGAGTGTAGCGTCGTGAAAACGATGAACCCGTTTGCGTTTTTGCGGCACGTGTACCGCGCGTCCACGGATCGGATCCTGCGTCGCCACGCCCGAGGGGCAGCGATTGGTGTTGCAGTGCAGCGCCTGAATGCAACCAACCGCGAACATCATCGCCCGCGCGGCGTTGCACATATCGGCGCCAAGCGCGAATTTCTCGACCATATCATAGCCGGTGGCCACCTTGCCCGAACAAATGATCCTGATCTTGTCGCGCAGGCCCACGCCGCGCAGGCAGTTGTTGGCGAAGATCAGCGCCTCGTTCAGCGGCATCCCGAGACGGTTGGTGAACTCGACCGGTGCCGCGCCGGTGCCGCCCTCGGCGCCGTCGATTGTGATGAAATCGGGCAGAATGCCGGTTTCCAACATCGCCTTGCAGATCGCCATGAACTCGGACGGTCTGCCAATACACAGCTTGAACCCGATGGGTTTGCCGTCCGACATCTCTCGTAGATGTTGCACGAAATGCAACAAGCCGGTCGGCCCTTCAAAGGCCGAGTGTATGGGCGGAGAGATAACATCCTGATGCTCGGGCACGCCACGGATTTCCGCGATTTCCTTGTCGACCTTGGCCGCAGGCAGCACCCCACCGTGGGAGGGTTTCGCGCCTTGCGACAGTTTGATCTCAATCGCTTTGACCACGTCCTTTTTGGCCCTTTCAGCGAACAAGTCCTTGTCGAACCCTCCTTCCGGTGTGCGGCAGCCGAAATACCCGGTGCCGATCTGCCAGATGATATCGCCACCTTCGGCCAGATGGTGCGGGGACAGGCCGCCCTCGCCGGTGTTATGCGCAAAGCCGCCATCCTTGGCACCGCCATTCAGCGCCCGGATCGCATTGGCGCTAAGCGCACCGAAGCTCATGGCCGAAACGTTCAGACGCGAGGCGCTGTAGGGTTTGCTGCATTGCGGACCACCCAACATGATCCGTTCTTCGCTTTCCGGAACCTCCTTGGGCGCAAGCGAGTGATTGGCGCGGTGATACCCCACAGTCAGGATATCGTATTGCGTGCCAAAGGCCTGCGTATCCACCTGCCCTTTGGCCCGAGAATAAACCAGGCTGCGAATGATCCGGTTGTAAGGACGCCCGCTTTCGTTGGTCTCCACGAAATACTGCCGGATTTCCGGGCTGACGAATTCCAGCATGTACCGGAAATGGCCCAGAACCGGGTAGTTGTTCAGCACGTTGTGCTTGGTGGTCAGCATGTCATACAGACCAACCACGGCATAGGGGATCAGGATCACCAGCAACCAATGGGCCGGCGGCCAGAAAAAACCCCACAGCAAGGTCAGAGGCAGACACACGTAGCTCAGAATGTAATAGAGTCTGCGTACAATCATTTCGTGCTCTCCCAACGTGCTGCCAAATCAACCTTGTAGCAACCGTGGATCAAATCGGCATTTGATTGCAAGCGTTTGCGCCCGGGTTCACGCGATCCGGCGAGATTGTGAGCCTGCCGGGAAATTTGGCGACAGTTGATCCGGGCTTCGGCAGTAGGTATGCCGAAACAAAGGTAAACTTGGGCAGGACAACCGGCCGTGACACAAACCCGACCCGCCGTCCGGACCACGGCCATCATGTTCACCGCCGTATTTGTGGGCGGCGCGGCGGGATCGCTGCTGCGCGAGGCGTTTTCGACCCAGATTCCCGGTGCTCCGGTGCTGACGGCGACCTTCGGGATCAATGTCATGGCCTGTTTCGTGCTTGGTTGGCTCTATGCGGTTCGGAACCGCGTTCACGCGCATGTGCTGCATCTGGGGGCGGTGGGGTTCTGCGGTGGGCTTTCGACCTTTTCCTCTTTTGTGGCCGAACTGGAACGAATGGCCGAAGCCCACCTAATGAGTGCGATTTCAGCCGCTGCACTGGAAATTGCCGTCGGCCTTGCCGCTGCCGTTCTGGGTGAGGCCATCGGGCGGCGGCTACACGGCCCGAGGTCGGCGGGATGAGTGCACTCTATCTTCACGTGATGTTCGGACTGGGCGGCGGATTGGGCGCGGTGCTGCGGCACTGGATCGCTTTGCGGGTCCACCATGACCTGCCCTTTGCAACGCTGATCGTAAACATCCTGGGCAGCTTTCTTCTGGGTCTTTGGGTTGGATACCTCGGCGGCCCGGTCGATCTGGGTGAGGAGGAAAGACGGCTGGTATTCGGCTTCTGCGGCGGCTTCACCACGTTTTCCAGCTTTGCGTATCAATCGCTGGAACTGCGGCGGGAACGGACAATCGCGCTGGCAGCGGGGAACATCTTGCTCAGCCTCGCCCTTTGTTGGTTTGCCCTTTGGTTGGGGTTGGTGCTGACACGCTAATGCGCGGCAACGGTTGCTTGAGCACCAGGTTTCGGTGCTTTGCAGAACAGCAGCAGCGGTATCGTCGCCAGGGCCAGCAGGCCGAGGTTGTTGAACACCGTCAGATAGGAAATCAACTCGGCCTGCTGGCTGATCACCTGCCCCAGAATGGCAGCCCCTTCGGCACTTTCGGGTGTCAGGCCGAGCGGTTGCAGATAGGCCTGCGCCGCCGGATTGTACGGCGTCACGTTCTGACTCAGCACCGCCGTATTTGTCTGCAACCCACGCACGACCCATGTGCCCACCAGCGAAATCCCCACCGATGACCCCAATTGCCGGGTCACATTGAACAGGCCCGAAGCTTCGTCCTGCCGGGATTTGGAGATACTCTCAAAGGCCAGAATCGACATCGGAACAAAAACCAGCCCCATGCCCAACCCGCTTACAGCCCCCGGCCAGGCCAGTTCCCAGAACCCGGCATTCATGTTCAGAGCGCCCATCATGAAGTTGCTTATGGCCGTCAACAGCATCCCCACCCCGGCCAGAAGACGCGGATCGAACCGCGACACCAGCACCGCTCCGGTCACAACCATCGATAGCCCGGCGGTGATGCCACGCGGAATGAACAGGTGCCCCGAGGCGATAACGGGATAGTCCAGCAGGTTCTGCACAAAGGTCGGCAGGATCGCGATGCCGCCAAACAGCGAGATGGCAAAACCCGCGATGACCAGATTGCACAGGGCAAAATTTCGATCCGCGAAAAACCGCAGGTCCACTACCGATCTCTTGGTTGTCAGCGCATGAACGATGAACCCCAATGCTCCCAGAACCGACGCGATCAACGCCACCTGTATCACGCGAGACGACAACCAGTCCTTGGTCTCACCCTGGTCAAGAATGAATTGCAGACACCCGATGCCAATTGCCAGCAGGGCAAGGCCTGCCCAATCGATCCGCACCTCTTCGGTTTCATCCTCTGGCAGCTCGCCAGCCAGCAGCAGCAGCGCCATCGCGGCCACCGGGAGGTTGACGAAAAACACCATCCGCCACGAGAAATACTCGGTCAACAGTGCCCCAACCGTCGGCCCCAGAACTGGGGCCACCACGACGCCCAGTCCAAATACCGCCATCGCCTGTCCACGTTTTTCGCGGGGGAAGGCATCGAACAGGATGGATTGGGACAGCGGGATCAGGAACGCACCGAACATGCCCTGAGCAAGACGAAAGATGACAATGGTCTCAAGGCTCCAGGACAGGCCGCACATGACCGACATCGTGGTGAAACCGGTGATGGCCGTCAGGATCAGCCGCCGACGCCCGACCCGGCGGGCAACAAAGCCGGTCAGGGGCATGACGACAACCGCCGAGACGATATAGCTGGTCAGAATCCACGTCGCCTGATCGGTCGTGGCCCCGAACGCCGCCTGAATATGGGGCAGCGCGACGTTGACGATGGTGCTGTCCAGCACCTCGAGAATGGCGCTGAGCACAACGGCGACAACAATCACCGGATTGACGCGGCTGGCCGCCGGATCGGTCATTTCCCGGACTGATCCGCTGTAGTGTCCACGGTCACTTTGCTGCTGCCGCCCACGCGCAGCGGCACATTGGTCGGATCAAGCTCCACACGCACCGGGAACCGGCGGGTCACCTTGACCCAATTGCCGCTGGCGTTTTCAGACGGCAACAGCGAAAACGTATCCCCGGACCCACGCCCGATCGAGGCCACTTTGCCGGTCAGCGTCACCCCCGGCAGCATATCAACCTTCACCGTGACCGGCTGTCCGGGCCGAATACGCGGCAGGGCGGTTTCCTTGAAATTCGCATCTACCCACCACTCCGAAGCTTCGACGATGGAAAACTGTGGTGCGTTGGCTGAAACCGCCGATCCGGGACGCAGGGACAGGTTGGCGACCCAGCCATCCGCAGTGGCGTAGACCTTGGTCCAGTTCAGATCGGCCTGTGCAATCTCAAGCTGTGCGCGTGCGGCCAAGACTTCGTCCTGCTTCGCGGCAAGCCCGCTTTTCAGCGCCAACAGTTCGGACTGGCTGGTGGTCAGGCGGGCCGAGGCCTCGGCAAACGCCGTTGTCGCCTGATCCAGCGAGACCTGCGCCACATCGCCGTCCGCAAACAGCGCTTTGGACCGTTCAAAATTGTTCTTGGCGGTGTTGTAGGCCGATTGAGATGATCGGACCGCAGCCTCAGCTGCGGTGATCTGATTGGAATAGGATTGCGCCTGTTGAAGCGAGCTGTCCAGATCGGCCTGTGCCTGATCCACAGAGGCCTTGAATTGCGTAGCGTCGATCGTGAACAGCAGATCACCCGCCTTGATCGGTTGGTTGTCGGTGATCGGAACCTCGGCGACCTGCCCGGTCACCTGCGCCGCCACGTTAATGATGTTGGCGCCGACATAGGCGTCTTTGGTCGAGGGATACCGTTCCTCGTGCCGCCAATACAGAAACAGCCCGGCGGCGATGGCGATCAGCATGGCTGCGACGGCGGCGATTTTGAAGGACTTCATGCTTCGGGCCTCTCGCAGGTCACTACATCGGATAGGTGTGCATCCGCACCGCCAGGTTTCCCATGATCCAGACGGTCCCGAGTATGATGATCAGCAGCACCAGCGTCGAAAACAGGATCAGATCGAGGTCTTCGCGGCTGCTGCGACGGCGGTCGATATGCAGGAAATAGACCAGTTGCACGATCAGTTGCGCCAGCCCCAGCAATGCGATCGAAAGGTAAACCCCCTTGGTTTCGATGCCGTATTTGTAGGCGATGAGGAACACCGCCGCCGTCAGCAAAAGCGAGCCGCCATAGCCGATGACATACCGCCGACGTTCGCGCCGGTGCATCTCGCTGCGCTTATCCATAGGTCAGCCCTCCGAAATAAACGATGGTGATGATGCCGATCCAGATCAGATCCAGGAAGTGCCAGAACAACGCCAGCCGCACCACGCGCGACATCAACAAGTCGGTCAGGCCAAACACCCGCAACTGGATGCCCAGCACGATCAGCCACAAACACCCCGCCGCGACATGCAGCCCGTGCAGCGGAACCAAACCATAAAATGCGGACAGGAACCCACTGCGCTGGGGGATGCCACCCTTTTCAGCCATGGCCAGGAAGTCGCGGATCTCCAGCACCAGAAAACTGAGGCCAAGCACCAGTGTCACACAAAACCAGAATACGATCCGCCATCGGGGCAGGTTATATTTCAGCGCCAGCATCGCCAGACCCACGGTCAAACTGCTGGTC
Source organism: Ruegeria sp. MALMAid1280 (assembly GCF_049195285.1). Classification (NCBI taxonomy): domain Bacteria; kingdom Pseudomonadati; phylum Pseudomonadota; class Alphaproteobacteria; order Rhodobacterales; family Roseobacteraceae; genus Ruegeria; species Ruegeria sp. MALMAid1280. Next base: position 26,687 of record NZ_JBMIRT010000057.1, on the reverse strand, counting down.
AGCAAGATCAGCGTTTGGGCAAAGATGCTATGAAGTTCGAACAGCTCATGCGGCCCCGGCCCCCCCGCCTGTGCGTCGATCATGGTGATGTAGATCGCGAACATCAGGCCGAAATAGACCAGATCGCTCATCAGAAAGACCCAGAAACCGAAGGTGACGACCTCGGTGGCCCGGTGGGCGCTTTCGTGGCGCCGCCCAAGGTTCAGACCGGGATAGCTATGGGTGGGCGCGCGCTTCATGTCGCAGCCTCCAGATCGGGACGGGCAAGGCCGCGATTTTCCGGAGCCGTTTCATGGTCGCGGTCGACAGCTTTGGCGTTGCGCACCAGATCAAGCCAGGCTTCGTGCTGCTTGCGCACTTCTTCGGCGGGGATGACCTCTTCAAAGTCGATGTTGAAGGTCCAGACGATAAGGGCCGCAAGCATCAGAACCGTCATCAAGGCCGCCAGCCACCAGATCCACCAGACCAGCGCGAACATCCAGACACCGCTGAGCACACATAGGGTAAACCCGATCGCGGTATTGCGCGGCATCGTGATGTCCTCATAGGCGTCGGGGCTGGGGTAGGCCTCGCCCCGCTCTTTGGCGACGGCGAAATTGTCCCGATCGGTCACCTGCGGGATGATGGCAAAGTTGTAGGGCGGTGGCGGCGACGGGATCGACCATTCCAACGTGCGACCATCCCATGGGTCGCCAACAGGGGCGCGGGTTTTCTCACGGTCCCGGATGCTGACCCAGAGCTGGACGAGGATGGACAGCAATCCGCAGGTGATGATCAGAGCACCGACAATCGCGACGATCATGTAGGGATGGAAAGAGGCGTCGCTATAGCTGAAGGACCGGCGCGGCATCCCCATCAGGCCCACGAAATAGAGCGGCATGAAGGTCAGCAGGAACCCGACCGTCCAGCACACAACCGATACACGGCCCCAAAACTCGTTCAGGCGAAACCCGAAGGCCTTGGGGAACCAGTAGTTATAGGCCGCCAGCAGGCCGAACAGCACGCCCGGTAGCAGCGCATTGTGGAAATGCGCCACCAGGAACAGCGTATTGTGCACCTGATAGTCGACCGTCGGATTGGCAAGGATCACGCCCGACAACCCGCCGATGACAAACAGCATCAGGAAGGCCAACCCGTACAGCATCGGAACCGAAAACCGGATGCGCCCGCGATACAGGGTGGCCATCCAATCATAGACCTTCACACCGGTCGGGACGGCGATCAGCATCGTCGCAATGCCAAACACCGCATTGATCAGCGCGCTTTGACCCATGGTGAAGAAATGGTGCAGCCAGACAGTAAAGGACAGAACAGCGATGCACATGGTGGCAATGACCAGCGAGTTGTAGCCGTACAACCGCTTGGCCGAGAAGGTGGCGAACACCTCGGAATAGATGCCATAGGCAGGCAGCACCAGCAGGTAGACCTCGGGGTGGCCGAACAGCCAGAACAGGTTGGCATAATTCATCATGTTGCCGCCAAGGTCGTTGGTGAAGAAGTGGAAATCCAGATATCGGTCCGCCGCCAGCATCAGCGCGGCAACGCCAAGCGGCGGCATGGCAAAGATGATCAGGATCGAGCTGCTGATAATCGTCCAGCAATACATCGGCAGCCGCATGAACTTCATCCCCGGTGCCCGCAGCTTGTAGATGGTGACGGCAAAGTTGATGCCGGTCAGCGTCGTGCCGATGCCCGAGACAACGATGGCCCAGATCCAGTAGTCCGGCCCCACCCCGGGATTGAACGCTGCACCGGTATAGGGCGGGTATGCCGTCCAGCCTCCGGTCGAGAAATTGCCCACCACCAGCGACACCATCAGCATCATGCCGGCCGAGACGGTGAGCCCGAGGCTGATCTGGTTCATCACCGGAAAGGCCACATCCCGCGCGCCGATCATCAGCGGCACCAGATAGTTCGCGACGCCAAAGACAAAGGGCACAGCCACAAAGAACACCATGATGGTGCCATGGGTGCTGAACAGCTCGGCGAAATGTTCGGCCTCTAGGAAACCATCGCCCGGCCCTGCCGCCTGCTGCGCGCGCATGACCACGCCCTCGAGCACGCCCCGCGCCAGCATGACGATGGCAAACACGATATACATGATGCCGATCTTCTTGTGATCGGCGCTGGTTAGCCAGTCGCGCCACAGCGGCCCCCACAGGCGGAACCACGTGAGCAATCCGACCACGACGATGACACCCACCACCACGATGCCTGCGGCCGCGTTCGCCACGATTTCGTTGGTGTTAGGTGTCTGGATCAGACCGGCAATCGGAAACGCGTCCCAGCTCAGGCGGCCAAAGAACCCGGTATCGGTCATTGCGCGGCCTCCTGTCCGAACTCAACCGTCCCCGGTTGTTGATCCACCGGCAGAGGTTTCCCGCCATGGTAACGGTGCAAAATGGACTGGAACAGATCACCCTCCTCCAGCGTGAAATACAACGCGTTGAGCGGCATAAGGGCAGTACCCAAAGCCGCCTGTACTTCATCCCGATCCGTACGCATCGCGAGCGTGCGATAGGTGTCTTCGGTCAGCGGGATGCCATGGGCGCGGACACTTTCAACCCAGGCGTTGAAGTCCTCAGGCTGCATGGCCTGGGTCAGGAACTTCTGCTTGGTGAAACCACGGCCATTGTACTGCGTGTTTTCGCCCTGCATCGTTTCGGGCGCGTCCGCCACCAGATGCAGTTTTGTCGTCATTCCCGGCATGGCGTAAATCTGCCCGGCCAATGCCGGGATCATGAACGACTGCATGACCGTGTCCGTGGTCAGCGTCATTGCAACCTGCTGTTTGACCGGAATGCCCAACTCGCCGACAGTGGCGATACCGAGGTCGGGGTAAATGAACAGCCATTTCCAATCGAGACCGACAACCTGCACGTTCAGCGCCGGGGTCTCGCCGAAAGCTGCCGAATAAGGGTCAAGCCGATGCGTCGCTTTCCACAGGTAGAAGGACAACAGCGCCACAATCACCACCGGCACGCCCCACATAACGAATTCCAGTTTGGCGGAAAAATCCCATTTCGGCCGATAAGCAGCCGAGCCGCCTTTGCGCCGCCGATATCGCAGCGCGATCAACGGCACCAGAACCAACACCGGCAGCACCGCCACCATGATCAGAACGGTTGCGCGCAACATATGCGTTTTCTGGATCGCGGCAATCGGCCCCTGCGGGTCCATGAAACTGCCGCTCGCCCATGCCATCTGTGCCGAAGCCGCCACAAGCGTGACTGCAACCGGTAATGCACGTGACAGATATGAAGGTCTGAGCAAAGCCACGCCTGGTTGTCCTCTTATCCTTCGTTTCGGCCAACTATCGGCAGAGTCAGGAAATTTCTCAAGGTTTTTTCTAAAACCACCAATTGTAACAGGCACCGCCCCATCAACCGGGCCTCAACATACGCAGGCGCCGCTGTTGACTTAACATCACGGGCGGGCGAGACATTTCGGTGATGCGTCGGATATTAATCGCTCTCAGTCTCTGGTGCCTGTCAACAGGTGCATACGCGCAGGACCGCGCGGCGGTCGAACGGCAATTCAAGGCGTGGCTGCAAGACACGGTTTGGCCACAGGCCAAGGCCAAAGGCGTCTCACGCAAGACGATGAAACGGGCTTTTGACGGGGTGACGCTGAACTGGAAGCTGCCGGACCTGATACCGCCGGGCCAAGCACCGCAGACACCCAAACAGCAGAAACAGGCAGAGTTCGGGTCGCCTGGGCGCTATTTCAACGCGGGCTCGGTTCAGGGGGCTACGGCCACCGGGCGGCAGATGGCGCGCCGCCACGCGGCGACTTTGGCTCAGGTCGAAGCGCAAACCGGCGTGCCCGGCCGCATCATCCTTGCCATCTGGGGTCGCGAGAGCGGATATGGTCAGGTCCCCATCCGCCATAACGCGTTTCAGGTGCTGGGCACAAAGGGCTTCATGAGCACCCGCGCCGGATATTTCACCGAAGAACTGATCGCCGCATTGCAAATTGCCGAGGCCGGGCACGCCCCGTCCCGCACTTTGAAAAGCAGCTGGGCCGGGGCATTGGGCCAACCGCAATTCATGCCCTCGAATTTTCTGACCTATGCGGCGGATGGCAATGGTGACGGGCGGTCCGATATCTGGGCGTCGCCCGAGGATACAATCGCATCCATCGGGAATTTCCTGTCGCAACACGGCTGGATCGCCGGGCGCGACTGGGGGTTCGAAGTGACCATCCCGCCCTCGGTTTCCTGCGCCATGGAAGGGCCGGATCAGGGCAAGCCCATTCGGGACTGGGCCGCGATGGGCATAACCCGCGTGTCGGGCAAACCGTTTCCGAACCATGAACTGCCGGGCGAAGGCTTCCTGATGATGCCCGCGGGGCGCAATGGCCCCGCCTTCATCGTCACGCCGAATTTCTACGTTCTGAAGGATTACAACAAAAGCGATCTCTACGCCCTGTTCGTAGGCCATGTCGGAGACCGCATTGAATATGGCGTCGGAGATTTCAGCGCCCGCTGGGGCAAGGTCGGCAATCTCTACCGGTCTGATGTGGCCGCCATGCAGAGAGCGTTGGAGCGCCAGGGCCATGATGTCGGCGGCGCGGACGGGTTGCCGGGGTTCAAGACTCGCCGCTCGATCGGGCGCTGGCAACAGGCCACGGGGCGCACCCCGACCTGCTTTCCCGAAGCCAGCATGAAAGCCGCCCTGAAACCTTAGCGATTCGCCCTTCGCCTTACCTCATTGGGGCGACCAAACCCGCCTCCAAGGGCCAGCGCAAATTGCACCCTTCACAAAAGTGTTACGCAGCCCGGCAGTTTCAACATTATATTTCGGAACCACCCCGGGTTTCATTCACAATCCACCTATAGCGTCCTCTTTTTCAGGCAAAGGCTTTATCCTTTATTGAAATAGTGCCACCTTCGGCGGCAGTGAAAGGCGACTTTCGCAAACACGTTCCCGACTGCAAACCAAAAGACAGCGACACGGTGTTCATTGCGATCTGACAGAGCAATCCTTGAACCATCGGCGATCTTTTCTGGGTCGGACAACATAGCGGTCGGCAGCCATCCTGAACTGATGCGGGCGCCGTGCCGCCAAAAAATGGGAGTAGAAAAACATGAACAAGTACATTCGGACATCTCTGGCGGGGTTGCTGACCTCGACCATGATCACCGGTGCCGCATTTGCCGCCGGGACCCATCCTGACACCGGCGAAGCGCTGGCGGATGACCAGACCTTTACCTATCGCCTGGGGGATGAACACTCCTCGGTCGACCCCCAGGTTGTCGAAGACACGTATGGCGCAGAAATCGTCCGCGACCTGTTTGAAGGCCTGATGAACCAAGACGAAGACGGCAACCTCGTGCCTGGCGTGGCTACTGGCTTCACAACAAATGACACCAAAGACGTTTACACGTTTACGCTGCGCGACAACGCCAAATGGTCGAACGGAGATCCGGTCACAGCAGGCGATTTCGTATATGCCTGGAAGCGTGCCGTCGATCCCGCACTGTCCTCACCCTATGCATGGTTCATGGAGTTGATGTCGATTGAAAACGCTGCTGAGATCATTGCGGGCAACGCACCCATCGACGATCTGGGCGTCAAAGCTGTCGACGATCACACTCTGGAAGTCCGGCTGAGCGCACCTCTACCGTACTTCCCTCAAATGACCACACACTCGACCACGTTCCCTGCCCCGCAGAAAGTGATTGAAGAATTCGGCGACGCCTGGACCAAACCCGAAAACATTGTTTCGAACGGTGCGTATGTTTGGACCGAACACCTGCCACAGGAACGCTCGGTACGTGAACGCAACGAAATGTACTGGGACAACGAAAACACGATCCTGGACAAAGTCGTGACGCTGGTCATCAATGATGAAAACGTTGCTCTGACACGCTATCATGCCGGTGAGCTGGACCGTACGGAAATCCCCGCTGGCCAGTTCCCTCGCCTGACGCAGGAACACCCGGAAGAGGCGATCAGCTTCCCGCGTCTTTGCAACTACTATTATACTTTCAATTTGACGGAAGATGGCCCTGAAGCGTTCAAAGACCCCAACGTTCGCCAGGCACTGTCATTGGCAGTTGATCGAGCAATTATCACCGAAAAAGTGATGGCTGGCGGACAGCCCCAAGCCTATACATTTGCTCCGGAAGCCACGGCAGGCTTTACTGTGCCAGAAGTAGAAATGGCTTCGATGACTCAAGCTGAACGCGATGAGCTCGCGAAAGAACTTCTGGCTGGTGCTGGCTATGGACCAGACAACCCACTGAGTTTCGATATGGTCTACAACACCAACGAGGACCACAAGAAAGTCGCCGTTGCCCTCAGCCAGATGTGGAAACAGAAGCTGGGCGTGAATGTCGAGCTGGCCAACATGGAATGGAAAGTGTTCCTGGAAGAGCGCGGCAACCAAAACTTCGATCTGGCGCGAGGCGCATGGTGTGGCGACTACAACGAAGCCTCCACTTTCCTAGACCTGCTGCAGTCAGATTCCGGCTACAACGACGGCAAATACAACAACGCCCGCGTTGATGAGCTGCTGGCTGAGGCCAAAACGTCTGATGATCCGGCTCCGCTATACACCGAGGTCGAGCGTATCATCGCGCAGGAAACTCCGGTGATCCCGATCTATCACTATGCCGGCGTTTACATGATGGACACCGATGTCGGAAACTGGCCGGTCAACAATGTTGAGCAGAACTGGTACTCGAAGAACCTCTACAAACGCGCCGAGTAATCGTCTTTGAACCACGCCCTGTCCCGGATGCAACCGGGGCAGGGCCAATATACATGGGGGCATGAAATGCTTGCCTATAGTCTGCGGCGACTGCTGGTCGCCATACCGACGATCCTGTTGCTGATCGTCGCCTGTTTCTTTCTGATGCACTTCGCGCCCGGTGGGCCTTTCACGTCAGAGCGGCCTTTGCCGCCGGCGGTTCTGGCCAATATCGAGGCCCGCTACGGGCTGGATCAGCCGCTGTGGAAGCAATTGTGGGATTATCTCTACAACATCGTGGTGCATTTCGACTTCGGCCCGTCCTTCAAGTTCAAGGACCGGGATGTGAATGACATCATCGCGCAGGGCTTCCCGATCTCGCTGACCTATGGCTCGCTGTCCTTCCTTGTTGCGACCGTCATCGGCGTGGGTCTGGGGATTGCCGCCGCAATCAAGCACAACAGCTGGATCGACTATTTCGCCGTCGGCCTCGGGATCGCTGCGCAGGCACTGCCGAACTTCATCATGGGCCCGATTCTGATTCTGACCTTTACGCTGTGGTTGGGATGGCTGCCTGGTGGTGGTTGGAACGGTGGTCAATGGCAATATCTGATCATGCCGGTGATTGCGCTGGCGACCTCCTACATGGGGTCGATCGCGCGTATTACGCGGTCGTCGATGCTTGAGGTTCTGAACTCGAACTTCATCCGCACCGCCCGCGCCAAGGGTCTGCCGACCAGAACCGTGATCTGGCGCCATGCGCTGAAACCCACGTTGCTGCCGGTTGTGTCCTATCTGGGTCCGGTCTTTGTCTATGTGCTGACCGGATCGGTTTTCGTGGACATCTATTTCTCGACCGGTGGTCTGGGTCAGGCCTATGTCGGCTCGGCCCTGTCGCGGGATTATGCAGTGCTGTTGGGGGTCACGATCCTGTACGGCGCACTGACCGTTATCGTGAACCTGCTGACCGACCTGGCCTATGCCTGGTTCGATCCGAAAATCCGCTACTGAGGGGCTGGCAATGCTTGGAAAATCACAAAAAGCCGCCCAGCTGGCCGAAGATGTCACCGACTACACGGTCATTCAGGGGCGCTCGCTGTGGCAGGACGCACGGTTGCGATTCGTCCGCAACAAGGCCGCGATGGCCAGTGTGTTCATACTGGGACTGATCGTGCTGTTCACCATAGTCGGCCCGTATTTCGCCGTTTGGAGCAACGAGGAAATTGACTGGAACGTCATGGGTGACGTGGCTGGAATGGGGATGCCCTCAATCGAAACCGGTCACTTTTTCGGAGTCGATGATCTGGGGCGCGATCTTTTCAGCCGCGTCATTCAGGCCACCACGACATCGCTGCTGGTCGGGCTGATCGGGGCGGCAACCGCGCTAATTGTCGGCACCTGCTATGGTATTGCCGCCGGATATATTGGCGGGCGCACCGACAGCGTCATGATGCGGTTTGTCGATATCCTGCTGGCGATCCCGGCCACGTTGGTCGTCATCCTGCTGCTCGTCGTCGCGGGGCGGTCGTTCTTCATGTTGTTCATCGCTCTTGGCGCGGTCGGCTGGCTGACCATGGCGCGGATCGTTCGGGGTCAGACTCTGACCTTGAAGAACCGCGAGTTCATCGAAGCTGCCCGCGCCGCCGGTGTCAGCGAATTCACCATCATGTATCGCCATATTTTGCCCAACCTACTGGGTGTGGTGATCGTCTATGCTTCGCTGCTGGTGCCGGAAATGATCCTGATGGAAAGCTTCATCTCGTTCCTTGGGCTTGGCATCTCGGAACCCTACACGTCTCTGGGTCGTCTGATTGCCGAAGGTGCAGGAACAATGGCTTATGGCACGCTGTGGCAGTTGATGTACCCCCTGACAATCTATGTCGCCATCATCATCTCGATGTTCTTCATCGGCGATGGTTTACGCGACGCTCTGGACCCGAAGGATCGCTGATATGAGCCTGTTTTCTGTAAAAGACCTGAGCGTCCAGTTCGATACCCCCGATGGCGTGGTCGACGCGGTCAAAGGCATCAGTTTCGACATCAATCCGGGCGAATGCCTTGGCATCGTCGGCGAAAGCGGGTCAGGCAAAAGCCAGACCTTCATGGCCGCGATGGGGCTGTTGCCGTCGGCCGGGCGGGCCTTGGGATCCGCCACGCTGAACGGCGAGGAAATCCTGAACCTGCCCATCAATAAGCTGAACAAGATTCGCGGCGACGACGTCGGCATGATCTTTCAGGATCCGCTGACCGCGCTAACCCCGCATTTGCGCGTCGGCCAGCAAATGCGTGAGGTTCTGCAGGTCCATGAAGGGCTGCAGGGTTCTGCTGCACGGGCGCGGTGCCTGGAATGGCTGGAACGTGTCCGCATCCCCGAGGCGAAGCGGCGTTTGAACCAGTACCCGCACGAGCTGTCGGGCGGGATGCGTCAGCGGGTGATGATTGCGATGTCGATGCTGTGCAATCCCAAGCTGCTGATCGCGGATGAACCGACCACGGCGCTGGACGTGACCGTTCAGGCCGACATTCTGGACCTGATGGTGCGCCTGCAAAAGGATGAAGGCACAGCGATTGCTCTGATCACCCATGACATGGGCGTTGTCGCACGAATGTGCGACCGCATTCAGGTCATGCGGTTGGGTCAGTTCGTCGAGGCCGGGGACACGCGCGAAATCTTCCGCGCGCCGCAGCACGAATACACCCGTACGCTGCTGGAGGCGATGCCGCGCATCGATGCAGGCGACGCACCAAAGGCATTGGCCAAGGTCGATGAGCCGCTGCTAAAGGTCGACAACGTCAAGGTGCACTTCCCGATCCATGTCTCGGGCGGGTTGTTCGGGCACAAGGTACCGCTGAAGGCCGTCGATGGGGTCAGCTTTGACATCCGCAAGGGGGAAACACTGGGCGTCGTGGGCGAGTCCGGCTGCGGCAAGTCCACGCTGGCGCGGGCGGTGTTGCAACTGATCGAACCCAGCGCAGGCAACGTCAGCTGGCTGGGGCACCCAATCGTCGGGCTGAAGCGGGCGGAACTGAACAAGTATCGCAAGGATCTTCAGATCGTGTTCCAGGACCCCCTGGCCAGCCTTGATCCGCGGATGACAATTTCGGCCTCGATTGCCGAGCCGCTGAAGACCTATCGTCCCGACCTGACCGATCGCGAACGCAAGGACTTGGTCGCGCAGATGATGGAGAGGGTCGGCCTGAAGGCCAACATGATCAACCGCTATCCGCACGAGCTGTCCGGCGGTCAGAACCAACGGGTCGGAATTGCACGGGCGATGATCAACAAACCCAAGCTGATCATCTGTGACGAGGCGGTTTCGGCGCTGGATGTTTCCATTCAGGCGCAGATCGTGGAACTGCTGCGCGAGTTGCAGCAAGAGTTCGGTCTGTCGATGATCTTCATCAGCCACGACCTGTCGGTGGTGCGGGCGGTGTCGAACCGGATCATGGTTCTGTATCTGGGCCGGATCGTTGAACTTGGTGACGGAGAGGTGATCTGTTCCGATCCGATCCACCCTTACACGAAGTCCCTGATTTCAGCGGTGCCGATCCCTGACCCAGAGGTCGAACGGACCCGTCAGCGGTTGAAGCTGCCCGGCGAATTGCCCTCGCCCATGGACCCGAAAGCTGCGCTTCGGTTCCTGCCCAGCCGGCTAGCCGCAGGGGAAACCAACTATGTTCCGCGGCTGAGCGAGGTGAGGCCCGATCATTTCGTGGCCGAGCATGACCCGCTGGACGCTATCATGAACCCGGCCTGACCCCCTTGCCCCGAAGCCTTTTACCCGGCTTCGGGGCAGGTCGCGGAACCACGTCCGACCGCTGCTCGGGCGGTCACCAGCCTAACGGCACATTTCGCTGCAGAGGGCGCAGAAAACCGCAAGGTTTGAGCATGCACGGCCCGATCGTTTTGACTTATCCCCCCCCGGGTGGCACCATCCCGGGAAATCGCGGCCTGATTACCTGTCGGCGTTGAATGTTCATGCCACAGGCCCTAAGAGGTCCGCGTAGTAAACAACGGTCACACATTGATTTAGTAACTTGAGAGGTCAAATGGCACGTAAGGTCACAAAGGCGATCTTCCCCGTCGCAGGACTTGGCACCCGGTTCCTGCCGGCAACAAAGTCGGTCCCGAAGGAGATCATGACTTTGGTCGATCGCCCGCTGGTGCAATACGCCATCGACGAGGCGCGCGCCGCCGGTATCACTGAATTCATCTTTGTAACGTCACGCGGAAAATCCGCTCTTGAGGACTATTTCGACCACAATCTGGTTCTCGAGCAGGAATTGAAAGCCAAAGGCAAGGATCAGCTGCTGGAAACGCTGAACGCGACCAACATGGAAAGCGGCGCGATTGCCTATATCCGCCAGCACAAGGCCCTGGGTCTGGGTCACGCGGTCTGGTGTGCCCGCCGTCTGATCGGCGATGAACCCTTTGCGGTCATGCTGCCCGATGACGTGATCGCCGGCAACAAGCCCTGCCTGAAGCAGATGGTCGAAGCCTATGAGGAAACCGGCGGCAACATGGTTGCGGCCATGGAAGTTCCGGCCGACAAAACCAGCGCGTACGGCATTCTGGATGTGGGGGAAAACATCGGCTCGGTCGTCCGTGCGCGGGGTATGGTCGAAAAACCGAAACCCGAAGAGGCACCGTCGAATCTGGCCGTCATCGGGCGCTATATTCTGGGCCCGTCGGTTCTGTACAATCTGAACCAGATGAAAAAGGGCAGCGGCGGTGAAATCCAGCTGACCGACGCCATTGCCGAGGATATCGGGAACGGTGTGCCGGTCTTTGGTTACAAGTTCGATGGTCAGCGGTTTGACTGCGGGTCCAAATCCGGCTTCCTGCAGGCCACGGTCGCCTTCGCACTGGCCCGCGATGACCTGCGCGAAGACCTGAGCCAATATCTGCATGACATCGTCGCCACAGGGCAGGCCGCGCAGTAGCAGGCTGCTTTCAATTCATTTTTTGGTTAGTGGCCGGGGCGTGCAGCGTCCCGGCTTTTTTGTGCCCTCCGAAGGTTAGCAAATGGTTTTTCGGGCGTCCGGCCCGGTCAGACAGGATTCAGGCACCGCACGGCAATGTGGCGCGTAATTCAATTGTCGGACCGACAGCCTCAGGAGGACGCCCGTGTCACAGAACTCACCCCGATTGAACCTGCCTTTTCTGCAACCGTCGCAGGCGCAAAAACACGTCACCCATAACGAAGCGCTGCGGCAGCTTGACCTGATCACGCAACTGAGCGTGGCCACGACAAACGCAACGACCCCGCCCGCCGTACCGGATCAGGGCGAGGTTCACGCGTTGGGCGCGGCCCCCACGGGGGACTGGACCGGGCAGGCCGGGAAGCTGGCCGCGTGGCTGGACAATGCATGGCATTTCGTGACGCCGGGCACGGGTTGGCGTGCCTGGGACGAGAGCACCGGGCAAATGAAAATCTGGGACGGCGGCGCTTGGGTTGATCCGCCGGTCGCGACGCAAAATCTGGACGGTGTGGGTATCGCCACCGGCTATGACAGCACCAACCGTCTTTCGGTGCGGTCTCCGGCGACGCTGCTCAGCCATGACGGCGGGCATCAGCTGAAGATCAACAAGGCCAGTGTCGGCGACACCGCGTCCTTGCTGTTTCAATCCAACTGGACCGGACATGCCGAGATGGGCCTGTCCGGCAACACTGGCTTTGCGATCAAAGTTTCGCCCGATGGCGGAAACTGGACCAACGCGCTGAGCTTCGACCCCACGACCGGAACCGCCAGCGGCGCGGCGGTTCAGGCCAGCGCCGATGACATTACCGCCGGTCGCCTGATGCGGGCGGATTACGGCTATGGCCCCGGCAACCTGCTGGGTGTCGCGGCACAGAGCGGCGGCACTCCGACCGGGGCAGTCATCGAACGCGGGTCGAACGCAAACGGCGACTATGTGCGCTTTGCCGATGGCACCCAGATTTGCACCGTCTCTCTGGCGGCCACAGGTTGCACGAATGCAGAAGGTGCCTTGTTCGCAAGCGGCGCGGCGGACTGGGATTTCCCGGTGTCTTTCGCTGTGGGTTCAACCATTGCGGTGTCCGGCAGCGGAGGCGCAAGCACCCGATTCATGGGGTTCGACGTGCCAACTGACGCTCAGGTGGGGTTCAAAGTACTGGCCGTTGCAAGTGATGCGACGGCGCTGGTACCAACGGCCACTGCAATTGGCCGCTGGTTCTGATCTCTAATTGCCCGGGTTCGCGCCCGGGCTTTTACTTGGCGCGCAAATCCGCGTCTGCCTGATCCAGAAACCAGGCATAGGTTTCGCGAATTCCGTCTTCCAGACCGACACGCGCGCGCCACCCCATATCGGCCAGCCGAGACACATCCATCAGCTTGCGCATGGTGCCGTCCGGTTTGCTGACATCCTGCGTTATCTTGCCGGTAAATCCGGTGGTTTTCGCCACCAAAGCCGCCAGTTCCGCGATCGACACGTCCTCGCCACAGCCCACATTGATATGGCTCAGCATCGGCTGGGTGTTTGCCTCATAGACATCGCGGGGCAGGTCGAGCACGAACAGCGACGCCTCGGCCATGTCATTCACATGCAGGAATTCGCGGCGGGGTTTGCCGGTGCCCCAGATCACGACCTCATCCAGCCCATCCCGCTGCGCCTCGTGGAAGCGGCGGATCAGAGCAGGCAGCACATGACTGTTTTCAGGGTGGAAATTGTCACCCGGCCCATAGAGGTTGGTCGGCATGACCGAGCGGTAATCGACACCGTGTTGCCGGTTGTAGCTTTCACATAGTTTGATCCCGGCGATCTTGGCGACGGCGTAGGGCTCGTTTGTCGGCTCCAGCACACCGGTCAGCAGCGCATCTTCCCGCATCGGCTGCGGTACGGCGCGCGGATAGATGCAGGAACTACCCAGCTGCAGCAGATGCTTCACCCCGGCGGCAAAGGCCTGATGGATCACGTTACATTCGATCATCAGGTTGTCGTAGATGAAATCCGCAGGGTAGGTGTTGTTGGCGTGGATACCGCCCACCTTGGCCGCGGCCAGAATCACGACGTCCGGGCGTTCGGTCTGCATGAAGTCGCGCACGGCGGCCTGATCGGTCAGGTCCAACTCGGCATGCGTGCGGGTGACCAGTTCAAGCGCTTCGCCCGCATCCTTGCGATCCTGCAAGCGGCGCAGGATTGCGCCACCGACCATGCCGCGGTGGCCTGCTACGTAGATCTTGCGCATGGCGCCCTCCTCAGCCGTTTTCCAGAGTTACCGGCAACTCGTAGCCATGCTCTTTCAACAGCGCATGCCGTTTCGCGGTCTTGAGGTCCTCGACGACCATCTCGGCGCACATTTCCTGAACGGTCAGCTCAGGCTCCCAGCCCAGCTTGGTTTTGGCATTTGACGGATCACCCAGCAGCGTTTCCACCTCGGCCGGGCGGAAATATTGCGGATCGATCCGCACGATCACGTCGCCCGGCTTCAGGGCCGGTGCGTTATCGCCCTCGATCGATTTGACCGTTGCAATCTCATCGACGCCTTCGCCCGAGAACTCCAGCGTGACACCCAGTTCCGCCGCCGACCATTCGATGAACTGACGGACCGAGTACTGCACGCCGGTCGCGATCACGAAATCTTCGGGGTTGTCCTGCTGCAGCATCAGCCACTGCATCCGAACATAGTCTTTTGCGTGGCCCCAATCGCGCAGACTGTCGATGTTGCCCATGTATAGGCAGTTTTCCAGACCCTGCGCGATGTTTGCCAGACCACGGGTTATCTTGCGGGTCACGAAGGTTTCGCCACGACGCGGGCTCTCGTGGTTGAACAGGATGCCGTTGCAGGCATACATCCCGTAGGCTTCGCGATAGTTCACCGTGATCCAGTAGGAATACAGCTTGGCCACCGCATAGGGTGAGCGCGGGTGGAACGGCGTCGTCTCGCGCTGCGGGATTTCCTGCACCAGACCATACAGCTCCGAGGTCGAGGCCTGATAGAACCGGGTTTTCTTCTCCAGCCCCAGGAACCGGATCGCCTCCAACAGGCGCAGCGTGCCGATAGCATCGACATCGGCGGTGTATTCCGGAGATTCAAAACTGACCGCCACATGGGACTGCGCGCCAAGGTTGTAAACCTCGTCCGGCTGCACTTCCTGAATGATTCGCGTCAGGTTCGACGTGTCGCTGAGGTCACCGTAATGCAGGTGCAGTTTCGGGTTGGGAACATGCGGGTCCTGATAGATATGGTCGATCCGCTGCGTGTTGAACGAGGACGCGCGGCGCTTAATCCCATGAACTTCATAGCCTTTTTCCAGCAAGAATTCGGCCAGATAGGACCCGTCCTGTCCGGTAATACCGGTAATCAATGCCTTTTTTGTCATCGTTTTTTCCCACGGAATACTGTGTGCATCTTTGACGCCTCAGAAACAGCAAGAAATCGCGGAATGCAACCCAAGGCAAGAAATCGCTGAGAAAACCGGCGGCAGGTTCCTGCCTGCTCACCGGTCCGGGAAATCAAACGATAACAGAGGTTTTGCACCAGGCAGCGGTACAGGAGCGGTCAACCGCCAACCACTGTCTGGTTCGGTCAGCTTGCCCCGTACAATGGAACCGCGCTTTTGGCCCCATCTGCCAGCGCCTTGCTCTGATCCCGGCGCACCTGTTCGTAAAGGGCCAGCGCCCGATCCGAGAACAGGTGGCTCGGTGGCTCGACATGCACAAAGTTGGACTGCTCGTTCTGTCCGCGCGCCAGCATGGCATAGTCACGATCCGCAACGAACTGTTTCGCATTGGGGTTCAGGTAACGGATGGCCAGACCGATCCTGCGATCCCCGGACCGGTTCGGGCCCGAGCCGTGAATGGTCAGCCCGTGATGCAAGGACATTTGCCCCGGAGCAAGTTCGATATGGGTCTTGTCGTCCTCTGCCACATCAACGGCAATCTCCTGTCCTCGCGACAGCAGGTTGGTTTCGGAATAGGTGTCGTTATGCGGCAGGATCGGGTTCTTGTGGCTGCCCTGCACAAAATCCATGCAACCGCTTTCGACCGTGGCCGGAGACAACGCAATCCAGGCGGTGACCTGATCCGGCGTCTCGCCCATGCCCCAATAGGTCAGGTCCTGATGCATACCCACGGTGTGATCGGTACGCGCCTCTTTGATGAAAAACTCGGCGGACCAGATCATGATGTCCGGGCCAAGAACGCCCTCGACCGCATCCAATACTCGGGGGTCCAGCGCGATCCTGGCCGCCAGCGGGATCACCAGATGCGCGTTCACACGCTTGTAGGTGTTCAGCGGCAGGGGCAAATCCGCAGCCAGCCAATCCTGTTCAAGCTGTTCCAGTCCCGCACGTATCTCGGCGGTTTCCTGGGCTGAGAAAATCGTCAGCGGGAAAAGAAACCCGTCTTCCCAGTACTGTGCGGATTGGGCTGCGGTCAGCGCGGTTTCAGACAAGGGGGCGGTTTGCTGCATGGCGTACCTCTGGGATGTGTTTCACTGCAGGATAGGGCACAAACCCATCGGGCCAGCGCGCAACCTCTTGCCCGTGAGAATAAGTTCAGCTTAGCCTGCGCCCATGTCGTCCCGCATCCCCTCTCTCAACTGGCTGCGCGTGTTCGAGGCCGCGGCCTGCACCGAAAGCTTTGCCCGCGCCGCCACCCAGCTGAACATGTCGGCGGCGGCCGTCAGCCAGCAGGTCAAAGCGCTTGAGACACGGCTGGGCACGCCGCTGTTTCACCGCCACGCCCATGCGGTGACCCTGACCGAAGCAGGTCGGGCCTATCTGCCGTCGGTTCAGCAATCCCTGCTGATGTTGGAAACGGCGACAACGGGGTTGTTTGGTGAAACCCGGGCGCAACGGTTGTTTGTGCAATCCATCCTGTTGTTTGCGCATGGGGTTCTTGCTGGCGGCTTGCCAGAGTTCCAGTCGGCGCATCCCCAGATCAACCTGTCGCTCACCACCGGCAATCTGGTGTCGGATTTCGCCAATCAATTCACCGACCTACAGATCGTGTTCGGCAATCCGGCCGCATATGGCGCCGAAGGGGATCCCTTGCTGCACGAACGCCTGTATCCCGTGGCACCGCCGGAGATCGCCGCGCAAATCCGCCATCCTCAGGACCTGTTCAGGTTCCAACTGATCGAGGTCTCGACCCATCGCGCAAGCTGGCTGCACCTGTTCGAAACCCTGCGTCTGCCCGCCGGTCAGGCGCGTTATTTCTTTGCCGACAATTCGCTGATGGCGGCCGAGCTTTCGGCCAGCGGCGGTGGCATCGCGCTGGCCCGCGCGCCTGCCTCGGATCGTATCATGCAACTGTCGGGCCTGGTCCCCTGCCTGCCGGACATTCAGGTTGCCGGGCAGGAAGCCTATCATCTGGTCTATCCCTCGCGCGCTGCGCTACGCCCGCCTGCGCGTGCGTTTCGCGACTGGCTGCTGGATTACAGCGCCGCAGTCCAGACGCGGTAACGCCCCTGCCCTGTCACCTCGCGGATCAACCCGCGCCGGGTAAAGCGATCGATATTGCGCTGCACCGCCGCGCGTGAGGCCTTCGTCAGTTCTTCGGCCAAGGGTGCGGACACCATGGGCCAAGCCGTCAGAACGTCGATCAACAGAGGTGGCGTTCGCCCGCTGAGCCCGCTGGTGGCCTCGCGCGCGCGCTGCTCCCAGGCGCTGACCCGGTCCAGATGCATCAACGCGGCCAGCGCCGCCTGCCCTGCCCCCCGGACCCAGGCCGATAGCTTCTCGTCCACCTCCCCCGCCCCGCGCAAGGCACCCGGGCCGGACAGGGCCAGCGGCATGAACATCGCCCCACCCCGCCCCATTGTGGCCGCATGGCGTGCCGCAATGATCGCAGCCTCGGTATCCTGCCCAATGCCCTGCGACAGCGCGCGCCAGGCGTGAAAAGCCATTGCCGCCTGCGTGACCGGGTGCAGCCCTTCGGAATTGCGCATCACTTCGGCCAGATCGGCAATTGTTTCGGGGATGTCTTCAATCCCCTGTGCCATCCGGTCCAGAAAGGCGGTCAGCCCGGTCTCCCACCCACCCTCAGAGGGGCCTGGACCCGCTGTCAGCCGCCGCACCGCCCATCCGGCGCGGAACAGCGCCTGAACGTCGTCTCCGGTCGCACCGATGCGCAGACCGGTCCACAGCGCCAAACGGTCCACACTGATCCGATCACCGGTCCACCAGCCCAGATCGGACACATCCATAAGGGCCAGCCGATGGGTCCACCCATCCGGCCCCGCACGCAGACGTTCGTCCAACGCTCCAAAAATCGCAGCCAGATCGGCGAGTTCATAAGACAGCTCGGCCTGCGCCGCGCGCCAGTCCCGCGGGTCGAACAACAATCGGCGATCCGCCTTCGGACCGGGGATCAGGAAATCCTCGGTCGCCTCTTCATCCTCGGGCGGCAGAAACCACAGATCGTCGTCTTCGGGCGGGTCCGTGTCATAGATACTCGGAGGACCAACCGCATCGGCGTCCTCATCCGGATCAGGTATGACAGGTTTTGTCGTCATATCCGGTATATTTCGGGGAATTGCCGCGGTTCACAAGGCGTTTTTGCACCCCGCGCCCTCAGCCCGGGAAACTTGTGGTCAGAACGTCCAGCTGCCCGGCCAGATCGGTCTGATCCCTGGCGCCAATCAGCATGTATCCATACCCGTCCTGTGCCCAGGTGGCCGTGGCCAACCCGCTGAGAACCGCCTGTTTCAAATCCCTTGTCGGCGCGCCTTCACCCTGCCGGATCACACAAAAAGCAAAAGGCTGGCCCTGTTCATCGGCAAACACGACCTGAACCAGCGGCTTGCCCTTGAAGGACAGGATTTGCGCGCGCTTCAGCTCTCCGCCCGGCAGCGCCTCCAGCACCGCGCGGTTGAGCGACCGCCCCAGCTGTTCCTCGGCCATCGCAAACTGTTCGTCCAGCGCCTGAGGCGAGCTGTCCAACGATGCAACCGTGACCGGCGTATAAAGCGACTGATAAATCGCCGCCTGCGCGGCCCAGCCCAGAGGTTCCGGACGCGTGGCCCAGTAGGTTGCCGACACCGCCACAATTGCAACCGAGGCCGCAACGGCCAGCAACCGCAACCCGACACCCGCAGGCTGCACCGGGACAACAGCCGCAGGTGCGGGCAAATCCACCGCAGGCGTTTCGGCGGGGACACGTTCGAACACCGCCTGCACCACAGGCGCAAACGGATCCAGCGCCATCAGGCGCTGCTCAAGCTCGGGGTCGGCTTCAACCGCGCTTTCGATGGCGCGGGCCTCGGCCTCTTCCAGTTTGCCTTCCAGATACGCTGTCAGCGTCTCGTCGGAAAACTTCATTTGCCACTCCGTCGAACGGCGTCTGCCGCCTCATGCTGCATCACGGTTTTCAGTTTCTGCCGGGCGTTGGACAGCCGGCTCATGATTGTTCCTATCGGCACTTCCAGCAACGCCGCGGCCTCGCGGTAGCTATAGCCTTCGACGAACACAAGCATGACCGTCTCCCGCTGCGCTTCCGCCAGTTGCATCACTTGAGTAAACACTTCAGCGGCGAAAATATTCGTTTCCGCGTCCGGTCCGGTGGCGATTAATTCCGCTTCGGGCGTGACCGACAGCGCCTGCGCCTTGCGGACCGAGCGCGCGCGCACCTCGTTCAGCCAGATCGAGCGGCAGATGGTGATCAGCCAACTGTCCAGCCTGTCATAGGACGTCACCTGATGATGACGCTCCAACGCGCGCAGACATGTGGATTGCAGCAGGTCGTCGGCCACATCCGATGCGCCGGACAAAGCCAGCCCAAACCGCCAGACACGCTTTGAATGCATCTGGATCGCGCCGCGCACGGCCTGTTCCGAGCTTGTTTCACCACCCATCGAAATTTTCGAGACCTGTTTGTTTGTCATTCACGGACCGGGATCCGCAGGCTCAGGATTGACATATCCCGAGGAGGAAAGAAATGAAACGTCTGATCCGGGCCGTAACGATTGCGATGGCAATTGTTGCAACACCGGCGCGTGCGACCAGCCGGATTCTGCCACCCGAAGGCAAGGAACTCGGGCGGACATGCCAAAATCGCAAAAACTCTGCAAGATGAACCGCAGCGGCCTGCCTGACGGATCTGATCCCCCCTTCCCCTTGGTGAAACGGCTGGCTAAGAAGTTCGTCCAGACATATTTAGGAGGCCTCCTTGGACCGCATTGCCCGCACCATCGCCACCGAGATCAGCGCCCGGCCCGAACAGGTTGGAGCTGCGGTGAAACTGCTGGATGAAGGGGCCACCGTCCCCTTCGTCGCCCGCTACCGCAAAGAGGTGACCGGAGGGCTGGACGATACCCAACTGCGGACATTGTCCGACCGCCTGACCTATCTGCGCGAGCTTGAAGCACGCCGCGAGACTATTCTGGGTTCGATCAAGGATCAGAGCAAGCTGACCGACGATCTGGCCAAATCCATCGCGCAGGCCGACACCAAGGCGCAGTTGGAAGACATCTATCTGCCCTACAAACCCAAGCGCCGCACCAAGGCGATGATCGCACGGGAAAACGGGCTGGAGCCGCTGGCCGATGCCATTCTGGACGACCGGTCCGCCGACCCCGAAGCTTTGGCGCAGGGCTATGTGACCGAAGCGGTGCCGACCCCCAAAGACGCCCTGAATGGCGCGCGGGATATCATCACCGAGCGGCTGACCGAAAACGCCACCCTGCTTGGCGAGCTGCGCGACTTCATGCAGCGCGAGGCGCTGCTGACCTCGAAAGTGATCGACGGCAAGGAACAGGAAGGCGCAAAGTTCAGCGACTATTTCAGCCACACCGAGCTTTGGTCCAAAACCCCGTCGCACCGCGCGCTGGCGATGCTGCGGGCCTCGAAAGAAGGGATCGTGACGCTGGATATCGCACCTGAGCCCGAAGCGGGTGCAGCCCGCGCCGAATCCATCGTCGCAGCCCATCTGCACACGCGCGGCGAAGGCCCCGGCGATGCCTGGCTGCGCAAAGTGGCCGGATGGACCTGGCGGGTGAAACTGTCCCTGTCGATGATGGTTGAGCTGATGGCGGACCTGCGCGGCCGGGCGCAAGACGAGGCCATTCAGGTTTTCTCTCGCAATCTCAAGGACTTGTTGTTTGCCGCACCGGCCGGAGCGCGGCCGACGCTGGGTCTGGACCCCGGAATTCGCACCGGCGTCAAAGCGGCCGTTGTTGACGCCACCGGGAAGGTGGTCGCAACCGATACACTTTACCCGTTTCAGCCAAAGAATGACATGCGCGGTGCACAGGCCACCATTCTGAACCTGATTGCCACACATAAGATCGAACTGATTGCCATCGGCAACGGCACCGCCAGCCGCGAAACCGAAAAGATGGTGGCCGACGCGCTGAAGCTGCTGCCCAAAACCGTTAAAGCTCCGACCAAGGTGGTTGTGTCCGAAGCTGGTGCCTCGGTCTATTCCGCCTCGGAACTGGCCGCGCGCGAGTTTCCCGATCTCGACGTGTCCTTGCGCGGGGCCGTGTCCATTGCCCGGCGGCTGCAGGATCCGCTGGCCGAACTGGTCAAGATCGAACCGAAGTCAATCGGTGTCGGCCAGTATCAACATGACGTGGATCAGCACCGGCTGTCGCAATCCCTCGCCTCGGTGATCGAAGACGTGGTGAACGCGGTCGGCGTCGATCTGAATACGGCTTCTGCCCCCCTGCTCTCTCATGTCTCGGGTCTGGGGCCCGGGCTTGCCGAAGCAATTGTGCTGCACCGTGACGTGAACGGCGCGTTTCAATCGCGCAAGGAGTTGCTGAAAGTGGCCCGCCTTGGCCCCCGCGCTTATGAGCAATGTGCGGGTTTTTTGCGCATTCGCGACGGTTCGGAACCTTTGGATGCCTCCTCGGTTCACCCCGAAGCCTATGACGTGGCGCGTCGGGTTGTTTCCGCCTGCGGACGCGACATCCGGCAGATCATGGGCCATGACGGCGCTTTGAAAGGGCTGCGAGCCGAGCAATTCGTCAACGACACATTTGGCCTGCCGACCATACGGGACATCTTTGCCGAATTGGAGAAACCCGGCCGCGACCCAAGACCGAGTTTTGTTACCGCCTCGTTCACCGATGGCGTCGAAGAGATCACCGATCTGAAACCGGGTATGGTTCTGGAAGGTACTGTCACCAATGTCGCCGCCTTTGGGGCATTCGTGGATATCGGCGTGCATCAGGACGGGTTGGTGCATGTCAGCCAATTGGCCGACAGGTTCGTCAAGGACCCGCATGAGGTGGTCAAGACCGGACAAGTTGTCAAAGTCACCGTGGTCGAAGTGGATGTTCCCCGCAAACGGATCGGCCTGACAATGCGCAAAGATGGCGGTGCCTCGGCACGCGAGGATCGGGCCAATCGTGGACCAAAAAAGAGCTTTGGCGCCACAAAAGCCAAAGGAGCGCAACACGCAAAATCCGACGGTAATGCGCACAACAGCGCATTCGCGGATGCGCTTAAGTCGGCGATGAAAGACCGTTGAGGCTCTGAGGGGCTGTTCGCAGCCCCTTTTTCAAACGTTCAGGAAAATGCGTCCGGCTCAAGTTCTTCCCAGAAATCAAATATAGCGTTGGCGTTCAAACCCGAACGCCAGCCATGAGCGCGGAAATGTTCCCGGTCCAAATCGTTGTCGAGCCCAGCCAGGAACAACCGTTTGTCAGCATCTCTCTGCGTTGGGTTTCGCCGCGAAACCAGATCCTCGACGATAGACAACTTGCGCGACCGCTCCGCTCGCTCCGCTGAGCGCGCGGCATAGGCCTGATCTTCCAGTGCCTTCTCGGCCTCTCGTACACGCGCGGCTTCAACGGCTTCGGGGCTGGGTTCAGCCGGTGCTTCCTTTTCCGGCGGCTGGTAATCGTCACGCAAAGCCGCGGACAGATACCCGACCGTGGACTTCACGTCACCCTGCCCGCTGACGTAGTCGAGCTTCTGTTGCACGTAGTCTTCGCCGTGTTCGGCAATCCATTGACGTGCAAGCCGGTCCGACACCCCCTGTTTGCGCAGCGTCTTGTAGACCTGCAGATTGCGAACGCCGTCGCTGTCGTCGATTTCGAACATCGCCTTTTGCGGGTTCCCCTTGATCAGAAAGCGGATATCGGTGACGGTGCGCCCCTTTTTTTGAAACTCGGGTTCGATCAGAATGTCCGAACTTTTGTTCACCTCGGCAACGGCCGGCTTGATGATCTTCGCGTTGAGGTGCTTGAAGCTGCTGTAGTAGTCGCTGCCATCCACCCCCATGAGCTTGCGAAACACATCCAGCGCCCACCATCCGGTCGAGCCGGTCCGTACGAAACGATAGCAATTCTCATAAAGCGCCAGGCCATGGCCCGAACTGAAGTTCCTTTGAATCTGGACGTTGATCAGGGCATAGATTTTAGGATCATACAATTTCTGCGCCAGAGCCGGAGAATAGGCATATTCGCAAATTCCGTTCTTCAGCTTGGCAAAACTGAGCAGCGAAGACACGCCCCATTCCTGTCGCCCCTGTTCGTCCAGCATATCCCATTCTGCGACGGTTTCAGCCAACGCCCGCAGGCTCGCGCGCAACGTGTCAAAATCATTCGAGTTGTACCCAACCATCATCGCAAGGGTTCGTGCGTCAATCGTGTGCGTCGGCGCAGAGGTCAGTGCGTCATAGGCATTCAGCAACAGAACGTTGGACAGCTTACGCTGCAACAACGTAAGCTTGCCGCTGATGTGAATCGCGGCGACGTTTTTCTTGACCGTCTCCCGGCGCAAAGCACCAGAGAGCTGATCCATATCCAATTGGGTATCCGGCATGATTCTGCCTGACTGCTCATTTTCCGTATTTCTGACATGAAAAGTACCTGCGGATCAAATCAAATTGGGTACCCAAATACAGGAAGACCGGAATCCCGTATCCGGGTACCTCATGTGAAATTTACCCGAGTTATCCACAAGATTGATACATACATGCGCTTCAAATGGACTCTGCCGTCGAGCTCGCACCAACAGAAGGTCCGGATTTAGGGTCTAAACTCGCTGAAAATTCAAAGCCCTGCGAATCGGCTCCCTTCTTCCCGATAACCGGGACCCTCCATCCTGTGTACGGGTTCCTTTGGTACCGGAATCGGGTTCCTTTGGTACCGTATTCAGGCCCCCAAACCATGCTTACACATTGTTTTATTTAGGTTTTCATAGCGCAAAGATTCTAAAACCTCTAAAAATAATAAACTCTTTGTTGGTCCGCGTGTTCATTTTCCTTTTAGTTTCGTGGCGAAACCCAAAGCGGATACCGTATTCTGTGGAAAACCTTCTTTCAAAGGATAGCCTCAACGCTAAATGTTCGCTATGTTGGGCAATATACGCCGATAAGGCGAACATTATCTGAGGCATCGACAGTGAATAAATCTACCCAACCTCCCCTGCCGCCCTATTTGAATCTGGACCCCGAGCTTGCAGCGGAAAAGCTGCCTGATCCTATCGGCACCTCTCGATTCGCAAAAGCGGCTACATTTTGTGCCAAAGGACGCGAAGACCTGGCTCGTCGCGGTTATGCTCCGGATGGAGAGAAACGACTTCGCCGTTTCTCGATTTGGGAAATCACCAAATACCTTATCCCGGTAGCTCCGGCCCATTTGCGCCGGGTGTTAAAGGCCAACCCGGACCTGCCCCAAGGCGAGGGCGAGGCCGGTTCGAAATGGTTCACGCTTGAAGAGGTGCTCACACTCAGAAAGTACTTTGCTGCCGAGGGCGTCAGCACCAAAGAATATTTGCCCTACCGGCCCGAAGGATTACCGGCAAAAGTTGTGGCCGTTGCCAATTTCAAAGGCGGTGTTGGCAAAACGTCGACGGCCGCGCATCTGGCCATGTCGGCCGCGCTGGACGGGTACAAAGTGCTGGTCGTCGATCTGGACAGTCAGGGGTCGATGACCTCTATCCTGGGGGGAAATGTTGCCGACGAATGGCAGACGGTGTTCCCGCTGATAGCCAAGGATTATGCACGGGCCGTGCAGGAAGAGAACCGGGTCCGGGTTGCGGCAGGCCAGCCAGAGATTCCTCTGGATGAAACACTGCAAGAGGCTCTGAACACCCTGCCCCGGGATGTTATCCAGAAAACGCACTGGCCAAATATCGATCTGATTGGCGCCCAGCTGAACCTGTATTGGGCCGAATTTCAGATTCCAGTCTGGCGCATGGGCTTGCGCAGCTGGCCACTGTGGGACGGATTGACCAATTTCCTGCATGACGAGGGCGTTCTGAACGATTATGACATCGTATTCCTCGATACGCCTCCTGCACTTGGGTACCTAACGATCAATGCGCTGGCGGCGGCGGATATTCTGTTGGTTCCCTTGGGTGCGTCATTCCTTGAATTTGACTCGACGGGTCGGTTCTTTGATATGCTCTACACCACTTTCGCAAGCATTGAAGACGGTGAGAACGCGGCGCAACGGGCGGCGGGTTTGCCCGAACTTAAGTTTGAATGGGATGTAGTGCGGGCGATCATTACCCGGTTCGATGCCAGTCAGCAGACAGATATGGCCAATGTGATTCAGGCCTATTTCGGCGATTTCATGAATGCGTACCGGCAGGACTACACCGCGTTGGTTGGGCAGGCCGGTGAGCAGGTCAACGGCATCTATGAAGCTGACTACAGGGATTTTAACCGGGATACATACGTCAGGGGGCGGGAAACATTTGACCGCACCTACGCCGAATTCAAACAGGTTCTGATCGGCTGCTGGTGGCGCGACGCTCAGATGGGAGGAGAAGCAGATGGCTAAACGCAGAAGACTGACCGCTCCGGACACGTCAGAATTGGAACAGCTTGAGGCCGGTTTCGCCGCGAAACCTTCGATCAGCCCGTTTGAGACTAAGTCATCGACGCCTCCGATTGCTCAGGTCGCGGCAGAAGCTGCGACTTTGAACGGCATGACCGCTGTTACGGATCGCCTTGCATTGGCGCAGGACCAGGGGGATGCCGCCCGGTGGCGCGACGCACAGGATGCGGGATTGGTGGCGGAGCGTTTGCCGCTGGATCAGATCAATGCGGATTTCATTCGCCGTGACCGTATGGTCGAAGACGAAGAGGCCATGTCCGAACTGTTGGAATCGCTGCGCGTCCATGGCTTGCGTACCCCGATTGAGGTGACACGGGACGGAGACAGCTACGGGTTGATCTCGGGATTTCGGCGTCTGAACGCTTTTCGGCGCCTTGCGGGAACGGATCCGCGTTTTGCGGATATCCCTGCTTTCATTCGCGAGGCGGGCTCCGGTCAGGGTGCCTATGTCTCGATGGTCGAGGAAAACGAACTCAGGTCGAATCTCAGCCCTTATGAACGCGGTCGCATTGCGGTGCTGGCTGCGGGGCAGGGCGTGTTCGCGTCGACCGAGGCCGCCGTCGACATTCTGTTCGCGGCAGCGTCCAAGGCCAAACGGTCCAAGGTTCGCAGCTTTGCGATGGTGCATGAGGCGTTGGGTGACCTGTTGCAACATCCCATTGCCCTGTCCGAGAAATCTGGCTTGAAACTGGCTTCGGCGTTGCGGGACGGTGCGCAGACCAAACTGCGGCAGGCGCTGGCCGGGGTAGGGGAACTGGACCCGAAATCGGAATGGGCTTTGCTGGAAGCTGCTTTGAAGACGTCGCCTGCCCATGCGAAAGACAAGACGCGCGGCGGGCGGCCACAGCAGGTTCAACGACTTTCACCCGTCGCACTGTCTGGGGGGGGCGATATTGTAGCCGAGGTTTCCGCCGGAGAGCTACGCATTCGCATTCGCGGAAAAGATGTCTCTGCCGAAGACGCACAATTGATCGTCGGGCAGCTCGCTGAATACCTCGGAGAGTTTCGCGGCGAAACCTGAGCTTGGACAAAAGCACCTAGCGCTGCGGTTATAGTGCTGGTGATGTGCAAAATTGTCATTTTTTGCGCATACCAGTGATTGAACCCAATGCAGCTGGTCACTGGGATGTGTCGCAAACATTTGGAACGGCCAAAGCCAGCGACTTACTGGATACACCTATCCTGCTATCTTTGCGAATAGCTGAAAGCCGGAAGTCGTATCAATAG